>CAWHKI010000209.1:0-38145 GCA_963829765.1 uncultured Isosphaeraceae bacterium | reverse complement strand
CCTGCTCGTCCGTCAGCAGTTTGATCGCCCGCTCTTGCGACTTTACCGCCGTATCGAAATCACCGGCTTCGGCCTGTGCGGCGGCGAGGGTATCGAGAACGATTGGGTTCTTCCACCTGGTCAACTCGCAGGGGCGGGTTGCGAATTGGACGGCCCCTTTGCCGTCGCGGAATTTCACGTCGGGACAGGCGGCCATGATCATCGCGCTGGCGTTAAAAGCTTTCGGGTCGCCGGGTTCGAGCCGCATGGCCTCGGCGAACTGAGCCCTCGCCGCCTCGTAGTTACCGACCTGCGAGAAGACGAGGCCCAGGTTGTAGTGTGCTTGGACGTATTCAGGATGGAGACGCATCGCTTCCGCGAAATGAGCCTCCGCCTCCGCGTACCTCTGCTGCCGGGAGACGAACGTCCCCAAATTGTTGTGTACCTCGAAGCTCGTGATTCCGCCACGGGTTAAAGCATGCGTCCACAAAACTTCCGTGTCGCGCCAGGTCCGGCACTGGTTCCGTGTCAAGCCGGTCAGACCCAGGAGCGCTGCGAGGCCCAACGCGACGATCCCGATGTCGGCATCAGGATGCAGCCGTGAAGACATCCGCCAGAGACCGCAAAAACCGGCGGCCGCTAGCATCACCGAACTGAGCATGGACATGTAACTGTAGCGATCTGCGGCGATCTGGTTGCTGATGTGAATGATACCCGAGTTGGGCGCCAGGATCACCAAGTAACTGAGCCAGGCCGCCAACAGTCCCGGCCAGCGCCGGCGCAGCAGAAACAAGCCGGCGGAGATCGCCAGCGTGGCGAGGATGCTCAAACTGAATGGGAATGCGAGCCAATTTAGCTCTCTGGGTGCCGGGTAGAACGCGATGAGGTCCAGCGGGAACACCGTCTTGAGGACATAAAACCACGTTCCGTAGCACGCCTTGGCAATGCCTACCGAGGCGTGCTCATGCTGAATGGGAATTCGTGATTGCGGCTTTGCCGCGACCGCAAGGCCCATAAAGAGAAGGCTCGTTATCGCAAATGGAATCTTCTCCAATAAGGCTCTCCGCGCCGATGCACCGAACCATTGCCCGGTCTGGTCCGGAAAGCGGCGGAGGGGGTAGACGTCCAGAATCAGCAGCACTGCGGGCAGGCTCACCGCGACCGCCTTGAACAACAGGGCCGCCACGAACAGGAGGAACGAGCCCATGAGCCAACCCCAGCGCGGGGATGAATTCATCGGGAATGCACGGAGATAGGCGAGGACCGCTAGCATGGAGAACATTATGCAAGGCAGATACGGTTGGCAGGAGGCCCAGGCTACGGCCTCAACGCGAAGCGGGTGCACCGCGAACAGCGCGGCCGCCAGCCCCGCGCCTAAGGAGCACGTCCGCGGACTCTCCAGGCAGGATTCGGTCCGACATCGAATGAGCAAGGCCACCGTCAAGGCATACAGCACCAGCGCGTTGACAACCTGCAGGAGCAGGCTGGTGAGGTGGTAGGCTCGTGGGTTCACTCGGCAGAAGACATATTGCGCCTCGAAGAGCAACCACGCCAGCGGCTGGTAGACGCCGACCCAAAAAGTCGTCCACGCCCACTTCACCTGGGCTGCGCCCAGACCACGGAAATAGAGGATTCTCGAGGAAGTTCTGTCGGTCGTCCCAATCAACGAAGTCGTTATCGAGGGCAGGGATGAAGGCGTAGATGACGAGCAAGAGCCAACGGAATAGGAACCAGCCAGGCATGCCGATCCCAAACCGGCAGCGGTTCCTGAATTGGAACCGGAGGCGCGGCCACCTTCGTTGACCGTTCTTGCCCACACTCCTCCATCAGGAAATCTCCATTGTCAGGGGCGTGCTTCAGTCAGGGCGTGTTGTGGAGATTCCTGACGGTACGCTTTTTGGCCCGGTAGAGCTTCAGCCGGGAACGATAGTCGTCTTTCTGCCGTTCATCCGTAAGAAGTTCGATCGCCCTCTTTTGCCACTTGACCGCCGCATCGAAGTCGCCGGCCTCGGCCTCTGCGGCGGCGAGTGTGTCAAGAATGACGGGGCTTTTCCACTTGGTCAACTCGCAGGCGCGGGTCGCGAATTGGACCGCCCCCTTGCTGTCACGGAATTTCGCTTCCGGGCAGGCGGCCATGATCATCGCGCTGGCGTTGTATGCTTCTGCGAAGCCGGAATCAAGCCGTATGGCCTCGGCGAACTGAGCCCTCGCCGCCTCGTAGCTCCCGAGGCGAGACAGGACGATGCCTAGATTATAGTGTGCTCGGGCGTTGTCGGGACGCAGGCGTACAGCCTCAGCGAAATGAGCCTGTGCCTCCCCATACCTCCTCTCGCGGGAGAGGATCGTCCCCAGGCTGTTGTGGGCATCGGCATAATCCGGATTGAGCCGCAACGCCTCGGCGAAATGAGTCGCCGCCGCCTCGTACTTCCCCTGCGCGTAGAGGACGACCCCGAAATTCTTCCGGGCATCCGCGTAGCCAGGGCGGAGCCGTACAGCCTCTGCGTAATGAGCCTCCGCCGCCTGGTATCTCCCCTGGGCTTGGAGGATGACGCCCAAATTGTAGTGGGCATCGGCGTAATGGGGATTGAGCCGCAGTGCCTCAGCGAAGTGGGCCACCGCGTCCTCGTACTTGCCCTGGGCATAGAGGACATTGGCGAAGTTGTTGTGTACTTTGTCGTAGTCGGGAATGAGCCGAAGTGCCTCGGTGAAATGAGCCACCGCTTCCCCGTATTTGCCTTGTTTATAGAAGACGTTGCCCAAGCTGCTATGAGCCATATGATTAGAGTTTGGCCCATGGGTCAAGGCATGGGTCCACAAGGTTTCCGCGTTGAGCCAGGTCCGGCACTGGTTGCGCGTCAGGGCGGTCAGACTCAGGACTGCTCCGAGGCCCAGCGCGATGAGCCCGATGGCGCCAGGACGCCAGTGCGGCGCCGTCCGCCAGAGCCGCCAGAATCCGGCGGCCACCAGCGTCACCAAGCCGAGCATGGACATGTAGCTATAGCGATCCGTGGCAATCTGGTCGCTGATCCGAATAAATCCCGAATTGGGTGCCAGGATCACCAGGTAACTCAGCCAGGCTGCCAACAGCCCAGGCCAGCGCCGACGCAGCAGAAACAAGCCGGAGGAGGTCGCCAGCGTGGCGAGGATGCTCACGTTGTACGGGAATGCGAGCCAATTCAGGCCCCTGGGTAACGGGTAGAAGGCGATGAGGTCCTGCGGTAACAGTGTCTTGAGGACGTAAAACCAGATCGCATAGCACGCCTGGGCAATACCTTCCGAGGCGTCATAATGCTGAACCGGAATTCGTGATTGTGGCTTGGCCGCGATCGCGAGGCCCAAGAAGAAGAGGCTCGTCATCACAAACGGGATCTTCTCCAACAAGGCTCTCCGCGCCGATGCACCTAACCATCGCCCGGACCCATCCGGAAACCGCCGGAGTGGGTAGACGTCCAGGATCAAGAGTACGGCTGGCAGGCTCACTGGCAGCGCATGGAACAACAGGGCCGTCACGAACAGAAGGAACGAGCCCGCCAGCCAACCCCATCGCGGGGATGAACTCGTCCAGAATGCACGGAGATAGGCGAGGACCGACAGCATGGCGAACAGGATCGAGGGCAGATACATTTGGCCGGAGACCCATGCCACGGCCTCGACACGTAGCGGGTGCACCGCGAACAGAGCGGTCGCCAGCCCCGCGCTTAAGGGGCATGTCCACGGATTCTCCAGGCAGGATTCGGTCCGGCAGCGGACGAGCATGGCCACCGTCAGAACATACAACACGACGGCGTTGGCGACCTGAAGGAGCAGGCTGGTCAGGTGATAACCTCGTGGGTTAAGTTTGCAGAAGACATATTCTGCCTCGTACACCATCCACGCCAGCGGCTGATAGGCTCCGTCCCAAAACGTCGTCCAGGCCCACTTCACCTGGGCCGCGCCCAGACCACGGAAATAGGGATTTTCGAGGAAGTTCTGTCGATCGTCCCAATCGACGAAGCCGTTATCGAGGGCGGGGATGAAGGCGTAGATGACGGTCAAGGCCAACGGAGTCGCAACTAGCCAGGTGCGCTGGTCCCAGAGTGGCAGCGCACGCCGACTCGGTCCGGCACTCGGATTCGGAACCGGAGCCACGGCCGCTAGCATTGATCTTTCTTGGCCAAACTCGTCCATCAGCTTGTCTCCATAATCATGAGCGAGCTCCGGACGGGGCGCGCTGTGGGTCTACTCGACGGTAGGTTTTTTTTGCCCGGTAGAGCACCAACCGGGAGCGATATTCGTTTTTCTGCCGGGCGTCAGTCAGAAGTTCAATCGCCTTCTCTTGCGACTTTACCGCCGCGTCGAAATCGCCGGCCTCGGCCTGCGCGGCGGCAAGCGTATCAAGAATGATGGGATTCTTCCACTCGGTCAACTCGCAGGCGCGGGTTGCGAATTGGACCGCCCCCTTGCCGTCGCGGAACTTCGCTTCCGGGCAGGCGGCCATGATCAACGCGCTAGCGTTGTAGGCCTCTGGCTCACCGGGTTGGAGCCGTATGGCCTCGGCGAACTGAGCCCTTGCCGCCTCGTAGTTCCCGAGGCGGGACAAGACCAGGCCTAGATTATAGTGCGCTTGGGCGTTGTCGGGCGCAGCCGTAAGGCCTCAGCGAAATGACCTCGCGCCTCCTTGTACTTCCGCTGGGTATAGAGGAGATTGCCCAAGTTGTCGTGTGCTGTATCATAGCTGGGATTAAGCCGCAGCGCTTCAGTCAAATGAGCCTCTGCCTCCTCGTACTTCCCGCGGCGGGAGAGGATCTTCCCCAAGTTGTTGTGTGCTTGGTCATAGTGGGGATTGAACCGCAGCGCTAGGGTGAAATGAGCCTCCGCCTCGTCGTACTTCCCCTTGGCATAGAGGACACTGCCCAAGTTGTTGTGTGCTGTGGCGTAACCGGGATTAAGCCGCAGCGCCTCAATGTAATGAGCCATCGCCTCCGGGAATCTTCCCTTAGTTTGGAGGGCGACCCCCCAGTTGCCGTGGGCCAAGAAGCTCGAGCTTGCCCCATGAGTCACCGCATGGGCCCACAGGGCTTCCGAGTCGAGCCAGGTCCGGCACTGGTTCCGCGTCAGGGCGGTCAGACCCAAGAGCACTCCCAGGCCAATCGCGATCATCCCGATGGCGGCGGCAGGATGCCAGCGCGGCGCCATCCGCCAGAGGCGGCAGAACCCGGCGGCCGCCACCGTGACCGAGCCCAACATGGCCATGTAACTATAGCGGTCCGCAGCGATCACGCTGCTGTTGTTCCGAATGATGCCCGAGTTGGGCGCCAGAATCGCCAGGTAACTCAGCCAGGCCGCCAACAGTCCGGGCCAGCGCCGGCGCAGGAGAAACAACACGGCACCCACTGCCACCGTGGCGAGGATGCTCAAACTGTACGGGATTGCGAGCCAATCCAGCTCCCTGGGCAGCGGGTAGAAGGCGATGAGGTCCAGCGGTAAGACCGTCTTCTGGATGTAAAACCACATCGCGAAGCACGCCTGGGCAATGCCTTTCGAGGCATCGTAGTGCTCGATGAGGAATGGTGATTGCACCCTGGCCGCGAACGCGAGGCCGATGAAGAGAAGGCTCGTCATCACAAACGGGACCTTCTCCAACAAGGCTCTCCGCGCGGACGCTCCGAACCAGGCACCGGTCTCGTCCGGTAATCGCCGGAGCGGGTAGACGTCCAGAATCAGCAGCACCGCGGGCAGGCTTACCGCCACCGCCTTGAACAACTGGGCCAGTACAAACAGCAGGAACGAGCCCGCCAGCCAGCCCCATTGCGGGGATGAACCCGTCCCGAATGCACGCAGATAGGCCAAGACCGACAGCATGGAGAACAGGATGCAGGGTAGATACGGTTGGCAGGAGGCCCAGGCCACGGCCTCGACTCGCAGCGGGTGTACCGCAAACAGGGCGGCCGCCAGCCCGCGCTTAAGGAGCACGTCCACGAACTCTCGAAACAGGAATCAGTCCGGCATCGGACGAGCAAAGCCACCGTCAAAACATACAGCACCACGGCGTTGACAATCTGGAGGAGCAGGCTAGTCAAGTGGTAACCGCGTGGGTCGAGTTGGCAGAAGACATATTGTGCCTCGAAGAGCATCCACGCCAGTGGTTGATAGACGCCGACCCAAAATGTCGTCCATGCCCACTTCACTTCGGCCAGGCCCAGACCACGGAAATACGGATTGGCGAGAAAGTTTTGATCGTCGTCCCACACAACAAAGTCGTTGGCGAGCGAAGGAATGAAGGCGTAGATGACGATCAAGACTAACGTAATCATAACCGGCCAGGTGCGCCGGTCCCAACCCGGCAGCGCGGCCCCACTTGGCCTGCCACTCAAACTCGTTCCCGCAGCCACGGCCGCCTGCATTGACCTTTCTTGCCCAAACTCGTCCATCAGCAACTCTCCATCATCATGGGTGCGTTCCAGAAGGGGCGTGCTGTGGGAATTCCTGACGGTAGGGTTTCTTGGCCTGGTAGAGCACGAGCCGCGAGCGATATTCGGCTTTCTGCCGTTCATCACCAAGAAGCTCGATCGCCCGCTGTTGCGACTTAACCGCCGCGTCGAAGTCGCGTGCTTCGGCCTGCGCGGCGGCGAGCGTGTTAAGAGAGCTTGGGTCTTTCCACTTGGTCAATTCGCAAGCGCGGGCCGCAAATGCGACCGCCCCCCTGCCGTCGCGAAACTTCGTCTCGGGACAGGACGCCATGAGCAATGCGCTGGCGTTGTACGCTTCCGCAAAACCGGGACGGAGCCGTACAGCTTTCGCGAACTGAGCGTCCGCGGCCTGGTAGCTCCCCTGGGTTTGGAGGGCGACGCCCATGTTGTAATGGACATTTGCGTCGCCGGGATTAAGCCGCAGCACCTCGGCGTAATGAGCCACCGCTTCCTCGTACTTCCCCTGGTGACAGAGGGCATTGCCCAGGTTATTGTGTGCTCGGTGGTCGCCCGGATTAAGCCCTATGGCCAAAGTGAAATGAGCCTGCGCCGCCTCGTACTTCTCCTGGTTATAGTAGAGGACGCCCAAGTGGTTATGTACGGTAAAGCTAGAGTCTCCCCCGTGGTTCAGAGCATAGTTCCACAATACGGCCGTGTCGCGCCAGGTCCGGCACTGGTTCCGCGTTAGCGCGGTCAGAGCCAGTAGCATGCCGAGGCCGATCACGAGGATCCCGAGAGGTGCGTCAGGACGCCATCGCCGGGAAATCCGCCAGAGCCGGCACAAACCTGCGGCCAAGAGCATCACTGAGCCGAGCATCGCCATGTAGCTGTAGCGATCCGTGGCGATCCGGTCGCTGATCCGAATGAGGCCCGAGTTGGGTGCCAGGATCACCAGGTAACTCAGCCAGGCCGCCAATAGTCCGGGCCAAGGCCGGCGCAGCAGAAACAAGCCGGCGGAGATCGCCAGCGTGGCGAGGATGCCCAAATTGTACGGGAATGCGAACCAATTCATCTCCCTGGGTAACGGGTAGACGGCGATGAGGTCCAGCGGTAACACCGTCTTCCAGATGTAGAACCAGACCGCGTAGCACGCCCGGGTAATGCCCGCCGAGGCTGCCTGACGGTCAACCGGAATCTGGGACGCCGGCCTGGCCGCGATCGCGATGCCCGTGAAGAGGAGGCTCGTCACTACAAACGGGACCTTCTCCAGCAAGGCTCTCCGCGCCGGCGCCCCGAACCATCTCCCGGTCTCATCTGGAAATCGTCGGAGAGGGTAGACGTCCAGAATCAAGAGCACCGCCGGCAGGCTCACCGCCACCACCTTGAACAAGTTCGCCGCCACGAATAGGAGCAACGAGCCCAGCAGCCAGCCTGAGCGCGGGGATGAATCGATCGGAAATGCACGGAGATAGGCGAGGACCGCCAGCATGGAGAACAGGATGCAGGGAAGATACGGTTGGGAGGAGGCCCAGGCCACGGGCTCAACACGCAGCGGGTGCACCGCGAACAGGGCGGTCGCCATCCCCGCGCTCAAGGAGCACATCCACGGACTCTCGAGGCACCAGTCAGGCCGGCATCGGACGAGCAAGGCTATGGTCAAGACGTACAGCACCAGGGCGTCGACAACCTGGAGGAGAAGGCTGGTCAAGTGGTAACCTCGTGGGTCGAGTTGAGAGAAGACATATTGGGTCTCGAAGAGCAACCACGCCAGCGGCTGGTATTCGCCGACCCAAAATGAAGTCCAGGCCCACTTCACCTGGGCTACCCCCAGACCACGGAAATTCGGGTTGTAGAGGAACTCCTGCTCGTCATCACGATCGACGAAGCCGTTGGCGAGGATGGGGATGAAGGCGTAAATGACAAAGAAAGCCAACGGAATCACCACCAGCCAAGTCCGCCAGTCCCGGGCCCACAGGGGATACGGGCTCGACCCGGCACCCGGGCTCGAAGCCGGTGCCACGGCCGCGTGCGCTGTGCTTTCTCGGCCAGACTCATTCATCAGCAGCTCTCCATAATCATGAGCTCGCTCCTGACGGGGCGCGCTGAGGGGATATCTGACGGTAGGGCTTTTGGGCCTGGTAGAGCACCAGCCGGGAGCGATAGTCGTCTTGCTGCCGCTGGTCTGTCAAAAGCTCGATCGCCTTCTTTTGCGATGTCACCGCCGCGTCGAAGTCGCCCACCTCGGCCTGTGCGGCGGCGAGGGTATTGAGAAAGCGTGGATCTTTCCACTTGGTCAACTCGCAGCCGCGGGTTGCCAATGCGACCGCCCCCTTGCCATCTCGAAACTTTGCTTCCGGGCAGGCCGCCATGATCAGCGCGCTGGCGTTGTATGCTTCCGCGATACCGCGATCGAGCTGTATGGCCGCGGAGTAATGAGCCTGCGCTGCCTCGTAGTTCCCCAGGCGGGAGAGGACGTTACCTAGGTTGAGGTGTGCGCCAACGTTGCCAGGCTGGAGCCGGATGGCTTCAATATAATGAGCCGCAGCGTCCCTGTACTTCCCCTGTTGGGCTTGGACGAGGCCCAGGTTGAAGTGTGCCATCACGAAGCCGGGATCAACCCGTATGGCAACAGCGAAATGAGCCGCGGCCTCCGCATATCTCTTCTGGCGGGCGAGGACCGTCCCCAGGTTGTTGTGGATATCGGTGTTGGCCGGATTGAGCGGCAGCGCCTCGGAGAACTGAGCCGCGGCCTCCGGATATTTCCTTTGGTGGAAGAAAATCATCGCCAGGTTGTTATGGGCATCGGCGTCGCCGGGATTGAGCCGCACCGCCTCGGTGAAACGAGTCGCCGCTGCCTCGTACTTGCCCTGGATAGAAAGGAGGTGGCCCAAGTTTTTGTGGCCATCGGCGTCGCCGGGATTGAACCGCACCGCCTCGGTAAAATGAGTCGCCGCCGCCTCGTACTTGCGCTGGGTAAAGAAAAGCCTGCCCAAGTTTGCATGGGCATCGGCATAGCTGGGATTGAGTCGCAGCGCCTCGGTGAAATGAGCCTCGGCCTCGCGGTAGCTCCCCTTGGTTTGGAGGGCCACACCTACGTTGTTGTGGACATCGGCAAAGCCGGGATTGAGCCGCAGCGCCTCGGCGAAATGAGCCTCCGCTTCCTGGTACTTCCCCTGCGCATAGAGGACACTGCCCAATTTGTTGTGTACGTCGAAACTAGTGTTTGCCCCATGGTTAAGAGCATGGGTCCACAAAACTTCCGTGTCGCGCCAGGTCCGGCACTGGTTGCGCGTTAAGGCGGACAGACCGAGGAGGGCCCCTACGCCCATCGCGATGATCCCGATGGCGCCGGGACGCCATCGCGACGAAATCCGCCAGAGCCGGCAAAAACCGGCGGCCGCCAGCATCACCGAGCCCAGCATGGAGATGTAGCTATAGCGATCCGCGGCGATCTGGTTACTGATCCAAACGATGCCCGAGTTGGGCGCAAGGATTACCAGGTAACTCAGCCAAACCGCCAATAGTCCTGGCCAGCGGCGGCGCACCAGAAACAATCCGGCGGAGATCCCCAGCGTGGCGAGGATGCTCAAACTGAACGAGAATGCGAGCCAATTGAGCTCCCTGGGCGCCGGGTAGAACGCAATGAGGTCCAGCGGCAACACCGTCTTCCAGATGTAGAACCAGATCGCGTAGCACGCCCGGGCAATGCCTTCCGACGCGTTGTCTTGGTGTACTGGGAGCTGTGATTGAGGCTTGGCGGCGATCGCGAGGCCCATGAAGAGAAGGCTCGTCATCACGAACGGGACCTTCTCCAACAACGCTCTCCGCGCCGACGCCCCTAGCCATCGGCCGGTCTCGTCCGGAAATCGCCCGAGCGGGTAGACGTCCAGGATCAAGAGCACCGCGGGCAGGCTCACCGCAGGCGCCTTGAACAACAGGGCCGCCACGAACAGCAGAAACGAGCCCACCAGCCAACCCCACCGCGGGGATGAACTCGTCCCGAATGCACGGAGATAGGCGAGAACCGACAGCATGGAGAAGAGGGCACAGGGTAAGTACGGCTGGCAGGAGATCCAGGCCACGGCCTCGACCCGCAGCGGGTGTACCGCGAAAAGGGCGGTCGCCAGCCCCGCGCTTAAGGAGCACCTCCACCCACTCTCGAGGCAGGAATCGGTCCGGCAACGGACGAGCAAGGCCACCGTCAGAACATACAGGACCGCGGCGTTGGCAAGCTGCAGGAGCAGGCTGGTCGAGTGGTAACCTCGTGGATCGAGTCGCCAGAAGACATATTGCGTCTCGAAGAGCATCCACGCCAGCGGCTGGTAAACGCCGACCCAAAACGTAGTCCAGGCCCACTTTAGCTGTGCCGCGCCCAAACCACGGAAAGAGGGGTTCTCAAGAAAATTTCGATGGTCGTCCCATCTGACAAAGCTGTTGTCGAGGGAGGGGCTAAAGGCGTAGATCACGATCAAGGCTAACGGAATCATAACCAGCCAACTCCGCCGGTCCCACGCCTGCAGCGGATCCCTATTCGGTCCTGCACTCAAATATGGAGTCGGAGCCACGGCCGCCTCGATCGACCTTTCTTGCCCAAACTCTCCCATCAGGAAGTCTCCATGATCATGGGCTCGCTTCAGTCAGGGCGCGTTGTGCGGGTACCTGACGGTAGGGCTTTTTGGCCTGGTAGAGCACGAGCCGGGAGCGATATTCGGCTTTTTGCGGTTCATCGGTCAGAAGTTCGGTCGCCTTCTGTTGCGACCTCACCGCCGCGCCGAAGTCACCCACCTCGGCCTGCCCGGCGGCGAGCGTGTTAAGACAGCGTGGATCTTTCCACTTGGTCAACTCGCAGGCGCGGGTTGCCAATGCGACCGCCCCCTTGCCATCGCGAAACTTCGCTTCGGGACAGGCCGCCATGAGCAGTGCGCAGGCGTTGTACGCATCCGCGAAGCCGGGATCGAGCCGTATGGCAAGAGCAAACTGAGCCCTCGCCGCCAAGTATTTGTGAAGGCCCGACAGGACATTGCCTAGGTTGTAGTGTCCTTGAACATTGTCGGGACGCAGCCGTATGATCTCAGCGAAATAAGGCTCCGCCTCCGCGTACTTGCCCTGGCGGTAGAGGATCATCCCCAGGTTGTTGTGTGCATCAGTATAGCCGGGCTTGAGCCGCACCGCCTGGGTGAAGTGCGCCACCGCCTCTTCGTAATTCGCCCGGTTATGGAGTAAGACGCCCAAGTTGTTGTGGGCTTCCGCGTAGCCGGGACGGAGCCGTACAGCCTCAGCGTAGTGAGCCTCCGCCGCCTGGAAGTGTCCCTGAGCTTGGAGGGTGATGCCCAAGTTGTTGTGGGCCCCCGCGTAGGCGGGATTGAGCCGCAGTGCCTCCCTGAAATGAGCCTCTGCCGCCTGGTGGTTCCCCTTGATTTGAAAGGTGCGGCCCAAGTAGTTGTGTAGGCTGAAGCTAGTGTTTGCACCATGGGCCAGAGCATGGGCCCACAATGCTTCCGCGTCTGCCAAGTCCGGCACTGGTTCCGCGTCACGGCGGTCAGACCCATGAGTGCTCCGAGGCCAATCGCGATCATCCCGATGGAGGCGGCAGGATGCCATCGCCGCGACATCCGCCAGAGGCAGCAAAAACTGGCGGCAGCCAGCATCACCGAGCTCAACATCGACACGTAACTATAGCGATCCGCGGCGATCTGGTCGCTAATCCGAATGAAGCCTGAGTTAGGCGCGAGGATCACCAGGTAAGTTAGCCACGCCGCCAATAGTCCAGGCCAGCGCCGGCGCAGGAGAAACAAGCCGACGGAGATCGCCAGCGTGGCGACGATGCATAAACTGTAGGGGAGTGCGAGCCAATTGACCTCCAGCGGCAATGGGTACAACGCGATGAGGTTCAGCGGTAACGCCGTCTTCAAGATGTAAAACCAGGTCGCGTAGCACGCCCGAACAATGCCTCCCAACGTGTTTTCATGCTGAATTGGGAACCGCGAGTCCGGCTTGGCCGCGATCGCCAGTCCCATGAAGAAAACGCTCGCCATCGCAAACGGGGCCTTCTCCAACAGAATTCGTCGCGCCGACGCACCGAACCACGCCCGGCCCCGTTCCCAAATCGCCCGAGCGGGTAGACGTCCAGGATCAAGAGTACCGCGGGCAGGCTTACTGCCACCGCCTTGAACAACATGGCCGCCACAAAAAGGACGAACGAGCCCGCCAGCCAGCCCCATTGCGGGGATGAACTCGTCCGGAACGCACGGAGATACGCGAGAACCGCCAGCATCGAGAACAGGGCACAAGGCAGATACGGTTGGCAGGAGACCCAGGCCACGGCCTCGACGCGCAGCGGATGCACCGCGAACAGGGCGGTTGCCAGCCCCGCGCTTAAGCAGCAAGTCCACCCACTCTCGAGGCAGCTATCAGTGCGACACCGACGGAGCAAGGCCACCGTCAAGACATAAAGCACCACGGCATCAACAACCTGGAGGAGCAGGCTGGTCAAGTGGTAACCTCGTGGATCGAGTTGGCAGAAGACATATTGCGTCTCGAAGAGCAACCACGCCAGCGGCTGGTAAGCGCCAAACCAAAACGTAGTCCAGGCCCACTTTACCTGGGCTACGTCCAAACCACGGAAATAGGGGTTGGCGAAGAAGTTCTGTTGGTCGTCCCAATCCACGAAGCCGTTGTTAAGAGCGGGGCTGAAGGCGTAAATGACGACCAAGACCAACGGAATCGCAACCAGCCCAGAGCGCGGGTCCCAAGCCGGCAGCGGATCCCTATGCAGTCCGGCACTCAAATTCGGAGCCGGAGCCACGGCCGCCTGCATCGACCTTTCTTGCCCAAACTCCTCCATCAGGAAGTCTCCATGATCATGGGCTCGCTTCAGTCTGGGCGTGTTGCGCGGGTACCTGACGGTAGGGTTTTTTGGACTGGTAGAGCACCAGCCGGGAGCGATAGTCGTCTTGCTGCCGTTGGTCTGTCAGAAGCTCGATCGCCCTCTGTTGCGACGTCACCGCCGCGTCGAAGTCGCCCGCCTCGGCTTGTGCGGCGGCGAGCGTATTAAGACAGCGTGGATCTTTCCACTTGGTCAACTGGCAGGCGCGGGTTGCCAATGCGACCGCCCCCTTGCCATCGCGAAACTTCGCTTCGGGACAGGCCGCCATGAGCAGCCCGCAGGCGTTGTAGGCATCCGCGAAGCCGGGATCGAGCCGTATGGCAAGAGCGAACTGAGCCCTCGCCGCCGAGTATTTGTGAAGGCCGGACAGGACATTGCCTAGGTTGTAGTGTCCTTGAACGTCGCCGGGACGCAACCGTATGATCTCAGTAAAATGAGGCTCCGCCTCCGCATACTTCCTCTGGCGGTAGAGGATCGTCCCCAGGTTGTTGTGGGCATCACTATAGCCGGGCTTGAGCCGCACCGCCTGGGTGAAATGCGCCACCGCGTCCTCGTAATTCGCCCGGTTATGGAGTAAGACGCCCAAGTTGTTGTGGGCTTCCGCGTAGCCGGGACGGAGCCGTACGGCCTCGGCGTAGTGAGCCTCCGCCGCCCGGAAGTTCCCCTGAGCTTGGAGCGTGACGCCCAAGTTGTTGTGGGCTTCCGCGTACCTAGGACGGAGCCGCAGCGCCTCCCTGAAATGAGCCTCCGCCGCCTGGTAGCTCCCCTTGAGATTGGAGCTCGACACCCAAGTAGTTGTGCAGCCCGACGCTCGAATTCGCCCCATGGGCTAGAGCATAAGCCCACAATACGTCCGAGTTGAGCCAAGTCCGACACTGGTTCCGCGTCATGGCGGTCAGACCCACGAGTGCGCCGAGGCCGATTGCAATGATCCCCACGGCGGCGGCGGGATGCCACCGCGAGGACATCTGCCAGAGCCTGCAAAAACAAGCGGCCGCCAGCATCACCGAGCTCAGCATCGCCATGTAACAATAGCGATCCCCAGCCAGACATTCGGCGATCCGAATGATGCCGGAGTTGGGCGCCAAGATCAGCAGATAACTCAGCCAAGTCGCCAACAATCCGGGCCAGCGACGGCGCAAGAGAAACAAGCCGACGCTCGTCGCCAGCGTCCCAAGGATGCTCAAACTGAACGGGATCTCCCGCCAATTCAGCTCGATGGGTGACGGGTACAAGGCGATGAGGTCGAAAGGCAACACCGTCTTCTGGATGTAAAACCAGATCGCGTAACACGCCTGCGCAATGCCGACGGAGGGGTCGAAAGTATCGAGACGCCCTGATTGCGCTTTGGCCACGATAGCGAGGCGCATGAAGAAGAGGCTCGTCATCAAAAACGGGACTTTCTCCAGCAAGGCTCTCCGGGCTGACGCCCCGAACCATCGCCCGGTCTTGTCCGGAATTCGCCCGAGGGGGTAGACGTCCAGGATCAAGAGCACCGCGGGCAAGCTCACCGCCGGCGCCTTGAACAACAGCGCCGCCACGAACAGCAGGAACGAGCCCACCAGCCAACCCCACCGCGGGGAAGAATCCTTCGGAAATGCACAGAGATAGGCGAGAACCGCCAGCATGGAGAACAGCGCGCAGGGCAGATACGGTTGGCAGGAGGCCCAGGCCACGGCCTCAACCCGCAGCGGGTGCACCGCGAACAATGCCGTCGCGAGCCCCGCGTTATAGGCGCATGCCCACGGACTCTCGAGGCAGGATCGTATCCGACATCGGACCAGCAAGGCGACCGTCAGAACATACAGGACCGTGGTGTTGGCAACCTGGAGGAGCAGGCTGGTCAAGTGGTAACCTCGTGGATCGAGTTGCCAGAAAACATATTGGATCTCGAAGAGCATCCAGGCCAAGGGTTGGTAAACGCCAAGCAAGAACGTCGTCCAGGCCCACTGGACCTGGGCTGCTCCTAGACCGCGGTAATAGGGGTTATAAAGGAAGTTGTGCTGGTCGTCCCACGACGTCACGAAGTCGTTAGAGAGGGTGGGGATGAAGGCGTAGATGACGATCAAAGCCAACGGAATCGTCACCAGCCACGCGCGGCGGTCGCAGGCCGGCAGCGAATGCGCGCTCGGCCCGGCACTCGGACTCGGGACCACTGCCACGGCCGCCTGCGGTGACCTTTCTTGCCAAAGCTCCTCCATCAGGAAGTCTCCATGATCATGGGCTCGCTCCATTGGGGGCGTGTTGCGCGGGTGCCTGACGGTAGGGTTTTTTGGCCAGGTAGAGCGCCAGCCGGAAGCGATAGTCGTCTTCCTGCCGCTCGTCCGTCAGAAGTTCGATCGCCTTCTTTTGCGACGAGACGGCTCTGTCGAAATCGCCGGCCTCGGCCTGCGCGGCGGCGAGGGTAT
Organism: uncultured Isosphaeraceae bacterium; assembly: GCA_963829765.1. Taxonomy (GTDB): domain Bacteria; phylum Planctomycetota; class Planctomycetia; order Isosphaerales; family Isosphaeraceae; genus CAWFRS01. The sequence continues at coordinate 22,483 of CAWHKI010000209.1, read as the reverse complement.
CGAGAATGATTGGGTTCTTCCACTTGGTCAATTCGCAGGCGCGGGTCGCGAATTGGACTGCCTCCTTGCCGTCACGGAACTTCGCGTCGGGGCAAGCGGCCATGATCATCGCGCTGGCGTTATACGCCTTTGGGTCGCCGGGTTGGAGCCGTATGGCTAGCGCGAACTGAGCCCTCGCCGCCTCGTAATTGCCGACCTGCGAGAAGACGAGGCCCAGGTTGTAGTGTGCTTGGACGTTTTCCGGCTGGAGCCGAATGGCATCAGCGAAATGAGCCTCCGCCTCGGCATACTTCCCCTGGCGGGAGAGGACCGTCGCCAGGTTGTTATGAGCATCCGCATAACTGGGATTGAGCCGGAGTGCCTCGGTGAAATGAGCCACCGCCTCGTCGTATTTCCCCTGGGTATAAAGGACATTGCCCAAGTTGTTGTGCGCTTCGGCGTAGCCAGGATTAAGCCGTAGCGCCTCTGTGAAATGAGCCACCGCCTCCTTGTACTTCCCCTGTTTATAAAAGAGGTTGCCCAGGTTGCCGTGTGCCTGGGACTTAGAGTTTGCGTCATGGTTCAGAGCATGGGTCCACAAGGAGGCATAAATGACGATCAAGGCCACCGGAATCGGAACGAGCCAGGTGCGTCGATGCCAACCCCGCGGCGGTTCCGAACTCGGGACCGAAGCCAGAGCCGCCCGCATTGACCTTTCTCGCCGAACCATCTTCATCAGGAGATCTCCATCATCATGAGCGAGCGTCAGCCGAGGCGAACTCTGGCGATTCCTGACGGTAAGGCTTTCTGGCCAGGTAGAGCACCAGCCGGGAGCGATAGTCGCCTTGCTGCCGCTGGTCCGTCAGAAGCTCGATCGCTCTCGTTTGCGACGACACCGCCGCGTTGAAGTCGCCCGCCTCGGCCTGCGCGGCGGCGAGCGTATTGAGAAAGCGTGGATCTTTCCACTTGGTCAACGCGCAGGCGAAGTTGCCAATGCGACCGCCCTCTGGCCATCTCGAAACTTCGCTTCCGGGCAGGCCGCCATGATCAGCGCGCTGGCGTTGTACGCTTCCGCATGGCCGGGATCGAGCCTTATGGCCGCGGCGTAATGAGCCTTCGCGGCCTCGTAGTTCCCCAGGCGGGAGAGGATGTTGCCCAGATTGAGGTGTGCTGCGCGCCGTTGCCAGGCTGGAGCCGGACGGCCTCAGCATAATGAGCCTCCGCCTCCCTGTAGTTCCCCTGTCCGGCGTGGACCAGGCCCAGGTTGAAGTGTGCCTCAACGAAGCCGGGATCGAGCCGGATGGCCTCAGCGAATTGAGCCTCCGCCTCCGCATACTTCCTCTCGCGGGCGAGGACCGTTCCCAAATTGTTGCGGATATTGGTGTGGCCCGGAAAGAGCTGCATCGCCTCGGTGAGATGAGCCTCCGCCGCCTCGTACTTCCCTTGGTTAAAGAGGATCAAGCCGAAGTTGTGTTGCGCCACATCGCTAGCGTTTCCCCCATGGCTCAGAGCGTGGGCCCACAGGGTTTCCGGGTTGAGCCAGGTCCGGCACTGGTTTCGCGTCAGGGCAGTCAGCCCCAGAAGTGCTCCGAGGCCCAGCGCAATCATCCCCGGTGCCGCGCGCCAGGATGCCACTTGCTCGGGCCGACATCCGTTAAGGCCTCTGTCCTTACCGCAGCCATCCCGATGCCGGCGCCGGGGTGGGACGCAAAGACATCTTCCAGGGCTGGCACAAGCCGGCGGCCAAGAGCGGGACGAAGCCCAACATCGAAATGTAGCTATAGCGGTCGGCCGCGATCTGATCGTTGGACAGGATCAAGCCCGAGTTCGGCGCCGAATCACGAGGTAGCTCACCCAGGCCGCCAAGAGTCCTGGCCAGCGATGACGCAGGAGAATCAAGACAGCGCGCTCATCACCAGTGTGGCGACGATGCTCACGCTATACGGCAGACTGAACCAGTTCACGTCCTTGGGCAAGGGATATACAGCGATGAGATCGAATGGCCAGATCGTCTTGATGACGTAAAACCAGATGCCGTAGCACGCGCGGGCAACGCATTGGGAGAGGGGATACTGCCGAACGGGGAACCGTGACAGTGGCTTCGCGGCGATCGCGAGGCCCATGAAGACCAGGCTCGCGATCAGAAAGGGGACCTTTTCCCACAATACTCTTCGTAATTCGGGCCCGAACCAACGGCCGGGCTCCGCCCAAAACCGTCGCAATGGGTAAGCGTCCAGGACTAAAAGTACGGCGGGCAGGCTCACCGCGACCGCGTGGAAGAGGAGGGCCGTCACGAACAGGAGGAACGATCCCACCAGCCAACTCCACCGGCGGGCTGTGGTCGTCCCAAACGCATGGAGATAGGCGAGAACCGCCAGCATCGAAAACAGGGCGCAAAGCATATAGGATTGGACGGTGGCCCAGGCGACTACCTCAACGCGAAGCGGGTGCGCCATGAACAACGCGGTCGCCAGCCCCGCGCTTAAGGACATCGGCCACCGATTCTCTAGCCGGGAATCGTTTCCGCATCGGACGAGCAGGACCATGGTGAAGATGTAGAGGACCACGGCGGTCGCGACCTGAAGCAGTAAGCTGGTGAGGTGGTAACCTCTCGGGTCGAGCTTGCAGAAAACATATTCTGTCTCGAAGAGCATCCATGCGAGCGGCCGGTAAGTGCCCGTCCAGAACGTGGTCCACGCCCACCTCAATTGAGCGGTGCCGAGGCCACGGAAATAGGGATTGTAGAGGAAGTTCACAGTGTCGTCCCAGTTGACGAAGCCGTTGTCGAGGACGGGCGCGAAGGCGTAGATGACGACCAAGGCCAATGGAACAACAACCAGGCACGTGCGCCGGTCCCAGACCGGTAGCGACTGCCCACTCGGCCCGGCAATCGGACCCGCAACCGGAGTCAGGGCAACTTGCATCGTGCTTTCTTGACCGAGCTCTTCCATCAAGAGATCTCCATCATCATGAGCGAGTTTGAGCCGGGGCGAGCTGTGGCGATTCCTGACGGTAGGGCTTTTTGGCCTGGTAGAGCACCAGCCGGGAGCGATAGTCGTCTTGCTGCCGCTGGTCCGTCAGAAGCTCGATCGCCCTCGTTTGCGACGACACCGCCGCGTTGAAGTCGCCCGCCTCGGCCTGCGCTGCGGCGAGCGTACTGAGAAAGCGTGGATCTTTCCACTTGGTCAACGCGCGAGGCAGGGTTGCCAATGCGACCGCCCTCTGGCCATCTCGAAACTTCGCTTCCGCGCAAGCCGCCATGATCAGCCCACTGGCGTTGTACGCTTCCGCATAGCCGGGATCGAGCCGTATGGCCTCGGCGTAATGAGCCTGCCTGCCTCGTAGTTTCCCAGGCGGAAGAGGACGTTTCCCAGGTTGAAGTGTGCGCCAACGTTGCCGGGCTGGAGCCGAATCGCGTTAGCATAATGAACCGCCGCCTCCTTGTAGTTCCCCTGTTGGGCATGGACAAGGCCCAGGTTGAAGTGTGCCTTGACGAAGCCGGGATCGAGTCGGACGGCCTCGGCGAAATGAGCCGCCGCCTCCGCAAACTTCCTCTGGCGAGCGAGGGCCGTCCCCAAATTGTTCTGGATATCGGTCTTGCCCGGAGTGAGCCGCAGCGCCTCGGTGAAATGAGCCTCGGCCGCCTCGTACTTCCCTTGGTTAAAGAGGACCAGGCCGAAGTTGTGATGCGGCACAAAGCTAGAGTTTCCGCCATGGGCCAGATCATGGGCCCACAGGGTTTCCGAGTTGAGCCAGGTTCGGCACTGGATCCGCGTCAGGGCAGTCAGACCCAGGAGTACTCCGAGGCCCAGCGCAATCATCCCGATGCCGGCGCCAGGATGACACTTGCTCGGACCGACATCCGTTAAGGCATCCATCCTTGGCGCGATCATGCCGATGCCGGCGCCGGGATGCCACCGCGAGGACATCCGCCAAAGCCGGCAAAAGCCGGCGGCCGCCAGCACCACCGAGCTCAGCATTGCCATGTAGCTGTAGCGATCGGCGACGATCTGGTCGCCAATCCGAATGATGCCCGAGTTGGGCGACAGGATGAGCAGGTAACTCAACCAGGCCGCCAACAGTCCGGGCCAGCGCCGGCGCAGGAGAAACAAGCCGGCGCTCATCGCAAGTGTCGCGAGGACGCACAAACTGTACGGGAGTGCCAGCCAATTCGGCTCCCTGGGCAAGGGGTACACGGCGATGAGGTCCAACGGTAACAGCGTCTTCCAAATGTAGAACCAAATCGCGTAGCACGCCCGGGCAATCCCTGCCGAAGTGCTCTGACGGTCAATTGGCATCTCTGACCCCGGCCTGGCCGCGATCGCGAGGCCCATGAAGAGAAGGCTCGTCATCACAAATGGGACCTTCTCCAACAAGGCTCTCCGCGCCCTAGCCCCGAACCATCGCCCGGCCCCATCCGGAAATCGCCGGAGGGGGTAGACGTCCAGGATCAAGAGCACCGCGGGCAGGGTCACCGGCAGCACGTGGAACAACAGGGCCGTCACGAACAAAAGGAACGAGCCAACCAGCCAACCCCAACGCGGCGATGAACTCGTCCCGAATGCACGGAGATAGGCAAGAACCGATAGCATGGAGAACAGGATGCAGGGCAGGTACATTTGAGCGGTGGCCCAGGCCACGACCTCAACACGTAGCGGGTGCACCGCGAACAGGGCGCTCGCCAGCCCCGCCCCCAAGGAGCATGTCCGCGGACTCTCCAGGCAGGACTGGTTCTGGCATCGGACGAGCAAGGCCACCGTCAGGACATAGAGCACCACGGCGTCGGCAATTTGGAGGAGGAGGCTGGTGAGGTGGTAACCTCGTGGCTCGAGTTGCCACAGGACGTATTGAGCCCCGTAGAGCAACCACGCCAGCGGCTGATAAACGCCGATCCAAAACGTCGTCCAGGCCCACTTTATCTGGGCCGCGCCAGACCACGGAAATAGAGATTCTCAAGGAAGTATTCGTTGTCGTCCCACAACACAAAGCCGTTGTTGAGGATGGGAATGAAGGCGTACATGACTATCAAGGCCAGCGGAATCGCCACCAACCAGGTGAGGCGGTCCCATACCGGCAGCGAATCCCCACTCGGCCCGGCACTCGGACCCGCAACCGTTGTCACGGCCACTTTCATCGAGCTTTCTTGACCGAACTCTTCCATCAGTAACTCTCCATGATCATGAGCGAGCTCCAGACGTTGCGTGCCGTGGGGACACCTGCCGGTAAGGTTTTTTGGCCTGGTAGAGCACCAGCCGGGACCGATATTCGGCTTTCTGCACATGATCCGTCAGCAGTGCGATCGCCCGCTGTTGTGCCTTTACCGCCGCGTCGAAGTCGCCGGCCTCGGCCTGGGCGGCGGCCAGCGTATTGAGACAGCTTGGATTGTTCCACTGGGTCAACTCGCAGGCCCGGGTGGCGAATTTGACCGCTCCCTTGCCATCCCGGAATCTCGCTTCGGGACAGGCCGCCATGAGCGTCGCGCTGGCGTTATAAGCATCCGGGTCGCCCGGTTTAAGTCGCATGACCTCGGCGAAATGAGCCCGCGCCGCCCCATAGTTCCCCAGACTAAAAAGGACCACGCCCAGGTTGTAGTGTGCGTCGGCGAATCCGGGATCAAGCCGGATGGCCTCCGCGAAATGAGCCACCGCCGTCTCGTACCTGGCGCGGACGACGAGGGAGATGCCCAGATTGTAATGTGCTTTCGCGAAGCCGGGATCGAGCCGCAGCGCCTCGCTGAAATGCCCCTCCGCCGCCTGGTAGCTCCCCCTGGTTTGGAGGGCCAGGCCCAAGTTATTGTGGGCCTCGGCAAAGTCGGGATTGAGTCGCACCGCCGCGGTGTAATGAGCCTCCGCCGCCCCGTGCTTCCCAAGGCGCGAGAGGACCTTTCCCAAGTTGTTGTGTGCTTGGGCGTTGTCGGGATTAAGCCGCACCGCTTCAGCCAAATGGGCCTCCGCCTCTTCGTTCTTCCCCTGGGTAAAGAGCACCAGGCCCAAATTGTTGTGGGCACTGGCGTTGGCGGGATTGAGCCGAAGCGCTCGGTTAAATGAGCCACCGCCGCCTCGTCCTTCCCAAGGGTAGAGAGGACAAAGCCCAGGTTGCCGTGTGCATTGTCGCTGCCGGGATCAAACCGCGTGGCGAGAGCGAACTGAGCCGCCGCATCCTCGTACTTCCCCTCGTGGAACAGTATCGTCCCCAGGTTGTCGTGCGCCCGGCGTTGTTGGGATCGAGCCGCAGGGCCTCGGTGAGATGATCCTTCGCTGCCTTGTAGTTCCCCTGGGAACACAGTACGCCGCCCAAGTTGTTGTGCGCCAAGGGGCTAGAGCTTGCGCCATGCGTCAGAGCATGGGTCCAAAGGGTTTCGGAGTTGAGCCAGGTCCGGCACTGGTTCCGTGTCATGGCGGTCAGGCCCATGAGCGTTCCCAGGCCAATCACGAGGATTCCGATCGCGGCGCCGGGATGCCATCGCGAGGACATCCGCCAGAGCCAGCAGCAACAGGCGGCGGCCAGCCCGACCAAGCCCAGCATGGACAGGTAACTATACCGATCCGTGGCAATCTGCTCACTGATCCGAATCAACCCCGAGTTGGGCGCCAGGATCAACAGGTAACTTAACCAAGCCGCCAACAGTCCGGGCCAGCGCCGCCGCAGGAGAAACAAGCCGGCGGTCATCGCCAGCGTGGCCAGAATGCACAAACTGTACGGGAGCGCGAGCCAATTCAGGTCCTTGGGCAACGGGTAGAACGCGATGAGGTCCAGCGGTAACACCGTCTTCCAGATGTAAAACCAAGTCCCGTAGCACGCCTGGGCAATTCCTGCCGAACCGATGAAATGCTCAACGGGGATCTCTGATTGCGGTTTGGCCGCGATCGCGAGGCCCGTGAAGAGAAGGCTTGTCACCACAAACGGGACCTTCTCCAACAAGGCCCCGCGCGCCGACGCTCCGAACCATCGCCCGGTCGCGTCCGGAAATCGCTTAAGCGGGTAGACGTCCAGGATCAAGAGCACCGCGGGCAGGGTCACTGGCAGTGCATGGAACAACAGGGCCACCACGAACAGAAGGAACGAGCCCGCCAGCCAACCCCACCGCGGCGATGAACTCGTCACGAATGCACGGAGATAGGCGAGAACCGCGAGCATGGAGAACAGGATGCAGGGCAGATACATTTGGCCGGAAACCCAGGCCACGGCCTCGACGCGCAGCGGGTGCACCGCGAACAGGGCCGTCGCGAACCCCGCGCTCAAGGAAAACGTCCACGGACTTTCGAGGCAGGAATCGGCCTGGCAGCGAACGAGCAAGGTAACCGTCAAGACATACAGAACCAGGGCATTGGCAACCTGGAGGAGCAGGCTGGTCAGGTGATAACCTCGTGGGTTTAGTCTGCAAAAGAAATACTCTGTCCCGTAGAGCAACCACGCCAACGGCTGGTAAGCGCCGACCCAAAACGTTGTCCAAGCCCACTTCAACTGGGTTACGCCCACACCATGAAAATAGGGATTCTCGAGAAAGTTCTTATCGTCGTCCCACGCCACGAAGCCGTTGGCCAGGATGGGGATGAACGCGTAGATGACGACCAAGGCCAAGGGAGTCGCAACCAGCCAGGTGCGCCAGTCCCAGGCCGGCAGCGAATGCCCACTCGACTTCACACTCTCACTTGGCACCACGGCCTCCTGAATTGACCTTTCTCGCCCGCGCATCTTCATCAGGAAAATTCCATTGAACCTTATTTTCAACTTCGGCTGATGGCACGACAGCGTCCGGCGCCCCTGGCCCGTGGTCAAAGGACCCTTATCATCTCATCACAGATGTAAGGCGATTTCAACGGCGGGGGCCGTCGCTGCAGTGACGAGGGATACCCATCGCGGGGATTTTCCGGTGTGGCGGCAGGCCGGCAACACTGGTGCGCATGCGCGGACGGCGGTCGGCCGCGCCCGCCAGGGAGAGCGACAAGTCCAACGGTTTCTAATGGCAAGCGGCTGGAATCTGATGACCCAAGAAATGCACGGCTAGGGCCAGCAACGCCCCGCGGCCGCAGGCATCGTTTTCTTGGTCCGGATGGGATGCTCAAAACATATCGTTAGAGAAAATTTATATCGAACTTACTATGGGATCGGCCAGAGTCTCTTCGGGGCCTCTTCTGGGGTGGTCGATGAAGTCACCCTGGGTGTCAGCTCAGTTCGAGAAGCTCGTCACGTAGCGATTGGCGACGCCGGCCTTGCCATTGAAACCGCGGTACGACTGTGATCTGATGAGTTGGCTCTTTCGGGCGCAGCCCCGGGCGCTGAACTAGAGTTCTCCGCCATATCGCAACCGAATGCCCGAGTCCGCGCAAGTGATTGAGCCGGCCATCACCAGCTACCCCTTCAATCGCCAAATTCGGGAATACTGAATTTGCCAGTGGAAGAGACGAACTCTGTGACAACCGATTCAAACCGAGGCGAGATAGACCCCGTCGTCCAGAGTATTTCGGTCGTGGTTCCGGTCTATCAAGGGGAGGCGCACTCTGGACGCACTCACCGTCGAACTCGAGCCTCAGACCCGGCCCCAGGAGTCGCCCGGGGGCCACTGGTACCAGGTCATCGAAGTGATCATGGTCCACGACGGAGCCCGCGACTCATCCGACTTGGTGATGCAGTCGCTGGCAGCCCGCAATCCGTTCGTCGTCCCGATCTGGCTCTCGCGCAACTACGGGCAGCATCCCGCGACCCTCGCGGGAATTGCGTTTTCCACGGGCGATTGGGTTGCGACCCTTGACGAGGACGGCCAGCAGAACCCCCGCGATCTGGGGCGGCTCCTCGACCGTGCGCGAGACCGGCTCCCAGCTCGTCTATGGTCTGCCAACGAACGCGTCCCCCCACGGGGCGTTGCGCGATGCCCTGAGCGCGACGGCGAAATGGGTGTTCGTCAAGGCCCTTGGGTTCCGCATGATCGGCCAGTTCAATAGCTTCCGACTGATTGACGGCGAGATCGCCCGCAGTCTGTCGGCCTTTTGCAGCCATGGCGTTTACCTCGACGTTGCCTTGGCCTGGGTCGTCAGCCGGGCGGTCCGTTGCCCGGTTGAGTTGCGGGCAGAGCGGGGAAGGCCCTCGGGGTACGACTACCGCAAACTCTTCTCTCACTTTTGGCGAATGGTGCTAACCTCCGGCACGCAGCCGCTCCGGATAGTCGCTATTGTCGGGTTGTTGTCGATAACGATGGGGATGGGCTTGATCGCCTACGCCCTGTTCGGCAAACTGACGAACCGGGTTCCGATACCTGGGTGGGCGTCGTTGGTGATCGTGGTGAGCGTCTTCTCCGGGGCAATCCTGTTTTCCCTGGGAATCGTCGCAGAATACCTGGGGATCGTGGTCCAAATGGCGCTAGGCAAGCCGAACTACCTGACGGTCTCAAGGCCCAGCCCGGGCAGGCCGAAACGGCCATGACGACAGCCCTGACCTGGGTGATCGGCGAAGGCGGGTTGCTTGGCTCCCACGTGCGCCGGGCCCTGACGCTGCGGGGGAAACGGTTACAGCCCTGGACGTGTCCCGAGCGGCCGTTTGCCTGGAAGGACGGGGGCCGTCTGCGCGATCAACTGAGGGCGTCGGTCGCGGCGTTCGAGGGCGAGGTCCGGGTCCGCGGGGGCTCTTGGGCGGTGCTCTGGTGTGCCGGGGTCGGGTTCGTGGGGGCTGACCAGAGCCTCCTGGAGACCGAGCGGCTCGCATTTCAGTGGCTGCTCGAGTTCCTAAGCCAGGGCCTGGCAGCGCCCGGCCAAAGCGTGGCCGGGCTCGTCTTCTTCGCCAGCTCGGCGGGCGCCGTCTACGGGGACTGCACCGACCAGCCGATCACCGAGGCCTCTTCGCCAAGGCCCATCTCGGCCTACGGACACGACAAGCTCGCCCTGGAGAACCTGCTCTCGGCCTGGGGTGCAACGCACTCGGCGGTCGCGACCCTGATCGCCCGGATCTCCAACCTCTACGGCGTGGGGCAAGACTCTCAGAAACCCCAGGGGCTGATCTCGCATCTGTCCCGAAGCCTGATATTTCAGCAACCCATAAATATTTACGTGCCTCTCGACACGATTCGCGACTATCTCTACGTCGCCGACTGTGCCCGGACGCTGGTCGTCTGCATCGACCACCTGCTGAAAACAGCCCAGAGCGAGCGACCGGCCACCCGGGTACTCAAGATCTTCGCTTCGGAGCAGACGGTGTCGATCGCCCGGATCCTGGGCGTCTTCGTCACGCTGACGCGCTTTCGACCGCGCTATATCTGCCACCCGGGCCTATCCTCTCGGATCCAGCCCCGTAATCTCCAGTTCCGCTCTACCGTTCTGCGCGACGTCGTCCCGACCCAGCGGACCGACCTGCTCACTGGCGTCAAGCTGGTTTATCTCGATAACCTCGCGGAGTACATGAGAGGCCGACTCCGGCCACCAATCACCGGCCGGTGACGGAGACGACGTCGCCGTCGTGAGCAGGCCCATCGCCCGTTTGCTCCGACAAAGCCCAGGCCATTTCATCCGCGCGGCCGTGGCGCTAGCTGGCCAATGACGGTTTGGCGCGACGCTAGGCGCGAAGAAAAACGTAGGCTTCAAGGCCGCCGTCCCTGCCGCCGACATCAGCAAATCTCCCCGATCATGGGCGAGCTCGAGAAGGTGCGGGCTGCGGCGATACCTGACGGTACGGTTTCATGGCCTGGTAGAGCACCAGCCGGGACCGATATTCGGCTTTCTGCCCTTGATCCGTCAGCAGTTCGATCGCCCTGTGTTGCGCCTTTACCGCCGCGCCGAAATCGCCGGCCTCGGCCTGGGCGGCGGCGAGCGTATTCAGACAGCTTGGATTTTTCCACTGAGTCAACTCGCAGGCCCGGGTGGCGAATTGGACCGCTCCCTTACCATCCCGGAGCTTTGCTTCGGGACAGGCCGCCATGAGCATCGCGCTGGCGTTATAAGCATCCGGGTCACCGGGTTTGAGCCGTACGGCCTCGGCGAAATGAGCCCGCGCCGGCCCATAGTTCCCCAGGCTAAAAAGGACCACGCCCAGGTTGTAGTGTGCGTCGGCGAAGCCGGGATCAAGCCGGAGGGCCTCGGCGAAATGAGCCGCCGCTGCCTCGTACCCACCGCGGACGACGAGGGAAATGCCCAGGTTGTAATGCGCGTTGGCCAAGCCGGGATCGAGCCGCAACGCCTGGCTGAAATGACCCTCCGCCGCCTGATAGCTTCCCTTGGTTTGGAGGGCCAGGCCCAAGTTATTGTGGGCCTCGGCAAAGGCGGGGTTGAGTCGCACCGCCGCGGTGTAATGAGCCTCCGCCGCCTCGTGCTTCCCATGGCGCGACAGGACCTTCCCCAAGTTGTTGTGTACTTGGGCGTCGTCGGGATTAAGCCACGCCGCCAGAGCCAAATGGGCCTCCGCCTCTTCGTTCTTCCCTTGGGCAAAGAGCACCAGGCCCAAGTTGTTGTGGGCAGCGGCGCTACTAGGATTGAGCCGCAGCGCCTCGGCGAAATGAGCCGTCGCCTTCTCGTACTTCCCCTGAGTAAAGTAGACAAAACCCAGGTTGTCGTGAGCTTTGTCGTCGTTGGGATCAAGCCGTATCGCAAGAGCAAGATGAGCCACTGCCTCCTGGTACTTTCCATGGCGGAAGAGGACCGTCCCCAGGTTGCGCTGGGCACTGGCGCTGCCGGGATCCAGCCGCACCGCCTCGGTCATCTGAGCCACCGCCGCCTGGTAATTCCCGCGTTTGTCGAGCAGGAGGCCCAGGTTGTTGTGGGCATCGATGTAGTCGGGTTTGAGCCGCAGCGCCTCGGTGAATTGAGCCTCCGCGGCCTGGTCGCTTCCCTTGGCTTGGAGGGCGATGCCCAAGCTGTTGTGAGCCCCCGCGTTCGAGTTTCCACCATGGGTTAGTGCATGGGCCCACAGGGTTTCCGAGTTGAGCCAGGTCTGGCACTGGTTCCGCGTCAAGGCAGTCAGACCCAGGAGTGCTCCAAGGCCAATCGCGATGACTCCGATGGCGCCAGGACGCCACCGCGACAACATGTGCCAAATCCAGCAGAAACAAGCGGCCGCCACCATCACCAAGCCCAGCATGGACATGTAGCTATAGCGATCCGCGGCAATCCCGTCGCTGGTCCGAACGAAGCCCAAGTTGGGCGCCAGGATCACCAGGTAACAGAGCCAGACCGCCAATAGTCCGGGCCAGCGGCGGCGCAGGAGCAACAACGCGGCGGAGATCGTCAGAGTCGCGAGTATGCTCAAACTGTACGGGAATGCGAGCCAATTCAGGTCCTTGGGTATCGGGTACACAATGGTGAGGTCCAGCGGTAACACCGTCTTACGGATGTAGAACCAGATGGCGTAACACGCCCGGGCAATGACTTCCGAGCCGTCCTCATGCTGAAATGCGAACCGTGATTCCGGCTTGGCGGCGGTCACGAGGCCCATAAAGACAAGGCTTGTGATCGCAAAGGGGATTTTCTCCAACAACGCTCTCCGCGCCGCCGCCCCGAACCAGCGCCCGGTCTCGTCCGGGAATCGCCGGAGTGGGTAGACGTCTAGGATCAAGAGCACTGCGGGCAGAGTCACCGCCGGCGCATGGAACAACAGGGCCGCCACGAACAGCAGGAACGAGCCCGCCAGCCAACCCCACCGCGGGGATGAATCCAGCGGAAAGGCACGGAGATAGGCGAGAACCGCCAGCATGGAGAACAGGGCGCAGAGCAGATACGATTGAACGGTGGCCCAGGCCACGATCTCAACGCGCAGCGGGTGCACCGCGAACAGGGCGGTCGCCAGCGCCGCGCTACAGGAGCACGTCCACGGACTCTCAAGGCAGGAAGCGATCCGGCAGCGGAGGAGCAAGGCCACCGTCAAGACATACAGGACCACGGCGTTGGCAACCTGAAGGAGCAGGCTGGTCAAGTGATAACCGCGTGGATCGAGTTGCCACAAGACGTATTCGGTCCCGAAGAACAACCACGTCAGCGGGAAGTAAGAGCCGTTCCTAAACGTCGTCCAAGCCCACTTCACCTGGGCTACCCCCAGACCACGGAAATAGGGGTTCTCGACCAGCGCTTTATCGTCGTCCCAGGCTACAAAGCCGTTGGCGAGGATCGGGATGAAGGCATAGATAACGACCGCGGCCAATGGAATTGCAAGCAGCCACGCTGCGCCGGTCCCAGGCCGGCAGCCGATCCCCCCTGGGCTCGGCAGTCGGCCTCGGAACAGGGACCTCGGCCGCCTGCATCGACCCTTCTTGGCCAAACATCCTCATCAGCAAGTCTCCAAAATCATGAGCTCATTCCAAACGGGGCGTGCCGTGGGGATGCCTGACAGTTAGCTTTTTTTTTGCCTTATAAAGCTCCAGCCGGGAGCGATAGTCGGCTCTCTGCCGCTCGTCCGTTAGCAGGTCGATCGCCCTCTCTTGCCAAATTACCGCCGCGTCGAAGTCGCCGGCCTCGGCATGCGCCGCCGCGAGCGTACGAAGAAAGCGTGGATCTCTCCAATTGGTCAACTCGCAGGCGCGGGTGGCGAATGCGACCGCCCCCTCGCGGTCACGGAACTTCGTTTCAGGACAGGTCGTCATGAGCATCGCGATCGCGTCGTACGCATCCACGAAATTGGGATCGAGCCGAATGGTATCAGCGTAATGAGCCCGCGCCGCCTCGTAATTCCCCAGGCGAGCGACCACGTTGCCCAGGTTAAAGTGCTGCCCTGGCAAAGCCGGGATTGAGCCGGATGGCAACAGCGAAATGGGCCTCCGCCTCCGCATACTTCCGTTGGCGGAAGAGGATCAACCCCAGATTGTTGTGTGCTTGGGCGTAGCGGGGATCGAGCCGCAGCGCTTCGGTCAAATGAGCCACCCCCGCCTCGTACTTCCCCTGGGTATAGAGTACGGCACCCAAGTTGTTCCGGCCTTCGGCGAAGTCGGGCTTGAGCCGTACCTCCTCGGCGAATTGAGCCTCCGCCTCCGCGATTTTACCCTCGCGGGTGAGGATCGTCCCCAGGCGGTCGTGGGCTTCGGCGTAGCTGGGATCGAGCCGTAGCGCCTCGATGAACTGAGCCTTGGCCGCCTCGTACTTGCCTTGGCTATAGAACACGCTGCCCAAGTTGTTGTGGGCTTCGGCAAAGGTGGGACGGAGCCGTAGCGCTTCGGCGTGATGTGCCTCCGCCGCGTCGAAGTTTCCCTGGTTATAGAGGACGGTGCCCAGGTTGCTGTGCGCCACGTAGTTCGCATTTCCCCCCTCGGCCAGAGCGTGGCTCCAAAGGATCTCCGAGTGCGCCAGGTCCGGCACTGGTCTCGCGTCAGGGCAGTCAGACCCAGGAGCACCCCCAGGCCCATCGCGATGATTCCGATAGCGGCAGGCCGCCACCGCGAAACCGTCCGCCAGAGCCGGCAAAAACCGGCCGCCGCCAGCACGACCGCGCCCAGCATGGACATGTAGCTATAGCGATCCGCGGCGATCTGGCCGCTGATGTGAATGATACCCGAGTTGGGCGCCAAGATCACCAGGTAACTCAGCCAGGCGGCCAATAGTCCGGGCCAGCGCCGCGCAGCAGAAACAGGCCGGCGGAGATCACCAGCGTCGCGAGGGTGCTCCATCCCAATAGGGCGCAAGCGACTTCAGCTCCCTGGGCAACTGGTAGAAGGCGATGAGGTTCAGCGGTAATATCGTCTTCTCGATGTAAAACCAGATCGCGTAACATGCCTTGAAAATGGCTAACGTCGCATCGTAGTCCTCTAATCGGTCCCGAGATTGCGTCCTGGCCGCGACCGCGAGCCCCATGAAGAAAAGGCTCGTCATCACAAACGGGACCTTCTCCAACAAGGCTCTCCACGCTGACGCACCGAACCATCGCCCGGCCCCGTCCGGAACTCGCCGGAGTGGGTAGACATCGAGGATCAAGAGCACCACGGGCAGGCTCACCGCCACCGCCTTGAACAACATGGCCGTCACGAACAGAAGGAACGAGACCACCAGCCATCGCCACCGCGGAGATGAACCCAGCGGAATTGCGCGGAGATAAGCGAGGATCGCCAGCATGAAGAACAGGCGCAGGGAAGATAGGGTTGGCACGAGACCCAGGCCACGGGCTCAGCGCGGAGCGGATGCACCGCGAACAGAGCGGTCGCCAGGCCCGCGCTTAACCAGCATGTCCACGGACTCTCCACGCAGGAATCGGTCTGGCATCGCGCGAGCAAGGCCACCGTCAAGACATAGAGGACCACGGCGTTGACAACCTGGAGGAGCAGGCTGGTCAAGTGGTAACCGCGTGGGGTGAGTTGGCAGAAGACATATTGCGCCTCGAAGAGCATCCACGCCAGCGGCTGGTAGACGCCGAGCCAAAACGTCGTCCAGGCCCACTTCACCTGGGCTGCCCCCAGGCCCCGGAAATACGGGTTGTCGAAAAAGTTCTTATTGTCGTCCCACGCCACGAACCCGTTGGCGACGATGGGGATGAAGGCGTAAATGACGACCATGGCCAACGGAATCGCCACCAACCACGCGCCGGTCACAGGCCGGCAGCGGATCGCGCTCGGCCCGGCACTCAAACTCGGCGGGGCGCCACTCAGCCCGGCACTCAAATTTGGGGCTGGAGCCACGGCTGCCTGCATTGACTTTTCTTGCCCAAATTCTTCCATCAAAAAGTCTCCGTGATCAAGGGCTCGCCGCACTCGGCTCGCGCCGCGGCGATGCCGCTCGATACGGCCTCCTCGCCTGGTAAAGCATGAGCCGGGAGCGATAGTCGTCTTTCTGCCGTTCATCCGCTAGCAGTTCGATCGCTCTCACTTGTGACTTGACCGCCGCGTCGAAGTCGCCGGACTCGGCTTGGGCCGCGGCCAGCGTATTAAAAAAACGCGGTTCTTTCCCCTTCGTCAACTCGCAGGCCCGGGTTGCGAATTGGACTGCCTTCTTGCCCTCGCGGAACTTCGCTTCGGGGCAGGCCGCCATGAGCATTGCACTGGCGTTGTACGCTTCCGCGTAGCCGGGATCGAGCCGGATGGCCTCGGCGTACTGAGCCGCCGCCGCATCGTACTTCCCGAGCCGGCAAAGGACGTTGCCCAGATTGTGGTGTGCGCCCACGTAGCCGGGATGGCGCCGTACGGCCTCAGCATAATGGGCCACCGCCGCCTCGTCCTTCCCCTGTTCGGCGTGGACCAGGCCCAGGTTGAAGTGCGCCGCGACGAATCCGGGATCGAGCAGCAGCGCCTCGGTGAAATGAGCTTCCGCCTCCGCATACCTCTTCTGCCGCGAGAGGACCGTCCCCAGGTTGTTGTGAATATCCGTGGAGCCGGGATTAAGCCGCAGCGCCTCGGTGAAATGTGCCTCCGCTTCCGCATACCTCTTTCCGCGGAAGAGGATCATCGCCAGGTTGATGTGAGCATCGGTGAAGTCGGGATTGAGCCGCAGCGCCTCGGTGAGATGAGTTTCCGCCTCCTCGTACCTCCCCTGCTTATAAAGGATGTTGCCCAAGTTTCTATGGACATCGGCATCGCCGAGTGTGCCCCACAACGCCTCCGTCAAATGAGTCGCCGCCTTTTCGAACTTCCCCTGGGCATAGAGGAGGTTACCCAAGTGTTTATGGGCGCCGGCATCGCCGGGATTGATGCGTATGGCTTCAGCCAAATGAGCCTCCGCCTCCGGATACGTCCCCTGGCGGAGGAGGAGCATCGCCAGGTTGTTATGGGCGTCGGCGCAGTCGGCATTGAGCCGGAGCGCCTCGGTGAAATGAGCCTCCGCCGCCTTGTACTTCCCTTGTGCACAAAGGACCATACCGAAGTTGTTATGCGGCAGAAAGCTAGAGTCTCCCCCATGGGTCAGATCATGGGCCCACAGGGTTTCTGAGTTGAACCAGACCCGGCACTGGTTCCGCGTCAGGGCGGTCAGTCCCAGGAGTGCTCCAAGGCCCAGCGCGATGATCCCGATGCGGACGCCAGGATGCCACCGCCAGGACATCCGCCAAATCCGGCTGAAACCGGCGGCCGCCACCATCACCCAGCCCAGCGTAGCCATGTTTGTATAGCGATCCGCGGCAATCTGGTCGTTGATCCGAACGATGCCCGAGTTGGGCGCCAGGATCACCAGGTAACTCAGCCAGGCCGCCAACAGTCCCGGCCAGCGCCGGCGCAAGAGAAACAAACCGACGGAGATCGCCAGTGTCGCGAGGATGCACAAACTGTATGGAAGTGCGAGCCAACTCACCTTCGCGGGCAACGGGTACACGGGGATCAGGTCCAGCGGTATCACCGTCTTGCCGATGTATAACCAGATCGCGTAGCACGCCCGGGCAATCCCTGCCGAGGCACCTTGACGGTCAACGGGAACCTGTGATGCGGGCCTGGCCGCGATTGCCAGGCGCATGAAGAGAAAGCTCGTCATCACGAACGGGACCTTCTCCAAAAAGGCCCTCCGCGCCGACGCCCCGAACCATCGCCCGGCCTCGTCCGGAAAGCGCCGGAGCGGGTAAACGTCGAGGATCAAGAGCACTGCGGGCAGGCTCATCGCCAGCGGCATGAATAACAGGGCCACCACGAACAGGAGGAACGAGCCCACCAGCCAAGCCCACCGCGGCGATGAATCGCGCGGAAATGCGCGAGATAGGCGAGGACCGATAGCTGGGAGACCAGGGCGCAGGCCAGATACTTTTGGACGGTGGCCCAGGCCACGACCTCAACGCGCAGCGGGTGCACCGCGAACAGGGCGACCGCCAAGGCCGCGCTCAAGGAGCAAGTCCACGGACTCTCGAAGCAGGAATTGTTCCGCGACCGGACGAGCAAGGCCACCGTCAAGACATAGAGCGCCACGGCGCTGGCAACCTGGAGGAGCAGGCTGGTCAAGTGATAACCTCGTGGGTCGAGTTGCCAGCAAAGATATTGCGCCTCCAAGAACATCCAGGCCAGCGGGTGGTAGAGGCCGCCCGAAGTCGTACTCCAGGCCCACTTCACTTGGGCCGCGCCCAGACCACGGAAATTGTGGTTATTGACGAAGTTGTCATTGTCGTCCCACAACACGAAGCCGTTAGAGAGGGCGGGGATGAAGGCGTAAATGACGACCAAGGCCAATGGAATGACAACCAGGTACGTGCGCCGGTCCCAGGCCGGCAGCCGATCTGGACTCGGCCCGGTACTCAAATTCGGAGCCGGAGCCAGGGCCGCCTGCATTGACTTTTCTTGCCCAATCTCATTCATCAGGAAGCCTCTATAATCACGGGCGCGCATGAGTTGGGGCACGCCGCGGGGAGAGCTCACGGAAGGGCCTTTTGGCCTGGTAGAGCGCCAGCCGGGAGCGACAGTCGTCTTTCTCCAGCTGACCCGTCACAAGCTCGAGCGTCCTCGTCTGCGACGAAATGGCCGCGTCGAAGTCGCCGGCCTCGGCCTGTGCGGCGGCGAGCGTATGAAGAAAGCGTGGATCTTTCCACTTGGTCAACTCGCACGCGCGGGTCGCGAATTGGACCGCCCCCTTGGCGTTGCGGAACTTTGCGTCGGGACAGGTGGCCATGATGGTCGCGCTGGCGTTGCACGCTTCCGCGAAGCGGGGGCGGAGCTTTATGGCTTCAGCGTAATGAGCCTTGGCCCCCTCGTAGTTCCCGAGACGGTAGAGAATGGTGCCCAGGTTGTAGTGTGCGTCGGCGAAGCCGGGATCGAGCCGCACAGCAAGAGCGAAATGTGCCTCCGCCTCCGTATACCTTCTCAGGCGGGAGAGAATCGTCCCCAGGCTGTTGTGGGCAAGCACGAAATCGGGATAAAGCCGCAGCGCTTCGTTGTACTGAGCCATCGCCGCCTCGTACTTCCCCTGAGATTGGAGGCAGACGGCCAAGTTATTGTGCACCACCCAGCTCGAGTTTCCCCCATGAGTCTGAGCATGGGCCCACAGGGTTTCCAAGTTGAGCCAGGTCCGGCACTGGTTGCTGCGTTAGGGCGGTCAAAGCCAGGAGCGCTCCCAAGCCCATCGCGACGATCGCGATGGGGGCGTCGGGATGCCACCGCGACGACATCCGCCAGAGCCAGCACAAACCGGCGGCTGCTACGATCACCAAGCCCAGCATGGACATGTAGCTATAGCGATCCGCCGCAATCTGGTCGCTGATCTGAATGATGCCCGAGTTGGGCGCCAAGATCACCAGGTAACTCAGCCAGGCGGCCAATAGTCCGGGCCAGCGCCGCGCAGGAGAAACAAGCCGGCGGAGACCGCCAGGGGGGCGAGGATGCTCAAACCGCACAGAGGCGTGAGCCACTTCAGCCCCGCGGGCACCGGGTAGTAGGCGATGATTTCGAGCGGGAACACCGTCTTCTCGATGTAAAACCAGATCGCGTAGGACGCCCGAACAATGCCTTCCAAGGCGGCGCCATGCCCAACGGGTAACCTCGCTTCCGACTTGGCCACGATCGCCAGGCCCATGAAGACAAGGCTGGTCATCACAAACGGGACTTTCTCCACCAGGGCCCTTCGCGCCGACGCCCCGAACCAGCGCCCGGCCCCGTAACCCAATCGCCGCAGTGGGTAGACGTCCAAAATCAGCAGCACCGCGGGCAGGCTCACCGGTACCGGATGAAATAACAGGGCCGCCACGAACAGGAAGAACGAGCCCACCAGCCAACCGAGCCGCCGCGATGAATCCGTCGGAAATGCGGGAGATAGGCGAGAACCGTCAGCATGGAGAACAGGGCGCACGGCAGATACGGTTGGCAGGAGGCCCAGGCCACGGCCTCGACGCGCAGCGGGTGCACCGCGAATAGGGCGGTCGTCAGCCCCGCGCTCCAAGCGCACGTCCAGGGGCTGTCGAGGCAGGAATCGGCCCGGCATCGGACGAGCAAAGCGACCGTCAAGACATACAGCACCACGGCGTTGGCAACGTGGAGCAGCAGGCTGGTCAAGTGGTAACCTCGTGGGTCGAGTTGGCAGAAGACATATTGCGCCTCGAAGAGCATCCACTCCAGCGGCTGGTAAACGCCGACCCACATCGTACTCCAGGCCCACTTCACCTGGGCCGCGCCCAAACCACGGAAATAGGGGTTGTCGAGGAAGTTCTGATCGTCGTCCCACGACGTCACGAAGCCATTGTTCAGGCAGGGAATGAAGGCGTAGCTAACGATCAAGGCCAACGGAATCGCAACCAGCCAGACGCGCCAGTTCCAGGCGGGCAGCGGGCCCTGACTCGGAACGGGAGCCGCCGCCGCGTGTATTGACCTGTCTTGCCCAAACTCTTCCATCAGGAAATCTCCATGACCCGCGCTCGCTTCAGTCAGGGCGTCTTGTGCAAATAGCTGACGGTGGGGTCGTCTTGCCTGGTAGAGCGCAAGCCGGGAACGACCGTCGTTTCGGCGGCGTAGCCGGGATTGAGTCGCACCGCCTCGTTGTAATGAGCCCGCCCCTCCTCGTACCTGCCCAGGCGGTTGAGAACGATTGCCAGATTGTAGTGTGCTTCGAAGTAGCGAGGATCGAGCCGCGCGGCGGCGGCGTAATGAGCCACCGCCTCCTGGTACTTCCCTTGTCGATTGAGGACGACGCCCAAGTTGTAGTGTGCTTTCGCGTAGCCGGGGTTGACCCGCAGCGCCAGCGTGTAATGAGCCTTCGACTCTTCGTACTTCCCCTGGGTATAGAGGACATTACCGAGGTTGTAGTACGGTTTATCGTATCCTGGATTGAGCCGCATCGCCTCGGTGAAATGAGCCTTCGCCTCCTCGAACTTCCCCTCGTTGACGAGGGCTTGGCCCAAACTGTTGTGCGCCACCCAGCTCGTGTTTGCCCCATGGGCCAGCGCGTGGGCCCACAGGGTTTCCGAGTCGAGCCAGGTCCGGCACTGGTCGCGCGTCAGGGCGATGAGACCGATGAGAACCGCGAGCCCAACCGCCAGGATGCCGACCGGAACAACGGGATGCCACCGCGGGGACATCCGCCAGAGCCAGCAAAAACCGGCGGCCGCCAGCACGACCGAGCCCAACATCGGCATATAGCTATAACGATCGGCGGCGATTTGGTTGTTGATCCAAATGATGCCCGAGTTGGGGGCCAGGATCACCAGGTAACAAAGCCAGGCCGCCCACGGTCCGGGCCAGCGCCGCCGCGCGAGAAACAAGCCGGCGGAGATCGCCAGCGTGGCGAAAATGCTCAAAGCGAACGGCAGCGAGAGCCAATTCAGCTCTCTAGGCAACGGGTAGAAGACGATGAGGTCCAGCGGTACCATCGTCTTGAACAGATAAAACCAGATCGCGTAACACGCTCGGGCAATGCCTACCGAGACGCCGTAATGCTCAAATGGGAATAGGGAATGCGGCTTGGCCGCGATCGCCAGCGCCATAAAGAGAAGGCTCGTCATGATAAACGGGACCTTCTCCCACAAGATTCTCCGCGCGGAGGCACCGAACCATCGGCCGGTCACGTCACCCAGTCGCCGGAGTGGGTAGACGTCCAGGACCAAGAGCACCACGGGCAGCGTCACCGGCAGCGCGTGGAACAACAGGGCCATCACGAACAGAACGAACGACCCGGCCAGCCAACCCCAACGCGGCGATGAACTCGTCCCGAATGCACGGAGATAGGCCAGAACCGATAGCATCGAGAACAAGATGCAGGGCAGATACATTTGAGCGGAGGCCCAGGCCACGGCCTCAACGCGCAGCGGGTGCACCGCGAACAGGGCGGTCGCCAGCCCCGCGCCCAAGGAGCATGTCCACGGACTCTCCAGGCAGGCATCGTTCTGGCATCGGACGAGCAAGGCCACCGTCAGGACATAAAGCACCACGACGTTGGCCACCTGGAGCAAGAGGCTGGTGAGGTGGTAACCTCGTGGGTTGAGTTGGCAGACGACATATTGCGCCCCGTAGAGTGACCACGCCAGCGGCTGGTAAGCGCCGACCCAAAACGTCGTCCAGGCCCACTTCACCTGGGCCGCGGCCAGACCACGGAAATAGGGGTTTTCGAGGAAGTTTTCCTTGTCGTCCCACAATACGAAGCCATTGTGGATCACGGGAATAAAGGCGTAGATGACGAAAAAGGCCAACGGAATCGCCACCAGCCAGACGCGCCGGTCCCAAACCGCCGGCGGTTCCAGACTCGGCCCGGCATCCACACTCGGATCCACGGCCACGGCCGCCTGCTGCCAGCTCTCTTGCCCAAACCCCTCCATCGGAAGTCTCCATGATCATGGGCACGCCTGAGTCAGGGTGCGTTGTGCGGATACGACACGGTCCGCCCTCTGGGCTTGGTAAAGCGCGAGCCGGAAGCGATCGTTGTTTCGTTGGCGTAGCCGGGATTGAGCCGCAGGGCCTCGCTGTATTGAGCCGCCGCCGCTTCATCTCTCCCAAGGCGATTGAGGACGTTCCCAAGGTTATAATGTGCTTCGAAGGAGCGAGGATTGAGCCGCACGGCATCGGAATAATGAGCCGCCGCCGCCTCGTACTTCCCCTGTCTCTCGAGGACGACGCCCAGGTTGTAGTGCGCTTTGTCGTATGCGGGATTGAGCCGCAATGCCTCGGTGAAATGAGCCACCGCTTCGTCGTACTTTCCCCTGGTATAGAAGACGTTGCCCAAGT
>CAWHKI010000208.1:0-86395 GCA_963829765.1 uncultured Isosphaeraceae bacterium | reverse complement strand
GTGTCGGAACTGGTGCCGAAGACCGAGCGCGGGCCGGCCTTTGCCTATAACCAGTTCGTCATGTTCACCGCGGTGCCGGTGGTCGCCTTCCTCGCCTGGCAATTGGTGCCGCAGCAGCTATTCGGCCTCGACGGCTGGCGCATCGTGGTGATCATCGGCTCGGTCGGCGCCTTCGTGATCTGGTGGATCCGCCGCCGGTTGCCGGAATTGCCGCGCTGGCTCGAGCAGCACGGCCGCGTCGCCGAGGCCGACAGCATCGTCACCGACCTCGAAACCAGGATCCGCGCCGACGGCGTCGCACTTGCGCCGCCCGAAATCGTGAGCGGCGAAGCCGAGCGCAAACAAGGCAATCTCGCCGAAATCTGGAACAAAACCTATCGCGGCCGCACCGTGATGCTGGTGGTCTACAATCTGTTCCAGACCATCGGCTATTACGGCTTTTCCAGCTGGGTCCCGACGCTTCTGATTTCGCAAGGTGTCGAGGTGACCAAGTCGCTCACCTATACCTTCATCATCGCCATCGCGGCGCCGGTCGGCCCCCTGGTCGGCGTCTGGTTCGCCGATCATTTCGAGCGCAAATGGCAGATCGTCGCGGCTGCCGCCGGCATCGCCATATTCGGGCTGTTGTTTGCGCAGCAGAGCGAGGCCGCGATCGTGATCGCCTGCGGCGTTCTGATCACGCTGTGCAACAACTGGATGTCGTTCTCGTTCCACGCCTATCAGGCCGAGCTTTATCCGACCCGCATCCGCGCCCAGGCGGTGGGCTTCGTCTATTCGTGGAGCCGGTTCTCAGCGATCTTCTCCGGCTTCATCATCGCCTATTTCCTAGGCCATTACGGCTCGATCGGCGTATTCGGCTTCATCGCCGGCGCCATGCTGATCGTCTGCATTGTCATCGGCGTGTTCGGTCCCGCTGTTACCAAGCGGCGGCTTGAAGCCATCGCGACGTGAGATTCAGATTGCCCTGCGGAATACTCCGACCTTCTTGCTGAGAGCATCACTCGGAAAACGCCGGATTATCCACTTTTCCATCACGAGATCATTCTGTAAAAGGCTACGCCAGCACGCTTCGCGAATGGCGCGGCGGTTTAGCAAGGCATGGCCCGCAATCGAACGACTTGGCTTCGATGGCCGCTTTCATCAGCGGAGGTTATCCAATAGACGCTGCGCATACTGCGTCTTGCCCGCTTTAGCGGCGAGCTGTTTCAGTTCGCCGGCGTCGATCCAGCCGTTGTGAAAGGCGATCTCGTCCGGCGAGCAGACGAGCTGCCCCTGCCGGCGCTGCAGCACCGCACGAACTCGGCGGCTTCCAGCAGCGAATCGTGGGTGCCGGCATCGAACCAGGCAAAGCCGCGGCCCAGCCGCTCGACGGCCAAGCCGATCGCCGCCGCATGTAGAGCAGATTAAGGTCGGTGATTTCCAATTCGCCGCGCGCTGAAGGCTTCAGCTCCTTGACCAGATCGACCACCTCTTCGTCATAGAAATAAAGACCGATCGCAGCCCAGTTCGACTTCGGATTTTGCGGCTTCTCGTCGATCGACAGCACCTCGATCTTCGCCGTCGAACTCGATCACGCCGTAGCGCTGCGGATCTTCCACCCAATAGGAGAAGATGGTCGAGCCTTGCGGACGCGCGTCGGCGCGGCGCAGCGCTTCGGGCAGTCCGTGGCCGTAGAGGATGTTGTCGCCGAGGATGAGGCAGGACGGATGTCCCCGCACGAAATCGGCGCCGATCACGAACGCCTGCGCGATGCCTTCGGGCGCCGGCTGCGCCGCATAGTCAAATCTTGCGCCCCATTGCCTGCCGGTACCGAGCAGGTGTTTAAACGCCGCCTGATCTTGCGGCGTGGTGATGATCAAAATTTCGCGGATGTCCGGCGAGCATCAGCGCCGATAACGGATAATAGATCATCGGCTTGTCGTAGACCGGCAACAGCTGCTTCGACGTCACCATGGTCAGCGGATGCAACCGCGTCCCGCGCCGCCTGCGAGAATGATCCCCTTACGCGACATGACTTGCCGCCTGTTGCATTGCCCCGACCAGAATCCGGGTTGTCGCATCAACTCT
Organism: uncultured Isosphaeraceae bacterium; assembly: GCA_963829765.1. Classification (GTDB taxonomy): domain Bacteria; phylum Planctomycetota; class Planctomycetia; order Isosphaerales; family Isosphaeraceae; genus CAWFRS01. Next base: position 84,328 of record CAWHKI010000208.1, on the reverse strand, counting down.
CTACGGTCCAGTGACGCGGCAGGAAGCCAAATTTTTGGACGAATAAGCCGGCAGTCCAGATGCGAGTTTGCCGGCCGCTTGGCCGGCGTGGGATATATCCGAAGTCTCGATCGGGATCACGCGCGGATTACGGCCGGTCATCGCCGCCGCGATTTCGCCTTGATTTTCGTCATCGATCGCCGATTCATCGCTTCGCTCCCCCTTTTCGTGAACAGGGCCGCCTCAGTCTGGCAACATCCGAAAATAACCGTAAGCGACGGAGAAAGAAACACGGGACCGGCGGGCTTTTGGAAAAAAAGGCCCGCCTGCTCCGCTAGCGGCAATACCAACCCGACGCGCCAGCGAGGGGAGTGCCGACGGAACCCTCGCTGGCGCTTCGGGTTAGTATGGCTTCGGCGGCGAGCCGAGGTGGCGTTCGGCAAGGGTGTCAAAAATGCCCGCCAGCCCCGCTAGCGGCAATACCAACCCGACGCGCCAGCGAGGTGACGCATGCCGGCGCCGCGAGTGACTCGCGGCAACCACTCACGTTTCCCGGACGTAGATCAACCGATTTCCGGTCTTGCCGACGACTCGTGCCGCTCCGGTTAGGCGCAGGCAGTAGGCGATTCGCTGCGCGAACGAAACGGGGCGATCGAGCTGAAGCGCCAGGTCGTGCGTCGTGAAGGGTTCCCGCCCACGGCACCCCGGCGGCAACAGCGACCACAGGTCGCTCTCCGTTACCAATGAAGTCGTTTCGTAGATCTCGCTCAGGCAACGATCGGCGACTCGATAGCCCGGCCACCGTCGCCGCGGGATGCGGATTTCCTCGATCGCGACGCCCAAGACCTCGATCTCGAGGTGGATATGCGGGAATACCCGGACCATGCCGATCAGATCGTCGAAGACGTCGAGCAGCTCGCCACGCTTGGGGCTCAACCGCGCCGACAGGATCGGACCATCCCGGCGTGACTTCCGCACCACCCGGCGTTTGAGAACGATCGGCTTGATGATCCTGATACGATGTTCCGGCAATAAACGCCGCAGTTTGGCACGGAGCGGTCCCAAGGCCCCCGACTGCACTTCCACCAAACGGCCGGTCTCGTCAACGGCGTCGACCCGAAATCGCTCGACGACGATCTCGGGCCGTCCGCTCCCCCAGTGCATATCGTTCCTTGAGCGTGCGATGCAGGCTCGTCTCCATGACTTGCCTCCCAAAGATTTCTGAGTCAGGCTGGAAAACCTCCCACTTACGTCCGACCAGCAATCCTGCGGGCAATGGTTCGACGCCCAGGTCGCGGATGGTCAAAAGAGGCCGGAATGCGACGCCGCGAGAGGCGAACGCGTCAGCCGCTCCTTCGAGACGGTCGAGCATGACGATCACAAGCGCAACCTTACAATGCATGGCCTCGACGGCATCGATGGCCTGGATCGACGAGCCGCCGGTCGTCGCCACGTCGTCGACGATCGCCACCGTCGATCTTGGATCGAGTGGCCCTTCGACCAAATTCCCGGTGCCGTGGCCCTTCTTCTCTTTCGAATAAGGAAGCCGCGCAGGTGACCAAGCCCGGCGGCTGGCGCTAGCCCCAGAGTCGCACCGACGATCGGATCGGCACCCATGGTCAGTCCGCCGACGGCCTGAACCTCGGGGCATTGGCGGAGTTGCTCTAAAACACCGGCCCCAACCATCGCGGCACCTTGAGCGGACAAGGTCACCTTGCGACCGTCCACGTAGTAATGTGACGTTCGGCCGCTCGCCAGGGTGAACGTGCCGCGCTTGAGCGCTCTCGCCGCCGTAAGAGATCGATGAGCACCTCGCGCCTGATACTGGATCAGACCCGATTTCATTCCCCCCCACTCCTCATTTTCGCGTTCCGTGGCCAAACCAGACCCGGGCTCGTGCCGTACACCCTATCAAAGCCGGCCGGTCCATCCAAGCTCTTCAAGCCGGTCGTTCCATCTCGCCGATATTTCCCATGAAGTCTTGGCTCTGAGAACCTCGGCGGTTGGTCCATGCCAAAAAAGATGACGCGTTTCGGTCCTGACCGCATTCCGGTCGGGCCATTCTTGCATTACCTCATGGCCGAATGCGGAGTCTCGCCGCACACGTTGGCGGGCTATCGATCGGACCTGATGCGGTTCGTCCGTTGCGCAAAAACGAACGCACCGGGGCCGCTCGCGAATCTGGATGCGCGAGCCATGAGCGGATACGTGGAGACACTTTCCGTTTCGGGGTTGGCTCCTTCGAGCATCTGCCGGCACATCGCTACCCTTTCCACTTTTTTTCGTTACCTCGTTTTTGAGGGGACGGTGCCGGAGAATATCGTCAAACTGCTGCTCGCGCCTTCGGTGTGGGACCGCCTGCCGACCGTGCTGAGCCCCGCGGCCGTCTTACGGCTGCTGGAATCGCCAAACGGGGATACGAGGCTCGGCCGGCGCGATCGGGCAGCCCTCGAAACTCTGTACGCCACTGGCTGTCGCGTCTCTGAGGTCGCCAACCTACGCCCGGTCGATCTCGACCTGATCGTCGGTACCGTTCGGTGCATCGGCAAGGGCAATAAAGAGCGGCGCGTTCCCCTGGGTTCGCACGCAATCGCGGCCGTGGCGTTCTACCTTGAGCACGATCGACCGGCCCTGATCGCTCGCAGACCGGAAACGCCGGCGGTGTTTGTCTCAAAGTCGGGACGGCCGTTATCGCGGATTTCTCTCTGGAGGATCGTCAAGCACCACGCGCAGGCCACCGGCTTGACCGCGGACGTCAGCCCGCACACTTTGCGACACAGTTTCGCCACCCACCTGCTCGCGGGCGGAGCCGACTTGCGTGTCGTGCAAGAAATGCTCGGCCACTCATCGATCGCTACGACCCAGATCTACACCCGTGTCGAGCTTAGCCGTCTACGTGAAGTTCATGCCCGATTCCACCCTCGCGGTCAGGGGCAGCCTGAGGCTCTCAAAGGGTCAGAAGTTAAAGGATGACATCGGCCGTGTCAGGGCCCTCCAACCATACCCGTAAGAGTCAGGCGACCGTCGAGAGCCTTCAGCCGGCTCTCCAAATCGTCGGTTCGCGGAACCTTCTCTTTAAGTCTATAAATTTCAATATAGTCGTTGAGCGGTTTCAACATACTTGTCGCCCGACGCAGGCTCGATTTCCCATCAGAGCTACGCGACAGGTCGGCTTCGACCTCGGCCCGGGTGAGCATCGCTCGCAATCTGTCGTGCAGAACGTGGTAGAACGGCATGCGTTTTTGATCATCGACGACGTTATTTTGCAGAAGGCTATAACAAGCTTTCATGTCTTCGGTGGCCGCTTTCAGACGGCTCAGGGTGTCATCGTTAGGAGGGGGGCGCCTGTCGCGAAGTTGCTGTTCAGCCCAGAGAAATGCAACCCAAGTGCGCACCCTGCGGCAGTCGAGTAACAACGCTGGGTCGGGCTTTTCGTCGGCTTTAAGCGAAGAGATCACTGTTGACAATCGCTCGTACGCTCGATAGTACTCGCCGATCATTCGCTCGGTCTTCGCCAGAAGATACTGGATCGGCCGAGAACTCCCATCCAGTTTCTCAGCGATCCTAAGCGCGTCCCTGGCCAACACGTACGTTGGCTCTCGGTACTCGTCGTCTCGCTCTTCGTCGGGGACATTACTTCCGTTGTCGATTCTCTCCGCATACTCATCGGCCCGTTTAATCCGCGATTCCGCGAACGCGATCAAATAGGAGGCGACTTCGTTATGTTGCTTGGCCCAAGCGATCAGCTCGCGCTCGGCATGCGGGCCCGCGAAGGCCTTTCGCAAATACTCATCAGCCTCCCACTGGCTCTTGGCGTTTTCATTGATGCCAAGCTAAGATAAAACATGACCAGAGGGCAAGGATCCTCGTTCGCGAGCTTCAGCAGCGGACCGATGGCGCGTTGAAAGGATCCATTCTTGATGTTGTGGAGGGCGCCCTGAAAAACCGGCGACGCAGTGATCGGCCGCCGCGTGGGCACGTTAACCGGGCGCACATTCCAAAGGCCGTAAAGCGCCAGCGTCATAACGATCGCGCCCGCCGTGCCCGCTAAGGCCCGGCGACGGCGACACGAGCCAATTGACCACGCGTTCACGAGGGTCCGGATTGGCGGCGAAGTCAAGCGGCTGGCGTCTGAGAAACCGATCGAGGTCTTGCTCCAATTGTCGAGCGTCTTGGTATCGGTCGGCGGGGTAGAAGGCCAGGCATTTGGCGGCGACGGCCTCGAGCGCATGGGGAATCGCCGGGTTGAACCGCCGAACCGCGACGTCAAGAAGCGGCCTGCGATCGAGGACGGCGTGCAGAGCCGCGCGCTGGCGTCAGCCCTGGATCGGGAAGCTCGGGTTTTTGACCCGTCAGCAACTCTCGCAACACCAGCCCGAGCGAATAGATATCGGCCCGCGCCCCGACTTTACCCCAAAGGTCGGGGTTGATGAACGCCTCGATCTGCTCGGGCGCCATATACGGTAATGTTCCACCATGAAGCGCGGCCTGTGCGTGGTTGGCGGCGTGGGGCGATTCGGCCAGGTTGAAATCAAGGAGCTGCGGCCCACTTTGCATCGTCAAGAGCAAGTTCGCGGGCTTTACGTCGCGATGGAACGTATGCATTCGGTGGGCGTAGTGCAAGGCGCGTGCGTAAATCATGACGATCCACGCCACCCCTTGAGCGTAGGTGCCGCGCACGGGGAAACCTTCCCAACCGTCACCACGCGGGCCGATGACGCGGGCACTTTCAAGCGAGTCGGCTTCCGCTCCATCGACCTCGGCCGCCTTAGAGCGACCACTGTTCGCGCTCACCAGAGCCTTCCAGAGACTGATCGCCTTGCGTGGCCGCGAAGCCGGGTCGACACGCGCGATAACGTCGTCCAGGGTCAGACCGGGCCGGTATGGCATCGACAAGCCGCAGAGCTGACCGTCCCGATGATAGACCACGGAATTGACGGGAACGATGTGCGGATGGTCGAGCGGGCCTTGAACCTTCGGCTCCTGACCGCGATCGGTCGTCACCTTTAATACGACCTGCTTACCTCCCAAGGAAAGGTCGCGTGCCAGGAAAACCCGCGACATCCCTCCCTTGCCTAACAGCGACTGAAGTCGAAACTCCTCGAAATCTTGCCCCGCCTCGGGAAAGGGGGGAAGCGAGGGCCCGCGGCCCGCCGCTTCGCTAAAGAGGCGATGGTATCGGAGTTGCGAGATGAGCGAATTCTTCCAATCCGGGTAGCGGTCGCAAAACGACTCCACGTCCGGCGGCGTCCCACGCTCTTCGTTGAGGCAATACTCCTCGTAGACCAGGCTCAATACACGGCTATCCGCGGCCCGCAACTCAGGAAACAGCTCGAGATAGGCGGCCGCTGTCGGTGTCTGCCCCATTTCAAACCGACGACGTAGATCCGCCTTGACCAACTCCGCCAGAACGCTTACGTCATCTTCGGAATCGCCTGAATCGCTTGAACGTTGCTCGGTCCAGAATTCCTCCAGCCGAACTTCACCGTCTCGTTGCCACTCCTCTTCAAGCGATTGCAGAGCGCAGCTCACACGATCGACTCCGCCGGTGGAGCGAATCGAAGCGACACGCGACTTCATGCTTAATCTCCTGAATCAGTCAACGAATCCAGGAGATGTTGGAGGAAGTCGCTGCACTTTGCGGATATTCCAGCCGGTTCGCTCGGCGATCTCAGACGTTGAGTACCCCTGCTGTTTGAGCTCAATGATCGTTCGCTCGGTCTCGTCGGCTCGAGACATTAGTCGCTCTTTGACCTCGTTGGCTTGCGCCACTTGGCTCGCGCTGGGATCGTCCGACGATACTTGTGCCGCAGCTCCATCGGACCCGGCCCCGAAGATTGCCCGGTCCCGAGTTACATCACGCTTGAGTGTGTGCTGGCGTCGGTACTCGTCGATCACCTTTTGCTCGGCGACTTGAGCCAGAAAGGCGATCAAGGAGCCGAATGAGGGAAAGTCTAGTTGATTGAGGTTGGCAGCGAGGTTCTCCATAGCGTCATTGGCGAAATCGGTCGAATCGTAAAGCGACCGCATCGACCGATTCATCTTCCGACGCACCACGCGGCGAACCTTGGGATAACACTCTTTGAAAAGAGTCTCCCAGGCCGTTTGGTCTCCTTCTCGAGCTCTCGCGCAAGGCGGTTAACAGATCATCCTCGATCCTCGGTTGCGATAACTGGGTCATGACCTGTTGCCTCCCCTTTGACACTTAGGGCTTGATGCGAACAATCGCCGTTTTCCGGTCCGGGGATTATTGTAGCGTCAAGACCGCTGCGGGGGCAAAAGGTTTTTTTACCTAAAAATGGAAATTAATTTGCGTAATCTCCCTAAAAAGGGTGAATCCAGGATATTTGCGCAGTATGGGGCGTGCGGTTTGCAATAAAGAAATCGCCATCGCTTATCTGAGCTGCGCGGCGGTTGCCTTAATAAGAACCTTAAACTGCGGAGAACGACGGCATCGAGGTCAAAAACGGGGGCTGTCTTCCGCAGTTCAAGAATAATATTTGGCGGCGTGCTCTTGTTTGTCTCAATCGCCTCTCCTTCCGCGCTGACCGAACCCGCATTTCACACGCTCACTGAAATCACGCTAGAAGCGTGGTGGGCGGCGTTGTCGGCGCCAGGATGATTGGCGAAACGGTTGTCGTGGACGGGCCCTCGGTGTCGGCGACAACCGTGCCGGATTCGGTCGCGGCCGTGGCAACGCTCGCCGCGACGAACGCGGAAGGAGCAATCCGGTAGGGCATTGAATCCAGCATCGGCTGAAACTGACGGCGCGTACGCATAGCGATACTCCCATTTGAGTAAAAGATGAGCAGTCGAACTCTCGAAACGGATTGATGGAATTTAGATCGGCGGCGGTCGCGGCAAACGTGAGGCCGGGCCGTCTCAATCGAACGGGACGATCAAGACCATCCGTGGAGAGCTAACGCTGAGATGATCCGTCACAGGAGGGTATCAGGCTAATTCTGCGCATTCCCGATATTTTCCAAGCGGGCGAAACTCTAACGAGTCAATGACGCGGTGCGAGGCATTGTCTTCCAGCGATCGGGCGAGCTTCTCGTCGGGATAGAATTCGGCTGGGATAAAGGCCAAGCTCGCCGCGCTATAGAGGGGGCAGGAGCGGTGCTGGGCCGCCGCGGCGGCGGCGAAGCGTTCGGCGAGCTCTGTGCCGACCGGCCCGCCGCGCGACGATGTATGAGCCCAATGACGAAAGCCGACGCCTCTTACACTTGAGGACGTCGCCTAAGTCGCGGCCCTCACGAATGCTCCGCTCCGCGGCGACGAGTTCTCGTTTAAGTTCCGCCGTCAATTGCCGGACGATTTTTCCGACGGCGGACCGGTAGCGCCCGGTTGCTTCGGGATGGGTCAACTCGGTCCATGGGTCGCAGAGCGGTGTTGAAATCGGCTGCGCCGCGACAAATAACTCGGGGATCCAGCGGTATTCTCTCGGGATTTTCCGCATGGGCCTCCCAGAGACGTAGAGCCGCCGAAAACCAGACGCGAGACGTCGAACACCCTCGCGACCAACGGGGCCTCCGCAAACCGTAGGCCTTCTCGATACGAGCCGCCAGAGGATCTAGAAGTTGAAGATTTGGCAACATGTCGGTCAGTCTCGCTGAGCGTTGATAACCCCGGCACGACTTCCATGGTTTCAACTTATCGTCCGCTGCCTCATAAGACCGTAATCGACCCACAGCCGCGTCATTAAAATTCTGAGTTTGGCAAAAAAGTAGTTTGGCGCCCCCCGCGGGTTTGGAGCCGGGCATTTGATCCGTTGTGACAACGTCTTGGCGTTTTCGCGAGTGTCTGGCCATAATGTCCAACCGACTGGTCTTGCTCCAGAGACACATTGACGGCCGGTGTTTTTCAAAGGTAGGTGGCTTTCCATGGAAGAACCTCTTGACGAGTCGAATTGGCGAACGCTCAAGAGCGACTTGGCGGCAGAATTCGTGACGTCCGAATCGCTCTCTACGGTGAGAACGGCGGACCCCTCTTGGCCCGAGCGCTTGGGATACCATTCCGGACCCTGCACAACTACGAGACCGGTTGCACCATACCCGGTCATTCGATCCTGCTCTTCATCACGCTGACCGGCGTCGATCCGCACTGGCTGTTGACCGGCGAAGGCGACCAGTTTCTCGATCGCGACACATCTCCCTGAGACGGGATTGGGCAACACGGCCTTCAGTGAGGCTCGCCTCCCAAGACGTCTCAAATCGCCCCGCGCAAGGTATAGCATCCCGCGGCGGGCCGTATGGGCTCGGTGGTCGTTATCAAAAGAACCCCCCCCGCGAGCGTTCAAGGGGGCAAGGGTACGGCGGCGGGGGCGTGTGGAAGAACGCCCAACTTGGCGGGCAAGGGATCGCGAGTATGGATCTGTAAAGTCGGGTCCAGTGGTAGCTCACCGGTCGAGGCCCCAAAGAGGCATAGGCCTCCTGGATGAGGCGCGTCGTCGGGGACGCTCAGCCGCAGCACCAGCGGTTCGCCGGCGTCTAAGCAGCGCGGTCGAGATCGGTCAGGTCGATCTTGCCGTCGACGAGCTCTCCGTGACTGCCGTGTTCGACTCCCGCCAGATGGGAAAGAACACCGCGAGCATCGGCGGCGTCGTCGGGGAGATCGATGCGCCCGACGAGCCGATCATTCAACGACACGGCTAACGTCGACCGCCAGGTGCGAGCCGTGTCCGTTTGCGGATAATCTTGGCGATTGATTCGCTGCCGCCAGTCAACCCGTTCTCTCTGGGCCTTCGAGCCGGCCTGGAACAAGTACATGATCGACTCGGGATGCGCTTTGGCCACCGTGGCTGGCAGTTTGATTCGGTACTCGAAGTACCCCTTGCCGCGCCCGTAGACCTTTCCCGCCGGCGCCTTCGCCGGCACCGACCAGTTTTGGCTCGCGAACGAACCCGGCTCGAACCGGACCGTGATGTCCTTCAGACCGCGCCGCTCGATCCGTGGCAAAGAGCGATCAGGCCTGACCACGACATTGACATAGTTGGCCGCGAACCGCTGGTTCTTCTCGTCGCGTAAGGTCAATGCGATTGCCCCGACGAAGGGATAGTCCGGCAGAGCGACCTTGAGCGGCTGGAGTTCGACGACGTCGTAAGGACGCCAACTGATTGGGACACTCGTGGGCGAGACCAGGCTACGGATGTCGGCCCGCGCGTCATAGCCGCTGGCCCACCAGTACAGCTTGACCGGTCCCGGGCGGTCGGAAAAGTGGCTGACAAAGATCGGCACGGTGATCGTTTCACCCGGTTTGCCCACAATGGCAGGGGGTGCGTCGTAGCCGACGAAGTCGGCGCCGAGCAGGTCACCAACTCGCATGTCGGGAACCCAGGTGTCATAGCCGAATCGCTTGGGCGTCCGGTCGTAATTCACCAGTCCGTTGTGTTCCCACTCGATGTCGCTGAGCTCGGTATAAACGAAGCCTTGAATCTTGCGCTGGCGGCGCAGTTGGGTGGTCAAGTCTCGCAAACCCCAAGAAATGTCGCGGTCGCCACCTCCCGCGGAGACCGCTCCATATTCCGAGTTGATTAAGGGAAGACTGGCTTGCCGCAAGCCGGGACAGTAGTTGAAGGCGCTACCGGGTTGCGTCTGGGCGACGACCCCCTCGATGTGCCGCCGCGCCCGTTCGTGGTTGTCGATATAGAAATGCCAGCTATTCACGTCGGTGTTGACTATATGATCGTAATTGCAAGGTGAATTATCCTCGACCAGGCGCTGGTGCCCATCAAGCCCGCGGATCGCGTCGACCATCTTGCCGACCCATTCCTGGGTATCGCGGTCTCTCTTGTAATCTTCGGCCTTGCCCAGTCCCCATGTCTCGTTGAACGCGACCCAGATGATGATCGCCGGATGGTTGCGGTCGCGGACAATGGCTTCTCTCATGGTCCGCTCCCAGGCGACGCGAGCCTGGGGCGTTTGCCGCCAGGTGTTGGGCATGTCTTCCAAGATCAAGAGGCCCATCCTGTCGGCCCAATAAAGCCGCCGCGGCTCGTCGGGCTTGATGTGAATGCGCAGCCCATTGAGCCCCATTTCTTTGGCGATCATCATATCTCGCTTTAAGAAATCATCGTCTGGGGTCGTGTAGAGGCCCTGCGGGTTGAACGACTGATCGAGCGCCGTCCTCAGGTATAAAGGCTTTCCATTTAAGAGAATTCGCTCAACCGGCTCGTCACCGTACCGGCCGTTGCTGATGGTGCGCAGGCCGAAGTATGTCGCGACCGAGTCGATGATCTCGCCGGTGGCGTCTTTGAGCTCAAGAATGACGTCGTAGAGGTGCGGGTTTTCCGGAGTCCAAAGCTCCGGAGAGAGGACCTTTGATTCGAGCAAGACGGCCGCGGTTCGCTTTTCGCGCGAGCTCTCGGTTAGAGGCGTTTTCCAGTTCGAATGTGATCGCGGTGTGGTCGACGCTCGGTTGATCTTTCCCAAGCCCAAGCTGGTACTTCCCCGAGTCGAAGCCGGCCACATCGACGGCGAACCGGACGGAAGCCGGCTCAATCGCCGTCATCACGTGAAACCCGGCGATGTAGGTTTTCGGCCGCGCCTCCAGCCAGACGGTCTGCCAGATGCCGGAGCTAGGCGTGTACCACCCGACCTGCTTACCGGTCGGGAGATTCGGATCGGTGGGATCAAAGGCTCGAACCACCAAGACGTTCTCGCCATCAGGCCTCAATGCGTCGCTGATGTCGGCCTCGAACGGCGTGTAACCCCCCTCATGCTCGGCGACTTTCCGGCCGTTGACCCACACGTCGGCCCGCCAGTCGACGGCGCCGAATTGGAGCCAAATGCGCTGTCCCGTCGGGAAATTTTTGGGGACCGTGAACCGGCGGCGGTACCAGCCGATCTTCGGCCCAGGCGTCACCTGGTGAACGCCAGCTAGTTCGCTTTCCCACGGAAACGGCACCACGATCGAGCGGTCGTAACCCCGTGCGTCGGTTTTTTCCCAACCCTCTTGGATTCCCTGGTCTTGGGCGTCGAATCGAAACTCCCAGCGCCCGTTAAGGTTGGTCCAGAATGGCCTTCTGGCGTCTGGTCGGGGATGCTCGGGCTTGGGGATGGGAGGTTCGTCGGCCGATGCGAACCCACTCGAAGCAAGCAGCCCAAATCCCAGTAAGAGACGGAAGGTGCGAATCATGATCGATGGCTCCACTCACGCGGAAACGTGAATCTAAGAGGCGGGCAGTTGCCGGGGATCACACGACGGAAACGATCGATGATCTGAGATTATATCGAACGCGTAGCGGCGAGGGAGAGCCTAACGGTCGTGCTCGCGGATGGTCTAAACCGATGCCGCCCCGCGCAGTCGGTTAGTCATCGGCCGTTGCGACGAAGTCCGAATGAGCGGTCAGCTCCCAAGAATCCAGAACAGTTTATGCAAGTCTTGCCCAAAGTGGGCCGATTCTATATGATGCTTGATTCTCCTCGCCGCGAGTCGGGCATTGAGTGGGCGGTAGGCAGTGGGGACCGGTGTCAAGAACGGCGATCGAGCCAGTCGATGTGAAATTCGCCAAACGAAGCCACGATTATCCGGGCCCTGCTGATCCTAACGGCGATGCCAGACGATGGATTTGACCAAACGAAGCCAGCCAGCGCATCGACCCTGGATGCGCCTTGATGGCCAGCGGTTGATTTGACGAAACGAATCGACGATTTTCGCGGTTGTACGAGATTAACCGGCCAATTGAATTATGCAACCAGACGATGCGATCGCGATTGTTGGCATCGCGGGCATTTTTTCAGGCTCACCGACTCTCGCTCAGTTTTGGGTGAACGTGCGCGATGGGGTCGATTCTACCAGCGATGTTCCGCCCGGCCGCTGGCTCATCGAGCCGGAACGGGCGTTCGACCCGCGCGTTGCCGTGGCCGACCGCGTTTACTCGATTCGGGGCGGCTTTATTGAGCGGCCGAAGTTAGAGCCACAAGGGCTTGATCTGGACCCGTCGCTGCTCGATCGCCTTGACCCGGTCTTCACTCTGTCGATTCATGTCGCGCGACAGGCCTGGGGCAATGCGCGGACGGAACGGGTTGATCGAGGTCGTGTTGGAGTGATCTTTGGAAACATCGTTCTGCCGACCGAGACAGCCTCGGAACTGACGCGACAGACTCTGGGCACTGCTTTTGAAAAGATTTTGGGAGTGCCCTCGACGGAAAATGGCGCTACGGAACCGTTCAACGCATTTCCGGCCGGCCTGCCGGCGGCCTTGGTTGCTCGCTCGCTTCGTCTCAAGGGACCTGCTTACACGATCGACGCGGCATGCGCGTCGTCGCTTTACTCGCTCAAGCTGGCCACCGATCTACTGCGGGCCGGAAGGGCCGACGCGGTTTTGTGCGGCGGTGTTTCTCGCCCAGATCCCCTCTACACACAGATGGGTTTCTCGCAGCTCCGCGCACTTTCGGCCCGCGGTAAGGCGGCTCCGCTTGACCACCGTGGCGATGGGCTCGTGGTTGGCGAAGGGGCGGGGATGTTCGTGCTCAAGCGCGTCCAGGATGCACTGGCCCACGGCGATCATATTTACGCGGTGGTGACCGGGATCGGGCTCTCCAACGACATCCATGGCGACCTTTTGTCCCCCAGCTCCGAGGGCCAGATCCGGGCCATGCGGATGGCCTGCGCGCAAGCCGGCTGGAGCCACGGCGACGTCGATCTGATCGAGTGCCACGCCACCGGCACGCCGGTCGGAGACGCCGTCGAAATCGAGAGCCTCAAGTCCTTGTGGGGACAGTCCGGCTGGAAGACCGGCCAGTGCGCGATCGGCTCGGTAAAGTCGAATATCGGCCACGCACTCACCGCGGCCGGCGCGGCCGGTCTGCTCAAGGTGCTGTTGGCGCTCGAAAACGAAACGCTCCCTCCCACGGCGAATTTTGAGCGGTCACCGCAGGGTTTCGGCCTCGACGAAAGCCCGTTCCGCGTCTTGAACCAAGCCGAACACTGGGCCCGGCGGACCGGCAATCCACCCCGCCGCGCGGCCATCAGCGGATTTGGCTTTGGTGGTATCAATTGCCATGTTTTGATCGAAGAATGGGATGGCTCTCGGCCGAGAGAGACCCCCGGATGCGACACGTCTGTGCCTTCGGGTCGCTCCCGCCAGCTCGGTAGAGCAGCGATCACGCCGCTGGCGATCGTCGGGCTGTCGGCCCATTTTGGGCCGTTTAACGGCAAAGAGCCGTTTGAAAAGCGCGTGCTGGGTTATGACCGAGAGGCGACGGCGAGCAAGCCGCGGAATTGGTGGGGAATTCCCGAGTCGAGTGTTCTAAACGCCATTGCACGATCCTGGGCGGGCGAGCCTCCTGGCGAGCCGCGGCACCATCCGGCTCGGACGGAGCCTCGCCCTCCCGGAATCACGCAAGGTCATTTAGAGCATCAGGGCGGGGACAGCCGCGGGTTCTACATCGATTCGCTCGATTTCGGCGTCGGCCAATTTCGGATTCCACCCAAGGAACTCGCGGAGATGCAGCCCCAGCAATCGCTGATGCTGCGGGTCGCCGCGGAGGCGATCGCCGACGCTCACTGGGATGCACAAACGGCGCTTCGCACCGGCGTCTTGATCGGTATCGGGCTGGATCTGAACACCACCAACTTTCAGCTTCGGTGGTCACTCGCTGACCGAGCCAAGGGTTGGAACGATTCACAGAGGCTCGGGCTTGCGCACGATCAGCTCGCCCGCTGGATCGACGAGCTCACCAACGCCGCGGGACCGGCTTTGACGGCGAACCGGACGATGGGATCGCTCGGTGGACTGATTGCCAGCCGCATTGCTCGCGAATTCAAAATCGGCGGCCCGAGCTTCACGGTCTCGTGCGATGAAACGTCGGGCATCCAGGCCCTGGCCATCGCGGCCGCTTGGCTGCGGACAGGCGAGCTGGACGCGGCGATTGTCGGGGCGGTCGACTTCGCGGGCGACCCCCGCGCGGTCCTCGCCCGGCAACGCATTCGCGGCGTTCCAACGGGCTCGTCCTGCGCCTGCGATGGCGCGGTCGCTCTCGTCGTGAAACGTGTCGAAGATGCGCGGCGTGACGGAGATCATATTCTCGCCATACTCGGCGAGCTCAATATAAGCTCTTGTAATCAATTCATAAGTCCCATGATCAATGATCACTCGCTCCACGACATCGGGTCGATCGAGGCAGAGTTCGGCGCCGCCGGCGCGGCCACGGGGCTGGCAACAGTCGCCAAGGCGGCCCTTTGCCTGGACCGGCGGATTCTCCCGTCTCCTGAATTGGCTCGCGTGATTCCGGGAGGGCGAGGCTCCGTCCGAGCCCAATCGCGTCAAGGCTCGCCGGGAGGCTCGCTCTCCCAGGATCGTGCAAACGCATTCGGCCCGCCGACCGGACCCTGTTTCTGGATCAGGAATCGCGCGGAGGGCCCACGCCGCGCCCGAGTCCAGATCTCGAGCCTGGGCGACAATCACGACGAGGTGAATCTCGAAGAATGCGAGGAGAATCGGCTCGCAACGCGGCGGGACCGAATCCGTCCCACGATGCCGGTCGGTCTCTTCGCCATCGAAGCGGACGACGAGAAGGGCATCACCGACCGGATTCACGAGCTGAGCGACATGCGCGCAGCTCATCGGCTCAGAATATCGATCCTCTGGCACGCGAGTGGTGTCAACGCCATCCCAACGATCCTCGGCTCCGATTCGGTAAGGCCATCGTCGCTGATAGCGTCCCATCGCTCCTGACGCGTCTAGATCTTGTGCTTCGTGAAAAACCGGCGATCGATACCGACGCGAACGAAGGCTCGAACCCGCCCGCGTTCGTCTCATCCTCCGTCCTCCGTTCTCCGTCCTCCGTCCTCATTTCTCCGTCCTCCGTCCTCATTTCTCCGTCCTCCGTCCCCCACCCGAATCGCCTGGCGTTTGTCTACCCGGGCCTGGGCAACCAGTTCGCCGGGATGGGGCGTGCGCTTTCGGCTTTGTGGCCCGACGTGCTTGATGCGCAGGATTTGGAATGCGGCTATCTCCGAGAGCAGCTCGATCCGCTTGTCTGGTGGCAAGACCCGTTGCCCCGTGAGTTTGCCAATCATCGAGAACCGATCCTCGGGAGCGTGTCGGTCGCCGCCGTGGTGACCGACGTGCTTCGCGGTCTGGGAGTCAGACCCGACGCGGCCATCGGCTACAGCCTCGGGGAATCCGCGGCTCTGGTCTCCTTGAGGGCGTGGACGGATCGCGATGAAATGTTGCCGCCGGCTGCGATCATCCCCCCTCTTCAAGACGGAACTCGCGGGCCTGTGCGATGCGGCTCGCAGGCTCTGGAAGATTCCCTCCGACCAGCCGGTCGACTGGGTCGCTGGGATTATCCCGCGGCCCGGTCGACGTCGTTCGCGCGGCGATGGGAAACTTGAGACAGGTTTATATGCTTATTATAAATACGGCTGAGGAAACGGTCATTGGCGGAGACCGTGACGCAGTTGCCGCGTTGGTCAAGGCACTCGCGTGCCCGTTTGTCGAGCTGTCCACGGTCAGCATGGTGCATTGCGAGATCGGCCAAACAGTCGAGGCGGAATACCACGTGCTCCATCAACTGAGCACGACCGCACCCCCAGGAATCGAGTTCTACAGCGGAGCGTGGGGACGCACCTACCCTGTCGACCGCCAATCCGCGGCAGACGCGATCACCGCCCTGGCCGTTTCGACCATCGACTTCCCCACGCTGATCGAACGCGCTTTCGACGACGGCATTCGCATCTTTCTGGAAGTGGGCCCCGGCGCTTCCTGCACGAGAATGATCGGACAAATTCTGCGCGGACGGCCCCATGTGGCGATCGCGGCTTGTCGGCCGGACCGCGATGCGCTGACCACAATACTGGACGTGCTGGCGGAGTTAATCATCCACCGCCTGCCCGTGAATCTCGCCGGGCTCTATGGCGATCGGGGCGGCGGCCACGCCGAAGAAGTGAGCATGGTCAAGCGCACGGAAACCAACGGACGGCCCAAGTTCAGGGTCGAGGTGAGGGGCGAGGCATTCAATTTCCCAGCGGTTCCCGCGCGTCAAGCGGTGTCGGTGATCGATGAAGGTGTGTATATGGGCCCGTATCCCGAACAAACCCGTTTATCGTCGTTCGAGGCCAAAGTCCAGGAGCAACAGGATCAGGATGTGACGGTGTCGGCGATCGAAGCGGTGCCAGGAGGATCGGAATTGATCCGCTCGGTGCAGTGCGCGGAGCGAGCGACGGGCGAGGCGCATGAGGCCTTTTTACGTGTGATGCACGGCGCCTCCGACCTTATCGGTAAGCACATCGCTTATCAGCACAAATTGATCGAAGACTACAAGAACGGAGCCGGCGCCACGGTCCGGCTCGCGGACGAAATGACGATCGAACCGCGCGTCGATCTCAATGCGTTGGCACGATCCTGGGAGGGCGAGCCTCCCGGCGAGCCGCTGCGCCAACCGGCTCGGACGGAGCCCCGCCATCCCGGAATCGCGCGAGGCCATTTAGAATTGCGACCCACCGCGTCTCCGGTCTTGCTCGACCGCGCGCAGTGTTTGGAGTTCGCGGTCGGATCGATCGGTGCTGTTTTGGGGCCTGATTTCGCGGAGATCGATCGCTTCCCGACGCGAGTGCGGCTGCCCGATTGTCCGCTCATGCTTGTCGACCGGATCCTCTCGATTGAGGGAAAGCCACGGTCGTTGGAGAGTGGAAGAGTCGTCACCGAGCACGTGATCGAAGCAGGTGCCTGGTACTTGGACGGTGGCCGGATCGCACCTTGTATCGCGATCGAAGCAGGCCAGGCCGACCTATTCTTGTGCGGCTACCTGGGAATCGATTTCGAAACAAAGGGGCAGGCCGTGTACCGGCTGCTGGACGCGACGGTCACCTTCCATCGCGGGCTTCCCACCGCCGGTCAAGTGATTCGCTACGACATCCGGATCTCCCATTTCTTCCGACAAGGAAAGACGATTTTGTTTCGCTTTCAGTTTGACGCGACGGTCGCGGGCGAGCCGCTCTTGACGATGCGCGACGGCTGCGCGGGCTTCTTTACCGCGGAGGAACTAGCCTCCGGCAAAGGAATTGTCCCGCGAGCCCTCGATTTGTCGATGAAACCACGACCCGCGACGCTCGATGCCACGCACTTGATCCCGCTGTCGCCGATCAAGCTCGATGCGATCAAGGTCGATGCACTACGACGCGGCGATCTCGCTGGGGCGTTCGGGCCGCCGTTTGACCGCATTGACTTGCATGATCCGCTACCGCTACCAGGGGGCCGGATGAACCTTGTCCACCGGGTGCCGGCCCTCGACCCGGCCGGGGGTCGCCCAGGCCTGGGATTCATACGTGCGGAGGCTGACATTCATCCCGGCGATTGGTTCATGGTCTGCCATTTCGTCGACGATCGCGTGATGCCGGGCACCTTGATGTATGAGTGCTGTTTGCACACGCTCCGGATCTTGATGATGAGACAGGGCTGGGTCGGCTCGAGCGGGCAGGTGGCGTTTGAGCCCGTGACCGGCGTCGCCAACCGCCTCACGTGCCGGGGGCAGATTGTCGAAACTTCGCGGGTGGTCGCTTATGAAGTCACGATCAAGGAACGAGGTTACCGCCCGGAGCCTTATGCGATCGCCGATGCCCTGATCCTGGCCGACGGCAAGCCGATCGTCGCGGTGACCGACATGGCTCTCCAACTTTCAGGAACGAACAAGCAAGAGTTGGAGCGGCTTTGGGGCGATCCAGCACGGTTGGATTCTCGCACAGCCGCTTACACGGAGACGGCCCGCGCAGGCGCGGGCATGTCCCAAACGGCCGACGGTTCACGTGCGATTTTCGACCACGATCGGATCCTCGCATTTGCCATTGGCAAACCGTCGGCGGCCTTCGGTGAGCGTTACCGGCCTTTCGATGATGGGCGATTTATCGCTCGGCTACCGGGACCACCCTACCAGTTCGTCGACCGCGTTACCCAGGTCGACGCCAAACCCTGGGTGCTGGCGCCGGGAGGGTCGGCCGAGCTGCAGTTCGACATCGTTCCTGATGCCTGGTACTTCGCGGCCGATCGCCAGGATCGCGTGCCGTTCGCGGTGCTGCTCGAGGTCGCCTTGCAGGCGTGCGGTTGGATGTCGGCGTACATGGGCTCGGCTTTGGCCAGCGACGCCGATCTGAGGTTCCGCAATCTCGGAGGGGTCGGCCGTCAGCATCTTCCCGTGACGAGACGCACGGGCACGCTCACGACTCGAGTTCGCGTCACGAAGATCTCGAACGCGGCGGGTATGATCCTTCAGCACTATGAATTCTCAGTAACGTGCCGGGATGGCCTGGTCTATGACGGCAGCACCGAATTCGGCTTTTTCCAGTCCGATGCGCTCAAACAGCAGGTCGGCATTCGCGAGGCGCGGCCGTACGAATTAACGACCGAGGAACGCGCCAGAGCCGAGTCGTTCGTGTTTCCCTCGGGCCCGCCCTTCCCTGATGCTCGCTGGCGGATGATTGATCGCGTCGAAGCCCTCGTGGCCGATGGCGGCCCGCAAGGGGCGGGCGTCGTTTTGGGCGGCACGACAGTCGATCCGGCAGCCTGGTTTTTCGCGGCCCATTTCCTCGATGACCCGGTCTGGCCGGGATCGTTGGGGTTGGAATCCTTGCTCCAATTATTGAAAATCGTAGCGGTGAAGCGCTGGGGCGCCGGTCCTTCCACCGTTTTCGAGTCGCTGGCGCTCGGGCAAGATCACCGGTGGTCGTATCGCGGTCAGATCGTTCCGGCAAACCGTGCCGTGCAGGTTCAAGCCGAGATCAAGCTGAGCGACGATCGGTCTCGATTACTTGTGGCGGATGGGTATCTGCGAGTCGACGGCAAAGTGATCTACCAAATGAACGACTTTTCGCTCCGCGTGGCCGGTGCTTAACGGCGTCTCTTTCACCGGCGAGGAGCGTGATCTCTTTTTCATGACAGCCTTGGCTTTGGTCGATTCATGAAGTACAATAACGTTTACATCAATTCGATCGGATATGAAATCGCCCCGGTCGTGGTTTCATCGGCCGAGTTGGAAGTCCGGCTCGAGGATTTGTATCGTGCGCTGCACCTTGCGGAGGGCCAGCTCGAGGCCCTGACGGGGATCGTCGAGCGGCGGTGGTGGGAGGAGGGCTATCGGCTTGCCGATGGCGCGTTCGCGGCGGCCCGCCGGGCGCTCGAAGCGGCGGAAATCACCGCCGATCAAATGGATGTGCTCATCTATGGCGGCGTTTGCCGGGAACACTTTGAGCCGGCGACGGCGTGCCGGGTGGGGGCCCTTTTGGGTGTGGGTCCCGATACCGTCATTCATGACGTCAGCAACGCCTGCCTGGGCGTTGTCACGGGGATTGTCGACATCGCCAACCGGATCGAGCTCGGCCAGATTCGCGCGGGCATGGTTGTCTCGTGCGAGACAGCCCGCGAGATCAACGAGATCGTGATTGATCAGATGCTCGAAAATAAGAGTATGGATTTCTTTAAGCGTTCACTGGCGACGCTGACAGGGGGCTCTGGCGCAGTCGCCGTGTTGCTCAGCGACGGCACGGTGTGTGCCTCGAAGGGTCGGCGGCTACTGGGAGGCGCGAACCGGTCGGCGCCCCAACATCATGGGCTTTGCCGTTGGGGAATCGAGGTCGCGGAGACCGGAGATGCCGGCCGCTATAGTCAGTTCACCTCGACCGACGCGGCGTCGGTGCTGACCCATGGGGTTGAGCTGGGCAAACAGACCTGGCGGGATTTCTCGCGCAGCTCGGCTGGCGCAACGATCAGGTCGACAAGGTCATCTGCCACCAGGTTGGCTCATCGCACCGCGAGACGATCCTCAAATCGCTGGGCATCCCCGAATCGAAGGATTTCTCCACCTTCGCGTACCTTGGTAACATGGGGACAGTCTCACTGCCGCTGACAGCCGCCCTGGCCGATGACCGAGCTTTCCTGGAACCCGGTGATCGGGTGGCGTTTCTCGGGATAGGCAGCGGGCTCAATTGCATGATGCTGGGTTTGGAATGGTGACGCACGAGCGCGGAGTCACGACGGCGTTGAACAAGATCCTGCAAAGTTTCCTGACCGAACATCCCGGCCGCGACTTCGATCGCGGTGGCCTCAGGCTCCACTACATCGACGAAGGGGTGGGTGAGCCGGTTGTCATGCTCCATGGCAATCCCACCTGGTCATTCTATTACCGACACATGATCGACTCACTGCGCCACTCGTACAGGGTGATCGTTCCCGATCATATCGGCTGCGGTATGTCCGATAAGCCCGGCGACTCGGATTACACTTACACGCTGGCCAGCCGAGTTGACGACCTCGAGCGCCTGCTCGATCACCTGGGCCTCGATCGCGACCTCACGCTCATCATGCATGATTGGGGGGGGATGATCGGCATGGCCTACGCGGCGCGGCACCCCGAGCAGATCGCGCGGCTGGTCGTGAGCAATACCGCGGCGTTTCACAAGCCCGCGAAAAAGCCCATGCCGAAAGCCCTGGCGATTTGCCGCGACTCGGCGCTAGGGGCTGTCATGGTCAGGGGGATCAACGCCTTTTGCCTTGGGACCGCCTGGATCGGCTGTAAACGCATTATAATGACGCCCGAGCTCAAGGGGGCCTATGTCGCTCCTTATGATTCGTGGAAGCATCGCATTGCCATTCTTCGATTCGTCCAGGATATCCCCTTACGTCCGGCCGACCGCGCCTACGAGCTTGTGTCGTGGGTACAAGACCGCCTTCACTTGCTGCGCTCGGTGCCTATGCTCATTCTTTGGGGAATGAAAGACTTCGTCTTCGACCATCATTTCCTTGATGAATGGGTCCGCTATTTCCCCGAGGCGCAGGTGCAGCGGTTTCCCCGTGCGGGCCACTACCTTTTTGAGGACGAAGCCGACGCGATCAATAGCATGGTGCCCGCCTTCCTTGCGTCCCACCCCGCCATCCAGGAGCACGTCGGTTGAGCCAAACCTCCGTCCCTGTTGAGCGAACGAATATCGCCATTCGCTTGAGCCGGATGGCGATGCACCAGCCGCACAAGATGGCCGTGGTCGTGCCCAGCGGTCGAGACCAGGGCGGCCGTGTTCGCTACACGCACCTGACCTACCGTCAGCTCGACCACGACAGCAGTCGGATCGCGCGTGGGCTGAGGGCATTCGGTATTGGCCGCGGCGCGAGGGCCGTGGTGATGGTCCCGCCGGGGCTCGACTTTTTCTCGCTCGTGTTCGGAGTGTTCAAGGCGGGCGTCGTGCCCGTGTTAATCGACCCGGGATCGGACTGCGCAACCTCAGTCAATGCTGCCGCGAGGCCGAGCCGGAGGTCTTTATCGGAAGCCCCAAGGCACTCTTAGCGCGTCGAATTTTCGGCTGGGGACGCAAAACCGTGCGACAGACCATCTTAGTCGCGCCGGGCGGTGCCGGCAGGTTCGCCATGGGCGTCAAGACGCTCGACGACGTCCGCCGCGCGAAAGGCGACGCTCGCGGGCAAAAACCCGCGCCAGCTTCGTCCATCGCCTTGCTCTCCGCGGAAGAGACCGCCGCGATTCTCTTCACCAGCGGCAGCACGGGCCCACCCAAGGGCGCCATGTATACCCATGCAATCTTTCAGGCACAGATCGAATCGTTCCGCACACTCTACGCCATCGACCCAGGAGAAATCGATCTGTGTACATTCCCCCTCTTTGCACTGTTCGCGCCTGCGCTGGGTATGACGGCGATCGTGCCCGACATGGACCCAACGCGTCCGGCCCGAGTGGATCCGGCCAAGCTCTTTGAGGCCATCGATGACTTCGGCGTGACAAACCTGTTTGGCTCGCCGGCATTACTGCGCCGGCTCGCGCAGGGAGGCAAGGAACAGGCCGTGCGATTGCCGACGTTGAAGCGAGTCATCTCGGCGGGCGCGCCCGTCTCGGCGAAGATCCTGGAACAACTGGCTCCCCTCCTCGACCGGCCGGCCCAAGTGTATACGCCCTTTGGAGCGACCGAATCCCTGCCGGTCGCTTCGATCGGCAGCGGCGAAATTCTCGATGAAACCCGACATGCCACCGACAAGGGCCGGGGTGTGTGCGTCGGCCGGCCGGTCCCGGGGATTGACGCCAGGATCATCCGGATCCGCGACGATGCGATTCCCACCTGGTCCGACAGCTTGGTCATGCGTGATGGCGAGATCGGCGAGATCGTCGTGGCCGGCGCGGTCGTGACGCGAGCCTATTTCAACCGCCCCGAGGCGACCAAGCTCGCCAAAATCGCCGACCCCGCCCGCCAGGCGTTTTTTCATCGCACGGGAGACCTGGGCTATCGTGACAGTCAGGGCCGGCTCTGGTTCTGCGGGCGGAAGTCGCACCGGGTGATCCTGGCGGAAGAAACCCTGTTCACGATCCCGTGCGAATCGATATTCAATTCTCATCCCGCCGTCGCGCGGTCGGCCTTGGTTGGCGTGAATCAGCGCGGCGAGGTCATCCCCGTGATTTGCATCGAGCCTGCAAATCGCATGCGTCGCTCAGCACAAAACGACCTCGCGAAAGAGTTGCTCCGTCGTGCTGCGTCGTTTCCTCATACGTGGAGGATCAAGACAGTTTTGTTTCATCCATCTTTTCCCGTCGATATTCGTCACAACGCCAAGATCTTCCGCGAGAAGCTGGCCGACTGGGCGACAAGGAGGCTGTCATGAAGCCCACCGACCTTGGCCACGTGCTGGTGACCGGCGGCGGGGGGTTCCTCGGCACGGGCCTGATCAAGCAGCTCTTGCAGCGGGGGCTTGCGGTCCGCAGCCTGAGCCGGCGATTTTACCCACATCTGCAAGAGCTTAAAGTTGAACAAGTGCAGGGCGACATTGCCGAGCCGCGGGTTGTAGACCGCGCCACCCAAGGCTGCCAAACTGTGTTTCACACCGCGGCCAAGGCAGGCATCTGGGGCTCGGCCAATGAGTACGAGCGAACCAACGTTCAGGGCACAAACAACGTGATCGCGGCCTGTCGGGCGCAGGGCGTGCGGCGGGTCATTTACAGCAGTTCGCCGAGCGTGGTCTTTAATGGCCTCGATATGGAAGGCGTCGACGAGACAGCTCCGTACTCAGCGCGATTCGAGGCCGCGTACCCGGAAACCAAGGCCCGCGCCGAGCAGATCATCTTGGCTTCCAACTCGGCCGATCTGGCGACGATTTCGATGCGTCCCCACTTGATCTGGGGGCCCGGCGACAACAATCTGCTGCCGCGGATCCTCGCCCGGGCCCGGCGCGGACAGCTCCGGCGAATTGGTCGGCGCGACCCTTTGATCGACCCGATCTATATCGACAACGCCGCCGATGCCCACCTGCTGGCCGCCGACCTGCTCGAGCCTGGTTCCCCCATCGCGGGCAGGAGTTATTTCGTGACGCAGGGTGAAACGATCCCGCTCTGGGACATGATCAACCAACTTCTGGCGGCCGCCAATTTGGGGCCGGTGAAGCGTTCGGTCTCGCGTCCCGTGGCGTTCGCTGCCGGCGGTGCCCTAGAGCTGTTCTACGTGTTGTCGCGTCGAGCGCAAGAACCGCCGATGACGCGGTTCCTCGCCCGTCAGCTTTCGACAACGCATTGGTTCAATATCGAAGCGGCCCGACGCGATTTGGGCTATCAGCCTCGAGTGACCATCGCCGAGGGGCTGAAGCGGCTCAAACAGTGGCTGGAGCGTGATCGGGCCGTTGATGGAAATAGAGCCTGATTCATGGACCAGTCCGTATACGCCATCGCGACGATGGACACGAAGGGACACGAGCTGGCGTTCGTTGCCGAGCGGCTTCGCGCCGCGGGCGTACCCGTCGTGACCGTCGACGTTGGGACAAAGCAGCCTCCCGTCGTCGAGGCCGATGTCGACCGATCCACGGTGGCCGGCTGTCATCCTACGCCAGGAGGCCGCACCGCAGCGCTTTCCGAACCCGACCGCGGCCAGGCGATCGCCGCGATGAGTCGGGCGCTCGAACACTACCTGAGGCGAGAGCATCAGGCCGGTCTTGTCCTCGGGGTGATCGGGATCGGCGGCAGCGGTGGTACGACCCTGATCACGGCCGCCATGCGCGGTCTGCCCGTCGGCTTGCCCAAGCTGATGGTCTCGACCGTCGCCAGCGGTAACATCGCGGCCTACGTCGGCTCGAGCGACATCACGATGATGCCCTCGGTCGTCGACGTCGCCGGGATCAACGCCATCTCACGCCGTGTGCTTGGCAACGCCGCAGGAGCCATGGCGGGCATGGTTCAGAACCAGGCCCCATTCGTCGGGGAAAGGCCGGCGCTCGCCATGACTATGTTCGGCGTCACCACACCCTGCGTGACGGCGGTCCGCGAAAGGCTCGAAGCCCGAGGCTTCGACTGCCTGGTGTTTCACGCGACCGGCACCGGCGGACAAGCCATGGAGAAGCTCGTCGAGGCCGGATTGATTCAGGGCGTTCTTGACATCACGACGACCGAAGTCGCCGATGAAGTTGTCGGCGGCATCTTACCGTGCGGACCACACCGATTCGAGGCCATTCTCAAGGCCAAGGTTCCTTTCGTGCTCGTCTGTCGGCGCCCTCGACATGGTCAACTTCGGCGCGCTGGAAACCGTGCCGGAACTGTTCCGCGGCCGCTTGCTCCACGTTCATAACGCACAGGTGACCCTGATGCGAACGACGCCCGACGAGAATCGCCGCTGTGCCCAATGGATCGCGGGAAAGCTCAATAACGCTCTAAGTCCGTTCCGCATCCTGATCCCCGAGCACGGCGTGTCCGCGCTCGATCGCGCCCGGCCAGCCGTTTCACGACCCGGAAGCCGACGCGCGCTCTTTTCGACGAGCTGGAATCGGCCGTCGTCGACCGGTCCCGACCGCTTGATTCGCCGGCTTCCATTGCATATCAATGATCCCGAGTTCGCGCGGGCGCTGGTTGACGAGTTCCTCTGCTTGGCCCGGCATTCACAGAGGTGCTCTCATCATGCCGTGAATCGCGCGCGGCGATCGTGGAGCGGTCTACGCAAGAAGGTCGCGGCCGGCCAGCCGATCATCGGCGGCGGCGCAGGCACGGGCATCAGCGCCAAGTGCGAGGAGGCCGGCGGTATCGACCTGATCGTCATCTACAACTCGGGCCGGTTCCGGATGGCCGGCCGCGGATCGTTGGCCGGGCTTGATGCCTTATGGCAACGCCAACGCGATCGTCAAGGAGATGGCGTACGAGGTGTTAACCGCGGTCACGCGCACGCCCGTGCTGGCCGGCGTCTGCGCCACCGACCCGTTCATGATTCGCGACCAGTTCCTACGCGAGCTCAAGGACATGGGCTTCGCCGGCATTCAGAACTTCCCCACGGTCGGCCTGATTGACGGCAACCTGCGGATCAACCTGGAAGAGACGGGCATGGGCTTCGACCACGAAATCGACTGCATCGCGGCGGCGCACGAGCTCGACCTTCTGACGACGCCCTACGCCTTCGACCCGGAACAAGCCCGGCGGCTCGCCGAAGCAGGTGCCGATATCATCGTGGCCCACATGGGGCTGACCACCAAAGGATCGATCGGCGCCAAGACGGCGAAGACGCTTGACGATTGCGTCGCGCGACGTTGACCGCGATCGCGCAGGCCGGCAAAGCCGTTCGCGGCGACGTGCTCGTCCTTTGTCATGGCGGGCCCATCGCCTCACCCGATGACGCCCAATTCATTCTGGAACGCGTTCGCGAGGTCGACGGCTTCTACGGAGCCAGCTCGATGGAGCGGCTCCCTGACCGAACGGGCCATCGCCCAGCAAGTTCGCGATTTTGTCGGATTGAAGCTCGGTATGAGTGGAACTTTGCCATAACTGACGTTTATTGTTCATCCGAGATTCATTTCGGCCGGTCGCTTTCGCGCGACTTCGCTGGAAAACAAGGCGATTAACCGCTCGCCCAGCACGTAATAGATCGGAATCACGAACCGCCCCAGGATCGTGCTGATCACCATCCCGAAGGCGATGACGATCCCCAACGAATTACGGCTGTAGGCGCCGCGCCGGTGGCCCGGGCCATCGGCAGGACGCCCATCACAAAGGCAAACGACGTCATCAAGATCGGCCGCAGGCGCTGACGCGATGCCTCCTTCGCCGAGTCGATGATGTTCATCCCGTGTTTCTTCTGAAGCTCGACGCCGAACTCGACAATCAAGATCGCATTCTTGGTCTCGAGGCCGATCAACATCACCAGCCCGATCTGGCCGAACACGTCTAGAGGCATGTTAAAAAGCCAGAGGCCGACGACCGCGCCAAACATCGCCAGCGGAACCGTGAAGATGATCACCAGCGGGCGTATCCAGCTCTCGTACAAGGCGGCCATAAAGAGGAATACGCAGAGAATCGACAACGAAAAGATGGCGACGGCCACGTTCCCGGTCTTCTGCTCCTGAAATGTCGTGCCGGTCCATTCAAAAGAAAAACCCTCCGGCAGCACGATGTCGGCAACTCGCTCCATGGCGGCGATCGCCTGCCCCGAACTGTACCCCGGGGCCGGCTGGCCAATAAGTTTGGCCGCATTGTACATGTTGTAGTGCGTCACGTCCGTCGCACCGAGGGCATACTTGACATCGCCGAGCGCGCTCAAGGGGACCTTTTTCTTTTGGCGGTTGAGCACGTACAGACTGGTGATGTCGAAGGGCCGAACACGGTACTTCCCCTCGGCCTGAATGATGGCTTTCCAAACCTTGCCGTAAAGATTGAAGTCGTTGACATACAGCCCCCCCAGGTTGGCCTGAAGGACTGCGAACACGTCGGACACCGCGACGTCGAGCCGCTCGGCCTTGACGCGGTCGAGATCAAACCGCAGCTCTGGCACCCGGGCCGAGAACGGGGTGAACATGGCCCCCAATGCGGGGTGTGCTGGTCGATTGTCCCCATCCATCTTGCGTGCCTCGGCGAGGAACATATCGGTGACCTTGGCGAGCGCTTCCACGCCCCGGCCGTCGCGGTCTTCGATCATGAATTCGAAGCCGCCGGTCTGGCTCAAGCCCCGGATGGGCGGGGGCTGTAAGACCAAAACGACCGCGCCACGCACCGCGGTGGAGATTTGCTGCTGCAGCTTCGCGGAGAGTGCATTGGCTCGCAGCTCAGGCCGGTTGCGCTCGGACCACTCCTCCAAAACGACGAACGCCGTGGCCGAGTTTGTCTGGTTGGTTGAAGTCAACACGTTAAAGCCCTCGAGCACGAGCACGGACCGCACCGCGTCGAGGTCTTGCGCGATCTTGCCCACGGCCGCAGAGATCCCGGAGGTGGCCTCTTTGCCCGTTCCGTCGGGAGTCTGGATCGAAACGATCAAGTAGCCCTGGTCTTCGGTCGGAATAAAAGCCTTGGGACGCTCGACCAACATCCAGCCGGTGAGGGCCAGCAGCCCGATCGACGGCAACACGATCGTCCACCAGTGGTGAGCCGTGAAGTCGAGAAACGCATCATACGAGTTCTCCAGCCAGCGCATCCCCTGATTAAACCAGCGGAAGAAAAAGAACTTGGATTCACCGTGCTTGGGCCGCAAGAACAAGCGCGACATCGCCGGGCTGAACGTCAGCGAGTTGATCGCCGAGAAAATAAACGAGAATACGATCGTCATCGCAAACTGGTTATAAAGGCGGCCGGTCAAGCCGGGTATGAACGCTACCGGCACGAAAACCGCGGCGAGCACCAGCGTGATGGTCACGATCGGAGCCGTGATCTCGGCCATCGCTGCGCGCACGGCCTGTAAGGGGTGATCGCCGCGCTCCAAAAACTTCTCCACGTTTTCGACGACGATAATCGCGTCGTCGACTACCAGGCCGATCGCCAGGATTAACCCGCACAGAGTCAGCGTATTGATCGAGAAGCCGAAGGCCGCCATGAGCGCGAAGGTCGCCACCAGCGCGACCGGAATCGCGAGCATCGGGATGATCGTCGCCCGTACGCCTTGCAGAAATACGAACACGACAATCAACACCAGCAGAAATGCTTCGACGAGCGTGTGCTCGACCTCCTGGATATTCTCGCGAACGTACTTGGTTGTGTCGTAATTGATCTGATACTCAAGGCCCGGCGGGAAGCTCTTGGCGAGGTGATCCATGGTCTCGCGGACCTGACGGACGATGTCGAGTCCGTTGGCGTCGGCATATTGGTAGATCGGCAGCGTACCGGCCGGCTTGCCGTTCACAAAGCCCGCGGTATCGTAATTCTCGGAGTCGAGTTCAATCCGGGCGACGTCGCCGAGCCGGACGAACGAGCCGTCGTCCCGGCGCCGCACGACGATCTCCTCGAATTCCTTGACGGTCGTCAACCTGCCCTTCGTAAGAATCGGGTACTCCCGGAACGATTGGCCCAATGGAATCGGCTGGGCGCCAATCTTACCGGCGGCGGCCTGGCGGTTTTCCGACTGAATCGCCGTGACGACCTCCGTGGGCGTCATCAACTGGCCGGCCATGCGGTCGGAGTCGAGCCAGATGCGCATCGCATACTTCCGCCCGAACACGCTGACATCGCTCACGCCGCTGACCCGCTTCAGGCCGTCGAGTACATAAATCTGAGCGTAATTGTCGAGGTAGGTCGAGTCGTACCGGCCATCGGGCGAAACCAGATTCACCACGCAGACCATGTCAGTCGATGTCTTCTTGATTGTGACGCCGAACTGTTTGACCTCGGGAGGCAAAGCCGCCTGGGCCGTCTCGACGCGGTTCTGGATGTCGACCGCGCCAATGTCTTGCGAATAGCCCACGTCGAAGGTCGCAATGATCGTCGAGATGCCGTTGCTCGTACTGTCGGAATTGAAGTAAATCATCCCCTTGACGCCATTGATCTGCTGCTCAATCGGCGTCGTGACGGTCTCGGCGACGGTATTGGCGTCGGCGCCTGTGTAGGTCGTGGTGACCTGCACCTGCGGCGGCGAGATGGGCGGATACTGCGCGATCGGCAGTATGAAGATGCAGATCCCGCCGATCAGCAACATGAGCAAGGCCAGCACGGTCGCGAAGATCGGCCGCCCGATGAAAAAGTTGACCATGGGGGCCCTTTACCTCGCCTGTCTCTTGATTGGCCCCGCCGCTCCCCGATCGGGCTTGGCTTTTGGATCAGGACTGCTCGTTTTCGATTCGGGCTCGGGCTTCTTGAGCGCGGGCTCGGGCGTTTTGTCCGGCGGCCCCGCATCCGGCGCTTGATTAGCGACTCCCGGAAGTTGAGAGACCTTGCTGCTGAAACGCGGGTCGGCGTTCAAGGATGGCGGGGCAGTGTGTTGATATTTCTCGAACGCGTCTTCCTCAACCGCGACGGTCTGGCCCGGCCTGACAAGCTGGATGCCTTCGACGATCACCCGCTGCCCGGCCGTGAGCCCCGATTCGAGCACTCGCAGGCCCTGGTAGTCGTCGATTGGGTTGACCTTCACGACCCCTACCTCGTTGGCGGCGTCGACGACAAAGACGTGCGGGCCTTCCTGGCCCTCGAGCACCGCTTGCTCGGGTACGACAATGGCGTCGACGTACTGGCCGATGATCGCCGTGGCCTTAATGTACTGCCCCGGAAGGATCGAACCGTCGGGGTTGGGAACCTCGGCCCGCACGAGAAAGGTCGAAGTTTGCGTATCGACCTTGTTGTCGACGAAGATCGTCTTTCCTGGGTGCGTATGGGGCCGTTCGCCCTCGACAAAAACATCGACGGCTATTCCACCTCGTTGCTGGAGTGCGGTCGCGACAGGAAGGTTGCGCGCGGCAGGGAACAAATCGAGCCCCATCGGGTCAAGCTGCTGGATGTTGACAAGTTCCGTCGCCCCGGTCTCGCCCACCAGGTTGCCGAGCTTCACCTTCAACTCGCCGATCCGCCCATCGATTGGAGCGAACATCTGACAGTAGCCCAGATTGATTTCCGCGTCTTCAACGGCGGCCTCCGCCCTGGCGATTTCGGCCTTGGCGTTTTCAATATCGATCCGGTAGTCGGCCTCTGCCTGGGCCAGGCTGGCCTCATCGGATTCGACCTGGGCGGCGCTTTTCTTGCGCTGGGCTTCGGTCTTATCGAAATCATCGCGCGACGCGGCATTGCGCGCAGCAAGCTGCGTTCGCGGCGCTCTTCGATTTGGTCGAGGGTCAACTGGGCCGCATCGAGGGAGAGCTTGGCCCGCGAAACCGGCACAATCTTCGACGCCGTCGCTTTTTCCAGTGAGGCCTTGGCCGCCGCGAGTTGTGCCTTGGCCGCCTCGACCTGTACCTCGTACGGCCGCTTCTCGATCACGAGCAGCAACTGGCCCTTCTTGACGTTTTTGCCGTCTTCAAAGTGCTTCTCTTGGAGGAAGCCCTTCACTCGCGCACGGATCGTGACTTCGTTAAGCGCTCGCGTTGTGCCGATGGGCTTGACCACGAGGGGCAGAGTCATTTTCCGCGATAATACGACGGTGACACTGGCTGGCGGCGGAACGCGTTCTTGCTGGGCCGATGAGCCGCACCCCGCGATCAGAACGACGGCCGCGGCCGTCGAGCACGAGCAGAACAGAAGAAGAATTAGTCTCGCGGCATCTCTCTTTTTCGTGGCGCACGTTCGCATCATGGGGGTAGTTCTTCAACAACTCGCCAGGGCTCGGCCCGACCGCACACAAACGGTACGGTGAGCCTCGGCCTGCCGGCGCGGATTCGTTGGCTCGTGGAGGAGGCAATACACTAACGCAAATGCCGCTCTGGAGCCAGTGAAAACGTCGAGCGACGTCGTTAAGAAGGGATTAAGTTCGATTTCCAAACCAAATTAGCCAGGGATCTTTTCCGACACGTGTCGCTTAACTCGTTCCTACTCGCCCCCGTCGGAACGAGTGCCCGCGCAGCATCGCGACGCGATGAGGACGCCCCGGGGGAACGCGCCTGCCAGATTCCGCGGACGCACCCGTCGCACGTGCCGCACGAAGATGGCTCGGGGCCAAGGCTGCAACCTTCGGTATTCTCCACTTCGTGCAACCTTCGTGCAACCTTCGTGCAACCTTCGTGCAACCTTCGTGCAACCTTCGTGCAACCTTCGTGCAACCTTCGACGACCGCATTCGTCTTCTGCAATCTTCGAAGGTGCTCCATCGCGAACCGGCAAACGGGTTGCGCTCAATGACCACAGGAACTCGTCGCCATGAAAAGCGGCATCGCATCGCCATCGGTGTGGCGGCAACGAACGGCGACTTTCGACACTTCGCGCGGCATTTCGAGAAAAAAACCAAAGAGTCGTCTTAGGTTTTCGAATTGCGCGAGTAACCACTGATAGACCGCTCGTCGCTTGCCGCGGCGACTTGGCCGTGTGTTGGTCACCTTATGAGGAGCATCCCCATGACAGCCCGCTGGCTACGCGCGTTGCAAAAGAGATCATCGGCACGGCGGCAGAACTCGCGCGTGCGGCGCGGACGACGCCTGATCTGGCTGGAGGGGCTTGAAGAGCGAGTCGTGCTCTCTCCGACGGTCTACACGGTCACTTCGGCGAACAGCGGTAGCTCCGGAACCGGCCTATCGGGGACGCTGCCCTACGTCATCGGTCTGGCCAATAGCAACTCCAACTCCGACGGCAGCGAGATCGAATTCGACCCGACCGTCTTCAGCGCGGCCACGCCCCCGACGATCACGCTGACAAGCACGCTCGAACTCTCCGAAACGGCTGGGCCGGAAGTGATCGACGGCCCCGGTGCAACCGCCGTGACCATCAGCGGCGCCAATGTCGTCGGGGTATTTCTGGTCGATAATCACGTGACGGCGACTCTCGATGGCCTCACAATCGCGGACGGCACCTCTCCGCTCAGTGACGGCTCCGGCAATGGCGGCGGTATTTGCAACAATGGCGCGCTCACAGTGGATGATTGCACGGTCACGCAAAACTTCGCCGAGGCGAACGGCGGCGGCATTTTCAATACGGGCACGTTGAATGTCATCGGCGGCACGATCACGAACAACGGATCCTACCCCTATGGCATCACCGGCGGACACGGCGGCGGGATCTACAATGACGGCGGTGACGTACAGATCAGCGGAAGCTGCAATATTTCGAGTAATCATGCCCTCTATCAAGGGGGAAGCATCTGGAGCAACGGCTCGCTCAAGATCACGGGTGGCAGCACCCTCGACAACAACACGGCCCCCGACGGCGATGGTGGCGGGCTTTTTGAGAGCGCCGGCACGGTGAGCATCAGTGGCTGTTCGTTCTCGGGTAATGCGGTCGGTACCGGCGAAGACGCCTTCGCGGGGGGAGGCATCTTTGTCAGTGGCGGCACGCTCACGTTAACGGACAGTACGCTCACCCGGAACTTGGCCGAGAACAGCACCGGTGGAACTGGGTCCGGTAGCGCGTCCAGCATCGCCAATGGCGGCGCCAATGGCGGCGGCCTTTGCAATCGCGGCGGTCATGTGCACATTAGCAACTGCGATGTTTCGAACAATTCCGCCCAGGGCCACGGCGGCGGCGTTGCCAATACTGTCGGCACCATGGTCATCAACGGCAGCGCGATGAGCGGCAACACGACCCTCAACTACGGAGGCGGTGTCTACGTCAAGGGCGGAACGGTCACGATTGAAAGCAGCACGCTCGCGGCCGACACGGCCGGCAAGGGAGGCGGCGGTATTGCCGATGCCGGTTCCGCTCAGTTGATCAACTGCACAATCACGAGCAACTCCGCGTCCTTTGGTGGAGGCATCTGGACCGACGGCTTGCTAACGGCCGTCAACGACACCATCGCCGACAACAAGATCAGCGGGTTGCAAGGCTCGGGCGGGGGGCTGGATGCCGCCCAACCCAGCACTAGCGCCGCGCCAACGATCGACAACACGTTGGTGGCGGACAACGCTGCCTTCAACGCCGCCGGAAACCCGGTCGCCGACGATATCGACGGCACGGTCACGGGCTCGTACAACCTGATCGGCAACGGCGGGGACGGCACCCTGAAGGCGACTAACGGTAACCTGCTCGGCGTTCTCGACGCACTGACGGGAACGTTGGCGAACAATGGCGGCGCCACCCAGACGATCGCCCTATTGCCGGGCAGCCCCGCCATTGGCGCGGGAAGCGACGACATCGCCAACGTCACCGTTCCGAACACGGATCAGCGCGGAGTTGTCCGGCCGAGCGACAGCATCGACATCGGCGCGTTTCAGGACCAAGGGTTTACGCTCACGGTCGTGAATGGGGGCAGCCCGCAGAGCGCGGCGGTCAACACGGCATTCGCTGATGCACTGGCGATCCATGTCGCCAGTCCAGCGGGCGATCCCGTCGCGGGGGGCGTCATCACTTTCACGACTCCATCTAACGGCTCCTCGGCGAACCTGAGCATCGAGACCGTGACCATCGACGCCGCGGGCGAAGCGATTGTGACGGCCACTGCCAATGGCACGGAGGGTAGCTATGACGTTACAGCCTCGACCTTGGGCGCGGCTTCGGCGGCATTATTCGCGCTGACCAACACCTCTTCTGGCCGGTCGCTGTCGGCAACGATAACGACACTGACATCGTTGACCAATCCCTCAATCGTGGGACAGTCGGTTAGCCTCACGGCGACGGTCGGCCCAACCAACGGCTCCGGAACGCCGACCGGCACCGTCGTCTTTACGATTAACGGCAAAGCGGGTTCGCCACATGCTCTCACCGAGGTTGACGGCAAGGACCAGGCGACCCTCACGATACCCACGCCGCCGGCAGGCAGTTACACCATCACCGCGTCTTACAGCGGCAACTCCGACTTTTCAGCGAGCACGTCGACCACGACCACGCAGGTCGTCAACCCGCTGGCCACCGTCACACTGCCGGTGCCTCCATCGAGCGTCGATGGCCCGACCGTTGACTCGGTGCTGCGCTACGGCTATCACATGATGGCGACCACGGTCGAGCTCACGTTCGATCAAGCACTTGATGCGGTCACAGCCCAAGACGATTCCAACTACCGCATCATCGGCCCGGCGGGCAAAGTCATCGCCATCAAATCGGCGATCTACGACCCAGCGACGCTGACGGTAACGTTACATCCCTCCCAGCGGATTAGCATCCACCACACGTACGAGCTGGTCGTTGACGGGACCGCGCCCGATGGCCTGAGTAATACGGCCGGCCTATTGCTCGACGGCGCGGACGCCGGCCGTCCCGACAGCGACTACCGCACTTCGCTCACGCGGCGCACTCTCGTGCTCGACCCGCCTTGGCCGAGAAGCTCTCATGTGTCGAAAAGCATGACCGGGAATCTCAAACAGAAGTCCACGCAAGCCGATGCGCTCAACCATGGAATCGGACTGTTTGCGCGGTCTTTCATCGCCCGGTATTAAACAAGACCAGATCACCGACTGCTCGCATCACGTTCGGACCTCCTAGATAAAGAACCTTCAATGATTAGCACCTTGTGGAAGCACGCTTCACGTCACGGCCGGAAAAAGACAACGGCGGCATGCACTCCGCATTCTCGGCGGCACGGCCGGTGGTACAGGCTCAGTCTCGAAGGGCTCGAGAATCGGGTCTTGCTCACGCAGCAGGTCGACTGGATGAACCCGGCCGGCGGCGATTGGGACACGGGTGCCAACTGGAGCACCGGTACGGTACCCACGGCGAGTGACGACGTCGTCATCGAAGTCGCCGGCGGCGTGACGATCACGCACTCCCAAAACGACACGGACAGCGTCAACAGCATCACGGCCTCCGATCCCATCACCCTCTCCGGCGGCAGCTTGACTGTCACCGGCGCATTCAGCGACACGAGCGCCGTGACGCTGTCTGACTGCACGCTGGCTAACGCGACCGTCCAGGCTGGTACGACGATCAACATTTCCGGCGGCCCGGGCTCGACCGGCACGCTGGAGGACGTGACGCTCGCGGGGACGCTCAACGTGAACAATTGGAGCGTGTCGGTCGCGGGCGCGGGCCTGACTCTCGCCAACGGAACGATCGACATCGGCGGGCGCGACTTGATTTTCAGTGGTACGCAAACGCTGGGTGTGTTCCCTGGCGACACCGGCGACGGTCGTGATGACCAACTCCGGCGCGGCCATTGACGTAACGAGCAGCACCGGTCTCTTGACGATCGGCGCGGGAATCACGGTGAGCGGCGAGGGCACCATTACCAGCGGCACGGCCAACCTGGATAATCAGGGAACGATCGACAGCACAAACTCATCCAACGGATTGACGATCGCCGGCAACTGGACCAACGACGGTACGGTGGAAAGCACCAGCGGCACCATGACGCTCTCCGGCACCTGGACGAACAACGCCGACGGCGCGATCGAGGACACGGCGAGCATCGTCAATTTCTCTGGCACCTGGAACAACGAGGGCACGATCACGTCGTCGGGCGCGGCCACCGTGGGCCTGGGAGGTCACTTCACGCTCGCCAACCTGGGCACATACACGCGCGACCCCGGCGGTGCGGATTCCTACGACATCGAGGGCACGCTCACGCTGGAAGGTGAGGCGCTGAGCACGCTGGACAACCGGGCCGGTCTCGGGCCGTGGGTCCTCAACGGCGGCACGATTGTCGGCGGCACGGTCGACACCACCTTGAATGCCTTGAATCCCGCCGTTGGCTCGACCAACACGCTGGAGAATGTGACGCTCGCGGGGACGCTCAACGTGAACAATTGGAGCGTGTCGGTCGCGGGCGCGGGCCTGACTCTCGCCAACGGAACGATCGACATCGGCGGGCGCGACTTGATTTTCAGTGGTACGCAGACGCTGGGTGTGTCCCCTGGCGACACCGGCGCGGTCGTGCATGACCAACTCCGGCGCGGCCATTGACGTAAC
Organism: uncultured Isosphaeraceae bacterium; assembly: GCA_963829765.1. Taxonomy (GTDB): domain Bacteria; phylum Planctomycetota; class Planctomycetia; order Isosphaerales; family Isosphaeraceae; genus CAWFRS01. The sequence goes on along the minus strand of CAWHKI010000208.1, from coordinate 48,726 downwards.
GAGCAGCACCGGTCTCTTGACGATCGGCGCGGGAATCACGGTGAGCGGCGAGGGCACCATCACCAGCGGCACGGCCAACCTGGATAATCAGGGAACGATCGACAGCACAAACTCATCCAACGGATTGACGATCGCCGGCAACTGGACCAACGACGGTACGGTGGAAAGCACCAGCGGCACCATGACGCTCTCCGGCACCTGGACGAACAACGCCGACGGCGCGATCGAGGACACGGCGAGCATCGTCAATTTCTCTGGCACCTGGAACAACGAGGGCACGATCACGTCGTCGGGCGCGGCCACCGTGGGCCTGGGAGGTCACTTCACGCTCGCCAACCTGGGCACATACACGCGCGACCCCGGCGGTGCGGATTCCTACGACATCGAGGGCACGCTCACGCTGGAAGGTGAGGCGCTGAGCACGCTGGACAACCGGGCCGGTCTCGGGCCGTGGGTCCTCAACGGCGGCACGATTGTCGGCGGCACGGTCGACACCACCTTGAATGCCTTGAATCCCGCCGTTGGCTCGACCAACACGCTGGAGAATGTGACGCTCGCGGGGACGCTCAACGTGAACAATTGGAGCGTGTCGGTCGCGGGCGCGGGCCTGACTCTCGCCAACGGAACGATCGACATCGGCGGGCGCGACTTGATTTTCAGTGGTACTCAGACGCTGGGTGTGTCCCCTGGCGACACCGGCGCGGTCGTGATGACCAACTCCGGCGCGGCCATTGACGTAACGAGCAGCACCGGTCTCTTGACGATCGGCCCGGGCGTCAGCATTAGCGGCATCGGGACAATCACCGGCGGGACTGCCGACCTCGATAATCAGGGCACGATCACCAGCACAAGCACTTCCGGTGGCGGCTTGCTCATCACGGGAAATTGGAGCAACGCGGGCACCGTCGAGACGGTCAGCGGCGGTAGCATTTCCTTGGGGGGATCCTTCACCGACGTGGGAACGATCACCGACCCCGCCGGATACGCTTATCTGAAGGGTACATTGAATAATACTAACAGCACACTCGCGCTGAGCAACTCGACCGCGTTGTATCTCGAAGGCGGTACAATCAGCGGCGGCACTGTGACGACTGCCGGAGGCGATGAGCTTGTCGGGACCATGCTCGGTGGAACCCTCGCCGGGGTCACGTTGGCGGGCACGCTCGAGATGGCATCTCCACTCTTGCCTGCCAACGATGCTGGACAGATCACGGTGACAAATGGCTTGACGCTGAGCTCGGGTTCGATCGAGTTTAGCGAGGCGGCGGTCTTGACGTTTGAAGGTAACCAATCCCTGAGCGGGACCGGCACCCTAACGCTCGCGAATGTCACGGGCAGCGGCGGACTCGCCGTCTCGAGCGGAAGCACGCTGACGATCGACTCCGGCATTACGGTGCAGGGAAGCTCGGGAACGATTGGCAGCAGCGGCGCGGGCCTGATTACCAACGAGGGGACAATCGAGGCCACGGGCGGCGGCACGCTGACCGTCCAGGGCTATACGAATTTCGCGAGCGGAACATTGACCGGCGGCACCTGGGGAGCTGTCGGCGGCAGCACCTTGCGCTGGTCGGCGCCAATATCACGACCAACGCCGCCGGCATCCTGCTCGACGGCGCGGCTTCACACATCTACAGCGCCAGCACCGGCACGACCAACGTGCTGGCCGGCTTTGTCACCAACGCGGCCGGCGGCAGTTTCACGATTCAAAACGGCGCCAACTATACCGCCGCGGCGACCTTCACGAGCGCCGGCACGCTGACGATTGAGAGCGGCGTTGCCTTTGCTGTGAGCGGGACCGGCCAGTACACCCAAACCAGTGGCACCACCATTTTGAACGGCGGCACGCTGGAGCTTCCGGAAACCAGATTGATATCAATGGCGGCACGCTCTCCGGCCCCGGAACGGTGATCGGCGCCCTTTCGAATGCGGGCGAGGTCGATCTCGGCGCCAGTCCGGGTACCCTCACCGTTAAAGGCACCTACACGCAGACCGCGACAGGCACGCTGACGATCAAGGTCGGCGGCGCCAGCCCCGGCACCCTCTTCGATCAGGTCAATGTCACGAGCACGGCCTCCCTGAACGGCACGCTGGCGGTTACGCTCATTAACGGCTACGCGCCTGGCCTTGAGGAATCTTACGATGTCTTGAACTTCGCCAGCTCCAGCGGAAGCTTCACGACGTTCAATCCGCCGCTCGTTGGCGGCAACCCCGCGTTCGTCACAAATGCCACGCCAACCAGTCTGACCCTGGTCGGAGCGACCACGACCCCCGATCTCGCGGTGAGCAACATTACGTTCACGCCGACAAAGGCCGCGATGGGCCAGAGTATCATTGTCAACTATACAGTGAACAATCTTGGTACGGTGGGCACAACGGCCGGAGCCTGGACCGATTCCGTCTATCTCTCGACCGACTCCAGTTTCGATGCGAGCGCCATCCTGCTCGGCCGGGCGGCCCATACCGGCGACGTGGCCGCGCTGTCGAGTTATAGCGGAACGCTCTCGGCCCCTTTGCCGGGACTCTTGGTTGGCAACTATCATGTCATCGTCGTCGCAGACAGCGGCTTGCAGGTAGCAGAAGCCAACCGGACCGACACCGTCGGCGTCGCCGCGACGGCGCTGCCGGTCAGTGCCGCTGTGCTCACGCTGGGATCACCCGTCACCGGAGCGATCGCCAACGGCCAGAACATCTATTATCAAGTGAGTCTCGCCGGGGGCTCCGACGTCCAGATCTCCGGCACTTATCACGTGGCGGGAGAGGCGAACTTATTTGTCGGCTACGGCGCGATTCCCGACAGCTCGGATTATGACGAAGCCGTCACCGACCCAACCACGTTGAGTCCAGCGATTACGCTGGCCCAGCCCCAAGGCGGTGTCTATTACCTGCTCCTCCAGGGACAGCAGGGCGCCGGAAGTGGAGAATCCTATTCTCTTAGTCGCCAGCGCACTCGGTTTTTCACTTGCGAGTATCACACCGACCCAGGGTAGCAACGCCGGAGACGCCACGATCATGGTGACGGGCGCCGACTTCACGCCCCAGACCGTGATCCAGTTGCAGGGTACGAGCCGCAGCGTCACTGCCTCCGCGGTTCAATTCCAATCCGACACGACGCTCTACGCGACGTTCAACCTGACGAACCTGGCGCCCGGATTGTACAGCGCTCTTGCGACCGACCACGGCCAGACTCTGACCGATCAAGGCGCCTTCACAGTCGTGAGTGGCGACCCCGGCCAGCTTCAGACGAGCCTCAGCACCGCATCGATCGTCCGTGTAAACCAGCCGGGCACGACGGTCGTCATCAGCTACGCCAATATCGGCGACACGGACATTCCCGCCCCGTTACTCACGGTAACCGCGACCAATGCCCTGTTAGCCTTGCCCGGTCAGAGCTTCGTGAGCAGCACGATCCAGGTGCTCGGAATCAACGAGGATGGACCAGCGGGCACGCTGCCCCCCGGCTATCACGGAACCCTGACGTTGGACTACCAGCCCATCACGTACTACTCGGGTTCGCAATTCGATTTCAACCTGTACCTGCCCGCGGCGCCGGCCACTCCCATCAACTGGAGCAGCCAGGAGGCGAGCCTGCAACCCAGCTACATCAGCTCCCAGGCGTGGTCCGCGATCTGGGGCAATTTCGCCACCATGGTCGGGTCTACCGCTGGACAGTTCCAAACCTTCCTTGATCAACTGGCGACTTACTTCAGCGAGATCGGCACGCCGACTTCGGACGTAAACACCCTTTACCAGTTTGCGATTGAGCTCGCGGATGCCTCCATTCCGGTCACGGCGGCGATCGGAAACGTGGATGCCGCTGTCACGACGCCCGGCGTGCCATTGAACTTTGCAAGAACGTATCAACAGAGTATCTCCGGGCGTTACCAGATCGGGCCCCTGGGACGCGGTTGGGTTGATAGCTGGCAGATCTCGGCGACGACGGACAGCCAGGGCGACGTAACCATCGACGAGGCCGGTGTGCTTCTCTACTTCGCCCGCCAAGGCAATGGCACCTACCTGGATCCACCGGGAAACGACTACGTGCTCACGGTGGCCGGTGGATCGTACCAGGTCAGGGAAACCACCGGCACGATCATCGCTTTCAATCCGGACGGAACCTTTCAATACATGCAAGATGCGAACGGCAATCGGATCACCGCCGGCTATACCAACGGAAACATGACCAGTTTGACCGATTCAAATGGGGCCTTCCTCACCCTCGGTTACAACAGCCAGGGTTTGATCAGTACCATCACTGACTCAACGGGCCAGGTGACCACTTACACTTATGATAGCACCGACGAACTTCTCTTGTCGGTTTCCAACCCAGAGGAAACCGAACAATATACCTACATCACTAGCGGATCCGCCGCCCAGCAATACGCCCTCGCCAGCATCACCAATGCCGATGGCACCCAAGTGTACTTGGGTTATGATCTGGAAGGGCGGCTCATTAGCCAACAAGGATGTCTGTGCCCGAGTAATCCGATCGAACACCTGGTCTACACCTACGGTACCGGTGGAACCGTCGGCACGACGGATAACACCGGAGATACCAGCGTGGTGATGTACAACGCGTTTGGCGAGGCTGCCATGAGTCAGGATGCGCCTGGCGAAATCACCCGCAACTATTACGACTCCAGCGGCGATCTTCTCAAAACGGTCCTGCCGGACGGGGGCGATTACACCTACAGCTATGACGCTCAAGGAAATCTCTTGACTGAAACGAACCCGCTCGGCGAGACGGATTCGTTTACTTCCGACGCCAACAATAATCTGGTGACGAGCACTGACCCCAACGGCAACGTCACCAGCTACGCCCATACCAACGGCAACGACCTGGCGTCGTTGACCGATGCCAACGGAGCCGAGGAGCAATATGCCTACAATTCTCTCGGCGAGGTTACGTCATTTCTGAGCGCAAACGGGGCTACGATCGGCTACGTGTACAACCAGGCGGGGCAGGTAACTCAGGAGACCTTCGCCGATGGAACCACCTACGATTACACGTATGATCAATATGGCAACTGCACCAGCGCCACGGATGCCGTGGGGAATGTCACGACATTCATCTACGCCGGTGCCAACGATGGTGACCCAACCAATCCATACCTGCTCTCTGAAGTGATGTACCCCGACGGCACGTACTTGAAGTTCTTTTACAACTCGGGCGGCCAGCTCGTGCAGACCGTCGACCAGACCGGCTTTGAGGTCAACTACGCCTACGATGACGCGGGCCGTCTGTCCGAACTTACCGATGCTGACGGCGACTTGATCGTCAAGTATACGTACGACGCCGACGGCCGGTTGAGCGAGCGGGATAATGGCAACGGCACGTTCACGGTTTACACCTACGACGGCGACGCCGACGTCCTGAGCATCACCAACTATGCACCATCCGCAGGCCCGACGACCTACGTCGCGGCCCACAGCACGGTCAACTCATTCGACGACTACACCTACGATGCACTCGGAAACGTCTTGACGGACACTAGCCAGGATGGGGAGTGGACGTACGCTTACGACGCCGATATTCAGCTCATTCAGGCGATCTTCACGTCGAATAGCACCGACCCGGACGGCCTGACTGCCCAGGATCTTCAATACGTCTACGATGCCGACGGCAACCGGATTTCCGAGACTGTCAACGGCGTAACCACCACGTACACCGTCAACAACCTCAACCAGTACACCAGCTCGATGACGAATGGCGTCACCACGTCCTATCAATACGACGCCGGCGGCAACCTGGTCGCGCAGAACAGCGGCAGCGGGACCAATTACACTTACAGATACAACGAATTAAACCAAGTGACGGCCATGAGCGGGCCGAACCTATCCGTCGCGAATGCCTACGATCCGTTCGGCGACCTCGTCTCGCAGACCGTGAATGGCACCACGACCAACTTCCAGGTCGAGTCGTCCGGCGTGGTCGCTGTCTCTAACGGGAGCGGTGCCGTGACGGCCCATTTCACCTACGGCCTGGGCCTGACCAGCCAGGTCAGTGCGAACGGAGCAGCCTCGTACTACGATTTCAACAACATCGGTTCAACGGTCGGCATTACTAGTGCTAATGGCACGTACCTCAATCAATACGCTTATTTGCCGTCCGGCCAGACAAGCACTCTGGCGGCAGCCTTGCCAAATCCCTTTACTTTTGTGGGTCAATTGGGAGTGATGAGCCAGCAGAGCGGTCTAGACCTCATGCACGATCGCAATTATGTGGTCTCCTTGGGGCGGTTTCAAGGCGCCGACCCCATTGGTATCGCGGGGGGGATCGATCTCTACACCTACGGTGGCAATGATCCCGTGGGCCAGATCGATCCCTCCGGCTTGGACCCCCCTGTGTCCCCGTTTACCCCCCTGGCGACCTACGTGCTGAAGTGTCCGGTACTTCCGTTTGGTCCAGTTCCGTTTCCCAGCCCGACGCCTCCTGGGGGAGGAGCGCCAGGGCCTTTGTTCCCTGGTTCGTTTCCCTACCTTGGTCCTGCGCCTCCGGGGCCAGCGCCGATATTTCCTGGCCCGCTTTTCCCAACCATCCCTCCTGGGACGGCGTGCGCCATTCGCCCTCGGGTTGAACCTTACTCTTCATTTTGACGCCGCACCAGGTGGCGGTTGTGAGCCGTCTCCTGGCCCGCCCGGGCCGGACGATCCGCCGTTGCCCCCGCCGCCCGGACCAAGCGGCGGTCCGGGCGGCGGCGGCGGAGCGGGCGCGGTGGGCCCACACGACCCCAATTACATTAGCGGTCCGGAAGGGTTCGGCACTGGTGGATTTGTTTCGGATGCATCGGTGCTACCCTACTCGATCGCGTTCGAAAACGAGGCGAACGCCACGGCCCCGGCCCAGGTCGTCGAGGTCACGGAGCAGCTCAGCTCGAACCTCAAGTGGAGCACGTTCCAGCTCGGAGATTTCGGCTTCGGCGGACAGGTGTGCGCGGTGCCGGCCGGACTGACGTCGTACACCGTCCGCATCAACGCCGTCAGTACGGTCGGCGTCTATGTTGACATCAACGCGAGCTTTAACGTAGAGACCGGCTTCCTCACCTGGACGTTCACCTCAATCGACCCGACCACGCTCGACATCCCGGTAGGCGACGTTCTCGAAGGCTTCCTGCTGCCCGACGTCACCGCTCCAGAGGGCGAAGGGTGGGTCAGCTATAGCGTGCAACCGATGTCTGCCGCGACCACGGGGACGGCGATCAACGCCCAAGCCACGGTGATCTTCAACGCCGGCCTGTCGGACCAGAGCTCTCTTGCGACGGCGCCGATCTCCAACACCATCGACGCTTTTCCGCCAACCAGCAGCGTCAGCGCGCTGGCCTCGTTCAGCCCGGCGAGCTTTAATGTGAGCTGGACAGGCCAAGACAATGCGGATGGCTCGGGAATCGCCAGCTACAGAATCTACGTGTCAGACGACGGTGGCCCATACACGCTCTGGCAGTCGGACACGACCGCGAGCTCCGCGACTTTCACTGGCCAGGTCGGCCACACTTACGGGTTCTACAGCGTGGCTACCGACAACGTCGGGAACGTGCAGGCCACCCCCGGCGGCGCCCAGGCCACCACAACGGTAGTTAAGACTCCCACGCCAACACCAACACCGACACCAACACCAACACCGACACCAACACCGACACCGACGCCAACAGCGACGCCAACACAGACGGTGATTATCAATGAGCAGTCACTCTTCCAGCGCAAACTCAAGAAGGGCAAACCGACCGGCAAGGCGGTTCTATCCGGCTTCACGTTCGACTTCGGCGTGCCGCTCAAGTCCGCGTCAGCCGCGAACGCGGCCAACTACCAGGTTGACGCCGTCACGACCAAGAAGGTCAAGAAGAACACCCAGCACATTCTACATCCGATCACGAACATCATCGTCTCGTATGTCGTGACCAGCGACGCAGTCGAGATCGCATTTGGCGCAAAGAGACGTTCCCGACCGGGGGTCAGATTACGGTCTTGAGTGGCATCACGACCGCCGCCGGTGGCACGCTGACCGGCAACGCTGTTTTCACCATCTCCAAGGGGGGGAAGAGCATCAGCCCGACTTCGTGAGTCGTCATGATCGAGATTGTTGATCGAGGTGACGTCAGAATCCTATATTACGAATCCTCCCGGACATTCCGAGGCTGGCTACGGTTAGTAACCCAGCGGTTGAGGCCGCCGCTGACGGGAGCGGTGGATCGACTCCATTATTTCGTTCCGCACCGCCGGCGTTTTCACAGGATAATGAATTCTCTCGGCCACCGCCCAGCCTCTTGATGACACCCAAGGGGTCCCACCATGATTCTACACCATCACGGAAATCGATCCGATGCCGCGTTCAACGGACATCGGAAGTGTCACCGACCTGCCATCGAGAGTTAGGAACGACGTACGCTGCTGGCTACCTCGCCTTTGGGGCCACAATTCCAGCAGCAATTTCAGAGCTTATTACAGGAGAACGACTTCCCTCAGGGCTCGATCGCGGTCATTCAAAACGGCCAGGCGTTCACTTACGGCGCGACCGATACCAGCTATCCCTTCGCGGGCCCAGCTCCGTCGGCGCCCGCTCCGGACACGCTGTTTCGGGTCGCGAGCCTCACCAAGACGATTACCGCGATGGCGATCCTCAAGCTCGTTCAGGACGGTCAGATTGGCCTCAACGACTCGGCGCTGGGCGATCTGGGCTACACGGTGGGCGAGACGATCTCGGGCCGCAACCCGTCCAACGGAAGTTCGGTCTCGGTCCAGATCGATCCTGAGTTGATGCAGATCACAATCCAAAACCTTCTGCAGATGACCAGCGGACTCGAGTACAACATCCCCGACGCCAGCGCGGCATTCCCCAGCGCCTCACCGGGCGACATAACGACATCGATTCAGGGCAGCTACGCGGCCCTGAGCTTCGCGCCGTGCCGAGTGGTGGCAACTACACATCGGCGGCAACCATGGCGCAATTGGTAAATTACGAGGTGTACGAGGTGTCCGCGCAACCGTCCTTGATGGTGACAGCCCCGGGTTCCAGTTATTTCTATTCTCGAATGTCGCGACCGTGACAATCCAAGTCGCGCCGGCCACCATCACCGCCGCCACCGTGTACTGGGGCGCGGACAGTGTACCGATGTGTACAGCGGCCGACGGCCTGCGCCTGCTGCCGGCCGGCCGGAACACCGACTTGCCCTGGCTCGGTATAGACTCGTTGCAGTTCACCCTTGATGGGCCCGAGCCGCTGACTGCGTCCGAGGTCACCATCCAGGGTCTTCGTGGCATCAATTACGGGCCGGCCACGATCACCGGCAGTGGAACGACCTATACCATCACCTTCGCGCGGCCGATCGAAAAAGCCGACCGGGTCACCATCACGATCGCGGGCCCCGGCATCGCCACCTACACTCGCCGCCTCGACGTGCTGCCGGGCGATTTCCATGACAAAGGCGTGGTTACGAGCGGCGATGCGACCGCCATCCGCGATGAATGGAAGCGTAAGCACGGTGCCCAGCCGACAATCTTTGGCGACGTCCTCGGCCTCGGTGCCGTGAACAAGAGCGATTATAAAGCGGCCTACCGACTTATCGGCTCGAAACTGCCGAAGCTCGGTGGGAAGACTTCAAAGAAGGGGTAGAATCGCGCCCGCAGCGCCGCTGAGACACGAGCGGAATTCGTGGGCGGCGCTTCCCAATTCCGAGGCGGAGCATCGGAACGAGTGCCCGCACAGCATCGCGACGCGATGAAGACGCCCCTGGGGAACGCGCCTGCCAGAATCCGCGGACGCACCCGTCGCACGTGCCGCACGAAGATGGCTCGGGGAGCGAAGCTGCAATCTTCGGTACCTTCGTGCAACCTTCGTGCCACCTTGGAAGCAGGAAAAAGCGGCCGCGACGCCGGGCGTGGAATCCGAAGCGGAGATCCCGGCGCAAGCCGAGTCACCGCCGCGCGCCCGCCGGCGCGGTGCCGGATGCAAGCGGACTCGTCGGAATCATTTCCACAAGCGACGCCGGAAAAGCCGCCTCCCACTTCGACTAGGCCGCGCTTGGCCTGAGCCACCAGAACTCCCGTCCGCACAGTCATTTGCGGTCGTATCGAGGCAGAACTCGCCGCCATGAAAAGCGGCCCCACGTCACCGTCGGTTCGATGCGAACGACGGCAGCTTTCGACACTTCGCGCGGCATTTCGAGATAAAAAACAAAGAGTCGTCTTAGGTTTTCGAATTGCGCGAGTAACCACTGATAGACCGCTCGTCGCTTGCCGCGGCGAGTTGGCCGTGTGTTGGTCACCTTATGAGGAGCATTCCCATGACAGCCCGCTGGCTACGCGCGTTGCAAACGAGTTCATCGGCACGACTGCGGGACTCGCGCGTGCGGCGCGGACGACGTCTGATCTGGCTGGAGGCCCTCGAAGAGCGAGTCGTGCTCTCAACGACTTTCTACACGGTCACTTCGACCTCGGGCACCCGTCAACCCCGGGTAGTCTCCCCTATGTCGTGGCAGAGGCCAACGCCAACTCCAACGCCAGCGAGATCGAATTCGACCCGACCGTCTTCAGCGCGGCCACGCCCGCAACGATCACGCTGACAAGTACGCTCGAGCTCTGCGAAACGGCCTTTCCGGAAGTGATCGACGCGACGACGCCTGGCGTCGGCACGGTCACAGTCGACGGCATGAACAGCTTCGGAGTGATCGTAGTCGGTTCCAGCACGACGGCGGACCTCGAGGGCCTGAGCGTTTCGGATGGCTCGGCGACTTACGGCGGCGGCATCGACAACGAGGGCACGCTGACGCTGACCGATGTAACCCTATCGAGCAACACCGCCACGGAGGGCGGCGCCATCTACAACGGAGGCCGGCTGACCATCACCGGCGGCACGGTCTCAGGGAACACGGCTACGTTCATCGGGGGCGGAATTTGCAATGCCTTCGGCGACGTAAGGATCGGCGGCGATTGCAGCATCGCTAGCAATAGCGGCAGCTACGGCGGCGGCGTCTGCCAGGTTGGCGGCGCGGTCACGATCACCGGCAGCACCCTCAAGAACAACATGGCGGCCTACGACGGCGGCGGCATTTTGGTCTACGGCGGTTCGCTGACCATCGGCGCAAGCACGCTTTCAGGGAACACGGCCGAGGATGGCGGCGGAATTTACAACAGCGGCGGCGACGTGAAGATCAGCGACGGTTGCAGCATCGCGAGCAACAGCGCGTAGCGGCGCCGGCGGCGGCATCTATCAGAATGGCGGCGCGGTCGCGATTACCGGCGGCCGGGTTGTATTGAACGCGGCAACCGAGGACGGCGGCGGCGTTTACGTCAATGGCGGATCCCTAACGATCACCGGCGGCACGCTTTCAGGGAACACGGCTTCGGTCCTCGGCGGCGGAATTTACAATTCCGACGGCGACGTGAAGATCGACGACGGTTGCGACATCACCGCCAATAGCGCCGGCGGATCTGGCGGCGGCATCTACCAGTCCGGCGGCGCAGCCAAGATGACGATCATTGGGAGCACGCTCGGGAATAACACGACCTTCGAGGGCGGCGGCATTTGCGTCGTCGGCGGTTCGCTGACGATCACCGGCGGCACGCTTTCAGGGAACACGGCGTCGTTCTCCGGGGGCGGAATTTACAATGACGGCGGCGACGTGAAGGTCAGCGACGGATGCGGCATCGCTAGCAATAGCGCCGGCAACTCGGGCGGCGGCATCTACCAGCCTGGCGGCACGGTCATGATCAATAGCAGCACGCTCGCGAACAATACGGCCGGCACCTTTGGCGGCGGCATTTGCGTCGCCGGCGGTTCGCTGACGATCACCGCCAGCACGCTTTCCGGTAACACCGCCGGTAATTCAGGCGGCGGCGTCTTCAACGACGGCTTGCTCTATGCGGCCGATTGCACCCTCTACGGCAACGACGCGGAGTATGGAGGAGGGCTCTCTAATGAGTACCCAGCGATCGTGACAGCCTGTACGATCAGCGGCAACTCAGCCACGAACTCTGGAGGCGGGATCTACAACATCGGCTTGGGCGTTGCCACCCTTACCGATACGATCGTCGCCGGTAACAACGGAGCGGTCGGCCCCGATGATATCAGTGGAAGCGAAGCCAGTCAGGTTGCCGGCACATACAACTTGATCGGCGACGGCGGCTCGGGTGGGATCAGCAATCACGACATCAACATCGTCCTGACCAGCCTCGATGACCTTGACCTCGGCCCGCTGGCCGATCACGGGGGACTGACAGAGACCATGGCCCCGCTTCCGGGGAGCGCAGCCATCGGCGCGGGCACCACGGCCGACTATCCGGGCACGACCACCCCGATCACCACCGATCAGCGAGGCTGGCCGCTTGACTCACCGACGGATATCGGCGCCTACCAGCGCGTGATCGGCCCGGCGCTGTATGTGGTTACTTCGAACGGCAGCAGCTCGTCAACGCGGGGTACTCTTGCCTATGTCGTGGCGGAGGCCAACAGCGACCCCGATTCCTACGGCAGTATCATCACTTTCGACCCGATGGTCTTCAGCACGCCTCAGACGATCGACCTGGCCGGCACGCTGGTGCTGTCGGAAACGTTCGGGCCGGAGGTGATCGACGCGACGACGCCTGGCGTCAGCACGGTCACAGTCAGCGGCATGAGCCGCTTCGGAGTGATCGAAGTCGGTTCCAGCACGACGGTGGAGCTCGAGGGCCTAACCATTTCGGATGGCTCGGCCACTTATGGCGGCGGCATTGTCAACGCCGGCACGCTGACGCTCACCGACGTGACTCTGTCGAGCAACCACGCCGAGCTCGGAGGCGCCATCTGCGACGACTTTGGGGGCGCGGTCACAATCACCGGCAGCACGCTCACGGATAACACGGCCGACGACGACGGCGGCGGCATTTGCGTTCGCGGCGGTTCGCTGACGATCACCGGCGGCACGCTTTCAGGGAACACGGCGTCGTTCTTCGGGGGCGGAATTGACAATGAAGGCGGCGACGTGAAGATCGGCGACGGTTGCAGCATCGCGAGCAATAGCGGCAGGTACGGCGGCGGGGTCAACCAGTCTCGCGGCGCGGTCACGATCTCCGGCAGCACGCTTGCGAAGAACTTAAGTGACGGCGGCGGCGGCATTTACGTCTATGATGGTGCGCTGACCATCATCGGCAGCACGCTCACGGATAACGCCGGCGGCGTCTACCAGGATGACGGCTCGGTCGTAATTACCGACAGCACGCTCACGAATAACACGGACATCGTGAGCGGAGCCATTTACGGGATTGACGGTTCGCTGACGATCACCGGCTGCACCCTCGCGAACAACACGGCCAGTTCGGGCGGTGGCATCTGCCACAATGGCGGCACGGTCGCAATCACCGGCAGCACTTTCACGAATAACACAGGAACCTACTACGGCGGCGGCATTGTGGTCGGTGACAGTTGTTCCGCCACTATTGAGGACTGCGATTTCACAAACAACGCAGCCGGGGTGACGGGGGGCGCGATCTCGATCACCAACCGAGGCGCCGGGTCGCATGTTTCCATCTCCGGCTGCAACTTCAGCGGGGACTCGGCGGGCTCTTTCGGAGGAGGGATTGGCGTTTACGGTGGAGCTCTAACGATTGAGCGCTCGTCGGTCACTGGCAACACGGCCGGCATCGAGGGCGGCGGCCTTTGGGTTCACGCCGGCGCCGGCGATGAAGGCTCATTAACGATGAACGGCGTGACCGTCAGCGGCAACTCGGCAGTCACTGGGGGGGGATCTTCAACGAAAACGTCATAAGCGCGAAGAATTCGACGATCGCCGACAACTCCGCGACGACTGGCGGTGGCCTGGCCAACGAGGGGTCAGGTGCGCTCACCGTCACGGCCTGCACCGTCAGTGGCAACACGGCCACCAACGGCGGGGGACTCTATAATTCCCAATCCGCGACCGCGACGCTCACCGACACGATCGTCGCCGGCAATTCACTCGTTGGCGGAGGCCCCAGCGACATCAGCGGGCTCGGCGCTTCGAGTGCGACTGGCACCGATAACCTCGTCGGCACCGGTGGCTCGGGCGGTCTGACGACAGCGGGCAAAAACCTTCTTGACGTTTCGAATCCGCTCCTTGCCCCGTTGGGCAGTTACGGCGGGCCGACCGCGACGATGGCTCTCCTACCAGGCAGCCCGGCCTTGGGCGCGGGCATCGCGACGAGCGGTATGACGACCGACCAGCGAGGCGAACCGTTGGCCTCACCGCCTGACATCGGCGCATTTCAGAGCCAGGGGTTCACGATCACGACCGTGAGCGGCAGCACACCGCAAGCGGCCGTGGCGGGCACGGAATTCGCGAATGCGCTGGCGGTCGTGGTTACGGCCAACAATCCGCGCGAGCCCGTGGCCGGCGGCATCGTCACGTTCTCTGTACCCTCGAGCGGTGCCTCCGCCGTGTTGTCCACCGGCACGGCCACGATCGGGGCCGATGGAGTCGCCTCGGTCACTGCCACGGCCGATACTACGACCGGCAGTTACGCCGTCACGGCCTCGGCGGCCGGCGCGACCGCTCCCGCGTCCTTCGCGTTAACCGTGGCCGGGTACGAACTGGTCGCGAGCGGTACTTCGGAGAATCTGGTTTGGTATGGCACCTCGGGCACTGATCAGGTGCAATTCGCGCAGACGGGCACGGGCACGGTGCAGATCAGCGTAAGCGAATTGGGCGGAGTTGCGACCAGTTTCACGGCGACTGTGTCGGGCGTCACCGGCGCCGTTGTCGTCAACGAGTACGATGTCGACGGTGCCTCGGACGTGATCAATGGCGGCGGTCTTACGACGATTTCGAGCATGATCACCGTAGGCAACGGCAACGACACGATCATTGGTGGAGGTGGCGCCAACACGATCGTCGCGGGCGACGGCGACAACACCATCTACGGCAACGGCATCGGCAATAGCCCCAACTCCGGCGCAGAGGATCCGAGCAACTCGATCACCGTCGGTAACGGCGACAACATCATATACGGGAACTATAGCGGCAGCGGATATCAAGGCGGCAATAACACGATTACGGCCGGCGGCGGCAACAACACCATCTACGGCAACTATGGTGAAGGCGGTCTTCCCTTCGACGGCGCGGAGGGAAGCAACAACACCATCACGGTCGGCAACGGCGACAATACGATCTACGGCAACTACGGTGAGGCCGACGGCGGCGAAGGGGGGAGTAACACCATTATCGCCGGCAATGGCAACGACGTCATCTACGGAAATGCCGGTGGCAATGACCCGCAGCGTCTGTGTGGCAACAACTTCATCCAGGTGGGCAACGGCAACGACACCATTTATGGAAACTTGGGCGGCGACGGCGGCGAAGGGGGCAACAACACCATCCTCACCGGCAGCGGCCAAGACACCATCTACGGCAACTTCGGCGGTGACGGTGGCGAAGGGGGCAATAACCTGATCGTGGCGGGCGGCGGCAACGACACGATCTATGCCCACTGCGCCCTGCCGGTCAGCAGCACCACCAGCGGCAAGACGGCGGAGGGCCAGGATCTCATCATCGGTGGCACGGGCGCCGACGCCGTCCACGGCTGGCCTGCTGGGTATTCCTTGGGCAGCAATACGGGCGACCTGTTCATCGCGGGGACGACCAACCTGAGTCTAGCCGCGCTCGATGCGGTACTGGCGGAATGGGACTCATCGGACAGTTATGCGACGCGCAGTCGCCGACTTGAGCGGTGCCAACGGCCCTGTGGGCGCCAATGGCTGCAATTACCTGATTTCGGGCACGACGGTGATTGGCAGCACGGCGGTCGATGAGGTCTTCGGCTCGGTTGACTCAGACGACGACTGGTACCTGGTCACCAGTAACGACGTGCTGAAGAACGTCAACTCGGACGAAGTCACGTTGATCGACTGATCTAAATAGATCCGAAAACCCCGAATGCCGTGGCGGACAGCCACATTTAACTCGTTCCTACGCTCCCGCGTAGGAATGCCGTCTTTGACGCTCCTGCGTCGCACCTGATTCTTCCCCTCGGAGCATCGCCCGCACGCGGGGCCTCATCCCACTCCCACTCGCCGGGCCTGGTGCGTGGCTTGGTTCCCGAAGACGACGCGGAGCGTCGAAGCCGGCATTCCGACGCGGAGCATCGGAACGAGTGCCAGCACAGCATCGCGACGCGATGAGGACGCCCGTGGGGAACGCGCCTGCCAGAATCCCCTCGCGCACCCGTCGCATGTGCCGCACGAAGATTGCTCGGAGAGCAAGGCTGCAATCTTCGGGATCTTCGTGCAACCTTCGTGCAATCTTCGAAGGCCGCGCGCAATCTTCGAAGGCTGATGCCGACGGTCCGGGCGGGCGTAGTTCCCATAGGCGGCACGGAAAGCCCAAAGATCGCCAAAAAGCGCCGTTTACTTTGTGCCACTTGCTCCATCACGAAGCGAGCCTGTGCAACGCCGTTGAGCACATCCTATCACCAGGGGCACCGAACACTTCCGCATTTCTCCCCATTCACAGAGCGGCTGTCCCTGACGACCCATTCCGAGAAAGATGAAAAAATCCGGCTTAGGTTTTCGCCCGAGCTCAGTAACTACTGATAGTCGATCTCAACCTCGCTACGGTTAACTTTGCCGCGGGGCGATCAATTTAAGCCGTGGGCCGTGGCGCGACCAAGGCGATAAGGTCAATAACCCGCCCTTGTCCGAACGAGTCTGGATCGTTTTCAGGTTTTCCCCACAAAGCCCCGGCACGCCGGGGAAGAATTGGCCGACAAACTGGAGGCTTCCATCATCAGCGCGATGATCTTGTTCTTTCCGTCCTCGTCGCCGACCCGTACTCGCCGACGCCTCTCGCTCGCGGTCGAGACGATGGAGCACCGCCTCGTCCTTTCGCAGGCCGTTCCACTGCCACTCCGTCGCACAGCTCTTGGGTGATATCGCGGATCGCATCAATTAAGGAGGTTCACGATGTTCCTTGCATCTTGGCTTTCTTGGCCGCTTTCGCGCAGCCATTCCCAGAGCGCACAGCGTCGCAACCCGGCGCCGCGCCGAAAAAGGCCCGCCTTGTCGTCGAGCGGCTCGACGCTCGGGCACTCCCGTCGGGCTACACCGCGTTCACCGTCTCGGACCTCATCAAGGACATCAACGCCGCCAACAGGGCCGGCGGCGCGAACACGATCACGCTGGGGGCCGCCACCACTGCGCCCTACGTCCTGGCCGCCGTGAATAACAGCACCGACGGCAATACGGGGCTGCCCGTCATTGCCGCGAACGACAAGCTGACGATCGTCGGCAACGGCGACGCCATCGAGCGGAGCACGGCCTCGGGAACGCCCGCATTCCGGCTTTTCGACGTGGCCGCCGGGGCGTCGCTGACGCTCCAGAAGTTGACGCTGCAAGGCGGTTTGGCGACGGGCGCGGCGGTGTGGGCCGAGGGCGGGGCCATTTATAACCGAGGCACCTTGACCCTCAGCGGCGTGACCGTGCAGGACAACTTCGCCCAGGGTACCAGCGCCCCGCCGTTCGCCCCCGCCTGGGAGGCGGCCGGTGGCGGCATCTACTCCAACAGTGTCCTGACGTTGGAAGACGGCACCGTGGTCCAGAACAACCAGGCCCTCGGCGGCATCGGCGGCGCAGGCATCGACACTGATTCGGTTTCAGGTTATCGGGCAGACACAGGCGGGGCTGGTGGCGAAGCGCTCGGGGGCGGGATATGCGTGGCCGGCGGAACGGCCACTCTGAACGACACGACCCTGTCCTCCAACACCGCTCAGGGCGGCCGAGGCGGCGACGGCTACTTCTCTCTTACGAGCAGCCCAAAGGGCATCGGGGGTGACGGCGGCAACGGGTTCGGGGGTGGCTTGGAGGTCTCTGCCGGCACGGTCAGCATCGCCAGTTCTATTCTGTCCTCCAACACTGCTCTGGGCGGCCAAGCCGGCCATACCTGGGTAGGTACACTCCTCGGCGTTGGCGGCAACGGCTTCGGGGGTGGCCTGGAGGTCTCTTCCGGCAGGGTCAAACTCAGCAGCGATGCTCTTTCTTCCGATGTCGCTCAGGGCGGTTTGGGCAACGGCGCACCCAACGGCGGCCCAGGCGAACCGGGCGTGGGGTATGGCGGGGGCCTCTACATCGCATCCGGGGCGACGGTTGACATCGACCCCTTTACGCTCAAGCATTTCATGGATGACACCGCATCCACCAGCGACCCCGATATCTTTGGCACGTACATCGAGACGTAGTGAGCAGGCACGGGAATGCGCGCACAGAAGCAGGGGAAGAACATCAGTATTTGGCCCTCAGTGCCTCGGCGGGCTCGGAGAAGTGCTCGATCCCCCGGCCAGCGGGCCAAGATCGATTTCAAGCGGAGGCAATGAGGCAGCGGCCGGCCCGGCTGGGTCATCCTCTGAATAAGCCGGTGCGTTCCAATCGAGCCCCATCGCGGCAAGCCGGCGGCGAATGGCCCGCAGATCCCAGACATGGACGGCCGGCCCCGCTTGAGTGGTTACTGCCAAGCGCGAACCATCGGGGCTGAAGGTCGCGAGGGTCACGTCAAACGCGTCGGGGCTTTCGAGCCGGGCGATGACGCGGCCGGATGCGGCCTCGACCAGATTGATGACTCTGCGTGCGTCTACCAGTGCCACCAGCCGGCTGTCCGGGGAAAAGCAGAGCCCGCGACCGCCGAGTTCCCGAGAAAGCGTCCAGGTATTGGTCGCCCACAGTCTGCAAGGAGCGTTTTGCGTCATAAGCCGATTCCCATCCGTGCTAAAAGCGACCCTCGTGCCCCAATCGATGGGAAGGTCGGCCACTTTCATTTGGTCGCTGACGCGCCAGACTTGGGCGCCGAGGTGATGACTGCCGATCGCCAGCCACTGCCCGTCGGGGCTGACAGCGACGTCGCGGCAGTCATCCAGAGGGCCCACGTGGGTCATGCGACCGGAGATTTGGATCTCGGCGCGAGTAAAGCTAGCGAGGGCCACGATCCGACCTTCCCGGTCCTCAGTGATCCCACAGTTGCTTTTCGACGCGAAAATCTGACGTGGCGGGCCGATGCGGAATTCGCCACGTTTGGCGTCGAGCTGAACCGGCCACCGGCAGACGCCGGCCGATCCACCCGTAAGTAGGTCGCCGGTCGCCTCGAACATCACACGCCGGGCGATACCGATCGGCAGGAAGGCGTACTCGGTGCCTCGGGCGAGGTCCCAAAGAGCAACGCCCGTATTTGAACCCACGGCCAGCAGCCGGTTGTCGGGGCGGATCGAGGGAATCTCATAAGCCATTCGGTCGCGGGAGACATGGGCGAGCAATCGGTATTCGAGTGCGGGTTCGACCTGGTATGTCGTCAATTCGTCGTCGGAAACGAGGACGACTCGCCCGCCGGCGCTGACTCCGAAGTCGGCGATATTCGTAGCGGGAAGGCTGAATAGCGGGCGGCCCACGACCGCGTCCCAAAGCCGCAGGCGGTTTTCCCAACCATTGCTCGCCAAGAGTGTACCAGCGGGGTGGAAAGCGCCGCGCAAGCCAGTGTTGACTGAGCCTTCAAGGGTCGCCGTCCGTGTGCCGGTGGGGGCGTGAAAGAGGTCGATCTTCGAATCGTCACCCAGCATCGCCAGGGTGGTTCCATCCGAGCTCCACGCGACCGCCGCTGGGCTGCGCAGCGAGAGGGTCTGGACCACCCGGCCCGACTTCAACTCGAGAATCCGGCACGTTGGCTGCATCGGGTCACGATTTGTGACGGCGAGCTGAATGCCATCCGGGCGAAACGCCAGGTCTTTTGGGGGTTCTTGGCCGGACCGGAGCCTTCTGGGACGTCTGGACTCCAGATCGACGACCAGGATCTCGCCACTTTCTTGAGCCACGCGCGATTTCCCGGTTTTCGGGGCTGAACCTGGCCGAGACCAGAAATGGCCCCTTCTCGTCGAGGACGACTGCTTCTCGGTCGACGTCCCAAACCGTCAGTCCGCGGTCGGGATAATGAGTGGTCGCCAAGTACCGGCCGTCGGGACTGAATAAGAACGTCGGAATGTGGCGATCGCCCCGGGCCCGAAAGTGAGCAACCTTTTGATCGTGGTCGACGATCCTGACCTGGATTGTTCCATCCCGGAACCGGAGCGCGTAGCGGCTCATGGTCGAGTCGAAGGCGACCATAAGGATGCCCGGCGGACGGGGGATCACTCGACCAGCCTTCCTCATGTCCGGGAGGGCCAGGCAGGCGATCGCCTCATCGCGAAGCCGTTCGAACCGTTCCGACGGCAGCTCCAGCTCGCGAGCGATCCGGGTGGCGCGGTCCAGGGCCGCGAGGCTCTCGAAGTGCTGTCCCAACTGGCCGCTGAAACGCGTGGCGCGGGCCTGCGCGGTGAGTGATTCCAAGAGGTTTTCTCGCGTCTGGCGATCGGCGTGGCGGATCTGATCACGCTGGGCGCAAAGGTCAAAGCCGCTGTCGTCGCTCCCACGGCCAGGGCCAGGACCGCCGTCGCCGCGATGGCGGTCATGCCGGCGACGAAGCGATTGCGACGGCACCAGCGCCAGGCTCGCTCGGCACCGCTGATCCGCCTCGCCACGATCGGCCGGCCTTCCAGGAAGCGCCGCAGGTCATCGCCGAGCGCCTCGGCGGTTTCATAGCGCTTGCCGGGCTCTTTTTGGAGACACTTGAGGCAGATTGTTTCGACATCATGCGGCAGGCCGGGGACCAGCCGCGAGGGAGGAACTGGCTCGGTCGACGTAACTTGCTCCAAGGTCTCGAGCGCCGTTGCGCCGCGAAACGGCGGTCGACCAGTCAGCAACTCGTAGAGGATCGCCCCAAGCGAGTAAAGATCAACCGCGGTGCCGGCCTCCTTGGCTCGTCCCTGGGCCTGCTCGGGCGCCATATAGCTGGGTGAGCCCATCACCGACTCGGTGCCCGTCAGCGCCGTCTTGTTGTCCAGCATCTTGGCCAGCCCGAAGTCGCCAACTTTGGGCGTGCCATCGGCCGCCAAAAGGATGTTCGAAGGCTTGAGGTCGCGATGGACGATCCTCTCCCGATGCGCCTCGGCGATGGCCAGGGCCACTTGCTCGGCCAAGAGCGCCGCTCGCACTGGAGGCCACGGCGTGCCGTCGAGCGCCTGATCCAGGCTGCCACCCGTGACATACTCGAGCTCCAGAAACGGTAAGCCGTCGGTCTCGCCGATGTGGCGGATTTGAATGATGCTCGGATGCGCGAGATGCGCGATCGCCTCGGCCTCGGTTACGAACCGGGCCACTTCTTCGTCGCTGGCATGAGCGCCGGCCAAGATCATCTTGAGACGCAGAGCCGGTTCAATCGGACGTGACGTGCCTGGTAAACCACGCCCATTCCGCCGCGGCCCAGCTCGCCCACGATCTCGTACCCCACGATCGTGGGCACGACGCGAGCCATGCGATCGCGAGCCCCTGCTGACGCGCCGGCCGTGTCGCCCAAAGGATCGACGACCCGACCGGGCGCCACGTCGGCGGGCGTGTCCGAACCGTCCCGCCCCGGCTTCAATCCCCACTCCTTGGCATCGGTGAGCTCGTCCAGTGTGTGCTGGCAGTTGGCGCAGCCCTCGACGTGCTCCTCGACCTCATCGAGCTCAGTCACGTCGAGACGGTGGTCCAGCAGGCGCTCGAGGCGATCGCGATCGGGGCAGTTGTTCATTCGGCAGCCTCTAACTTGCGGATTTCCTGCTGGATCATCGCTTTGACCTCGCTCTTGGCCACGTAGACCCGCGCGACCTTCATGTCGAGCTGGGCAGCAGCAGCGGCGCCGAACACCCCTCGATCGCGGTCAACCGGAAAGCATCCCAAGTTTGCGCGGCCACGCGTGGCCGCACGCGCGCTATCGCCTGGTCCACCAGCTCGCGGCGAAATTCCTCTTCGAGCTGTTGTACCAAGTCGTCGGCCGCCTGGACATTTTCAAAAAACTCTCCCATCCGGCTGTCGCCGCTACCAATGCCGCCGCGTTTGGCCTGCGCGTACCAGATCGCGCAAGCATGGTGCGTGAGCGTCTTCAACCACCCCCGAAAGCTCCGCTTGGGATCATAGGCGAAATTGGCCATCAGATGGTTGAGCTTCAGAAGCACGTTCTGAGTCACGTCGTGGGCATCCGACTCCTGAAGCCGCCAGCCGCGACACCACGCGAGGATTTTTGGTTGATATCGTGCGACAAAATCATTCCAGGCAGCCTCGTCCTTGGGGTCGGCACGCAGCCGGCCCAGCAACGTAAGGCTGGTTCCGGAAGGATGGTCTTTGGGCACAGGGATCGTCTCCGATTGGCCCGGGCACGCGTTCGCCGCGCCGGGCTGCAAGCTTGCTCCATCCCAGCATAACCGAAGGCGAAATCAAAAAAACAACGTCGCTCATCTTAGATTTTTGAGAAACGCGAGTAACGACTAGGAGGCGGAACTCGAAGATTGGCTCCCGTGGGTCGACGATAAGGCCCCCGTTAAGAAAGCCGAATCGCGCGATGACCGCGGCTGTGTCGCTGGCATTTTCATCGACGGCCCGACACAGGGCTAGACGCGGATCGGGAGACGGAGCTCCCTCCTACAGTTCGTGTAGGAGGCGGCTCTGTCCGCCGATCTTCCTAGCCGTTTATCGGGTCGTTGATTTTCATCGGCCGTTGTCTTTCGATGAGCCCAGGGGGGCGCAGCTTTGGCCCACTTCCTGTACCCGGCCGCCACCTTGGCGCCCCATTGGCCGTACCACGCATAGCCATTGCGGCGCTCGGGCTCGATCTGGGCGATGTCGTACTTGATCACACTGTCGCGGCCGCTGAAGATCGGGCGCATCGAAGGGATCTCATAGAATCGCGCCCAGAGCGGGGGCGCCGCGGCGTCGCGAACGATTTGCTTGTCACCGCCGACCGTGGTCTCGCGAATGCCGGTGAGCTTGACTGCTTCGAACCAGCGAGCGCCGGCCTCGACCGCGCGAACGACTTCCAGCGTCGGGTGGTCCAGGCTCATCAGCAGAAGCAAGATATCCGCGCTTTCCGCGCCGCTCTGCGAAACCGGTTCGAATGTCCGCGCCGGCCTTGGTTCCAGTGTGATTTCATCGTGCTGCGCACACCAGACCGTGAGCCTGGTGCCGACCTTGATCTGGCACTTGAGAATGCAAGCGATGCCCGCATCAAAGGCCCGCCGCGCGGCCGCGCGGCGAGCCGCGTCGACAAAGCGAAAATCGTCGTGCTCGGCCACGTCACGGACCAGCGTCATCAGGTTAACCATCGTATTATCATTGAAAGTAATGTACCGGCGATAGCTCTTGCCCGGCGGCGACGATTGGGGCCAGCCGCCCGTCGAATGCTGGGCGGCCAGAATATGATCGAGGCCCTTCAAGAGTGAATCGCGATCGCGGGCATCGTGGGTCGCCCGGAATGCCCGTGCCAGGAACCGCAACTCGCCGACGGTTGCCCCATTGTCGAACGTCCCCGCGATCTTGGCCCGATCGCCCTGGTACGGACTGGCGGAATTGTCCACGTTCTTGGGCCAGTCGCCGCGCCGAGACTGGTGCGAGCGGATGTTTGCCGCGATCCGGGCTCCCTCCGGGCCGCGATACCATGCGTCGGGCTGCCGCGCATACGTCCTCCACGGCGCTCTCTCGGCGGCCGTCGCGTCGCTTGCGGCTGCCGTTAATACCACGATCAAGATACAGAAAATCGATGCCATGCGCTTCATGGTTAGGGAATACGTATCCTTCATCGCGGAAATCACAAAGTGACCGCACGTGTGCCAGGCTGCCGTCATTGGCCCAGCCGTCGAGTTGGGCCGTATCTTTGAGCTGCTGGCCGCGGCGGCGATCGACGGCCAGGAAGGAACAACTCAGGTCGGGAAGCGAGCTCATGTCGCCCCATAGTTTCTCGAATTGGGCGATCGGGTAGACATCCTCCTGTCCGTGGCCCCAGCGGCGCTTGACGTCTTTGATGGTCACGTAAGTCGGCACGCGGGCGGCCATCGCGCGGACCGCCCTGTCAACTCGTTGCGGATCGTCCTTCAGAGATTCGCGGGTGAGCCCAAAGGCTTTGAGCAGGCCGTCGATCGAGACCCAGGTGGTGAGGCTATTGTAATACCGGAGCTTGAACTCGGTCTCCTCTCGCGGCTGCGCCAGTCCCTCGAGCAAGCGGACCCGTCCGGCGACCTTGGCCAGGCCGCCGCCGCGGTCATCGATTCGCCGCGGAATCACCTCGAAGCTAAGGGCAGACTCCGACTCGATCACCAGCCCGAGCACGGCCGGCTCAAGGAACGCGCCCAATGTGTCAATATTGTGGACCAGCAGCCATCGCAGATTCGGATTCGCGCTCAGGGCCTGGGCAAGGACGCCGTTGCGCAGCAGGTTGGGGACCTCATAAAAGTGACCAGGAGGATTGAAGCGCTGGATCGGTAGGTTGTCGACGTAATCGGTGCCCTCGCCCTGGCTCTTCGCCCAACCAAGGATGGCGCGGCGGCTGGCGTCGCGCACTTTTTGCTTGTTTTCATCGAGTGTTTCGTGGCTTGCCTCTTCCCACAGGAACGTCAGGTCGCGGGCCATGGGAATCAGCCGTTGCCCGATCGACCGGCCCGGCGACAGGTACACTGGGCCGTCGTGACCATAGTTGTTCGACGACGCGAGATGACGCTCGATGGCAGAGTGCGTCAGGTAACTGGTGGTCACGATGTGCGGGATACTGGCGCTGAAGTCGTGCCTCGCTTTTCGCGTTTTGGCGAGGTGGATCTCCAGGAAACTGCGGTGCCGGCCATCGAGGTTGACGAACGGGTTGACGGCCTTGACCACGCCCGCCCCGGTCGTCCATCGGCTGCCAACGCCGCCGGCCAAGGTCACGACAGCCACCTCGCCCCGGCGCAAGGCTGATACGCCGTTCGCGATCACGGATGCGCGATGGGCTTTGGTCGCGTCGATGAGCTCGGAGTCGTCGACGTCCCGGATGTCGAGGTCGACCGGCAGCCGGTTTCGCGCCAGGCCGATCCGCCCGCGCTGCAAGTCGTCGCGCAGTTGTTCGTGCTGGACCGAGTCGAAGCCGTTGTCGAGCCGAATCCGTGACGCCTCCGCGGTCCCACTCGGCCCGCGAGACATCGTCGGCTGACCGCGTGACCGGGAACAGGTGATTGATGGTTGTGCGGAAGACACGCAGGAGCTCGCCGGTCTCTGGGCAGCGGTTGGCGAAGTGGTCGACGTCGGCCCGGCGATGGTAGGGAACCGTGGCTGCGCCCGCGGCGATCATGCGCGGAACTTGAAGGGTGTAATAAGCAGGCGGCATCATTGCGTGCGCACCCGAGTCGAGCGTGGCTAATGTGCCGTGAGTGTTGATGCGGAAGTCATAGACAACCGGCTCCATCGCGAAGGGCAGAGCGTCGTCAAGCGACGACTTGGCCCGCTTCATGATCGCCGAGATCTGTTCCTGAAACTCGTCATGCCGGTGCGGGGCGACGAAGAAGGCCATACCGCCGCCGGACATGCCGCCGAGCATGAGGAACCCCCAGAAGTCGTCGCCCAGCGCCTGCCGAGCTTCCCGGATGATCGACTCGGTAAACGCGTTGGTCACCCAGGGGATGATCTGTTTCAGGGGGCCGTCCCAGTTTCGCGTGGTCAGCCCGCCCAGGCCGCGGACGTCGGCGGCGCGCACACTCGCCAGAATCTGCTCAAAGATCTCCAGAGCTTCATTTCTCGCTCGCCACTCATCGCTTCCGCGCAGGAGATACTTGGCGGTGACCATATTGAGGATGGGGCCGACGTTTTGCGCCATCCCGCCATGAACCAGGACCAGGCTCTGCGCGAGGGCGTCGGCAAGCGGGCTGGGATTCGCGGCGTTGCTCGAGATCGAGGGCAGGGGGGAGGCCGTGTTCAAGAGCTTGTGGGCTGGCAGCAGCCGGCCGCGGCTGACGCCCCATTCAGGGTCACCCGCTTCGGCCGCGACTCCTTCGATGAGCTTGATCCCAGGAAAAATCCCGCCCGAATCTTGCCAGCCGCCGCCCGATCCTCCCATCCATTCGCCCAGGATCGCCCGTGCGACAACGACCTTGGCTTCCTCGGGGTCGAGACGCCCGGTCAGGTTGCGCGCCTGGCCGGTCGCGCGCATCATGAGAGTGATGAGCGAAGCCAGCAGGTTCGTCGAGACGGCCAGGCGCGAACCTTTGGGAATGTCGTTGACCTTGCTGACAACTTCGAGTCCGTGCCCCGCCCGGACAATTCGGCCCAGGAGATCGGAGAGCTTTGTGTGCGTCCCCTCCAGGGAAGGGGGAATCAGCCCGGAGGCGACGACGGCCGCCTTGATCAGCCCCAGGTAATCGTTGCCGAAGTTGAACAGCTCTTCGAGGGTATCGATATCTTTGCAGGCATTGAGATCGATACTGGTTAAACGAAGGATCGGCTCGGTGATGACCCTCAACCGAGTTTCGATGGGAGGAGTGGGCGCTTGGTCGCGGCCGTGGACCCCAAGGTCGACCGAGATATTGAGCACCCGAGCACCCTCGGGAAAATCCATGCCGAGGAAAAAAATGTCCGACCAGCCGCTGTGCGACAGATCGAGCCGCACCGAAGTCTTTTCGACCAGAATCGGAAACAACGCCTCGTCCGAAGCTCGATCGAGCAGGCGGGGATGAATTCGCAGCGGGTGCTCGTCGACTCCGCCGACCCGAAACATCCAGCGATTGCCCTGGCAGCTCCGAACCGACCGCCGCACCTGGTCGGCGAGGGTCGCGAAGGCGATCTGCTCGTAGGCCTGCGCCAGTGCGCTACAGATGGCGCCGTTGGGCCCGTCGCGCTTGATCGTTTCGAGAAACGTCGCGATCGCCGGCTCGTAGCGGCGCTCCATCAAGTCCATGAAGCCCGAGAAGGGGATATGCCCCGTTCCGCGGATCGCCGGGTCGTCCTGAATCTCGTAGCGGTAGAGAGCATGCAAAAAGAGCGAGGCGCGGACGCGCTCGTACAGGTTTTGCCGGGCGCGGCGAAAATGTTCGAGCTCGGCGCACGATTCAAGTTTGTCGGCAACACTCGACCGGGCCACTAATTCGCGAACCGAACGGTCGCGAATCGCCGGACTAGGATCGGTAATCGTCTGGATTAAGAGCTTGCCGACTTCAGACATGGATCACAATCAGAGTATTTCGAGAAAGGGAATTCATTCGCGCCGTCGGAAAACCGTCACTGACGGGTTGCCATTTGCTCGACCCGGATCATGGATTCGAGCAAGAGAGCCAGAATCTGTTCGCGGTCGACACCGCCCAAGGCCAGGGCAATTTGCGCCTCCACGACGCCGAACTTCACGCCGAGGTTAAATCGCGAGCCACGGGTTTCAAGTGCGAGGTATCGCTCCCTGCGGGCGAGCTCATTGAGGGCCGTCGTGAGCTGAATCTGGCCCAGCTCGCGAACATTCTCGCGGACCAGCGCGTTGAGCAGCTCGAACACGAGCGGCGTCAGCACGTGCATCCCGAAAAAGCACAGATAGTGGCCCGCGCGCAGGCCCGGCACGTGGAGGCGTAACTCGGCCAGGGTTGGGTTGGGTTTCTCGATGATCTCATCGATGGCGTAGATATGAGAGTGTTCGGGCAGCCGGCGGCCCGTCAGTGTGCCGTACTGGTGGATCAAATGTTCCCGGGTGGCTTGCACGGCCGAGACGGCGCAATGCTCGGCTGTGGCCAGCTCGATCAACTGTCGGGCGCACCGTCGGGGCTCCGCGGACAGATAAAGGTGGTCACCCAACAGCAGCAGAAACGGTTGTCCCGCCGCGAACGACCGTGCGCACCAGACCGCGTGACCATAACCCTCGGCCTCGGGCTGGACGGCAAATCGCAGCCGCTCTTCGAGCCCGACGATCCGGCGCGCTTGCTGCTCGGCCCAATCGAGCCCCTTGTAAGTTGACCGCAGGTTGGTCGCGTAATTGCGAAAGTGGGCACGATAGACCGCCTCGTCGCCCGGCGCGCTGACGACGCAGATCTCCTCGATCCCACTTTCAAGAGCTTCCTCGGCGATGATCTGGAGGACGGGCTTGGTGAGCCCGTCGCGATCGACCAGCGGCAACATGGCCTTTTGCACGGTGTCCGACGCCGGATACTGCCGCGCCCCACGTCCGGCCGCCGTGATCACTGCCTTGGAAATCTGCACCGCGCGTGCTCCTCTGACGCCGAACGTCTGCCTTCCTACCGGGGATAATCCGGGCCAGTAAGAATAAGTTATCCCTTTCCCGCGAAAGAGTTAGATTAGCGGTTGCGCTCACGTTGCGGCAACCCCTGTCTCTTGACACGTCGCGCCGCGGTTGCATAATCGTAGGTACCTCGTGGAGAGCGTTGTTTCCTCCTGGGGATGTAGCTCAATTGGTTAGAGCACCGGCCTGTCACGCCGGAGGTTGCGGGTTCGAGCCCCGTCATCCTCGCTGAGTATGAATCCCGCCGAATTCGAGATGGGGCCTTGCCGGCGGGCATCCCCTTGCTCGTCGTGGCCGGCGTCTATGTGATCATCAGAATGGAGCAATCTCCAGCCGGCCGGAACTCATGGACTCAGTCGATGACCCTCCCAATCACGATCACGATCACCGCGACGGCGGGCGACCAGTTCCGGGCCGAGACGCCGAGCGGGCTGGTCGAGGCCGGCTCCCTCCGCGAACTTGGGGAGCGATTGAAGGACTTCCTCGCCAATCTTGAGGACGATCCTGCCTCCGACCTGGTAGAGTTGGCGCGACTTTCCAGGTCGGCCACCGATCAGGCCGCCTTGCTCGAACTTGCCCGGACATCCCCGCCCCCCGACGCGTGGTGAGGCGACGACTGACAGACTGCGGATCGGGGGACGTCGGGCAATGTCCACGCGGTTGTTCTATGGTCAGATCGTCCGCATCCGGGTCGCGCACCATCGCAAGGAGAAACTCCGGCCAGTCGTCGTGGTCACGCCGAATGAAGCGATGGCCGAGGGCGCGGCCCTAGTCGGTGTGGCGATTTCCGGAACGCCCGACCCGCCCACGGGATTCGACGTGCCGTTGCCGTGGCAGGCCCAAGGCCGCTCGCGGACGGGCCTGGACAAGTCCAATGCGGCCGTCTGTTGTTGGTTTGTCACCTTCACCGCCGCCGACGTGATCGATGCCATCGGACATGTCCCGCCCGAGCCCATGCGAAAAATCGAGGATGCCATCCGGCGCTATCGGGGCAACCCAAACCATTAGAGCGGGTTCAAGGCCCGGATCCGCGTTTCATCACTCGAAGCGGCAGCATATTTCGATGAACAACTCACGATCCAATCGTTCGCGCGAATCGTTAGGTTCGTGCTGCCAAGGCTTGATCGCCGGCTCGTGCAACATCCGCCGGACGGTGCTGCTGCTGATCTTTTTGCCCAACGTCGTTTGGGGAAACCGGCCATGATCGTGGCCCATATCACGGGCGTGCTTCAGTCGGGGCGTTTTGTGAGGGTCCCTGACGGTACGGCTTCTTGGCCTGGTAGAGCACGAGCCGGCTGCGACAGTCGGCTTTTTGCTGTTCATCCGTTAGCAGTTCGATCGCCCTCTTTTGCCACTTTACCGCCGTGTCGAAGTCCCCAGCCTCGGCTTGTGCCGCGGCGAGCGTATCGAGAATGATGGGATTTTTCCATGTCGTCAACTCGCAGGCGCGGGTTGCGAATTGGACCGCTCGCTTGCCGTCACGCAACTTCGCGTCGGGACAAGCCGCCATGAGCATCGCGCTGGCGTTGTACGCTTGCACGCAGCCGGGATCAAGCCGAATGGCCTCAGTGAACTGATCCCTCGCTCCCTCGTAGTCCCCGAAGTGCGAGTAGACGAGCCCCAGGTTGTAGTGTGCTTGCACGAATCGGGGATCGAGCGAGACGGCCTCAACGAAATGAGCCTCCGCCTCGCCATACTTCCGCTGGCGGGAGAGGATCGACCCCAGGCTGTTGTGGGCATCAGCGTAGCTGGGATTAAGCCGCAGCGCCTCGGTGAAATGGGTGGCCGCCGCCTCGTACTTCCCCTGTTCGGCGAGCGCGAGGCCCAGGTTGTAGTGAGCCGTGACTAACCCGGGATTGAGCCGTAGCGCCTCGGCGAAATGAGCCGCCGCCGCCTCGTACTTCTTACGCTCAAAGAGGACGATCCCCAGCTTTTCGTGTGCATCGGCGTGATTGGGATTGAGTCGAAGCGCCTTGGTGAAATATGGCTCCGCCTCGTCGTACTTCTTGATCTGAAAAAGGAGGTTGGCCAGGTTGAAGTGAGGATCGGCGTAGTCGGGATTGAGCTGCGCCGCCTCGACGAAGTGACCCGCTGCCGCCTGGTAACTCTTCTTGGCCAGGAGGGCGACGCCCAAGTTGTTATGTGCCTCGGCAAAGCTGGGATTGAGCCGCAGCGACTCGGTGAAATGAGCCGCCGCCGCCTCGCAGTCGCCGCGGCGGGAAACGACATTCCCCAAGTTGTTGTGCGCTGGTCGTCGCCGGGATTGAGCCGCACCGCCTCCGCGAAATGAGTCTCCGCCCCCTGATACTTCCCCTGGTTATAAAGGACGGCGCCCAAGTTGGCGTGGGCCTCGGCGTAGCCGGGGTTGAGCCGTACAGCCTCAGCGAAATGAGCCTCCGCCTCGGGATAGTTCCCCTTGGCTTGGAGAGCGACGCCCAAGTTGTTGTGGGCATCGGCGAAGCCAGGACTGAGCCGCAGCGCCTCGGTGAAATGAGCCGCCGCGGCCTCGTGTTTCCCTTGGGTATAAAGGACGGCGCCCCAGTTGTTGTGGGCCTCGGCGTAGCCGGGACGGTAACGCACAGCCTCGGCGTAATGAGCCGCCGCCTCCTCAATGTGCCCCTCGGTTTGGAGGTCGACGCCCCAGTTATTGTGGGCCTCGGCGAAGCCCGGATTGAGCCGAAGCGCCTCGGCGTAATGAGCCGCCGCCTCCTCGTACTTACCGCGGCGGGAAAGGAGCTTCGCCAAGTTGTTGAGTGCTTGGTCGTCGTGGGGATTAAGCCGCACCGCGTCGGTGAAATGAGCCTCTGCCTCCTCGTACTTCCCCTGGGAGTACAAGACACTGCCCAAGCTGTTGTGTGCTTGGGCGTCGCCGGGATTAAGCCGCACCGCCTCGGCGAAATGAGCCTCTGCCTCCTGGGGTTTTCCCTTGGTTTGGAGGGCGACGCCCAAATTGCGTTGGGCAAAGGAGGTAGAACCCCCATGTGTCACAGCATGGGCAAACAGGGCTTCCGAGTCGAACCAGGTCCGGCACTGGTTCCGCGTCAGGGCGGTCAGACCGAGAAGGGCTCCGAGGCCCAAGGCGACGATCCCGACGGCGGCAGGACGCCACCGCGACGACATCCGCCAGAGCCGGCAAAAACCGGCGGCCGCCACTATCACCGATCCCAGCATGGACAAATAGCTATAGCGATCCGCGACGATCGAGTTGCTGATCCAAATGATGCCCGAGTTGGGCGCCAGGATCACCAGGTAACAGAGCCAGGCCGCCAACAGTCCGGGCCAGCGCCGGCGCAGGAGAAACAAGGCGGCGCTCACTGCGACCGTCGCGGCGATGCTCGAACTGTACGGGAGTGCGAGCCAATTCGGGTCCTTTGGTAACCGGTAGAAGGCGATGAGGTCCAGCGGTAACACCGTCTCCCGGATGTAAAACCAGATCGCGTAGCACGCCTGGGCAATGCCTTCCGAGGCATGGCGATGCTGAGATGGAAGCAGTGATCCCGGCTTGGCCGCGAGTGCGCGGCCCGTGAAGAAAAGGCTCACGAGCACAAACGGGACCTTCTCCAACAAGGCTCTCCGCGCCGACGCTCCGAACCATCGCCCAGTCCCGTCCCCAAATCGGCGGAGCGGGTACACGTCCAAGATCAAGAGCACCACGGGCAGGCTCACTGCCACCGCCTTGAACAGCAGGGCCGCGACGAACAGAAGGAACGAGCCCGCCAGCCAACCCCATTGCGGGGATGAATCCACCGGGTATGCACGGAGATAAGCGAGAACCGCCAACATGGAGAATAAAATGCAGGGCAGATACGGTTGGCAGGAGGCCCAGGCCACGGCCTCAACGCGAGGGGGGTGCACCGCGAACAGCGCGGTCGCCAGCCCCGCGCTCAAAGAGCACATCCACGGGCTTTTGAGGCAGTAATCAGTTTGGCATCGACCGAGTAAGGCCACCGTCAAGACGTAGAGGACCACGGCGTTAGCAACCTGAAGGGCCAGGCTGGTGAGGTGGTAGCCTCGTGGGTCGAGCTGGCAGAAGACATATTGCGTCTCGAAGAGCAACCACGTCAGGGGTTGATAAGCGCCAAACCAAAACGTGCTCCAAACCCACTTCACCTGGGCCGCGCCCAGACCACGGAAATAGGGGTTGTCGAGGAAGTTCTGATCATCATCCCACGACGCCACGAAGCCGTTGTCGAGGGTGGGCATGAAGGCGTAGATGACGAAGAAGGCCAACGGAATCGCAACCAGCCAAGTGCGCCGGTCCCAGGCCGGCAGCGGCCCCTGACTCGGCCCGGCACTCACGCTCGGAACCGGGGCCACGGCCGCCTGCATCGACCGTCCCCGCCAAAACGCCTTCATCAGCAAGTTTCCTCGAATCGAGAAAGGCTTACACTTCCGCCAGCGGTTCACGCGAGTCGCCGAATTCGTCGAGATGCATCCCGGCCTTGTCGAGCAGCGACAGGTAAAGGCTGCACATCTTGCGGTTCGCCTTACCGCGGTAATCGAGCACGCGGCCCCCCGAAATGCGGCCGCCCGCGCCCCCCAAGACCACCACTGGCAATTGACTCGCATCGTGACTGCCGGTCAGCATGCTCGAGCAAAACACGATTATCGAGTTATCAAGTGCCGTCCGCTCTCCTTCGCGGATTCCGTCGAGCTTCCGTGCGACATAGGCAACCTGTTTCAGGAAGAACTGATTCACCTTCAACCAGTCCACGGCGAGTTCGTAATGCGAAAGTAAGTGATGGGTGATGTACCCGACGCCAATATTGGGGAACCGGAGCGAGCTGTGATCGTTGTTGAGCTTAAGCGTGCAGATTCGCGTGGTGTCGGTCTGGAAGGCGAGAACGAGGATGTCGCACATCAGGCGCATGTGCTCGCTGATGTCTTGAGGAATTCCGTCGGCCGGGCGAGGAATGTTGGGCCCGCCCAAGGTCGGTCGCCAGCCCTGCAATTCTCCCCGCTGGCCCGCTCGCTCGATCCGTTCCTCGACCTCGCGTACCGAGTCCAAGTATTCATCCAGCTTGCGCTGATCGGCCACGCTGACCGCGCGCCGGAAGTCCCGTGCCTCGGAGAGGATGGCGTCCAAGACGCTCTTATCGCCGCGCTTCACTTCATCGCGGAACAACCGATCGAAGGCGAGGCCGGGTACAGCTCGAGCGGCGTCGGTGTCGTCGGTGAACTCCACGAAATGTGGGAACTGTACAGCATCGAGTAGTTCCTGTGAATCGCCGGGTTCGACTTTTCGCAGGCCAGCACCAAGCTAGGCACCTTGGTTGACTTGCCATGGGCCCGCGCAAAAGCTGGTCGAAGCTCATGCCCGAGCGAATCTCGCCTCCCGCGGCGGCGGACCGCCCGAAAGTAAGTTGCCCGTTTGAGAACTGTGGATGTTGCCCTTTTGGGCCTCGGCGTTATAGAGCCCGCGAATAAAGAGCATTCGCTCGCGAAAGTCGGTCAGCGGCGTGAGCACCTGGCCCAGCTCCATGTTGCGGCCTTCCCCTCGCCCCCACCATTCTTTTGTGTGGAAACCATTACCCGCGAACAGGACGGCCAGGCGCACCGGTGCCTCGCTCGCGCCTTTGACCGCCTTGGCTTCGTCACCCCAGACCCGGAACGATTCCATCCACGGTAGCGCCATGCTCACGCCGACGCCACGGAGAAACGCGCGGCGGGAAAAGCTATGATGATTCATCAGTTGCCTCGCCGTAGGAGAAGACGAATACGTGCTACACAATGGACAAATCTATTTGACGTCATTCACGCGACTCACGAGTTTCGGCATCTCTGCCGCGAATTTCGCGGAACTGGCGGCTGCCGACAACGGCCTCTAACATCGCCGAAAAGCGATAGTCGTTGTTCTTAAGCACCAGCTCCATTTCTTCGAGTAAGGGAAGGTCGGAAAGCTGGGTAGCCCGTCCCAGCGCGTAGCCAAGAAACTTGCGGCAGAACTGGCGGAGGAAAGCGTCGCGGCGAGTGTTTGCGAGGTAGTGCCGCAGTCCGTCCAGGCCATCAAACTCGGTGCCGTCGCGCAGGCGGGCGGCGGTGTCGATGGGCCGGTTGCCAAGGTCGCGATCACGCCGGCGACCGATCGCGTCGTACGCTTCCAGCGCGTAGCCGAACGCGTCGATGCGCGAATGGCAACTGGCACACTGCGGGTCGGCCGTGTGCCGTTCGACGAGCTGGCGCGTCGTGAGCTCTTGCGTGGCGGTCTCGTCGTCGGGGAGTCGCGGAACGGTCTTGGGCGGCCGCGGCAGTTTTTCCCCCAGCAGGACTTCCGCCACCCAGTTGCCGCGCAGAATCGGGCTGGTGCGCGAAGCTCCTGACTGCTTGGCTAGCGTCGCCGCCAGACCAAGAATTCCTCCCCGCCCATACTTCCTGACACCGTCCACACGCCGCCACTCGGGCCCGATGACTCCGGGGATGCCATAGTGCTTCGCGAGCGCTTCGTTCAAAAACGTATGATCGCCCTCGAGTGCCGAGAGAACCGATCCATCATTTTGGAACATGTCCGTAAAAAAGAGGATGGCCTCCTCGTGCATGGCGCCGCGAAGCGCCGCGAACGTCGGGAAATGCCTCGGGCTTTTTTCGTCGAGCGAGTCAAAGTCATAAATGTGCAGCCACTGGCAGGCGAATTCGGTTGCCAGCCTGCGCACTCGCGGGTCCTTCGCCATACGGCGTGCCTGGGAAACCACGACTTCGGGGTGGTGCAGGCGTCCGGCGGCGGCTTCGCTTCGCAGCTCGTCATCGGGCAGCGACGACCAAAGGAAATAACTCAGGCGGCTCGCCAGCTCCCAGTCGGAGACCGGGGCCGCTTTTGGTCCCGACGGGGGCTTCTCGATACGGTAAAGAAACGTCGGCGCTGCCAGCACACGAGCCAGCACCAGGCGGATTGCCTCGTCATGGGGAATCTGCTCAGCCCGCAACCGGCGATAAAGGTCGCGAAGCCCGCTCGCCTCGGTCGTGGAAAGGGGGCGGCGAAAAGCACGATCGGCGAGTGCCACGATCGCGTCCAGGTGTCTAGGCTCAGCCGCCACTAGCTCGCGGCGGAACGCCGCGGCCCGCTGGTTGATCGGCTCGCGCATCGGTAGGTATACGCTCTTATCGGCATACTGGATTGCATTTTCCAAGAACTGTTCAAACGCATCTACTAGCGTGAGCGCGTCCATGCTCACGAAGTGCAGCTCGGCCCACAGCCGGTCGAGTTCGGCGGTCTGGGCTTGGTCGAGCATAAGTCGGCGCAGGTGATCGTCCTCACGGTGGTAAAGAGTGAGGCAGCCCTCATCTGCCGGCACGATTTTCGTGTAGCAAAGCGATGGGGGGAAAAGCTCACGGATCATTGTGAACGCCGCCGCGAACCGCTCGCGCGCGGGCGACCCAAGGGGGGCGACGACCGGTCGGTCGGGCGAGACCGCCCTAGGCGGTTCGGCCGGGCCGTATTTCACCTGCAATTGCACGCTCCCTTCCTGGCCGGTCGTCTCATCCAGGGCCCCGCCAGTCACAAACTCGCAGCCCTCGACAAGGTCGGCAGGCAGGCGAACATCCAGCACGTGGGGCGCTTGCACGCAAAGACTCGCGGGATCGATGGCCGAGCCGTTGGGGTGCTTGCCGAAAAGGTTCGGGGCGAGACCGAACGCGGGCTGGCCTGGATCAGCCGGCGCACTCGCCGGACGCGCTGCCACCCTCCCGGATCGCACAGCCCTTACGGCCGGTCCGGCGCTGAGGAGCGTTGGCGAGAGAGCCCTGGCAATGCTTTATCAAGGTAAAGGCCCCTCACAACCAGCGGTCCGCGCAGCGACGAGAGGTGGCGATATAACAGCCCGTCCGGACTCTCTTTCGCCGTGCCGGGACCAGACTTCAGCAATCCTTCAATTTCCTGCGCAAGCTGGTGCTTTTCCGCGACTGTCGCCGCCGACTGCCACCGCGCCAGCAGTGAGCCAACCGGGATCACTCGCTCACCTAAGCCTCCCGTGTCGGGCTCGGCGTAGAAGTGCCACACCTCGGGGTTGCCGTACGAATCGGCGTGGGGATTGCCCGCGAGCACGTCAGGCGAAACCTCCCGCGCCAGGTTCCACTCGCGCCCGCCGCCGGCGAGCGTGAGCTCCACGGCCGTCAAGTCGCACGCGTGGTCGCCGTCGCGCGGGCCGATGATGAGTGAAACCAGGTCGCCGCGTTGCACGGCGATCTCCTTCAGCGGTCCGATCGTCACTTCTCGCGCGCCTTGCGCTACGCCGGCCGCCAGCGGCTGTCGAACCGCGCCGCGGCGCAGCTCGAGCGACCAGGTAACGCCATTACCGCACTCGGGCTGCGCGTGCTGCAGGCGGCCTTCGATAACGAGCGTGGCACTGATCGGGCTCATCCAGCCCGCTGCCACACAAAGGGTCGGCGAAGGGTACATGGCCACGCTATGGGGTTTCAGGTCGGCGGGGATCCGAACGTGTTGGGCTGAAGAGTTGGCGTAGACGACCGGCGCCTCGCCGGAGCCCCACCCATTCACGGAATCGTAGCCCGAAGCGTGCTCGATCTTCCCGGTCAACGGGGTCTCGATCTTTACCACGGCGCCTCTGGTGCCAATTCCCAGGTAGTCGAGCCAGGCCGCGAGGATCGCCGGCTCGACGTGATGCCGCTCAGCGAGCGGCGTCACGTCGACCGGGCCGGCGGCCAATTGCGCTTCGGCCGCCGCCCCTAAACAGTTGGCCGCGTGCTGAAAAGCTCGTTGCCGCACACCGGCGAGTTGGCGAGCAACATCGCGTACATCGCGCAAGAGCAAATCAGGACGTCCCGGCGCCACCAGCCGGGGCTTATCCCACACCACAAAATCGTGTTCATTTCCATCACCGGCATCCCCCGCCACAAGCGAGAGCGTGACTTCACCGTTCGCCGACGCCGGGATCTTTTCGCGTAGCTCTTGTCGAGCGACGACTGGGTCGACCGGTTCCATCCAAGCTTTGGGCCCGCCGACTCTGCCGATCTGCCCAACACTTGTGAATCGCCAAAGCGCGTTCTGCCAGCGGGCGATTTCGGCAGCGAGCGCGGCCGTCTGGTCGGAACTCGTCTCGCGCCAGTGACTTCGTACAACATCGAGGACCGGCGATCGCTCGTCTCCATTCAGACTCGACCAGACAATGCCCAGGTACTTTGCATTAAGGCCCCGCTCACTCGCGACAGCCGCGACAGACTTCGTTCCCGAGGTCAGGGCCGCGCGGTCACGGACGGTGGCGTCCAGGTATCTTTCCAGCGGCAGCCGGCCCCCCTTGGCGACGGCGAAAGCGATGATTCGCACACGGCCCTCGTCAACCGTGAAAACAGTGGGTTGCACATCATCGCCGCCTGAATCGGTGAAACGACCATAAAAGCTCCGGATGCGCCCCAGAATCTCTTCCGTCCAGTCGCGCCTGGTGGCTCTTGGTGAAAAACGAATGCCATCGGGCAAGAGCACGGCGTGGTCGGCGATTTTCTTGCCGGCGTCGAGATACTTCGCGAGCAAGGCCGGCGACATGACCAGCGCATTGCCGGTGTTGGTGAATCCCTCGCCGGCGGCACCATCAACCGGAAACTCGCGTGCGGGCTGCAAATCGACGCCTATCAGATCGAGCAGCGTGTACGTGTACTCGGCATTGCCCAGTCTGCGCAGCACGACCGGGCCGGGGTCGCCGGCGCTGGCAAACGCCTCGGCCTTCAGGTATTCGCCCAGCCAGGCTCGCAGCCGCTGCCGGCACTCCGGTGAAGGCTGAGGAGCTTTCTTCGGCGGCATTTCGCCGTTGTCGAGCATCTCCGCCACTTTGAGCCACTTCGTGGTCGAGCGCCGGACGTCGGCAAGCGTCGCGAATTGTTCCAGGTCGAGCGTCCCTTCCTGCACGTCGGTCGCATGACACTTCATGCAATGTTGAACCAGGATCGGACGAATCTCGCGTGTGAAAGCGTCCCCTAGCTTCTGAAAAATCGGCGGTTCGTCGCTCAGGCCTGACGTCGACACGGCCACCACGCACGCGAGACCGAACAGCCACGCGCCCAGGCCGGTCCCGAAGCCCATTTGTCTCAATGTGTCGCGCACGTTGCCGTCTCCCTCAGTCCCAATCGTGTCGCCAGTCCCATCCCGGCGAGATGCCGACGGCTGGAATGCGTCGTTTCGACCGTGATCAATGCCTTCGACCAAGTTGCCACCACGTCGCGGACCTCGGAATTGGCGAAAGCTGGTGAAGACGCAACGACCCAACTGCGGGACAAAGTTCGATATTTATTATATCGCGACTTTGTTACCGATTTCCACCAGGAACGGGGGCCCGTATCAAGGGCGTGCTTCAGTTAAGGCGTGTTGCGGAGGGCCCTCACGATAGGGCTTTTTGGCCTGGTAGAGCACCAGCCGGGACCGATAGTCGTCTTTCTGCCGCTCGTCGTTCAGCAGTTCGAGCGCTCTCTTTTGCGTCCTCACCGCCGCGTCGAAGTCGCCGGCTTCGGCCTGTGCCGCGGCGAGCGTATCAAGAATGATCGGGTTTTTCGACTTAGTCAACTCGCAGGCGCGGGTTGCGAATTCGACCGCCTTTTTGCCGTCGCGGAACTTCGCTTCGGGACAAGCCGCCATGAGCATCGCGCTAGCGTTGTACGCGTCCGCGAAGCCGGAATCGAGCCGTATGGCTTCTGCGAATTGAGCACTTGCCGCCTCGTAGTTCCCGAGGCGGGACAAGACGAGGCCCAGGTTGTGGTGTGCTTGAACGTTTCCAGGATGGAGCCGCAGCGCCTCGTTAAAATGAGCCTCCGCCTCCGGGTACTTCCTCTGGCGGGAGAGGATCGTCCCCAGGCTGTTGTGGACATCGGCGTAGCCGGGATTGAGCCGCAACGCCTCGGTGAAATGAGTCGCTGCTTCTGCGTGTTCCCCCTTGGCATTGAGAACATTGCCCAAGTTCTTGTGGGCATCGGCGTAACCGGGGCGAAGCCGTACAGCCTCGACGTAATGCCCCTCCGCCGCCTGGTACCTCCCCTTGCCCTGGAGGGCGACGCCCAAGTTGTAGTGGGCATCGGCGGAGTTGGGATTGAGCCGAAGCGCTTGAGCGAGATGACCCACCGCCTCTTCGTACTTCCCCTGCGCATAGAGGGCATTGCCCAAGTTGTTGTGTACTCCGGCCAGGTCGGGATCGAGCCGCAGCGCCTCGGTGAAATAGGCCACCGCCTCCTCGTACTTCCCGTGCGCATAAAGGATATTGCCCAAAGTGCCGTGCACCGCGGCCGGGTGCGCGAACGTCTCGAAAGACGGCCGCCACTTATAGGCGGCGTTGCCCGCAAGACTGTGCGCCAAGGACCTATACTTCGCCTCAAGCGACAGAGCACGGATGCACAGGAAGCCGTAACTGACGATCAAGGCCAGCGCAATGGGAACCAGCCAGATGCGCCGGTCCCAGGCCCGCGCTGGTTCTGGGCCCGGAACCGGGGCCACCTCGGCATTGGGGCCACCATCTCCATGGGCCGACAGGGCCTGCACGGGGCCCGGATCCGGAATCGGTGCCACGGCCGCGCCCGTTGACTTTTCTTGCCCAGACAACGTCATCAGGGAAGCCTCCGTTCATTCATATTCGCGATTCGGTGCATGGAGCGACGGCGTAAAACCTGGGTGCGGTGCCCGAAACGCCTAAATCCATCAAATCACAGTCGTACACCGATTTCAACGGCAAGGGCGTCCCCGCCCGCGAAGGCCCCGCTCGCCGCGCGGCCAGATTGTCGACAGCGCCTCAGGGCATTCCAGTGTGAGCAGAAGGTCCTCGCTTGTCACGGTTATCATCAGGATAACCCAACCGAAGCGTGGGTTGCTTGCTGAACAACTTGGTCTCGATAAGCCTCCAGCGCCATAAACGGAAGAGCACGCTGGTTGCCAGGACCCCGAAACCGTAAACCACTGACCGCCGGAAGCTGATTGAACTTGCCTCCGGAAAGTATTTGGTCGGGCAGGAGATCTCGCCGATTGGGAAGCCGAACGCAACCGCCTGAGCTAGTATTTGGTTGTCGAAGACGAAATCGTCGGAGTTCGCCAAGAGCGGCAGCGTCTCGAGGACACGTCTCGAAAAGGCACGGTAGCCTGTGTGATACTCCGAAAGCTTGGCGGAGAGCATCAAGTTTTGGAAGAGCGTCAATAACCTGTTCGCCGCATATTTGTAGACCGGCATTCCCCCACGAAGTGCCGTCGAACCCAGGATTCTCGAGCCGAGCACGACCTCATAGACCCCCGATGCGATCATCGCGCTCATCGCAGTGACGAGCCTGGGGTCATACTGGTAGTCGGGGTGAAGCATGACGACGATGTCGGCTTTCAGCCTCAATGCTTCGAGGTAGCACGTCTTTTGGTTCGCCCCATAACCGAGGTTGGTTTTGTGCGCGAATGTCTTGAGGCCAAGCCTGGAGCTCAATGCGACGGTGTTATCAGCGCTCGCATCGTCCACCAGCACGATCTCGTCGACGACGTCGACCGGGATTTCGCGGACCGTCCTCTCCAGGGTCTTTTCCGCGCGGTAGGCTGGGAGCACCACGACGACCTTCTTTCCCTGCAACATTGCAAGGCTCCTATCGTTTCCTTTGATGTTCGATTGCTCTCTGTTGTAACCAAGAATTTCGCAGCAGGCGAGGTAACAAGACTCCGCCACATTGAGCTTCGCGGGACCGATCAGGGCCCGCGAGATCCCGAGTGTCACCAGAAAAACGGCGTTTTTGGACCATGCCGGCTCGGGGGATGGTAGAATCCTGGGAACCGATGAGGAACCGCGTCGACCGGGGTCGCTTCTGGACTTCGGCCGCTCGAAACGAGCAACCTGGCGAGAGAGCCTTGCTGTGGCGGGCTCGCCGCACTTGAGAAAGAAAGACCGTGCTTCATGATTGACCCCCGAGTGGCCAGCGGCCTGAGAGACCTCCCTCCGGCGGTGATGATTCCGCGTGAGCGCATGCTTGCGGCTTTTCGCCAGACGTTCGCGGCGTTTGGTTTCGTGCCGATCGAGACCCCGCACATCGAGCGGATGGAGGTCTTGACCGGCAAGGGGGCGGGCTCGGAAGAGGTCTTGCGCAGATCTTCGAGGTTACCAATAAGGGGGGAACGCCGGGAGAGCTGGCGCTTCGGTTTGACCTGACCGTGCCACTGGCCCGGTTCGTGGCCAAGCACATCGATGCACTTGGCGTGCCCTTCAAGCGGTATGCCATCGGTTCCGTGTTTCGCGGTGAGCGGCCCGCGAAGGGCCGGTTCCGCGAGTTCGCTCAGTGCGACTTCGATACGATCGGCACCGAGAGCGTCGTCGCCGACGCCGAGATCGCCCAGGTCATCCATGCCGCACTCGACTCGGCCGGCGTTCCCAACTTCACCATCACGCTCAACAACCGCAAAATCCTTGATGGTTTCCTTGATGCTCAGGGGCTTGCGGGCCGCAGCGGGCCGGTGCTGCGGGCACTCGACAAGCTCGCCAAGATTGGGCGCGAGGCCGTGATCGATGAGCTCGCCAAGGCGAGCGAGGCCGGCGACAGCGGGCTGACCGCCGACCAGGCGCGGGCCGTCCTCGACTTCGCTGAGTCAGGCCGCGGCAGCGCTGAGGTCTTGCAAAAGGCCGAGGCCGAGCTGGGCTCGAACCCCGCCGTCGCCCAAGGGATCGTCAATTTGCGGACGGTCCTCTCGCTGCTGCACGCGGCCGGC
Organism: uncultured Isosphaeraceae bacterium; assembly: GCA_963829765.1. GTDB lineage: Bacteria > Planctomycetota > Planctomycetia > Isosphaerales > Isosphaeraceae > CAWFRS01. The sequence continues at coordinate 7,014 of CAWHKI010000208.1, read as the reverse complement.
GTGCCCGAGAGTCGGGTCGCCCTTGACCTGGGGCTGGCGCGCGGGCTCGACTATTACACGGGCATTGTGTTTGAGACGACCGTGAAGGGCTGGGAGAAGTTTGGCAGCGTGGCATCGGGGGGCCGATACGACAACCTGGCTAGCCTGTTCACGCCGCGCCGGCTACCCGGCGTCGGTGCGTCGATCGGCCTCGACCGCCTGCTCGCGCTCCTCGACGAGGCGGGTTGGCTCAAGTCGGCGACGACGACGGTCCCGGTACTTGTCGCGAACTTTCCGGGCACCGATCCGGTCATTGCCTTCACCATGGCCGCGCGATTGCGAGCCGTGGGCATCGGCGCTGAGGTTTATCCCGACCCGATCCCGATTGGCAAACAAATGGGCTATGGCTCGACACGCGGTCACAAGCTGGCCGTGGTCGTCGGGCCGGACGAGCTGGCCAAGCAAACTTTTAATTTGCGCAACCTTTCCAGTCGTCGGGAGGACAAGGGGCTGGCGTGGTCGGTGCTGGAAGACTCAGTCGAGGGTGCGCTCAAGATCGTTGGGCAGGAAGGGGAGGGGGCATGAGTGACGGAGTTGGCGAACCACGACAAACTGAACCGGGCTTGGTCGCCGAGCGACCGGTCGGTTTGGTGCGCGGCACGCGCGACTGGCTGCCCAACGACTTCGCGCGGCTGGCGGCGATCGAGCAACAGTTGGTTGATAGTTTTACTCGGGCGGGATACCAGCCGATTCGGACGCCGATCCTTGAATTCACGGATCTGCATGAGCGAAAGAGTGGCGCGGGCATCGTTTCCAAGCTTTTCGAGCTGGTAGGAGGGGGCTCGGCGGGGATTTGTCTGCGGCCGGAGCTGACGGCCAGCATCGTGCGGGCTTATGCCGAGGCGCCGGAGGGGGCCCCTCTTCCCTGGCGAGTGAGTAGCTCGGGCCCGGTGTTTCGTTATGAAAGCGATCCCCGCGGCGGCCGGTTTCGCGAGTTTACTCAGGTCGGAGTCGAGCTGATAGGGGCCCCCGGGCCGGCGGCGGATGCCGAGGTGATTGGGCTGGCCGATAAGTCGTTGGCAAATACGGGCATCGCCGACGCGACCATTCGGATCGGGCACGTCGGCTTGATCCTCGAGATTCTAGCCCATGCCGGCTTGCCGCCGTCGGCGTCCAGAGCGCTCGTGGAGATGTTAAGCGCGGCCGCCGCCGATGGCAAGGGGATTGAGTCGATCGAATCGGCCATCGACCGGCTGGCGGGCTGGCTCAAGTCGGGGGGTGAGGCCGAGGCAATCATGCCCGCCGTTAGCCATGCCGACGAGGGGGGGTCGATCGGTTATTTCGCCACCTGGTTCCCGATGTCACCGGCCGGCGCTCGGGCCACGAGATCATCAACCGCCTGCGCGGAAAATGGGACCTGGACCATTCGCTATCGCTAATCCTGGGGCGGGTGCGCGACCAGTTCCACGGCCTTGCCGAGTTGCGCGGGCCGGCCCCGGTTGTGCTTGAGCGGCTTGGTCGGAACTTTGCCGCGCTGGCACCGCGGTCGATCGCCGACCTGGGGGCGCTGGCAAAACAGCTCGCTCACCATGGTGTGGAATCGAGTCGCGTCGAGCTCGACCTCGGGTTTGGCCGCGGTATCGGGTTCTATACGCAGATGATTTTCGAGCTGGTGGTGGCGACGCCTGGAGGGATGGTCGAAGTGTGCGGTGGCGGCCGTTACGACGGCCTGGCTCGCGTCCTCGGTAGCGACCGAGACGACCGGGGCGTCGGCTTTGCGTTCGGGCTCGAGCGGCTGATGGAGACCTGCGCGGGGAGAGGTTACCCCGCGGGGCGCTGATGAACTCGCGAGGGGATTTGGAATTCGATGAAATGAGGTGGGATGACCTCTCGGACGGAAAAACCGGTTCACCCGGGCTGACTTTTTTCAGCTTTTTCCGGCCGGCACGGAAAGAAACTTTCCTCGGTGTCTTGCAGCCGGAATCCGGCCAGGGGAGAAGTCTCCGTCGGACCACAAGTCGGGAGACGATCAATTCGGCAAAAAGATGGACGCGGCTGTCCGGCTTGACCAATTCCTGGCGCTCGGCCGGTCGAACCCCGCTCCCAAGCAAACGGGGCCCGTGGTGACATGCGCTAAACTCCTCCTTGCCCCCTGGGCGGCGGCGAGCGGGACCTTCCGGCGTCCAATCCGCCGCAGGGCAGGTCCACGTGCGCTGGGGGACCCGCTTTAGGGAGACCGAAAAGCAAAAAAAATGTTTGACCCCGTCGGGCGGAACCGCGCCAGCGGTGCCGCCCCCGCAGGAAGGCGTGATGGTCGCCGCCCTGGTCCGATCTTGCGCACTAAGCCCTGACGCGGTAGGCTACATTAGTCCAGTAGAAAGTCTCGATTTGAGGGAATCCTTATCCGTGGCCGGAAAATGAACACTTTCCGCCCCATCTTGAGCGAGCTTGGGCTAATCAGCGGGTGGCCCCGCATAAGCCCGCGACCCTCCACGAGAGCGAGGAGGCAGCCACCGAAAACACCCGGTCCTCAATTCTCCGATGACGCGGTTGCGGGGTTTTGGATGAGCAGTCCGGCACTGGGATCATCTTGCGAGATACTCTGATGGGTGAAAGCACACCGACAATAGAAGACATCATACAAGCAGTCAATGCCTCCGGTTATTTGATGGAGCAGCAGGTAGCGACCACCCTTGAATCCCTTGGGTACGTCACCAAAACGAGTTTCCCGTTCCGCGACCCTGACGAAGACAAATCTAGAGAGATAGACGTCAGGGCCTATTTGAGAAGTGTCAACGACGAGCAAAAGAAGGTTAGTCTATTCAGCGATTTGTACTGCGAATGCAAGAACAATGAAAACCCGTTCGTATTCATTAAGAGAGACAAAAACGAGCACGATAATCTATTCTTTAAGCCATGTCATTTCCTCTTTCCTTGGGAGCATTGCGGCATTCCAGAGCCGCACGTCTCGCGACCGCATCGGTTTATTAAGTTTGGATTCAATCGTTCACATTATTATTACACAGAACCATCAAAGGCTGTGCAATTCTGCAAAATTGTTCGCAAGAACAAGGGTTGGGCGGCCAATCACGATGGTATCTATGACTCGATGTTCTATCCCTTGGCCAAGGCGATTGTAGCCGCGACAAATGAAAGTTACCTGACTAGAAAGCCTTCGCAAGGTTCGGACTGGAAACACGTTCACTTGTACTTTCCTGTTGTTGTCTTGAATAGTGAAATATACGAGATTAATTCTTCAGAAACTCCGCCTATTCCAAGATCCGTCAGTCATGTTAGCTTCATTCGCGAACTCCGCTCAAAGCATGTGTCCGGCCAATTCCTGGTAGACTTCGTAACGCGGAATGGGCTTATCGACCTTGTAGAAACGCGGATCAAACCATTTGTGAAACAGGCTGAAGCTATTTGTCTCGAATCGTCTGAAGCACTCGGAGCCAGATCTTGAAGAAGAGTGAGCTGGTGAAGCGGAGGCTGAAAGCCGCCAAGCTGCCAAAGCGGCTGTCGCCGCAATCGTTCCGGGTGTCGGCGGTCACTTACCTGCTGAACCAGGGCACGCCGCTGGAGGATGTTCAATACCTCGCCGGGCACAGCAGTCCGCGAACGACGCGGCTGTACGACCGGCGGCAGCAAAAGGTCACACGGAGCATCGTCGAGAAGACTTCGGTTTGATGGGGTCAGAGTTCAGGCGGCGAAAGACGGCAACGCGACTTAGGAAGGGTGACGTGATCCGCCGCGAGGACATTCCTAGTTGGTTCGATGAGCTGGAGGCGAAGGCCCGAGCCCTTCCGACGGAGGTGTTCGGGTACAACCAAGTGCGAGCTCGAATCGGTGAGAGCATTTCAGGCGTGGATGGCGGAGGCGGAGGCAGCGGTTGAGGCTGTGTTTCCTCCTAGCCATGCGATTCGTAGGCAATGGGTGAAGGCGGAGACTTCACTCAAGCCTTTCGATGATGGGGCCTATGTCGTGGGCGACGCGGTCATCGGCGTCTTCGAGGCGGCGAGCACTCCGATCCAAGGTGATCGTCTCACGTCACTGCTTGACCTGATACGAGTAGAGACGGAGCATGGGCTGCTGGAGCAGGCAGGTGTCTTGCTCAACGCCAACCATCTGGCGGCGGCGACGGTGATAGCGGGCGGAGCTCTTGAGACCCACATCCGTGATCTTTGCTCAAAATACAACCTGGCGATCACCGGCGATGGTTCGATCAGCAAGTATGACCGAGCGATTGCTCATGCGAGAAATTCCGGCACGGCAATGATGTACTCGCCAACGGACAGCAAGCAGGCAATCGTCTGGGGCGGCATGCGAAACGGTGCAGCTCATGACCCCGGAGCATTTGCTAGCACGAGAGACGACGTGCAGCGAATGATCGATGGCATTAAGGCATTCATCTCCAGGACATCGTAGTCGATGGTGCAAAATGAGGGGTGTATCCATGATCGGCGAGCAACACGACGACGCTGGACTGGCTCCGCGACCTTCTTCTGAGGGCGTGCTCATCAACCCGGCCTGGGAGCAAATGGTGGAGCAGGACCCGCTGATCGCGTTTTCCTGGTATCTCTCTGGCCGAAAAAATGTGCTCCTTGCCATCGCCGTCGAGATCATTGAAAACCTTGATGTCGAGCGATTTGACCGTGCAGAATCGTTGATGTGGCTGTGGACGCTCGGGGCATATGAGGTCGTGCGGACGATGTGCCAGGCCAAAAGTTGCTTCTCTGAGACGGCATGGGATGAACTTGTTCAGCTCAAGAAATCACTATCTACGGTTCGCATGCCCGCTGCCAAGATGGAGAAAGCCGGGAAAAAGATTCCAGTAACTTCCAATCGGACTGCGTCAGGATGGGACTTTCCCAACCGGGATTTGATCGTGAACGACCCGGAATCAACACCGGATGTCTCCGCTCGATCCCTTCTTAGGGAGTTTGGTCGGGTATTTTCGTCGATCAGCAACGATGATGTCATTGGCACACATAGAAGCACGTATGCTGATATTTTTGCTCGTATGCAGGTGAGCGGCGATGGGCGCTGAAGTGGGGCCGGAGAGACAGAATCCGATGATTTGGCCATTCAGCAAGTCGGCGAAACCCACCGTTCTCCCGAAGATCCTCTTCCTAGGCGGCCTCTCGGGTGCTGGGAAATCGTGGTTTTCAAGCCATTGTCTCGTTGACCGACATGAGTGGTTGCATATAGAAATGACTTACCCAGACGCGGTAATATTATGCCTAATGGTATAGATGTGAGCCGGTTACGTTCGGTTTGGGATGCGTTCCTTGCAGAGGACCGAGTCGCACCGTCCCTCGCCCACGCCCCTTATACAAGGAGCTGTCACGCCGCGGGTAGCGGGAGTGAGTCTTCTTCGTTCTCAAGCTGCCAAGTATTGGAACAACGACATCTAGAGGCCGGCAGGCAATACTTCCATTTCGTATATCTGTGTGGAAGCCCGGATCAATGTCTCCAGGAATACCTCGGTCGCTTACAAAACGAAGGGATCATCTCAGGACCGTCCGCTGAAGCCGTGGATTATTGGAAGAAGAACAACGAGCGGTTGCTCCTGGCATTGGAGCAGCCGCATAACCTCAACCTCGCCATTCCAGCATTTGAATCGGACGGCAGCAGGCGGAATCCCGACGCCATCTATAACGATGTGCTCGGTATCATGGGAAACCACACATGATTCCCCTTAGTGGCGTAGATCCCCAGCCGATGAGTCGCAGCGTCCGGGACGGCCCTTTATGTTACGCCAACCAGGCCAGGGATCAAGTGTTCAGTTTGGATTGGGACGGTCGCGGGTTCTGACCGCAAAACCTTAGGATTTAGTGGCCTTTTTTTGGCGGCTCATACTCATGCCGGGCAGGCTGACAGTGGCCGACAATGCGGACACAATCCGCACGGTCTCAACGCTGACCCGTACCACCTGTCCGACAAATCGGACGATGTATTCTTCGTCATCCGGCCGGTTCGGGTCGGACGTGATGCCGCTTCGTTTATCTTCGCTTAACTGGTATTGGTCGACGATGGGACCGGTCTCGGATTTGGCAGCACTTTCGATCATTTGGTGAGCAGCGCTCAGGGGTCTTGTTCCCTGCACGACGAATGAGTCTGTTTGTCTCTCCGTCTTGTTCCCGAGAAGACGTTCAATTGGCGGGCAGCGTCAGGGTTCTCGTTCCCAGCACGTTCGATGAGACTGTTTGTCTCTCTGTCTTGTTCTCGGGAAGACGATAGACTTGTGGGTAAGCGTCTTTTTCGAGTTTCAATAGCGCTCGAGGAGAATGTGGCAACATTCTCCTCGAGCTTTTCCCTTGGGAGTTACAGCTCCCGTGGGCACCCTCCACGGTACTCACAGGCACAGCCGTCTGCCCAGAGCGGGCGACCTCGCCCACGAACTTGCTTTCGCAAAGGATGCGGACGCAAGTACCAGCCACGATGCTGGAACCAGCGCGATTGCCAGGACCCGGAATGCTTGCGGCAAGTCCGACGCTGGCAAGCGGCTCGCCGCCAGGCTGAACGTCGTCGGGATTTCCGCGTTCAAGCCCAGCATGCCCAGGCCGAAAAGGAGCGCCGGCAGCGCGACAAGACCTCGCCCAAGGCCATTGATAACCCCGAAGTTGTGCCGCGCGTGGTCACGCAGCTTTTTTTTTTCGCCCTCCCCTTATGCGATCGGCCAGGCTGCCACGAACACCCCGTGATCTCGCCCCGCAACCCGGCGTGTTATTGCGGCGCCGCCTGCCGCCAGGCGGTTCACAACGTCCAGGACCGGGAACGTAAGTGGCATTCTCGCAGCACCTTGGATGGTCAGAAGAAGCGGGCCATTGAATACGAAGTCGCACGCCAACTCCGATCACAGCGTCAGCGCAGCGCCGCCGACGTACCGCCCCGCGCACCGCCGGAATAAGTTCGCCTCTCCGATCCGCAGGTCGTCAATTATCGCGTGGCACCGAGAGGCTGTTTTAGTTGGGCATCCTGTTGTTCATCCTCAGGAGCCCAAGCATGATCACCAAGCGTATTCTGGTTCCCGGC
>CAWHKI010000207.1:0-29853 GCA_963829765.1 uncultured Isosphaeraceae bacterium | reverse complement strand
ATCGCGCCCATGCCAACGATTACGCGACCTTTTTGGGCTTTTTCTTCCCCAGACCTTCTTGAGTCCCCATTTCTGGAAGTATCTTCGCTTGCAAGTATGCTTGATAGACCTGGGGCCAGAGGCCGCTCAAATGCATTACGCGCAGATCGACAATCCACTGGCCTCCCTCCAGTTTCCAGGTCATCCCCGACTGTTTCAGCCGTTGCGTGAAAACCGTCTTGCACGCCGCTTCCGTCACGCCGCTACCGATCGGCAGGTGATCCCGACGGTATTGGCAATAATCGAGAAAACCAATACGCTTTCGCAGGTAATTGTAGGCAGTGCGGTATTGCTTCCGCTTCGCACGGACCACGATGCTCCGCCCTCGGATTGCCGCCGCAGAGCGCAACACTCGGTGAATTCCCTTTGGTTTGGTTTTCAGCCAGCGACACATCTTCCGCGCCCACGCGTGGGCTCCTTTGGGGCCAGGAAATAACGCATCGGCCATTTTGTAAATGTATTCGCAGGCATGATAATAATCGATCACCCACGCCCACTTTAGCCTCTCCCCAGGGCGACCGGGGTCGCTCATCCGCCTGAGCACCTGGCGGTAATACCGGGTCTGTTGGTACCCCCCATCGGTGATGTAGGCCAGCCGCGGCAGCGGTCGTGTCCATTGCCGCAACACCTCCTTGAGCAACGCCGTCAACTGTTGCGACAGCGTCTCTTGTCCCGGCTCGGGCATCCGGCCCAGGTATACCGTCCCCAACCGCCGACCCCGCCGGTCGTGTACCGAAATCGTCGCAGTCGCCCCTTCTCGATAACACGCTTCGCCACGAATTGGTAACATCAGCCCGTCGCGACCAACGGCTAGCACCGGCTTGCGGTTACCCCGCGATTGGTCCGCCTGTTCCAGCCACGCGAGGACCTGAGCGACTGCGGCGTCATGGTGGTGCGGCTCCATGCCCGTGGCTACCCCAGCGATCACCTTGCGTAAGGTCGCGACCGACCAACGAACGCCATGGTCACGTTCGAGCGTGGCCAGCACCACGTTTTGGGTGGTCGCCGTGGCCGCCAGAGCCACTCGCTCGGTCAAGGCCGGCGTGCACAAACCGGCTTCGAGCCCGAAGTGGATCTCCAAGGGAAAGATCGATGGCTCGACGCTCGTGCAGAGGTTGGTACAACATCCGCCACACCGTGATCGTTCCGAACAAGGTGGCGACCTTGCGATTGGGCGTCTTGGAGCGTCGGCGATACCAAACTCCCTGGAAACACATCTGCTTGGGCATGTCCGCCCGGTCGTGTGGCTCGATGTGATTGAATGTCCATTCGACGATGAGCCGGCCCAGTTCCCGGAGCCGATCGTGCAACTGGGTCTCGAACTGGTGGCACGCTTGGGGGGTCGATTCAGCCCTGCGAAACCGCACGATCAGGCGACCAACTTCGGCGATCACCGGAATTAAGCGAACAGTCAGGGGCGACAAGGAAGTGGCGAAGTGCGTTGCCGAGAGGAGTGCGGCACACGTAGCATGGTCCATCGGGGCGTCCTTTCCCGTTGAGAAACAGAGTTTGGTAGACCCTGTTACTTAACGGGAGGGGCGCTTCGTTTTTCAAGCGACGAGAGAACCGGGTTGGCCACTTCAAGCCAGGTCAGCGTCGAAAACTATCAGGAATCGGCTGAAATCTGCGGCACTGACGCGATCGCACCCGGTTCGAAGGGGGTCAGAATTACGGTTCATCCGGAACTACCGTGCGCAAATTCGAGTCCGACGCAAGTTGTTATGCATTAATGATCTGACGATTCACCCAACGAGGGCAAACTTCGTTTCGTGGATTGCAAGGATCTTCAGTTTGAAGAACTCCATGTCCCGGAATCCATACGCTTGCCGCTTCATCGTCTTGATCTTGTTGTTCGTCCCCTCCATGGGGCCACTCGAAATCATCACGTCGTAGTAGGCCAGTAACCCCGATCGGTGCGCCGCCAATGTCTTGGCCATCTGCTGGAGCACCTTGATCCCTGAAGTCTCCGCCCGGCGAATCCACCCATCCAGGAAAATTGTTGCGAACCGCTTTCCGGGTTGGTCCCAGAATCGCCGCAGGTCGTCCTTAAGGTAGTAGGCGGTCGCCAGCGGCTCGTTCAACTTCAACGCCTCCTTCAGCCGCCGCTTCTCGTCCTTGTCATCGTCCAGGTTTTCGGGGTTCTTCAGCAATAGCCACCGCGTCCCCTTGAGGACCCTCTTTTGCATCATATCGGTAGCCTCGCGGTATAGTTCGCGGCGCAGCTCGGAGAGCTTGTCATTGAAGAGCTTGATGACATGGAAACGGTCGAAGACAATCTTTGCCTTGGGCAAGTGGGTCGAGACCGCTCCGCGGTAGGCCACGGACATGTCCATGGCCACCGCCTCGATCTTGGCCCCGCTAGGCCGCAGCCGCTTCCAGAACGGCTTCAGCGCGTCGGCCCCCTTGCCATCGCCGACGAAGACCACCGCACCACTCTCCAGATCCATGACGATCGTCAGATAACGATGCCCTTTGGCGATCGCGATCTCGTCGATGGCGATGTGCCGCAGGTGCTTGAGCTTAGGCTTGGCAAAGCGCCACGACAGGTCGCGTTTCTGGATGTCCTTGATCAGGTCCCAGCCGACGTTCAAGTGGAGGGCCACGTCGCGGATCGTCATGCTCCGCGACAACTCCAGTGCATATCTCTCGAAGGACTTGGTGTAGCTCCGCCTCGATTCAGCGAAGTCGACATCGACCTGACGCACCAGCCCACACACCTGACATTCTACGCGTGGGATGGAAAAGGCCACGAACGTCGCTCGACTGCCGATGGGCAAGGTTCGGAAGCGCCGATCGACTTGGCCCCGGGAGACGACCTGGCTGGAACCGCAGGCACAACAACGGCACGTTTCACGCTCTTGGTGAATGGTGAAGATCACATGGCCATTGTGAAACTCGGTACGCGAGTATTTGTAGCCGCGGATGCCGAATGCGTGATACAACAGACTGGTGGACATGCTGACCTCCCGGTTTGGAGCCTTCTTGACACAACTCCAAGTGGAAGCAGCGGGTCCACATTTTTCAACCCCGGCACGCGCTTAATCCGGATGAACCAGAATTACTGTCGCCTGACAGCGGGGCAACTGAACCCGTCCGTGGGGCTTGGGGTGGGTTACTTCTCCGCCAGCGGAGAATCATTTAGCGTCTCCGGTGATACTCCGTTGACTCCAGTCAGCGCCACTGAATCGGTCTTCTCCGCGACAGTGGAGACTCTCTCAGTCAGTATTGGCAACTACGCCGCCTGGGTCGATTCACAGTACTTCGGATTTAATTTCGGGAGCGCCACCGGACTGTCCTACGAGGGACAAAACGGTGTTGATCGCTTCGGGAACATCTATGTTGGGACAGGTACCCTGACGACCGTCGACGGAGTTAGTACGATCACGTTACCGGTGTTCGCGGACCTCTATATTTATGTCGTCGGAGACTCCCACCCCTCTGACGTAATCTGGACTGGACAGATCGTAGCGAGCACCGTTCCAGAGCCAAGTACACTCGTATTGGCTATGGCAGGCGCGCTGAGCGCCGCGACATTGAGTTTTTTCCGTCGTCGCGCGGCCTCGCGCGAGCCTGACTACCGATCTTCCTTTCAACGGGATGAGGATCAGTTGCCGTTCGCGATGCAGTGGGTGCGGCACCACGATCGCTACGAGAGGGGCGGGTTTCTGGATGCGGATAAGCCCTACTGGCCCAAGATCGCGGTGGAGGAGGGAGCTGAAAAGCAGGGCACTTGAGGACTCGCCGGTCAATGCTCTTTACCCGGCCGGCTTTATCCGGTAGCAAGGGACTTCTGGATCGCCTGACGGAAGCGCCCGTCGCTCCGGTTGGTAGGACCGTGTGTATTGACGCATTGGACGCATTGTAGCGATTGTCGGGCTGACACGCTGTAACATCTTTATCGACAAAGAGATCCGTCCTTTTTTTTGAGTTTTCCGATTGTAGGGCTGACACGCCATAATATTGCAATCCATAAAGACTTACGGCGTTTTTTCCGGTCCTGCCGATTATCCTGCCGACACGCCCAACCCTAAGCGTGTCATTGACTTATGGCTCGGCGAAAGTTCCGATTGTAGGGCTGACACGCGGAAGTCGAACGCACATAAGCGGTTATGTCGTGCGCTATTTTTGGGGCCAAGGAGGTATCGTGTGCGCGCTTGTTTCTGCGTATGGAACTCGACTTGGGCCCGTTCCCCCCCCCACGGTCACGATGCAACATGCACCGAGCGACAAACGATGTTGATTGATCCGATCACAGCGATTGGCGCGGTCGTGCGGGATTGCCGCGATACGGCGGCGGTGGCGCACTAAGATTGCATTAAGATTGCTAAGGTTGCACGCACGGCCGGCGTGCAATCTTAACGATCTTAGGTATCTTAGGGACGCCTTAGGGAGGCCAGGACATGCATCGCAACATCGCCGCCGACGTCAACCGGTGTCACGAGTCCGGTCCGTTTGCGAGAGGATTCGCCTGGTGCATCAATCCTGCCGTCAGTTTTCGGTAAGTCGCCTGCTTTCATTTGGAACGTCCGGCGCCGAGAGGTACCACCGAAGACGCGACATTAATTATACTGGCGAATGCTGCAACGCGGGCGGTCCGTGGTCGACAACGGAGAAAGCCGAAATGAAAAAGCAGAAATTTCCGCCTGGCTGGAACGAGAAACGCGTGCAGGAGCTGATCGCCCATTACGAGAATCAAACCGAGGATGAGGAGTGTGCCGACATCGAGGCGGCGCGTAAAGCCGAGGACATTACGCTCATGGCGATCCCGACGGACCTCGTTCCCAAGGTTCGCGCACTGCTTGCCGCCAAGGGATCGGCGACCCGGCGTCGGGACCGACGGGTTACGGCGTGCACGGGTGTACCTGGTCGTTTGCCGAATCGTCAAAACTCGTTTCTCAGATTGGCACTCTGAGATAGAGCCTCGCTCAAATCTCGCCATTCAGTGCCAAAAAGTGCCAATTCAGCGAACGTTTATTCCTCTGACATCCCAGGGCACTGGTCGAGCTCCCGGTAGTGAACCGGCCATGGGCGCCGCGCGGCGCGTCGTTGTCATCGTCATCGTGCTCTCACTTCACGGGAGTCGCCAAATCACGCAGAAACCGCCACTCGTCGGGGACCTCGATCAGCGACGGCCCGTCGCGATCGAGGGCGGCGCGAACCGCCGCGCGCAGCTCGTCCGGTCCTCGCACCCGGCTTGAGGCGACTCCATACGCGGCGGCAAGATCGAGGAAGTCGGGGTTGTTGAGCTCGACGTCAAGGTAGCGACCCTCATGGGCTCGTTTCTGAATGTTCTTGATCGCGCCGTAGGTCGAATCGTTGTGAACCAGGGCGATCACGCGCAAGCGGTACGCGCACGGCCGTGGCGAGCTCTTGCGAGGTCATGACGAACCCGCCATCTCCGCTGACCGAGACCACCGGTCCGCCGCCCAGTGCCACGGCCGCGCCGACCGCGGCGGGAAAAGCCCAGCCCAGAGTGATGTAATTGGACGGATAGAAAAACCGCCGCGGGCCGTGCGATTGCCAATCCGTATGCATGCGGTAGCCCATCTCACAGGCGTCGGTAAACACGGGGACCTCGCCCGGAAGTGCGTCGCGCAATGTGTCGATCATCCATTCGGGTTTGGCCGGGCGGGCCGCTCGCGCCTCTTCCCACAGCTTGCCCCAACCGTCGCGCTGCGCGCGGGGCCGACGGCCGAGACCAGGGCGGTCGTCGCGGCCCGGGCGTCGGCCACGATTCCCACGCTCACCGGGTAGTTCATGCCGATTTGCTCAGCGTCGAGGTCGATCTGGATGAGCATCTTGGGAACCGGCAGCCGCCGCCAATCCGTCATGACCTCGGTAAACCGGCAGCCGATCGCGAGCATGACGTCGGCGTGAGGCAAAACATGGCGGCCGCGGCTCGAGCGAGCATGTCCCAGGGAAAGCGCGTGCCGTTCATCGAGCAAGCCCTTGCCGTTGAGCGTGGTGACCACAGGTGCTCCGAGCCGCGAGGCCAGGGCTTCAATCTCCGCGGCCGCCCCCGACCAAAGGGCCCCTCCGCCAGCCAAAATGATCGGGCGCTCGGCCCGATCCAAAATTTCCGCGGCTCGCGTGATCGCCTCCATCGGGACAGCCGGTTCGGGACGACGAGGGAAAGCCGGCATGGCGAGGGTGCTTGCGCAAGCCGCACGCATCAGATCCTGGGGCAGAAAGACGGCGGCCGGCCGCGGCCGGCCCCATGTCATCGCCTGAAACGCCTTGCCCAGCAAGCCCGGGATATCCTCGTGCCGGCGAACAGTCCCGCACCACTGTGTCACCGGCTGGAAGAGCTTATCGAGGTCGATCTCGTGGTAATTGCCACACTCGCGATCGAGCGCGTCCGAATTCACCTGCCCGGCGAGCAATAGAACGGGGACCGAGTCGGCCCAGCACTCGGCGATGCCTGTCAGGGCGTTGGTCGCGCCCGGGCCGGCCGTCGTGCAGACGACGCCGGGTCGGCCCGTGACCCGCGCATAGCCGTCGGCCGCGAAGGCGCGGCTTGCTCGTTGCGAATTAACGTCGTGCTGATCGATCCCGCCCGGCGAATCGCGTCGTAGATCGCGGTCGAGTGCGAACCCGGCATCCCGAAAAGATGCCTTACTCCCCAATGAACCAGTCCGTCCACCAAGACGTCCGCGCCTTTTTTCATGTCACCACCCCCCGTCCCATATTACCGTCGAGCCCCCCTCGCGGTCTTCGTTTTCCGACGTTGATCACAAATGCTGGCGTGCATGCTGGCCGATTGCCGCCGCTGCCTCCTCTTGCGGGGGGGCCGAATCGGGTATGATGACGCCTGATGAGACATGCCGTGACGGACATTGAGTTGGTAGAAAGAAGGCTCGTGTTCCGAGGCTGAAAGGAGGGGGGTCGATGAAATCGAAGAATCCGTCCAAGCGCCGCGCCGTTGGGGGTGCTGCCGCTTCGAGGGGCCGCTCCCGCACCGGTGCACGCGCGATGATACTCGATTTGGTGCAGTACCGAATCGAGGCATTCAACCGAGAGCAGGGAGGGGGTGTATTGGTACGCAAGGACCGAAACGGCTACACATTGGTTCACGAGGAATCGAGAAGGCCGATCGCGCGGCTTAGGCCCACGGCCGACGAGGGTCGTTACGAGGTGTTGTACTGGAGCCCTCACACCGATCGCTGGCGCGCCGTGGGGTTATTCGGCGGGACCATCCTGACACTTGACGAAGCCCTCGATTTCATCGCCACGGACCCCATGGATTGCTTTTGGACGTGAAATCCCCTGGAAAAGAAGCGGCTCGGTAAGACTTAAGGGCCGTCGGAGCTATTCACCGTCGTAACTCGGTGGGTTACCGCAGATCGAGCAGCTCGATTGCACGAAGCACGCGCAAGGGTTGGTCGGTCTGGATCAAGTCGATGCCTTGCCGGATCGCTCGCTGGTAGTCTTCCACTCTCTCATGCGAACCCAAAGCATCGGAGAATACCTTGATTCCTTTGGCGTGGCAACGGTCGATGAGCCCTTTAGACAGGATCGACCAGTTTGTGTCAAATGCGTAGGGCCGGACACGCTCGGCCGCGGAATCAAGGCTTGCCGCAGTTCGCAGCGGAGGCATCCGGCGAATGGCCGGCTCAATCTCCCGCAGCTTCTCGAGGTAGGACTCGCTTTGGTAGACGACGGATCGCTCGATCAGCCCGTGGCGCTTCAACGTCGCGGCGAGAGCCTCGGGCGCGATATCCTTGGCGTCGACATAGAGTTCGACGCGTCCGCCGGCCGCCTTGAGAAACGCGTCGAGGGTCGGAACGTGCGTTCCCACAAACGGTTGGCCGAACCAGGACCCGGCGTCGAGCGTCTGGGTCTTGGCCAGGTCCCATTGCCGGGCGAGGCCTCGCCCGTTCGTCGTTCGGTTGAAGCTGCTATCGTGAAGCAGGATGAATCCGCCATCCCGGGTCGTCTGGAGATCGAACTCGACGAAGTCGGCCCCAAGCCGGACCGCTTTTTCGAGCGCGGGCAGGGTGTTCTCCGGCGCGTACCGCGAGGCTCCGCGATGGTGGGCAATTTTCACTGGTTTCGGGCCAATCTTCTTGAGGGTTTGCCGCGCGATCACCTCCTCGGCGAAATCGGTAAGAATCCATTCCACGCCGGCGTCCGCCACGCGATCCCAGACTTCGGGCCGGTCGTTCGCTCCGAGGGTCGTGGCCTGAACCTTGATTCCGCGAGCCCTGAACTCGCGGCAAACCTCGGGCGTGACGTCGCCGGCTTCGATCTCGATCGCGACGGGGCGTACCTCGTCGACCCAGGGGACGATGCCAAATCGCGGGCGCCACTGTGTCATCAGGGCGAGTTCCCCGGTCCCGGCCGCGCGAATCGCCTTGAGCATATGGGGGGTGCCGTGGATGACGACCTGATGCTCCATGTTGGCCGCGATCACGTCTTGGGCGAGTTTAGCGTGGTCAACGTCCTTGCAATCGATATAAATGTTGATGCGACCTCGTGCCAATTCCAGCCCTTCCGCCAGGGTAAGGATGCGCGGCGCCGGTGAATCGGCGAGCGAACTTCGTGCCGGCATCGAGAGCCGCAGCTCGGCCAGCGTTCGGTCGCGTACACGGCCGGACCCATCCGTCTTGTCGCCGAGCTGATCGTCGTGGAACAGCACGTGGTGGCCGTCCTTGGTGAGACGGACGTCGACGGCGACCCATTCGACCATGTCGGCGATCGACAACTCCAGGGCTCGCGCGGTGCTTTCCGGCGCCTGGCGCATTGCGCCGCGATGGGCAATGACCTGCAAAGCACGCGGCGGATTGACTGGCTCGAAGAACGAAAAGCCCGAGGGAGCGGTCCCAGCTTCAGCCCCGCCGGCAAGAAGTACGAACGCTAGGAGAACGCCTGGAAACATGTTCATAGTGCCGCGCCGCCTGGTTGGGTTTGCCTCTCGGATTCGTGGTTCGATCTTCCAGCCGAGTGTCCTGAGTCCACGCGATTCTTGTAGGGCGGAGTCGCGATCGATCGTGCGGGGAATTCGCATCAGCTTGTCGCTCTACTTCAGCTACACCCTGCTCTCGGCGAAGGCGTCGTCCTTGGGAATAAAGCCGAGCAGCTCGGCTGCGTCGGACAGGTCCCAACGCATACCGTGATTGCGCGACATGCCATTCACCAAAACAAAGACGCGGTCTTCGATTTCGGCCTCGACGGCGCAATCGAAGAGGCTGATCAAGTCGGCGTTGGAGAGCCACATCTGGCGGTCCCAGTCGTTGGGCATGGTTTCAGGGCGATTTTTTCCCTCTTGAACATAGCCGATCCGGATCGCGATGAACGTCAGGTCAAACGCCCGCGCCAGGCTTCGGCCCATTCGTTCGCCGACGAGCTTGGTGACGCCGTACGGCCCGTCGGGCAGAGGGGGCATGTCGACCGTGATCGGTCCGTCACCGAGGTGTCGATAGTCTCCCATGACGTGGTTGGAGCTGGCGAAGATCACCCGCTCGACGCCCGCCAGTGCCGCCGCGTGAAACACATTGGACAGGGCGTCGAGATTAGGCCCAATCACCTCGTCCCACGGGGCGAACTCGTTCGTATTGGCCGCGAGATGGACGACCGTGTCAACGCCGTGAAAATGAGTGATCCAATCCTCATCGAGAATCGCCAGGTCCGCCACAATGACTTCGTTTTCATCCGACGGTGCCGCCTGGTCGAGCAACACCAAGTCGTACACATCCGCCCAGGCCGCGCGTAATTTCCGTCCAATATTGCCGCAATCGCCCGTGATGAGTACGGTCCGCGGCTCCTCTTCGATCAAGCCGGGAAGCAACTCCTCCCGAAGTGTGTCGTCGTATTCGTCTTCGTCGTCTTCATCATCGTCATCTTCATCATCGTCGTCGTCGAGGTCATCATCGTCGTCGAGGTCATCGTCGACAGCCGAGTCGTCCAGTTCGTCTTCCGGATCGCCCGCGCGGGGCTCATCCGCGTCGTAGATCGGCAACTCGGGGCCCAAGGGCCGCCAGGAGCTATCGTTCTCATCGTTGGGATCTGAAGAATCACGGGAACGCATGGCTGATGTCCTCACCGCGTGGTCCAATAAGGCTGGCTCGATCTCGCACTTTGTAGCCGGGTTTATAGTCTAGCAGGTCGCGCCTCATCCGACAGTCGTTTGTGAAGAAAAAGCGAGGAACATCGAAATAAGATCGGTAGGCTGACCGAGTCGAAGAATGGTAGCAGGAAGTATTCGACGATCGCTATCATTAGCAATCTCGGTTCCGATTTCATCCCTGCCGCCACGTCGTTGGGGGCGGGGCATGGGTTGATCGGCGCGGGAACCGCGAAGAAGTTTGCCTGCTTACACGAATCATTGATAGGACGGAGCCCCGAATGAACTTGCCCCTGAAATGGCACGGAGGCAAATACTACTTAGCCGCGAAAATCGTCGGTCTGATGCCGCCTCACCTTCACTACGTCGAGCCTTTCTTCGGTGGCGGGGCCGTCCTGTGCGCCCGCGACCCTGAAGCCGAGGGCTTGTGGCTCTTTCACCACGAGGGCGTTTCCGAAGTCGTCAACGACATCAATGGGAAGCTGATCAACTTCTGGCGAGTTCTCCAAGATCCCCAAACCTTTCAGTCGTTCCATCGCAGGCTCGAGGCCACCCCGATGGTGCGCAGGAGTGGGAGAAAGCGCATAGCCACGTTTACGGCGAAGATTCGATCGCCGACGCGGTCGCTTTCTTCGTCGATTGCAGGCAAAGCCGATCAGGAATGATGAATACATTTACATCGGTGACGCGAAATCGGCTGCGCCGGCGGATGAACGGCAATACATCGGAGTGGTTGTCGGCGATCGAGGGCTTGCCCGCGGTACACCGGCGCCTCAGCCGGGTCTTGATCGAGAACATGAAAGCG
This sequence comes from uncultured Isosphaeraceae bacterium, assembly GCA_963829765.1. Classification (GTDB taxonomy): domain Bacteria; phylum Planctomycetota; class Planctomycetia; order Isosphaerales; family Isosphaeraceae; genus CAWFRS01. The sequence continues at coordinate 18,946 of CAWHKI010000207.1, read as the reverse complement.
ATCGACCTGATCGAGCGTGAGGACACACCAACAACACTCTTCTATTGCGACCCGCCCTACCTTCACGAAACCAGGACCGCGCCCGACGCCTACGACCACGAAATGAGCGAACCAGAGCACCGTGAGCTGCTCACGACCTTGCTTGGGTGCAAGGGTAAGGTGATGCTTTCTGGTTATCCATCGAGTCTTTATGATACGACATTGAAGAATTGGACACGTCATACGTTTGATTTGCCGAACAATGCCGCCGGCGGTGAAGCAAAGCGCCGCATGACCGAGGTGCTCTGGTGCAATTTCTGATCCAGAATTCACTTTTCTCTCGATCAGAGGACCATCCATGAACTTCGACCAGTTGATTCGGTTCGCGGTGGAGCAGGGGGCTTCCGACGTGCACTTGCAGACCGGAGCTTCGCCCCTCTTGCGAATCAACGGGCTGATCCGGACGGTCGAGTCGCCGCCCGTGGTCAACCAAGACTTGCGACAGTTCATCCTGGCGATCAAGAAGGGGATGACCGCCGAACAACTCGATCACGCTCTGGTGGAGGGGCTCGATTTCTCCTACGCCATTGCGGGCGTGTCTCGGTTCCGCTGCAACATCTACAGCCACCTGGGAACTCCCGCCATGGTGCTGCGCACCATTGGGCTCAAGATCCGCACGCTCGATGAGCTCAAGCTGCCGCCCGTGCTCCGCGATGTCACGCTTTCCTTGCGAGGAATGACCCTGCTCACCGGAACGACCGGCAGCGGTAAAAGCACCACCTTGGCCGCGATGGTCGACCTAATCAACACGTCGTTTCGTTGCAAGATCATCACGCTGGAAGACCCGGTCGAATACACGCACACCAACCAGAAGGCCATGATCTCGCAGCTCGAGCTGGGCCAGGATACCCCCTCGTTCGAGCACGGGCTCAGGCAAGCCTTGCGGCAGGACCCGGACGTCATTCTGGTGGGCGAGCTACGGGACAGTGAGACCGTGCGAATGGCCTTGCGCGCCGCGGATACGGGCCACCAGGTTTTCGCGACGGTTCACAGCACCAACGCGGCCCAGACGATCGAGCGAATCCTGGCGATGGTACCTGCCGATGAACGATCGATCGCGACATCGCAATTGGCCCAATCGCTGCAGGCGGTTATCTCGCAGCGTCTTGCTATTACGCGCGACGGCAATGGCCGCGTCGCGGCCATGGAAATCCTGCGCGGCGGGCCGGTGACGGCCAAATTCATCATGGAAAACAGATTGGGAGACCTGAGCGACTATATTGGCACCCGCGAAGGCGGCATGCAGCGTTTCGACCAGCACTTGCTCGACCTCTACCATCAGAAATTGATTTCCGGCACGCGAGGCGCTGCGACTGGCAACCAGCACCGAGGCGGTCGCGCTCGGCATGCGAGGTATTCACTAAGCTAACGCGCCCGCGAGGGTTTCCGGGAGTTGGCAGTGGCGTTGGCACTCCCCTTGCTGGCGCATCGGGTTAGTATCGAGCCCGATCCGCTCGCGCTCGGCATGCGAGGATTACACTAACCCGACGCGCCAGCGAGGGGTCCGCTCCAGAATGTCGAAAGGGCGATGCATGGCAACGATCAAGGACGCCGTGGCGATTGCTTGGAAGCTCTTTGAAGCCGGCGACCGCGCGGCCGCTCTTCGCGTGTACCAAGAACTCGTTAAAACCGACCCGTCCGTTGTCGCGGCCTGGCAGATGATCGGGGCAATCCATCAGCTCAGCGGCCGCGGCGACGAGGCTCTGGCGAGTTACCATCGCGTGCTCGAGCTCGATCCCAATCACGTCGAGGCCCTCAACAATATGGCGGTTGTGCTTCATGCTCGGGGCAATTTCGACGAAGCGCTGGCCCGGTTGCAGCGGGCGCTTACGCTCAAGCCCGACTACGCCGATGCACACAGCAATCTGGGAAACGCACTCAAGGAAGAAGGCCGACTTGACGAAGCCATCGCCTCGTATCACCGGGCACTCGAGCTCAACCCGTCCCACTTCGACGCGCTCAACAACCTGGGCAACGCCCTGCGTGTCCGGGGAAGGCTCCCCGAGTCGGTGGCCGCCTACGAGCGAGCCTTGTCTCTCAGGCCGGATAACCCCCAGGTCCGCATGAGCCGGGCACTTTGCTGGCTTCAGATGGGCGACTTCGAGCGAGGATGGCCCGAATATGAGTGGCGGCTTCGGTGTCAGGAATTTGCGATTCCTCCATTTCGGCAGCCTTTGTGGGACGGCTCGCCATTAGACGGGCGGTCCATCGTTTTGTACGCCGATCACGGACTCGGGGATTCGATCCAGTTCATTCGGTACGCACCGATGGTGCAGGCACGCGGCGGGCGCGTGATCGTGGCATGCCGCCAGCCGCTGGCACGTTTGCTGAGTGCGCGGATGGAGTGGACCAGGTCATTGAAGAGGGATACCCACTGCCTGAATTCGACGTATACGCCCCGCTGATGAGCCTGCCCTGGATCTTTGAAACGACCTTGGCCAACATTCCGGCCGCAGTCCCCTATCTTGATGTCGTGCCACCGATCGTCGAAAACTGGCGACGGGCGATGGAACCACGAGGTCGCTTTGATATCGGGATCACTTGGCAGGGAAACCCAGACTATCGCCAAGATCGTCATCGTTCGTTTCGCCTGGCGAATCTTGAGCCGCTGGCGAGAATCGAAGGGGTTCGGCTCTTCAGTCTTCAAAAAGGCTTCGGCGCGGAGCAGATCGACGAGCTTCAGGCCCGTTTTGTCGTGACCGATCTGGCCAGCCGACTCGTTGACTTCCTGGATTCCGCGGCCGTGATGCGAAACCTCGATCTGGTGATTTCCGCTGATTCCGCAATTGCGCATCTGGCCGGTGCGCTTGCCGTCCCGACCTGGGTCGCCATTCCGCTAGCCGCCGATTGGCGTTGGCTGAACGATCGCGAGGATAGTCCTTGGTACCCGACGATGCGACTGTTTCGGCAGAAGACGTGGGGGGACTGGGATGAGGTTTTCGAGCGGATGGCGGCGGAGTTGGCGGCGAAGGTCGAGGAACGTTAGAGGTAACCGGGCTCGATATCTCCAGGATGGGCCCCGATGTGCGCCTTGAATGCGCAGGGACCAAGAGGCCATTTTTTGTGCAAGCCGGCAGCGCGTTTCGCCGCTCGCGTCGGCCGAGTTGATGTTCGGCCTCGGTGTTCGGATTCGACTTTCCGATGGAGGGGGGATTGCAAGTGTCCGCCATTGACGTACAATGCCGTAGATGCGATTTGTCGAAACCCCGATTTTCACCGAGGCTGTCGAAGAACTCCTGGAACACGAATCGTACCGCGTCCTTCAACACACTTTGATCGCTCGACCGCATGAAGGGGTTGTGATTCCCAACAGCGGTGGCTTGCGCAAGATGCGCTGGTCTTTGGCGGGCACTGGCAAACGCGGAGGATGCCGAATTATCTATTTCTGGAATGAGGCGAGCGAGACCTTCTATATGCTCTACGCCTACCGCAAGAGCGAAAAAGAAGACCTCACGCAGCGGCAGCGGCGAGAATTGAGCCGCATCGTACGCGAGGAATTTGGATGAAGAAGCACGATTTTGAACGCCTAGCCGCCAGTATTCGACAGGCCGGCGCTATTCGGCGAGACGAGATGAAGCCCAGTCGAGTTACAGAGTTCCCGTCGGAGGACGTTAAGGCAGTCAGACATCAACTTGGCAAGTCTCAATCGGAGTTCGCCGCGATGATCGGCGTGAGCGTGTCGACTCTGCAGAACTGGGAACAGGGCCGACGGCGCCCTGAAGGCCCTGCGCGAGCCTTGTTGATGGTCGCAGCCCATAGTCCCAAGGTCGTGGCGGCGGCGCTTGATCCCAGGAGCAAGGCGTGACGGGTCGAGTCGGCGGCTCGGTCGATGCTCCAGATCCCCATTCTCTGCCGCAGTGAAGATACGCTTGCCATTCCGCCATCGGGCCGGACCACGGCGTCATCCTCCAAAGAATTGGGCACTCATCGTCGAACACCACCAGACGGTCAACGAGGACAAGCCGCCGCACCCTGCCGGCTCCGCCAGCGGCAATACTAACCCGACGCGCGAGCGAGGAGGACGCATGCCAGCGCCGCGAGTGCCTCGTGGCATCCCTCGCTGGCGAGTCGGGTCAGGGCCCTGGGGTCAGCCCGTGCCGTCTTCGGCGAGGAGCGTCAAGAATTACGACGGTTTCAAATCGCCGAACAGGCAGTGCGGGCAGCCAGCTTCGACTTGGGAGAGATCCCCGTCACCGTTGCCATCGGCCCACGCGTTGGAGACGTCGTGCCCGACTTTACCGCGGCCACATTCTCCGGCGGCACCATCGCGCTGAGCAGCTTGCGCGGCCGTTATGTCGTGCTCGACTTCTGGGCCACCTGGTGCGGCCCGAGCATCGCCAATCCGCCGTCGCTGGGCCAGTTTCACGACACGGTCCAGGCCGACCCGCGGGTCGCGATCGTGGGTCTGAACTTGGATGACGATCATACCCAAGCCGAGCAGTTTCTCGATGCGCCAAATTACCTTGGACTCAGGCCTACCTCGGGGGTCGGGTCGCCGCCAACGACGACATCCTCGCGCGCGATGCGGTTAGCTTCATTCCGACGTACATCCTGATCGGGCCGGATGGAAAGCTGATCCACCGGGGCGATCAATTCGAGGAGATCGCCAAGATCTTGAAGCGAGAGCTGCATTGAAAGGCAGCCCGACAGGCGGCATGAATGCGGCGATTCTGGTGCGTTGATTATCGCCACGGTTGAGTTCGCCTCAGCGTGCGAGGTTACGTCGATACTCGTGGCCGCCTGGTTCGGGCGATCGGCATGGCCTGGCCGCTACGATTGACCCGCGTCTGATTTGCTACTCTGGCGGACCCGGTTGAGCAGGTCGATCTCTTTGCGGCGGCGAAGCCGGCGGGCGGTCTCCTCCTCCCAGTCGATCTCTTCATTCTCGAGCCAGGCGATCGTCTGTATCCGCCATGGTTCGGGAATGGGAACTCCCAGTTCGGCATGCCGCACAACGATTCCCGCCAAGGCCAAGCGAACGATCTCATCCCAGGTCTCGAGTGGGCCTGCAACGCCCGAGCATTTCGGTCAAGGCAGCGATCGAGGCATCGAGCGTCTGAGGATTGGCTAGCTTTTTCTGAACTTGATCGAAGCTCAGAGGATTCCGATCGTCCATCAGCTCTTCATAAAGTGCACCGTGGACTCGGTCGAACCCCACGTCCAGCGCGTCGGCCGCCTCGTCATGCTCGTAACTCTTGACGCCCCAGTGGCCCATTTTCCTTTGTCCGTGGTCCGTTGTCGAGTCGTGGTCCGGCGGTGGAAGTGCGCGAGCCGCAGACGCGCCAGATTCGGCCCATCACGTCCGTTCGTGCCCTAACAACGGACGGCGGACCAGGACCACGGACTACACGAGTAATTTCGCGGATGCCAGCAAAGCAGTGAGTCGCTGCGGCGGCGCGACGAAGGTCGGGACGGCAATCGGCGTGCGGCGCACCATTTCGGCTGGGCTGAGCCGCTCGCCCTCGATCGTGGCGATCTGACAGCCCGCCTCGGTGGCAATGACGATCCCCGCCGCGATGTCGTGCGCCTGTTCGCCAAGGAGCGTGGTGGCCTGGAGCCGGTCGGCCGCCACAAACGTCTGCTCGCAACAGGCACTCCCCAAATCGCGCAGGCGGCCCGGCAGGGTGCGAGTGTCAACGGCCCGCAGAGCATTTGTGCCGACGCAGACATTGTCTTGATTATGAAATTCTTGAGCATCACGGGCCTGGAGCCGCCGACCGTGGAGCCAGGCGCCGGCACCTTTGATCGCCCAGAACACCTCGTTGAGTGGCGGGATGGCGATCACTCCGAGGACGGGCTCTCCCGCGACGATCAAGCCGATGCTCACCGCCCACAAGGGCAGGCCGTGGACCATGTTTCCCGTGCCGTCAATCGGGTCAATCGACCATCGTCTTGGACCGGTGCCCCCACCGGCTTCATATTCCTCGCCGGTCAACGAATCATCAGGAAACCGATCGCCCAGCCGCTTTCGAATCAGGCGCTCGAGGTCCTGATCGAGGTCGGTCACGTAGCTGAGGTTCGCCTTTTCCTGAGGCGTGACCGTTTGGCATCGTTTTATGGCCACGGCGGCGGCCTCGACCGCGAGTGCTTTGACAAATTCCAGGTCGGCCGTAAGGTTTGAGAATTCGGGCATTCGCAGCATATTCCGCGTCGGCGGGAGCAGTTTTGTTGTTATCTGGGAGATCGTTGGCGATTCGTCAGAAATCAGCCTAGACGATTCGGACCGCGACCGGCAAGAGGAGACATGTCGTCTCAAGACCCAGAACCGGACCATGAAAACGAGAAGCAATGGACTGCAAGCGGAGAACGGTGGATGATGACGTTTCCAGTAATTTCGTTGTTCGGAACAAATGCGGAGCGAGGAAGTGGTCGAACTCCAGGTGACGCTGGGGCGGTTGCGTCTGAAGAACCCGGTGCTCGTCGCATCGGGTACGTTCGGTTACGTCCGCGAGATGCGGGGGATTGTCCGCCTCGACCGGCTTGGCGGCGTGATACCCAAGACGGTGACCTTTCAGGCTCGTGCCGGCAATCCCACTCCGCGCACCGTCGAAACGGCCTCGGGCATGCTCAACGCGATCGGTCTGGATAACGATGGAATCGCCTATTTTCGCGCAGCGCCACCTGCCTTATCTTCGCACCATCGGGACGGCGGTCATCGCGAACATCGCCGGCGAGGACGAGGACCAATTTGTGGCGATGGCCGAGATGCTGGACGCGGAGCCTGGCCTGGCGGGGGTTGAGCTCAATATCTCGTGCCCAAACGTCAGCCATGGGCTCGATATGGGCATTGATGCCGCCGCGGTCGGCCGTCTCGTGCGGCGGGTGCGGGGCGCCTGCTCGTTGCCGATCATCGCCAAGCTCACGCCCAACGTGACAGATATCGTCCCGATCGCCGAGGCCGCCGCCCTCGCCGGTGCCGATGCGGTGAGCCTGATCAATACCCTCCGCGGCATGGCCGTCGATTGGCGCCGGCGGCGGCCGATTCTGGCGTATGACGTAGGGGGACTTTCCGGGCCGGCGATCAAGCCGGTCGCCCTGCGGATCGTCTGGGAAGTCGCTCGCGCCTTGCCGGGCTTTCCGATCATTGGCGTCGGCGGAGTCGCCACGGCCGACGATGCCCTTGAATTCCTGGTCGCCGGCGCCTCGGCGATTCAAGTTGGCACGGCCACATTCTACGACCCAACCGCGTCTGAACGCGTCGTTGAAGATCTGACCCGTCGCCTCGACGACGCAGGGGTGAACGACGTTCGCTCAGTGATCGGCACGCTTCGGTCCAATCGCGGTTGACACACGCCTCAGCGCGTGACGCGATAAATTGTCCCCTCGATCAGGCGGCCATCTTCGGACCCGGCGGTCGCGGCCTCCGTGTGGCACGACAATCCAAGAGCCGCAACCGCGGCGGGAAATGCTTTTGCCGCGATCCTGTACGGGCTGGCGAGCAAGGCCACGCCGCCAGGGGAGAGCAGCCGATCCAGCAAGCCGGCAACCAGGGGAACCAGGCGGGCCTCGTAGATCACGTCGGCACCAAGGATGATCGAATACCGTTCGTCGGGCAGGTTCCGCCAATCGAGCAGACGTGTCGAAAAAGCGCAGGGTCAAAGCCGTTCTCGTCCGCGCTGCGGGTGACGAATTCGAGGGGCGCCTGGTCATAATCGGTGAACTGGACGCGGAGCCCGCGGGCCACGCCAACAAGGCCGGGCAGGCCGAGTCCGCAGCCGATCTCCAGCGCTTCGGCAGAGCCCGACTCGTTCGGGCATTCGGGCCAAGCCTCCCTGGCGACCGCCTCGGCCAACAGGTAGGCCGCGGGCCAGAGATACGCCCAGTAGGGCATGTAATCGTCGCGCCGATTCCAATCGGTGGTCGACGGATCATCAAGGAGCAAGTCGGGGTCCGCCGGGCGTACCAGCTTGATGGTCCGTTCGGCTAGCTCGATCAAACTCACCACCGCGGGGCCGCGGTAATCCGTTGCCCCCGATTTGCTATGAAACATGGCGCGCGACACTCTCTGAACCGTTCCGCGTCGCGGGTTCACGAGTCGTGCGGAGCCAACTTCGGGGGGCTCCCCGCAAAGAGATCACCGTTTTCCAGATCGCGAAGTAAGGAAGGAAGAACAGGCTCGTTGCAAATGCCCACGGCACCATCCGCAGCAGGAACGGGCCAAGGGCCTGCGTTACGAGGGCCACTGTGGCGACAGCGAGACAGGACGCATTGGAATAAAAGAAGAAATACTCGTTCCTTACAAGGAGATCGGGGAGCCGAACACTCGCGATGACGATCAGCACCAAATAAGTCGCAAAAAGGGTTAACGTCGCTGGCATTGTCAGTTCGATGACGGCCGCGCCTTTCTCGAACCAGCCAAGATGTGACGAGCGTAGTAAGGGGCCGAGCATCGTTCGCCTCAGGCTATCGCGACCGTACTCCCACCGAAGTCGCTGATTCCTGGAAGATTGTCCCCCTTCGGTGAGCATAGTCGCATGGACGGACACGTCGGGTGCGAACGCGATCCGGCCGCCGGCGATTCGTACCGACCACGAATACTCAAGGTCTTCCGCCAGACCATGTGAACTCCATGGCACCCGCCGCAGGCCCGCGGTCGAAATACACATGCCGTTGCCGCGAAGCCCAGCGCTCGAGCCCCAGGGCACTTTGGCCGAGGAGAGTCACACCGTTGATCATGCTGAATGCATAGGCCATCAAGCGAGTGCGCCATGTATCGTCGGCGTTGCGGACGGTATCGTAACACTGGATCCACTCCTGGCCGGTATCGAGGATCTCAGCGAAACGTCGCAGTAACTCGGGGTGAGCCGTCGAATCGGCGTCGATAATAATCAACGCGTCCAGGCAATCCAATTCGCCGGCTTGGATCAGCGAATCGATCAGGAATTGGATGGCGTGTCCCTTGCTTTTTCTGGCGGCATCCTGCCGTTCGAGTACCCTCGCGCCTGCGCCGCGGGCACGCTCCGCCGTTGCGTCGGAACAGTTATCCGCGATGACAACAACTTGAAATAGGTGACTAGGATAATTGAGCGACTTGCAACTCATCACCGTCGCGACGATGCCGGCCTCTTCGTCATGGGCCGGTATGGCGACGAGGAATCGACGAGTGGATGGCAGGCGATCCGGTATCGACTTCCGAGTCTTTCGCCGCGGTATTCCACAAAGTATCGCCGCAACCGACGTGATCAACATCGATCCAAAATAAGGCACTACCGCCAGCCAGGCACAAAGAACAACCACGTCGATGCCAGACCAAACGGTCATCGTTTCCCCCCCACCGGCGCGAGGTGGGCCTGAAGGAGCCCAACCCCGAAGCCGCACCGCTGGAATTCATCAAGAGTCCGGCGCCACGACAGTGCAGAAACCCCCGAAATATTGGCCTTCGCCATGGCGCTGCGAGTTCGGGCGAGCTTTATTCCAGGATTACGATCTTTTCGCACGATGTCAAACGAAAGATTTTCCTTCCATCGAGGAGAATAACGGAGTAGAATCAAGATTCGTCGTGTTTGCCTGGACACGATGAATTCTTTTGGCCGCTCTTGCGGCAGGCTCGAGGCCGATCGGCGAATCGCTGTCTCAACGTGGAGTTGCAATCTCGATGAGTTTAGTGACTGAAACCACCAACCTTGCCAAAGTGGTCGAGGAATTTGTTGTTGTCTTCAAAAACAAAGGCTTGAATCCGCCGCCGCTGTCGACCGATACGGTGCTGGATGGCACGCTCGGTCTCGAGTCGCTCGACTTCGCCGAGCTTGTCATGCGTTTGGAACAGGTGTTCGGAAAAGACCCGTTTTCAGCCGGGACGATTCCCGCGGTGAGGACGCTTGGCGATCTGTGTTCTCTCTACGACTGAGATCGATCGATGAGCTCTTCAACACGCTCGGTTACCACCTCTCCAAGCTCGGAAATTATCACCGAGATCTTCGACTCGCTCAAGCGGACCGAGCGGATTGCTTTTCTCACGCCGGCGACCACGTTCACCTGGGCTGAGTGGATCGGATTGATCGGGCAACTGCTCGAGCGGTATTCACCGTTGCGGCAAGCGCGGATCGGGCTGTTGCTCCGCCCCTCAGGAGAGGCGTATGCCTCGCTGATCGCGCTATCGTGTCTCGAGTGCGATGTTTTCCTCCTTGACCCGGGGATGAGCGGCCCGGCACAGGAACAGATCGCCGTGCAATATCATCTCGATGCCACGATCGATCCCTCCGGCGACCCAGGTTTGACTGCGTCTGGCTTTGTGCACCTGGGTCCCGCGCCTTCATTCGCCGGGCGCGGCCAGGTTACGATTTTCACATCGGGAAGTACTGGTCAACCCAAGCCGGTTCACCACGATTGGAATTCCCTGACGCGGTCGGTTCGAAAAACCAATTCGACTTCACCCCAGCGCTGGTTGCTGACCTACCGACCTCATCTCTTCGCCGGGCTTCAGGTGTTCTTGCATTGTCTCGTCAATCAAGAGACGCTTGTAGCGCACGAGCAGGGGGCGGCTGTCGATGTTGTGGTCGACCTGATGGCGAGATCATCGGTGACGTCGGTATCGGCCACGCCGTCCTACTGGCGCCGCCTGATCACGCAGGGGGCACTCGCTCTTCTGCGGTCGATCCCGCTCGAACAGATTACTCTGGGGGGCGAGATCGCCGACGAACAAGTGCTGACTGCTCTCGATCGTCTTTATCCGCGGGCGCACCTGGTGCATATCTATGCGACCAGTGAGCTCGGTCGATGCTTCTCAGTAAAGGATCGGCGAGCGGGTTTCCCTGCCAGCTTTCTAGAGGCAACTTCTGACGACGGCGTCGAGCTCAAGCTCGAAGACGGAGAGCTTTATGTTCGATCGTCGAACGCCATGCTTGGCTCGGGAGCCTCCGCGGGGGTTGGCAAGGGGGGCGGAATGGCTTCCGACCGGTGATTTGATCGAACGAGTCGGTGATCGGTGCTTCTTCGCGGGCCGACGCAACGATGTCATCAACGTCGGCGGCAACAAGGTGCAGCCTGTCCGCGTCGAAAAGGTCATTCAGGCCATTCCGGGGGTGCGCGACGTGCGGGTCTTTTCGCGGAGTTCTTCTCTGGTCGGGCAAATGGTCGCATGCGAGTTCGTGCCCGAGCCGGGTTTCGACACCGAAGAGGTGAAGAGGGCGATCAACAGAGACTTGTCTCGAGCGACTTGACGGGCACGAGCGGCCGCGGTTCGTTCAAGCCGTCGCCACGATCAGCCTCTCGGGCGCCGCGAAGAAAATCCGAAACTGATGTTAACTGGCCGGAGCCCGGTTGGCGACGATGTGTCGCCTTGGCGGCACCCGGAAGGTCTCCTGGTCCACGGCGCATTGATTTCATTACTCGAAAATCGAGCCCACCCGCATGAGTCGTGCCGCCGCCAGCCGGCGACGACGGCAAAGGGAAGGTTGACACGGCCATGACCGAACCCACTGGCGGCGAAAAACGGCGGCATGTGATTGTTAGCGGAGGGAGTCGCGGCCTCGGACGCGCCTCGTCGCGGGACTGATCGAGTCTGGCTATCAGGTGTCGACGTTCAGCCGCAACCGCACCGATTTTATTGATCAGCACGCCGAAGATCCCAGGCTATTCTTTGAATTGGCCGATGTCTGTGATTCCCCAGGCTTGGTGCGATTTCTCAACAGCGCGAAGGAGCGATTCGGTCCACCTTACGGCCTCGTGAATTGCGCCGGGGTGGCGATCGTCGGCGTTCTGCCCCTCTTGCGAGATGAGCAAATTGATCAAGCCATCGCCACCAATCTCCGTGGCACGATCACCTTGACACGTCTCGTCCTCCGCCAGATGCGTTTGCGTGGCGACGGCGGGTCAATCGTCAATATCTCTTCCGTGGTCGGCCTTCGAGGCTATCGCGGCATGGCAGTCTATTCCGCGACCAAGGGTGGGATGGACGCGATGACGCGCTCTCTGTCGCGAGAACTGGGGGCCTGGAAAATCCGGGTCAATTCAGTGGCTCCTGGCTATCTTCAGACCGAAATGAGCTCGAGCCTCAACGACCAGCAACTCAAAAAGATCCTGTCTCGGACCCCTTTGGGCCGCCTGGGCACTCCCGAGGATGTTGTCGGCCCGGTCAGGTTTTTGCTCTCCGATGATTCGGCCTTCATGACAGGTCAGGTGCTCACGGTTGATGGAGGTATCACGGTCTGAAATTACCCCTGAGTGTCGACACGGCGACGGCTGCTGACAGGTCGCTCTCGCCACACTCCGACGTCGCGCCAATCATCCACCCGGCGCTCTCCTGGATTTCGCGGCTATCCGGCTAGCATGCGATGAAATCTGAGCATTTACGCCGCAAGCGGGTGGCCCGGCATTGCCTTTCCTACTCGTGATCCGTGCCGGTCGGTTTCGAGTCGGTCCGCTCGAGGTTGACGAGCAGAAGGTTGTTGTCGAATCGCCTTGTCTCGTAGCTCGCGGCGAGCGATCGACTGCACTTCGCCATCAAATAGTAGGAATAGACCAACCTCGCGTCCCATGAGTTATCGGCGTCATAGACCTCGCTCCACCGCCGGATCCGCTCCGGATCGCGGCTTTCTCCGCCGCGGCCCCAGAAGACGTCACGCGTTGCGAACCACTTCACTCCACGCGACCGCAGATAGCTGGCGATTTCCTGGGGCGTTCCATTCAGCGGTAGCCCCGGCGGCGGGCTTATCCCGCAATTCAAGTGGATCACGTTGATCGGATTACGAGCACAATCGAGAAGGTGCGCCATGGGAAGAAAAGCTACGAACCGCTGTCCCGGCGGAATCGCCGCCTGTAGGTCACGGTAGCTTGCCCTCTGCGCGTTCGGATCCCACCCTGTTCCATTGATCGCCTTGCGGATCATGGTGGCTGTGCGTGGGGCGGAAACTAACTGGCGGGCGGCCCCGGCGGTCGTCAGCAGAACGAGCAGCCCACAAAGCCAGCTTGTGCCTGCGGGGACACGCCCGTCGATCCAGGCTCGTGCCTCTTTCGATCCCAGCAGCAACCCGAACGACACCAATAGTGAAAGGACAGTGAAGTTATAGCTGTAACGCATCCAGCCATCATGGAACACGTGGGCGTAGGAGAAGACGACCATGACCGCAGTGAGCAGGGACGCCAAGTACGCGACGCCTCGACCCTGCCCAAGGCCCCGTCGCGCACACACGGTAGTCCCAATTGCGCCGAACAGGAGCAGGAGAATCTCGCGCGGGTCCTTAACAACCATCAGGAGTTCCCGTACCTCGGCGGCGAGATTTCTATTCGGGTTAAGGCTCGGCATGTTTCCCATCGGGTTGGCCCAGTACCCCTCCCCGAGAAGTGGATAGAGGGGGGTCCCTGATGCCCAATAGCAGGAGAGGAGCCATGGCGTGAGCAAGACCAGGACGATCAGGCCCGTCGTGAGGCCGGACGCCATGGTCCGGCGCAGATCGCGGCGGACAAGGCTGTCGAGGATCAAGACGATTACGAGGAGGAGGCATGTCCCGGGAGCGAGCGTATTCTTGAGGGCGATCAGAGCCGATGCCAAAAGCGCCACAACGATCAGACGGGAACGTCCAACACGCGGCTGCATGGCCAACTCGTCAAGAGCGTCGTACAAGACAAGGAGAAATACGGTTGGCAAAAGCTGGGTTGAAGCGTTGACGCAGTGAGTCTTCAACGCGAGGCAAAAGAGCAGAAGAGCCGGTGCCAACCAGAGAGGCCAACTGCGTGCTCTGCAAATCCCGTAGAGCAGGAACAGCAGCGTCAGGATTGCAAGACCGGGATCGAGCAAGTGGATGAACGTGGGTGGAAGGAAGAGGAGCACAAAAGACTGAAGGACGGCGAGGCCGCCGAGGGCGTGCGAACGGTAGGCATTGAAGGGATCGTCACCGACGTTGCCCTCACTCAACAGCCTGAGCGGACCAGTGACATAGCCGCCATTGAGGTCGTCCCAGGGGTTGAGGGTGAAACGCTGTCTCAGACGGTAGTCCCCGTAGGGGGATTCGCACAGGCACACGCACGACGCGTAAGCTACCACGCACATCAGCGCGGCAAGTGCGTCAAGCCTGGTCTGTGGAACCGCGAAGACTCGTCCCCGGCCGCCACGAAAACGAAGCCCCCCACTGATCGCTGCAAAAAGCAAAAGCCCTCCGACCAAGAGGAACCAGACCGTCCCCCGTGTCATCAGGTTGCGAAGGTTGAGGAATCCCCCCAAAGCCACGATATACGCCATGCCGAGGGCGATCGACTTGCCCCATTCGGGGACCTCCGATTCGCGAGCGGAATCAAGAAGCCGTCCCAGTGCGAGACCCCAGCCCGCGAAGCTTCCGAGCACGACGAATCCCCAGACAAAACCTAGCAGGTACGTCAAAACCATCTTCCGTTTGAAGCTGCACAGCTTCTTGAGCAAGAGTGCCACCTTGATTGCGGCAGACACTAGTCGTAGGCTGTTGCGATCTCGCGCCAGTCGTGGAGAACGGCCGAGTGCTCCCACCCCATCGTCTGAATGCCAGATTTCTTGAGGATTTGGGCCATTACAGGCAACCGAGAGTCCGTGTCGCAGCGTGGCAGAGGCAGGTGGCGCGGAGCGATCGCGGCTGTGCGCTGATGTCCCCTCGCTCCGTCAATAGCGGTCGGCAAACGGAAAATCAGCCACCTTCCCCAGCTCGGCCGACGGAGCAGACTTGCTGGCCACGAATGCTTCCGGGGCTAGGAGGGGTCTTCGCCGCAATCCCCGGATCGCGCCATCCCGAAGTCCCAGCCCGACGCGGCCGCGCATGCTCAGCAGGTCTGATTGAGGCCGGGCGGCCGCGATAATCGTCGGAAGCACATCCGTGAACGGCATCTGTTGAGTCGGCCAAACGACATCCTCCACTCGTGCGCTGCGGACCTGATCGTTTCGTCCCCTGGTACCGAAACTGAGCACGAACCAGCCTTCCAACCCATCCGGACCGGCAAATCGGTAGATCGCCTGTTTAGAATCGTCGGTCCGCGGCGAACGCAGAACGGAACCGTAGCACCACTGGAGGTAAGGGACGGAGTGCCTCCGGCTGAAGAAACTCTGGGTTCCTGTTTCGTTCGGCGATGGCGGCGAGGCGTTCCGCATCAACGCAGGGCTCCAACGCGAAGCGATTTGCGGGGATTCGGGGGGCCCCGACGAGGCTTGCGAGCGGCCCGACGGCGCGAACGACGCCCCGAACCGCTTTGGGCCACTCCTTGCGGATCACCAACTCCTCGGCGATCGGGCCCAAATTGAAGGGAAAAAGATACTCAACATCAGATTCCGGCACCTGGACGCCTCCGCACTTGGCCCAAAGCGGCGCCGACTGTCGATTGCATGAATTCGCATAGCAGAACTCGACCCCTGGTGTTGCGAGGAATCGCCGCAGCATGAAAAAGCCCTGCATCCGAACGGACGCATCGACGTAGAAGTCGCCCGCCGCCAGGCCCAGCAACCACTTCGCCCCGAGACGATACATTCGCGGTAGCGAGAGGATCATCCCGGCGATTTTTCCATCCTCCTCGCGGATCGTTTCTCCCAGCGGAATGCCGTCGCGTCGGTCAGGATTAACGAGGAGCCATCGCAGATCGTGAGTGCTGGGACGTGCCTGCGTCGGATCGTCCCGTGAGGTAATTTCCTGTTGCTGCTCCAGGAAAACGCCAACCTCTGGCAAGTCGGGCTCCTCGATCGCTCGAAAGTGGTATCCGGCCATGAGTCAAGCATCCAAAGTGGGGCCAATGATGGTCGATCGATTCGGTGAAGTTAGCGTGGCGTGGCGAGTCGAAAGCCCCGCGATGGTAATAGCCGCGGTCGCTCGCGGCTCACCCCGCTTGGGATTCGGCGTCGCCGGCTTCTTCGACGGGTGATCCCTTCTTGAACAGCCGCTTAGACAGCTTTAGTACCGCGAAGAAAACACCCAGGGTGGCCATTCGGACCCGGTTACGCAGCGTGGGTCGCATCACGTAGATCGAGCTGTCGAATGTGCTCCGATTCGAGAAGGTCACCTTGTGGGGGTTGATTCCGACTCCGAAACTGACCAGCCGAGGGCAACGATGCCGAAATAGATCCTCCAGCATCTTGTAATAGAGCACCGTCCCGGGCGACATTTTGCCCCAGTCCTCCGCGTAAGCCGTCTGTTCGATCTGGACCACGTCCCCGTCTTGATAACCGATGACGAAGGCGCAGGGCTGCCCCCCACACTCGAGCAGATAAGCCCGCAGGCAGCCCAGCTTCGCCGCCATCAAGAGGCTCTCACGGTAGAGGGCTGTTTCCTCGATGGGGCGAGCCAGGAATCGATCTTGCCAGGACCTCTGAGCGATGGATACGGCCGCCTCATAAAATCGATCGACCTGCTCCGGGTTTTCGACTCGAGTGCACTCAATTTCCCCTGGGGCAGATTCCGTGAACCGGCGAAACCGTCTCTTGAGATTGTTGCGAGCATGGCTGTTCTTGTCCTTAAGAAACGCGTCCAAGCTCGCCCCCAGCCCGAGATAAAGAAAGGGCCGCCGCTCTATCTTGCGCGGGTGCAAGAAATAATCTGTTTGATTGTTCTGGCTTTCAATCAGGAAACGGCCGGTGAAACAGTCGGCGGGCATCGAGTTGATATAGATGCAGTCGCACCATGGCAACTGTTGGAGCAATCCTTGGAAAAGAGCGCGATAAAGTTGGGGATCCGGCCGGGCCAAGGGTTCTCCGCTCAGTATGGTTGCCGCACGTAGGGTGATCCTGGCGAAAATTCGCCGCCGGATTTGCAAGGGAATCGTCAATCGCCAGAACATGATGGGGCAAATGCCGACGATCGCGCCCGCCGCATCGCGGAGTACGGCGACTCGATTCTCCGGCCTTCGACTTACCTGTGCCGCGCGATCATAAAGCGTCGGTGAGGCCAAGACGCGGTACAAGGGGTTGCCCAGGCTCAGCAACAACTCCCATTCACGGCGGATCGCCGGATCGCCGAGCGCCTCTTGCGGAGTGAGAAGACTGAGGATATACGAGCGTGCGTCGCCGCTCCCGGTCGCGCAGGCCTGCGCGATCTGGATCGACCGATGTCGGTGTAACCACTGAGGCCCCCAGTACACGATTGAGCCCAGGAAAATGGCTCGCCCTCGCAACTATACACGAAAGTTGTCACGAGTCGCAACTGGGTGGATACTTGGTGATAAAGGGCGACATCGTATCGCGATACGTTAGAATTGGCACGCAGGAGCGAGAGGCACGGCTCGCGAGTTTCCGCCAGACGGGGGACGGCACCGAATCAAGCGGCCAAGCGGCCTGAATATCGCCCCCAAGCTCGTGTCCCGGTGGATTTATTGATAAGCTACTCGATCTCGACGATTCAGTTCAGTGCGGATATTCCCAATTCGCATTCCGGCAGAAAGATCCGTCGCCATGTTGCCTTGGCTTTCTTGGAGATCAAAACACGTCGCCAGGGCGATTTTGAATGGGCTTCTCACCTCGTTTGGCGTCGCGTTCTATCATTCCGGCATGGCCCGGCTGGTGATTCACCTCAATCGTCGCGCCGTCAAGATACTGATGTATCATGCCTGCGAGGAGACCGAGAGCCCATTCATCCGCGGCCTCTCGATCAATACAACTCCGTCTCAGTTTGACTCCCATCTCGATTTTTTGACAAAGTATTATCGCGTCGTTCCCGTCGCTGGGCTCAATTCAGGGGCACTGTCAGCACCCACGGTGGCGATCACTTTCGACGACGGCTTCCGCTCGGTTTATGAACAGGCCTGGCCGCGACTTAAGAAACGGGGACTCTCCGCGACTTGTTATGTGGTCACCGACGTGATCGGCAATGAGGCGATTATCTGGCTTAACGAATTGAACTGGTTCCTCAACAACCATCGATCTGCGCCCGTGCCATTGTCGCCCGCTGCGTTGGTCTGAGGAGTGCCAGTCCACATGGGATGATCAGCGACGCGCTGGTCGAGTGTTACGACCGTGCGGAATCGAGGCCCTTCTTGCCCATCTGCGGGCCGAGATGAACATCGATGATCATGCGTTGACCCAGCACAACCAGCTTTATCTTGACTCTGACCAGATCGCCGAGATGTCGGCCGCCGGCATGGCCTTCGGAAACCATACCCGGTCGCACCCCCCTCTGGCGAGATTGACGACCGCATCCGTGCGCGATGATATCCAAGCGCAGCGGAGGTTCTCACTCGTCTCGGCCTCGGCGACGCCTGCTTGTCATTGGCTTACCCATTCGGCAGTCGCAACGAGGAGACCAGGAGAGTCGCTCGAAGTCGGAGCTCAAACGCTCATGGAGGTCGAAGGAGTGAACCGTCCGCTTGATTTGACGCGAATCGGCCGGATCAAGGTGAGTCTCCATCTCACCGGCCGTTCTGTTCGCGAATGGAGATCGTCGAACCAGTCAAGTCATGGCTTAAACGCCTCCTGGGCATAACGCGGTCAGCGCAATCGGCCGATCGGGCCCCCTCGTCCTTACACAACGTGCCCTGATGAGACGCGGCCCAAATACAATTCGGATTTGACGTCGTACCGTCGATAACACTACAATCCCATTGTTATTGAGACTCAATCTCAACTGGCGCGGACCCGACCGATGAAAGCCGATTCGGCGGATGAATGCATTCCAAGAGATGAGAAGTGCGATGACTCGCAAAGAAATGACGACCAGGCTATCGACCATAACTTTTGTGAGCGTTTTGATTTGCGCCGCTGGCAGCAAGAGCAAGGGTGAGGGGGAATTGGCGGGTGTCGTGCGGATGCCTGAGGTCTGCTCGCCAGCCGTGAGTCCGGCCGTGGTCTATCTGGCGGCGGCGGATGCGAAGCAGACATCGCTCGGGCCGCTAAGCGCGGAGTGCACGGCCGGGCGGGACCGCCGGGCCGAGGTCGTACTGGTAAACCAGCAAGGGCTACAGTTCGTGCCTCGGGTTCGAGCGATCAGCCTGGGCCAGACGATTCGATTTACCAACCAAGACAGTGAAACGC
>CAWHKI010000206.1:0-14447 GCA_963829765.1 uncultured Isosphaeraceae bacterium | reverse complement strand
GAAAGCATCAGGAGCCCGACGATTGCAACGACGATGCCTCGCATTTCCCCTCCCCCGCTGTTCACTTCGGCTCAAGCACGAATGTCACTTCTTCGGTTTTCCCCTCCAGCAGAGTCAGCGTCCGGCTCGCCTCCGTGTAGCCTTCGGCGGTCACGGTGACCTTCACCTCCTTGTCGGGCAGCATCTGCGAGGTCCGGGGTCGCGCCCGTCGTACTGCTCGTCCTGATGACTTCTTTGGCCATCCGGGGCCGCCCCGGTGTACTCGACGGCCGCTTTGAAGTCCTTGATCCGCCGGCCGTCCTTCGTGGCGGCGTTGATCACGATGATTGGCGCCGTGTAGCAGACAATCTCGATGTCCCTCACGTCGTGGTCGAGCGTGCCGAGCATGATCGTGTTGCCCTCGACGAGCGGCTTATCTTTGCCGATCCGATGCCGCGTTGAGGCATGCTCAGTGGTCGAGATATCGAGCTGGACGCGCTCCAGACCATGCGGGACCTTAAGGGAGAATCGGCCCAGGGAATTTGGCCGCGCCTCCGCGAGCCAAGGCCCGCCGTCCATCTGGCCGAAAACGTTGCTTTCCCAGCCCCCTTTCGGCCGCCCCTTGCTGTCGACCCAGTGACCCTCGATCACGACCGTTGGCAATGCGCGAATCTCCAGCGGGGCGGCGGTCTCGCCCTCTTTGATTGTCAGCTTCGTGGTGGCGAAGACGCCCGGCAATGGCCGATGAATACCAGTTGTCTTCCGGTCGCCATCGTCGTTGGACTCGGTGGGCGCGACGCCGTATTCCCCCGGCGGCAACGGATCGAAGGTGAATTGCCCGTTGGCGTCGGTCTCCGCGATCCGGCGGATCACGTTGGAGATGAACCCCAGGTTATGCGCCTCCAAATCCGGCCCGCTCCTGCGATCGCGGCTTAATCTCGACAAACACGCCCTTGACCGGCTTGCCTTGAACATCCAGTAAACGGCCGGCCACGGAGACGCCCTTCTTCAGGGTCGTCGTCCCGAGATCACCTCGCTTTCCTTCGGGCACCACGTATAGCTCGGGAGCCAAATCCTTGGGCAATAACCAGTACGCGGCCTGGCCGGGCGTGGTGATCGGCAGCCGGAACCGGCCCTGGGCATCCGTCTCGGCTTGGGCGAAGGAGCCATATTCGAAGTGGTCCCTCGAAACTTTGTCGGTTCGCGAATACGCCAGGACCACCACGCCCGCCGCGGGCTCGCCCTCGGGCGTCTCGACTCGCCCGGCGATCGGCTTCGCCGGACGCAGCGCGATCCTCTCGAAGAATGGCCGCTCGTGGAGTTCCTCATTTTTCCGGATCATGCTGAGAGCGTAGCCGAACTCGTCTTCCGGGGCGTAATCGGGGTGCTCCACGTCGACTCGATATAGAGGGAGGGCTCGGCATATTGATCCGGGGGGATCTCGAAGACGTACGTGCCGTCTTCGCCGGTCGTGTGTTTGGTCTCCTGGAGCACCCGTTCCTCCGTTGATCGGGAGATCGACCGACGGACGACCAACGTCGCGCCGGCAATTGGCCGGCCGGTGTCCTTGTCCACGACGGTCCCCTTGTAGTGCAGCGTCTCTCCCGACTTCTCTTTCGTAGCGGGAGGCTTGGCAACGTCTTTCGCGGCTTCTACTGTCTTTGCGGGAGACACCACCTTGGGCGGCGCTGCGGCGTTCAACCGGAGCCCCGAGGCAGCCACGATCACAATGCCCGCGGCCGAAGCAACCGCAAGGCTCCAGACGGCCTGGCAGTGGCGCTCCAGAGGTTCGTGGTTTTGTACGAGCATGATGATTCTCCGGTAGAGGTTCGAGCGCCGGTCGCCGATCCCCAGCGCCGGAACGATGGGGCCGAACCTGCGAGCCCGCGCGAGGCGAACGAGAAACGCCGCGTAGTCTTCCGCCGAACCCACGGCTGCGGCTCGGGCATCGGCGAGGTAGTCCTGGCAGAGGCGGAGCTGACGCCTCAGCCACCAGAATAACGGTTGATAGAAGAGGACGACGCCGGCCACACAGGCGAGGTTCCACGCCCAGGCGTCGCGCCTCTCGACATGCGACCACTCGTGTGCCAGGACGTACCGGAGGGCCCCGGTCTCGCTCCCATCGCAGAGGGCCTTTGGCAGGATGATCACCGGACGGAGCCAGGTGTAGGTAAACGGCTGGGCGATCCGATCGCTCTCGAGGAGGATGACCTGCCCGCCGCCGGCACCCGTGAGGCCGTCGAAGACGTCGCGGACGGCTTTCGGGACCGGGCGAGCCGCCCGGGCCACCCGCCACACCAAGAACTGCCCGGCGAACCACCAGGCTGCCAACCCGGCGGCAACGGCGAAGTAGCACGCGAACAGAGCCGTTTGCGCAGGGGAAGTCCACCGCCGCTCGGGGGATGCCTTTGCGAACTCTGATGAGCCGGAAACAATACGGCCCGGGCGGCATCCGTCGTCGGCTCCCCGGCCCGCTCGATGGGATTAAGGTTGACTCTCGATCCCGGCACGTCGAGCACGTGAAGGTGGCTCGTCGCATCCGTGGAGGCCGCGTCGTCAGGGCTAGGAAGGAAAACGGCCGGCGCGGGGAGGAGCCCGGCCGACCAATGCGGTGCGACCGGCAGGGCATTCAGGCAGGGAACCGCTACCCCCCCGAGCAGCGTCAGGACAACGATCCTTGCACGCCTTACCGGCTGCCGGCAAAGCCGGGCCGCGAGGCTACCCACGGCCAAGACGAGGAATCCGCCAACCGACCCGTGAACCAAGCACTCCCAGATGGACACGTATCCGGACATTTGCTTAAACCTCCGCATCTCAGTTGTTGCATGATACAGGGCTCTTTTTCAATTTGCTACTTCTTCGTCGCGGGTTCCTCAGCTCGGCCGTCACCAGCGGTGACCCGCAAGGCGGATGGCTCCGCGGTTCAATTCGGCTCCATAACGAGCGTTAGCTCCTCCGTTTTGCCTTCGGGCAGTGTAACCTTGCGGCTCGCTGGCCTGTAGCCGTCGGCCTCGACGGTGACCGCGACTTCTCGATCCGGCACGAGCTGGGACGTGCGGTAGCGGCCGTCCTTCTGTTCGTCCAGAAAAACGTCTGATCTGATTCCTCCCTTGAGGATGAACTTCCCGTCGTCGCGAGGACGATCGACTTCCGTGTAGTCGACGCTGGTCCTAAAGCCCGTTGCCGGTCTGCCGTCCTTGGTCGTGGCAGCGATGAGGATGATCGGCGCCTCGTAACGAACGATTTCGATTCCCGTGACGTCGTGGTCGAGCGTGCCAAGCCAGATGTTTCGGCCGCGCTGGAGAGGGGCGCCTTTCGCGGTCCGGAACTGGAGGGCCGAGTTCTCACTGGCCGTGAGACTAATCCGGGCGTTCCCAAGGCCGTGTGGCCCCCGCATGCGATAGCTCCCATCCGCTGTGGGCTGACACTCGGTGAGCCAAAACTCGCCGTCGATGTGACCGAACAAAACAACGAAGTGGCCGCTCTGCTTTTCCCCCTTGCTGTTGTAAACCTGCGCCTCGATGACGACATCAGGTACTGCCCGGATTTCGAGGGGATCCGGCGTTTTGCCGTTTTCGAGTATCACTCGATGGAAAGTAAAAACCGCGGGGAGCGGCCGCCGGCCTCGTTCTTGAGCCCCCTCGCGGGTGCTCGGGTCCCCACCCTTTTCGCTCGCATAGACGACGTAAGTGCCGGGAGGCAGCGGCCCGAATAGGAATGATCCGTCCGCGGTGGTCACAGTTGCGCGACGCCTCATATCGGCTACGCTTCGTGGAACCGGTTCGTCTTCATTGTTCTCGCTCCGCTTGCGATCTGCCTTGACGCACACGCCAGCGACCGGTTTCCCGTTCGCGTCGAGCAGCCGGCCACCGAAGCGCACTCCATGTTCCAGCGTAAACGTGCCAAGATCGCCCCGGCGGTCGTTCTTCAAGCCATGGGCCTCAGGGGCATAATCCCGCGGGAGCATCCAGATGACGGCCGTCCCCTTCGGATAAAGAACAAGACGAAAGTGGCCACGGGAATCGGTTGTAGTCTCGGAAAATCGACCGTTGTTATAGAAGGGCTGATTGGCGTCGGGGGAGGACCAGGCGTCCACTTTCACCCCGGCGGCTGGTTTTCCGTCAGGTGTCTGAACCATCCCCTCAACCTCCTTGCCCGGTGAAAGCCTAACGTTTTCAAAAAATGGACGTTTGCCAAGCTTCTCGTTCCTCAGGATGATGTCAAAGCTGTAGCCGTCTTTGAAGTTAACGTGGTCGCGCGGCGTCACCTGCAGCGTGATATAGAGGGACGGCTCGGCCGCCTCGGCGGGCGTAACACTGAACGCGTAAGAGCCGTCGTGCCCTGTTGTGCATGGAATTTCGCGCAGCGTCTTCAGCTCATTCGTTGACTTTTCGCGACTGACCGAGATCTTCACGAGTACCTCCGTTCCCGGGAGCGGTTTTCCGGTGCCCTGCTCGCTGACACGTCCATGCCAAATGCGTGCGTGTTCGAGTCTTTGGACCGGGCCTTTTCCGTTTTTCGTCGTGGCCTCATTGTCGGCGGCCAGCGGCGCGCCCGCCTGAAGGCGGAGGCCCGATGCGGTCACCATAATGAGCAAAGCGGACAGGGCGGTTGTCACGCTCCAAGGCGTTCGGCAACGGCGTTCGAGAGGCTCATGGCAATGGACGAGCATGGCGATCCTCCGATAAAGATTCGACCGCCGGTCGCTGGCTCCCAGCGCTGGTAGAGCCACGCCGTTTCGGCGAGCACTGGCGCAAGTTGAACCAGGTACGTCGCGTAATCTTCCGCGGACCCCAGGGCGGCAGCCCGATCGTCGGCCAGGAAGTCCTGGCACAGCTTCAGTTGCCGGCGTAGCCACCAGAACAATGGTTGATAGAACAGCATGATCCCCGCGAGACACGTGAGGTTCCATGCCCAAGCATCGCGTCGCTCAATGTGCGACCACTCGTGCGCCAGGATGTACCGCAGTCTTCCGGCGTCCGTCGGATAGCAGAGCTTGCGTGGTAGTAAGATCACGGGTCGGAGCCACGTGAAGGTAAAGGGGAGCGCGACATGGTCGGTTTCGAGGAGAACGACGGGCTCGCCACGGGGCCCACTGATCTCTGAGAAGAGGTCGCGTACCGGTATGCCGACGGCGCGGGCTGTCCGCGTCAACCGCCAGAGCATGGCTTGGCCCACCAACCACCAGGCCGCCAACCCTGCCGCCCCGGCGAGATAGATGCCAGCAGAGTGGTTTGGGCGCGGAGGAGAGTCCACCTCCCCTCGGGTGATGGGTTTACGGGCTCCGATGAAACAGAGACGAGCGCGGTTCGTGGCGTTGCCGTTCCCTTTCCGGACGGCTCGATGGAAGTGAAAGCTGCGTCTCGATTCCTGCGGCTCGGGCGTGTAAAAGTGGTTTGTCACATTCGCGCGTGCCGCGTCGTCTGGGCGAGGAACCAGAACGGCCGGCGCGGGGAGGAGCCCGGCCGACCAATGCGGTGCGACCGGCAGGGCATTCAGGCAGGGAACCGCTACCCCACCGAGCAGCGTCAGGACAATGATCCGGCGCGGCGCACCGGCTGCCGGCAAAGCCGGGCCGCGAGGCTCCCCACCGCCATGACGATCAGACTGCCGGCGGCGGCGTCCGCCAGCCGGGCCCAAGCGAGCATCTGCCAGTTCATCTCAATGGCCCTTTCATTTCGCGTTGCCCCGCTGTTCACTTCGGCTCAAGCACGAACGTCACTTCTTCGGTTTTCCCCTCGGGCAGAGTCAAGGTCCGGCTCGCTTCCGTGTAGCCCTCGGCCGAGACGGTGACCTTCACCTCCTTGTCGGGCAGCATCCTGGATGTCCGGTAGCGGCCGTCATACTGCTCGTCCTCGATAGCCTCCTGTTTCTTCCCGCCGCCCCTGAGGCCGATGTCCTTGCGGTTATGCGGGCCGGGGTGGGTGTACTGGACGTCCGCGTGGAAATCCTTGATCTGCTGGCCGTCCCTCGTGGTGGCGTTGATGACGATGATCGGCGCCACGTAGCGGACGATCTCGAAACCCTTGACGTCGTGGTCGAGCGTGCCCAAGTCGACCCAGGGGCTTTCGACGAGCGGACCGGCGTTGCCGATCCGGTACCGCGTCGAGGCGTGCTCGCCGGCCATGATGCTGAGGGTGGCCTTCTCCAGTCCGTGCGGGACCTTCAGCGAGAACCGGCCCAGGGGACCGACGTGGGCCTCGGCGATCCAGGACGAGCCGTCCATCTTGCCACCGACCAGGGGGCTCCAGCCCCAGCCGGGCCGACCCTTGCTATCGACCCAGCGCCCCTCGATCACCACCGTGGGCAAGGCGCGGATCTCCAGCGGGGCGGGGGTCTCGCCCTCCTTGATCGTCAGCTTCGTGGAGGCGAAGACCTCGGGCAACGGCCGCTGGGCCCATTGGATCTTCCGGTCGCCATCGAAGTTGGTCTCGCTGGGCTTGACCGTGTATTCACCCGGCGGCAACGGAGCAAAAGTGAATCGCCCCTCGGCGTCGGTCTCCGCGGCCCGCTGGCTCCCGCCGGAGTCGATAACCAGGTCGAGCGGATTTCGATCCGCCCGGTCCCCGCGCTGCCGCTCGATCGCGACGAACACGCCGGCGATCGGCTTGCCCTGAGCATCCATGAGCCGGCCGGCCACGGAGACACCCTTCTTCAAGGTGATGGTCCCCATGTCACCTCGCTTCCCCTTGGGGACCACGTACAGCTCGGGGGCATAATCCTTGGGCTTGACCCAGTACGCCCCCTCGCCGGGCGTGGTGATTGGCAGCCGGAACCGACCCTGGGCGTCCGTCTTGGCCTGGGTGAAGCAGTGCTCGGTCTGGCCCCCGGCCTTGTCGGTGCACGAGTACGCCAGCACCAGCACCCCGGCCGCGGGCCGGCCCTCGGGCGTCTCGACCCGCCCGGTGATCGGCTTCGCCGGGCGCAGCTCGATCCTCTCGAAGAACGGCCGCTCGTTGAGCTTCTCGTTTTTCCGGATCATGCTCAGGGCGTAGCCGAATTGGTCTCGCGGTGCGTAGTCGGGGTGCTCGACGTCGAGCTCGATGTAAAGGCTGGACACGGCGACTTGGTTCGGGGGGATCTCGAAGGCGTACGTGCCGTCTTCGTCGGTTGTGTGTTTAGTCTCCTGGAGTACGTGCTTATACTGTGCTAGAAGGGTCGCGCGGCGGACGACCACCGTGGCGCCGGCAATCGGCCGGCCGGTGTCCTTGTCCACGACGGTCCCCTTGTAGTGCAGCGCCTCCCGCGACTTACCCTTGGCACCGCGAAGGCTTGGCGACGTCTTTCGCGACTTCGACCTTCTTTGCGGGAGACTCGGCCCCGGGCGGCACCTCGGCGCTCACACGCAGCCCCGAGGCAGCCACAATCACAAAGATCGCGGCTGAAGCAACCACAAGGCTCCAGACGGCCCGGCAGTGGCGCTCCAGCGGTTCGTGGTTTTGTACGAGCATGATGAGTTGCCCCGCTGTTCACTTCGGCTCAAGCACGAACGTCACTTCTTCAGTTTTCCCCTCGGGCAGAGTCAGGGTCCGGCTCGCCTCCGTGTAGCCCTCGGCCGACACGGTGACGTTCACCTCCTTGTCGGGCAGCATCTGCGAGGTCCGGTAGCGCCCGTCGTACTGCTCGTCCTGGATGGCGTCCTTCTTTTTACCCCCGCCCGTGAGGTGCACGTTCTTCTCGCGATCCGGGGCGGCCCCGGTGTACTTGACTGCCGCCTTGAAGTCCTTGATCTGCTGGCCGTCCTTTGACGTGGCATTGATCACGATGATCGGCGAGACGTATCGGACAATCTCGATGCCCCTCACGTCGTGGTCGAGTGTGCCAAGGTCGACCCGGCGTCCCTCGACGAGCGGCCCATTCTTGCCGATGCGATGCCGTGTTGAGGCATGCTCATTGGTCGATGATATCAATCTCGACTTTCTCCAGGCCATGCGGGACCTTCAGGGAGAACCAGCCCATGAGATTGGGCCGCGCCTCCGCATGCCAGAACGCGCCGTCCATCCGGCCGAAGACGCTGCTGCCCCAGCCCGAGCTCGTCCGCCCCTTGCTGTCGACCCAGTGACCCTCGATCACGACGGCGGGCGAGGCTCGCACTTCGACCGGGCCGGGAGTTTCCCCCTCTTTGATGGTCAGTTTTGTCGGGGCGAAGACCGCCGGCAATTTCTTGCGGGTCCAGCCGTGGGACCGGTCGTCGCTGTAGTTGACGTCGGTCGGCATGACACGAAATTCGCCCGGGGCCAACGGCGCGAGTGTGAATTGGCCGCTGGCGTCGGTCTCCGCGGTCCGTCGGATCTGGTCGGCGACCGCCATCTGGCCGAGCGCTTCGAACTCGGGGCCGGTGCCCCGCTGGCGCTGGGCCTCAATGAACACACCCGCCAACGGTTTGCCTTGCACGTCGAGGACTCGCCCGGTTACGACTACGCCCTTCCTCAGTGTAATCGTCCCGAGGTCGCCGCGCTTTCCTTCAGGGACCAGGAACAGTTCGGCGCATAATCATTGGGGAGGACCCAGTAGACGCCCCGGCCGGGCGTCGTGATCGGCAGTCGAAACCGGCCCTGGGCATCCGTCTTCGCCCGAGCGAACGAGCCATATTCGAAGTTGCGCCTCGAAGCCTTGTCGGTGCGGGAGTACGCGAGCAGCTTGACCCCAGTGGCAGGCTCGCCCTCGGGCGTCTCGACCCGCCCGGTGATCGGCTTTGCCGGGCGCATCTCGATGGTCTCGAAGAAGGGACGCTCGTTGAGCTTCTCATTTTTCCGGATCATGCTGAGAGCGTAGCCGAAACCGGCCCGGGTGGCGTAATCGGGGTGCTCGACATCCAGCTCGATGTAAAGGCCGAGCACGGCCGACTGATTCGGGGGGATCTCGAAGGCGTACGTACCGTCCTCGGCGGTCGTGTGTTTGGTCTCCTGGAGCACGCGGTTCTCCGTTGATAGGAGGATCGAGCGGCGGACGACCACCGTGGCGCCGGCAATCGGCCGGCCGGTGTCCTTGTCCACGACGGTCCCCTTATAGTGCAGCGCCTCCCGCGCCTTACCCTTGGCACCCGAAGGCTTGGCAACGTCTTTCGCGGCTTCGACCTTCTTTGCGGGAGACTCGGACTTGGGAGGAACCTCGGCGCTCACGCGGAGCCCCGAGGCAGCCACGATCACAAGGGTCGCTGCCGAAGCAACCACAAGGCTCCAGACGGCCTGGCAGTGGCGCTCCAGAGGTTCGTGGTTTTGTACGAGCATGATGATTCTCCGGTAGAGGTTCGAGCGCCGGTCGCCGATCCCCAGCGCCGGAACGACGGGGCCGGACCTGCGCACCCGCGCGAGGCGAACGAGAAACGCGGCGTAGTCTTCCGCCGAGCCCACGCGCTGCGGCTCGGGCGTCGGCGAGGTAGTCCTGGCAGAGGCGGAGCTGACGCCTCAACCACCAGAATAACGGTTGATAGAAGAGAACGACGCCGGCCACACAGGCGAGGTTCCACGCCCAGGCGTCAGCACGCTCGACGTGTGACAACTCGTGCGCCAGGACGTACCGAAGGGCCCCCGTCTCGCTCCCATCGCAGAGTGCCTTTGGCAGGAGGATCACCGGACGGAGCCAGGTGTAAGTAAACGGCTGGGCGATCCGATCGCTCTCGAGGAGGATGACCCGCTTGCCGCCGGCTACCGTGAGGCCGTCGAAGACATCGCGGACGGCCTTCGAGACGGGGCGAGCCGCCCGGGTCACTCGCCACACCAAGAACTGCCCGATGAACCACCAGGCCGCCAACCCCGCCGCGGCGGCGAAGTAGCACACGAGAAGAGCCATCCGCACGCTGGGGAGAGTCCACCGCCGCTCGCCGGACGGCTTTACGGACTCTGATGAGACGGGCACAAGTCCGGCCCGGGCTGCGCCCGTCGTTGGCTCCCCGGCCCGCTCGTTGGGATTGACGGTGACTCTCAAGCCCGGCGCGTCGGGCACCTGAAGGTGGCTCGTCGCATCGGTGGGGACCCTGTCGTCAGGACTTGGGACGAGAAGGGCTGGCGCGGGGAGGAGCCCGGCCGACCAATGCGGTGCGGCCGGCAGGGCATTCAGGCAGGGAACCGCGATCCCACCGAGCAGGGTCAGCACAACGATCCTTGCACGCCTTACCGGCTGCCGGCAAAGCCTGGCCGCGAGGCTGCCTACGACCAGAACGATCAGACCACCGGCGGCGGCGTCCGCCAGCCGGGCCCAAGCGAACATCTGCCAGTTCATCTCAATGACCCTTTCCTTTCGCTTCGCCCCGCGATCCCTTCTGTTTTCTTGCCGTCGCGATCAACCGCTCCAGCCCGCGCAGTTCCTCCTCACTGGCCTCCGTCGCCTGCAAGAGGCTCAAGACGACCTGGTCGAGCGCGCCGTCGAACACCCGCTGGAGAAACCGTGAAGTGACCCGGTCGCGGCTGTAATTCGGTTCGTAAACGAACGTCCGCCCCTCGGACCGGTGCCGGACCAGCCCTTTCTCTTCCATGATCCGCAGCAGCGTCTGCACCGTATTGAACGCCAATTCGCCGTCGGGGCACATCTGGCGATGGACTTCACGCACGCTTCCGGAACCCAAGGCCCAGAGTGCCTTGAGCACGTCCAATTCCCTCGGGCTCGGTTCGTTCTCGGTCAAAGCGACCTCCTATCCGGTCCAGGGGACCAGTCACCTAACTTAAAAAGTTAGGTACAAGATAGCGGGTGGACGATGCGCGGTCAAGTGGGCGGATTTTTTTTGAAAAAACGGAGGGCGGATCGTGTTCTGACCACACATTTCACGCTATTTGATCTGTTCGAGTCGACGCACCTGGTCTACCGCCGAAAGCCATTCGGCTACGGCAAGGAAGTCCTCCGCGGCCGGGACAAAGTTTATCTCGCCGATGCCGCTCTCCCCGGAGCCGTGCTTCTGCTCGGCAGGCGTCTGCTTGAGCAGCCCGAGCGCCTCGGCGCAGCGGTCGAGACCGCCTTCTTCAAGCACGTCTTCACCCGGTACTACAAGGAGACGCCGACGTTTTCCTATTGGCGGGATCGCAAGAACGCGGATTACGAGGTGGACATCATCGCCGGGCTAGGCGACCGGCTCGTCCCGTTCGAAGTCAAGTACCAGGGGACCGAGATATCGGCAAAGAAGCTCAAGGGTTTGCGGATCTTCCTCGAGCAGCGGAAGCTCGAGCGGGGGTACGTCATCACCCAGCGATGGGAGGATTTCGGTATTATGGCGGTCACCTCCGGGCTCCAGGGCAAGGAACGGGAAAAACTCTCGGCTAAGGTGCTCGAGATACCCGCGCCGCTCGCATGCTTCTGGCTGTCGACTTAAGGCGGGCGCAGAGTCCCGTGATCGGTTGGGATTCGCGATCTCACCAATCGAAGCGATCGCGAAAAATGCGAACGTTCCCTTGCCACTGATCGTGCGCAAGAATTGCCCAAGGATGGAAGGCGGAAGAGTTGCGTGCAGAAGAACAGCGGAAGCCCTCGCAACACATGCATCGATTTTGGCGATGATCATCTAAAAGTGACCCACCTCGGGGCAATGTGACCGCCTCGATCTCTCGGCGCCAACTCGTTCCCACGGTCTCCGTGGGAACGCCCTCTTTGACGCTCCGCGTCGGGTTCCCACGACCTCTCACCAGTCGGTTCTCGCATCAACCAACTTGCCGAACTCTCGGCGCCAACTCGTTCCCACGGTCTCCGTGGGAATGCCCTCTTTGACGCTCCGCGTCGGATTCCCACGACCTCTCACCAGTCGGTTCTCACATCAACCAACTTGCCGAACTCTCGGCGCCAACTCGTTCCCACGGTCTCCGTGGGAATGCCGTCTTCGACGCTCTGCGTCGGGCTCCCACTACCTCTCACCAGTCGGTTCTCGCATTAACCAACTTGCCGATCTCTCGGCGCCAACTCGTTCCCACCGTCTCCGTGGGAATGCCGTCTCTGACGCTCTGCGTCGGGCTCCCACTACCTCTCACCAGTCGGTCGTCACATCAACAAGCGAATCCATTCGCGCATAGTTCCTGGCGCTCGAGTATCTCCAGTGCGTCGGATCGCTCACGTAACCTCGCTTCACTGGGTTGTTGTGGATGTATTCCAACTTCTGTCGCAGCATCTCCTCGTTCTCGATCATCTTCGGGTGCGTCCCTTCCTGCCACAGTTGATAGTTACGATCGGTCTTGTGCCGGGCCTTGTGGTATTTCAGCCCATCGAGCAGCGGGCGTACGTTGCGCTTTTTGAGGTGATCGATGATCCGCCGCGCCGTGTAGGATTTGAAGTCGCCAACTTCTTTCGCGAGGTCCCCGGCCGTGGCGACAAAGTGGAGGTGGTTCTCCAGAACGACATATCCGAGAAGCACGAGGCGGCCCTGATCTTGAAAAAAGTGCCAGGAATCCAGCACGATTTGTACGGTCTCTGGCTGCGTGAATACCGGTAGCCAGCCAACGACCGTGCAGGTCAGAAAGTGAGGGAAGCCGGCTTCTCCGAACCGATAACGGCTGCGTCCCACGTTTCGCTCGTTTGCTTAAGAAAGACGACGCGGAGCGTCAAAGACGGCATTCCCACGCCGGAGCGTGGGAACGAGTTGGGACCGGAGCGTCGGAACGAGCGCGTTGCAACACTCTAAATCGAGTCACTTGGCCACGACGAACCATGCCGATGACTTCCCGTTTGAGCATGCGCTTGCGCTGACGACTCACCACCATAAACATACGCGTGCTCGCCGGGCATGAGAACTATTCCCGCTTTCACACCCGCTCCCTTATGGCGGTCACCTTGGGGCTCCGGGGCAAGGAACGGGAGAAACTCTCGGCGAAGGTGCTCAAGATACCCGCGCCGCTCGCATGCTTCTGGCTGTCGAGTTAGAGTGTGCGAAATCGGACCTCGCCCGTTCGCTCAACCAGCGAATAACGCGGCGAGCGGCAACGAACACCAAAGCAGAGACCAAAACGATCACGAGCGACGTGCGGATATACGCGGCTGTCGAGAACGAGATGCTCAGGCCCGTTGCGAGCGCAACATAGGCCGCCACGCAGGCGGGGCACTTGGGCAAGAGGGCGAACGTCGCGCCGGGGACGATCACCCCGGCGATCTCCGCGCCGCGGCCGCAGCAAGAACGCGCGATCATTTGTTCTGCTCCGATCCGCAGCAAGAGGACGATCCCTCCTGGACCGCGATCTTGGGCCAGTAGGGCTTGTCCGCATCCAAAAACCCGCCTCCCTCGTAGCGATCGTGGTGCCGCACCCACTGCATCGCGAACGCCAACTGATCCTCATCCCGTCCCTTTGGCACAAGATCGAGCAGCACATACGTGCCGATCATCGTGTCCAGGCCGCGGCCAAAGGTAGAGTAAGTGTGGAAAATGTCGCCCGTCTCCGCGTCCTTGTAGAAGACGCTTGCCCCGGGCCTTCGTCGCTGGGGAAGGGCTGCATGGTGTAGTTGTAATACACTTCGCCCCCGGCTTTCTCTTCGGGCGTGAAGTAGACGTGAAAATCATGGTTGAAGGAATTGCCGTGCGACGAAACCCATGGGAAACGCCAGCCCATGCGCTTCTTGAACGCCTCGATCTTCGGCAGCGAGGCGCGGCTGACCATCACGAGCGACACATCCCGGGCCGCCAGGTGCACCGTCGCGGCGTTCATGTGATCGCTCACGAACGAGCAACTCGGGCACCCCTCCGCCCAGTCCGGGCCGAACATGAAGTGGTAGATGAAAAGCTGGCTGTGCGTGCCGAACAGATCCGCGAGCGTGACCTTTCCCTGCGGCGCGTCGAAGACGTAATTGTCGTCAACTTTGACCCACGGCAGTTCACGCCGCTGCCGTGCCAGCTCATCGCGCTGGCGGGTATTTTCCTTTTCTTTCGCGAGAAGCGCTGCCGCGCCTCGACCCATTTCTCTCTGGAAACGATTGGTTTCTTGATCATGATTCGATCCTCGTAATTGACCGACAACGACCAGGTCAAGAATCTGCGGCCGCCTTGGCTCGGCAACCGCGCTCGAACGCGCCAGCAGTTGTCGTTGAACGTGCCATACGGACATAATATACCCGTACGGGAATATGTCAAGAAGGGGATTGAGAAATTCTCCGATCAGTATGATGACGGGGCCAGCGAACATGCAACCAAAGAGGGCTAGCAAGCTTGATAATTCGCCGTTGCGGCTGTCGCTTGCCCGGGGAAATCGACCGGCCAGCCAGATCAACACCGGTCCGAGCACGACGACGAGAAATCGTCGAACGGACCTGGGATGACGACGACGAAAAGGATGGGATATGGCGGGGTACTCATACTTCGCTCGGCGTGGGCCGCGACATCGACGCGGGGAGGGCGAGGCTCTGTCCGAGCCGGCCTCGGCACTCGGCTCGCACGGAGGCTCGCCCTCTTCGGATATCCCAAATCAGCCCGCGTACGGTATAACGCGGCTACGATTTTCGCGAGGCCGAGCGACGACGGAAAAGACTCCACGTCGCGGCGCTCAGCACGGCTGTCGTAGCCAACA
>CAWHKI010000205.1:0-5911 GCA_963829765.1 uncultured Isosphaeraceae bacterium | reverse complement strand
GCATCGACCGGCATCATCGGCCACCAGCTCCCCATGGACAAGATCGAGGCTGGGATCGCCACGGCCGTGGCCGGGCCTTTCGGCCACACCGGAGGCTTTCAAACCGCCGCGGAGTCGATCATGACGACCGACACTCACCCCAAGATCGTCTCGCATGCGCCAGACCATCGCCGGCCACGATGTACGCTGCTGGGAATCGCCAAAGGGGCGGCCATGATCGGCCCGCGCATGGCGACGATGCTCGCTTTTCTGCTGACCGACGCTCCACTCTGGGCCAACGTGCTTCAGGAAATCCTCGCCGATGCCGTCGAGCATTCGTTCAATTGCTTGTCGGTCGAGGGGCATGCGAGCACCAACGACTCGGTCCTCCTGCTCTCGAGCACGGCGACGACCGAGGCGATCCTGCAAGGAGACGACGTGGCGGACTTTTGCCGGCATGGTGCGGTCGACGTGCGAAACACTCGCCCGTGCGATCGCCGACGACGGCGAGGGAGCGACCCACTTCATCACGATCGACGTCGAGGGATGCGAGACTTTCGAAGACGCCCGCGCGATCGCCCGCGCCGTCGCCGACAGCCCGCTGGTGAAGACCGCCATCCATGGTGCCGACCCCAACTGGGGCCGGATCGTTTCCGCGGCCGGATACTCCGGAGTGCCGTTCGAGGAAGAGCAACTCTCCCTCTGGATCAACGACGTCGCGGTCTACCAAAACGGCATGCCGGTCGTCTTTCGACGCAGGCGGCTTGTCGCAGTCGATCAAGTCGCGACGCGATGTCCATCTTCGGCTGGTCTTGAACTCGGGCGCCGAGTCCGCCCGCTTCTGGACGTGCGACTTGACGGCGGAATATATCCGGCTGAATGCGGATTACACGACGTGAAGTCGGGTCTTGCGTCTTTCGAGGATCGTGAAAGTGATGGTATAGTCGTAGCGATAGGATCGTTCCAATGACCATTCAGCAACTTCGTTCCGCCCACCGTGCGGCGGCGTTTCAGCCGTTCACGATCCATATGGCCGACGGCCGTACGTTCCCTGTTCCTCATCCGGATTTTCTCTCGATGTCGCCTTCGGGGCGAACGGTCATCATCTACCAGGAAAACGAGGAGTTTAGCATTCCTCGATCTGTTGCTCATGACGGAAATCGACATAAACCAAAACGCCGCGGCACGGGCCTGACCGTCTGGCCCAGGGGCGGTCACAGTTCACCAAGGGGTGCGATCGTGCGAATGATCCCGAAAGAGTTGACTCGCACCCGAGAAGGGGAGGTGCTTATGCGGAATTACAAGGTCGTGCTCCATCGTACGGATGAGGGCATCAGCGTTTCCGTCCCCGGCCTCCCCGGCTGTTGGTCGGAGGGAGACACCGAGGAGGAGGCGCTGGCAAATATCCAGGATGCCATCCAGGAGCACTTGGCGGCGCTGGAGGAGCAACTCCGCGATGCCGAAGTTCGGGAAGTGGAAGTGACGGTATAGTTGTGGCGAAACTAGCGGGGGTCAACCACCTGGACGCCGTTCGCGGCCTCGAGAAGGTCGGTTTTCGAGTCATCCGACAGGGCAAGCACATCGTTATGAGCAACGGAGACCGGCAGCTCACGCTGCCAAGGCACAACCCAATCAAGGCCTTCACGATGGGCGGGCTCGTTCGCGATGCCGGTTTGACGGTGGAGGAGTTCCGTGAGCTTCTCTGAGGAGTTCAGCATCCTCGATCTGTCGCTCATAACCGAGATCAAGATGACGCCGACTTCCGCGCAACGCACTGAGCGACGAGGGTCAACTCGTTAGAACGGTTTTGTGGGCTGCCTACACCGTGGCCTGCATCGCAGTGGCCTCCTTCCCGAGTTATGAAGGGGCTGAGACCGTGACGCGCGGGGCTGGGTCGGCACGGCGTGGTCCGCCCGATTTTTCGGTGAAATGGTCGCGCATTGGCGCTCGACTTAGTGTAGAATCGTAGCCCTACCGGAGTTGACCAGAATCTGTGAGGCGAACTTTCCGCGCCCCCGTTCGAAATATTCGCGGATCGAGGAACGAAAAAGAGAAAGCGGAGTTGCGCGGAACGCGCATTGGAGAGCCCATGATGGCGGCATCGGGATCGACGTCCATGAACAAGACGATCAAGACCTTGGCGGCGCTGGCAGGCGGACTAGTGCTACTTAGCTTCATGCTGGTGGTCGTCAACCAGACAGCGGGGGTGGTCCAGCTCGCCAAAGAAGTCAATCCGACGCTGGGCACGGCGACTCTGTGGGGGCTCTTGATCGCCTATGGCGGTCTGATCGGTGTGCCGATCGTGATCGTGATGCGGATGCCTCGGCCCCTCGTGCCACCCGCGAGCGAGTCCTGCCCTGAGTTCGACGACCATCTCAAGCGGCTGGGCGAGCGACTGGCGATCAACCCCCGGGTTCAGCGTGCCTCGATCCAGCCGTCGGACCGCCCGGGCATCGACCTCGCGCTGCGGGTACTCGACGCGGATGCCAATGCCATCGTGAAACAGATGGCGACAACGGTCTTCCTGACCACCGCTGTCTCACAGAGCGGCCGGCTCGACGCTTTTTTAGTGCTCGCTGCCCAATCGCGCATGGTTTGGCGCGTGGCACACCTCTACTACCAGCGGCCGTCGTTGCGGGAAATCATCTATCTGTACGCGAACGTCGCCGCGACGTCTTTCGTCGCCGGCGAGCTCGATGATCTGGAATTGCACCAGATGATCCAGCCGGTCGTGGCGGGCACGATGGGCACATTGGGCGGGGCGATCCCGGGGTTTCAGGTGATGACGTCGATCATGGTGAACTCGCTCTTGAGTGGCAGCGCCAACGCCTTCCTGACGTTGCGTGTTGGAATGATCGCCAAAGGTTACTGTGGATCGCTGGTGGCCGAGCCGCGCAGCGCGAGTTCGCCGCGCGGCCAGCGCGGAGGCCGCTCGACTGCTCTCCGGCATCGTGAAAGACAGCGGGAAGAGGGTCCGCGACGCGGTCTGGGATGAGATCAAGGCCAAGATCCCACGTCCGTGGCCGGTTCGCAAGGGCCAGCCCGAGCCGGTCTAGCTTGGGGGCGAGCGGTGAACCGCGGCATTGAGTTCGACCCTTGGTTACATTTGACCAAGCCGGCCCATGTCCATGCGCGGAACTCAGTGCTCCGCTCGGGACGTCCGAAAAACTGAACTATTTCACCAAATTCGGTCTACCCCTCCAGATTAGGTTTCTATTATACTAACAGTGGATGAAGCCCGCATGAGTGCTTGCGTGATCTTCTTTCGATCTGGGCACTTTATCGTGCTTCCGTCCAATGGGCCGCCCGGTCGGCTCGATTGGTACGACCCGGAAAGTGAGCAAATGGGTCGTGGCACCCTGGTCTCAGGAGATTGATGGTGGGTAAGAAACTGTATGTCGGCAACCTCACTTACCGGGTGAGCAGCTCCGACCTGGAACAATTGTTCTCTCAATTCGGCAGTGTAGAGAGCGCGGAAGTCATTTCCGACCGCGACACAGGTAGAAGTAAAGGCTTCGGGTTTGTCGAGATGGGCTCCGATAACGAAGCACGAGCGGCGATCGACGCCCTCAATGAGCAAGAACATGACGGCCGTCGCCTCACGGTCAACGAAGCACGGCCTCGGGAGCCTCGTCCCGGCGGCGGCGGTGGTGGCGGCTGGCGTGGCGGCGGCGGTGCCGGCGGCCGTGGTCGAAGTGCCGGCGGTTACGACAGCCGACGATATTGAGCCACGACGGGCCTTTAAAACTTACCCAATTTTACGACCTTTTCCATCCGACCCAGGGGCGACCCCCCTCCGTCAGCTCCTGGGTTCATATCCAACCAAAAATCGCCGCGGTCGGTGTTCGCCCGCATTCAGCTTTCGTTCTTGCTCTTGGCGGCGGCGAGCGGACGGAGCACGGCCAGCATCGTATTCAAATGGGCCAACCTGGGCCCGAAGCGATCGACGAAGTCGCTCAGGGAAAAATCTCCTTCTAGGAGATTCTCATGATTCTCATCCACGTAGTCGGCGAGTTCGCTCATCAGCGAAGCATGGACCTGCTCAAGTTTGCCGAGCGTTTCCCGGCACGTTTCCAGGATTGGCTCGTGGCTGGCTTGCCACCGTTCCAGCTCGGCCCCCTGGCGTGCACGCTGTTCGCGGTTGACCTGGATCAGTTCACGAGAGATCTCGAGCTGTTGGCGCTGCATTTCCAGCATCTGCCGCTGAAGCTCGAGTGTTTGATTCTGAAGGTTGGCGAGTAAGTGGAGCAACAGGATGGGATCGTTGGGATTACTGACCAAAGCGGTTGGGCCCTGTCCCGTCGGGGAGACCTCCATACGGTAGGTCCAGGCCGGTGCGGGAGACGACTGGTTCTCTCGAGAGGACACGCAAACCTCCTACGCTCGTTCCAGGTGGGGACAGCGACGTTTCTCTACTCGAATGATGCCGGACCTGGCTATCCGGTATGATCTATGGTTCTCATTCTACGCTGGATTTTCGGCTGAGCATAGAGCAGTGATCGCCACTTTCTGGAAAGCCCGTAAGGGCACCCAGCCTTATAGCCGCGGCCTGTGTCTCCGGAATCGCCCTGGGAGCCGAAGTCTGTGACCCCGGAATCGGGCATGAATTAAAAACGCCCGCCTACCAGTCATTGGGACCCCTACCAATGGGTGACGCCGTCACGTTTATTTGAACCATGCCCGAAATCGAATCACAAAACGGGTGCAGCTCATGACGCGATTCCGCCGAGCTGGTGTACGTCAAGATCAGGATCGGGATCGGGCATAGCATGGATAAAGGCGTCGGGAAGTGCGTCGACGAGGTCGCCGGCGATCAGGCCAATTTCACCGTTTTGATCACGGGCGATGTCGCCGGCGAGACCGTGGATGTAGACTCCCAGTTGGGCAGCCTCGAACGGGGCGAGCTTCTGGGCCAGCAAGGCGGCGATCACGCCGGTCAAAACGTCGCCGGTCCCCCCCGTGGCCATACCGGGATTACCGGTCGTGTTGATGAAATACCGTCGGCCGTCGGTGACCACGGTGCCGGCTCCCTTGAGCACCACGACCAACAAGTCCGAGAGCGCAGCCATACCGGCGGCTCGCGCGATTCGGTCTGCCTGGATCTCGGCAATCTGTGCTCCGGTCAATCGCGCGAATTCGCCCGGATGGGGCGTCACGATCACCGGGTGCTTCGAGTCTGAGAGTAGCTCGGTTTGACCGACCAGCGCATTCAGCCCATCGGCGTCGATGACCAGAGGCTTGGCGGCGGCAGCGATCAGAAAGGCCACGAGTTGTCGGATATCGTCGGATTGCCCCAGTCCCGGCCCGACGGCGACAACGCTGGCCGTCTTGATCAATCGTTCGAGGATCGGTCGCGCGGTCTCGAACTGGATGGTTCCATTTTCGTCGCAGGGCAGGGGGTAGGCCATGTAAGAGGGTTCGAAGCTGGCGACGGTCGGCTGGACTTCGGCAGGGGTAGCAATCTTGACGAGACCGGCCCCCGACCGCAGCGCGGCCGCCCCGCACAGGGCGGCTGCGCCGGCCATGCCGCGCGAGCCTGCCACCACCAGCACGGAGCCAAACCGCCCCTTGTTGCTGTCACTTGGGCGAGGAGGCAGGGTGGGGAAGGTCTCGATCCGTTCAAGCATCATGGACGGTATGCTCCCATTGCGGCTTCTGTTTGCGGGATAAAAAATTGGTCGAGGCGCTCGACGATGGCTCGAGCGGAAATCACGTGATACCGACTTCTCGTCGAGCAGGCGTCTGCCGGGCCATCCCCATGCGCCGGGCGATCAGGCTGGCGACATGTCCGCCGCTAAACCCGGCGTCGATATTCACGACCACGACGTTCGACGCGCAGCTATTGAGCATTCCCAGCAAGGCGGCCACTCCGTGGAAATGCGCACCGTAGCCGATGCTAGTGGGAACGGCGATAACGGGGCATTCGACCAGT
>CAWHKI010000204.1:0-16804 GCA_963829765.1 uncultured Isosphaeraceae bacterium | reverse complement strand
GACAGGCAATGCCCGAACGCAATTCGTGCATGCCTTTGCGAATCGTCACCCGGCTCCAGCCAAACTCCACTTCGGCGCGACGTTGCCCGCCACGACCGAGCGATTGCACCGTCCGAGCCATGAAGAGACGACGTTGGTGGCTGCGTAACGCACCAGCCGTTTTGACAATGTTCGCAACGAACCCTTCCGTGAGTTCCACGTTCCCGCTCCTTCCATGAGGAAGAAGCAAACTAGCACTCGCCTCCGATTTTTGGGATATCTAATTCTTTCCGGGTCCCTTAATGGCATCGAAGCGCTCATTCGTCGCATCAATCCGCTCGGCAAGATGTTCAGTCGGGATACCAGGCATGGCTGGGCCTTTATGGAAGAATCTTTTCCACCTTGAATATTGCCCCTTTCGCCGTCGATGTCAATCCGTTGACTTTATCCGGCTTGGGCGTGCCGAGAGGGAGGGTTGTAAGAGGCTTGAAAACAAAGGTATCCTGAACGGGCAGAATAAATCGGTGAAACGCGAGGGGATAGGAACGGACGATGAGAATCATTCGACGGGCACCCGGGGCGCTAGCAGCCGTTATCTTCCTCTTACCAGCCGTCACCCATGGCGCGAACGATTCGTCGAGCGTCGACTTCAACCGCCAGGTCCGCCCGATTCTGTCGGAATCGTGTTACCAGTGCCACGGGCCTGATGTCAATAAACGCAAGGCCGACCTGCGTCTCGACCAACGCGACGGCCTGTTTCGATCGACCGGCGGCACCACGGTTGTCGTCCCGGGGAAGCCGGGAGCGAGCGAGCTGCTTTCCAGAATCACGGCCGACGACCCCGAGCTGCGCATGCCACCCCCGAAGAGCGGCAGGCAGCTCTCTCGGGAACAAATCGCCCTCGTCAAACGCTGGATCACCGAGGGGCGCGCCGTGGAAGGGGCATTGGGCTTACCTTGCCCCGACGCGGCCCGCGTTGCCGGTCGTGCCCAGCCAGAAAGGGCCGGCGAACGAAATCGACCGTTTCATCGCGACGAAGCTGGCCGCCGAGCAGCTCGAGCCGACTCCGGCGGCCGACCGCCGAACCCTGATCCGCCGGCTCAGCTTCGACCTCATCGGCTTGCCCCCCACCCCCGGCGAGGTCGAGGCATTCATGAACGACCAAACGCCTGATGCTTACGAGCAGCTTGTCGACAGGTTACTCGCATCTCCCCACTACGGCGAACGGATGGCGATCTTCTGGCTCGACCTCGTCCGTTTCGCCGACACGACCGGCTATCACAGCGACAATCATGTCGACATCTACCTGTTTCGCGATTATGTGATCCAGGCGTTTAACGCCAACAAGCGGTTCGACCGGTTCACGATCGAACAGCTCGCCGGTGATTTGGTGAGTGACGCGACCAAGGAAACGACGATTGCCTCGGGCTACAACCGCTTGCTGCAAACGACTCAGGAGGGGGGCGGGCAGGCCAAGGAATACATGGCCAAGTATTCGGCGGACCGCGTGCGGAATGTGTCGACGGTCTGGCTCGCGGCAACATTCGGCTGCGCCGAGTGCCATGATCACAAGTTCGACCCCTACAAAACCCAAGAATTTTACAGCCTGGCCGCCTTCTTCGCGGACGTCAAGGAAACCGCCGTGGGGGTCCAAGTGCCGACGCGGTTCCCCTCGCCGGGGCAGGAGAAAGCGCTGGCGTGCCTCGATCACCGACTGACCACGCTCAAGGCAATCAAAGAGCCGACCGAAGGCCAGCGTCGCGAGCTGGACGAGCTCGAGAAAGAGCGGAAAGCACTTCTTTCGCAGGTCCCCGCCTCGCTTGTCAGCGTGGCGGTCGCGCCGCGGCCTATCCGCGTGTTGCCGCGGGGAAATTGGCTGGATGACAGCGGACCCGTGGTGCAGCCCGCGGTGCCGGGCTTCTTGCCTCAACTGGTCGTCAAGGAACGCCGGCCAACCCGTCTCGACCTGGCCCGATGGCTGGTCGCCCGCGACAACCCGCTGGTCGCCCGAGTGATGGTCAACCGGCTCTGGAAGTTGGTTTTCGGTCAGGCGCTCGTGACAACGCCCGATGACTTCGGCTCGCAGGGGGCCGGGCCCACCCATCCCGAGCTGCTCGACTGGCTGGCGTGCGAATTCGTCGACGATGGCTGGAATATCAAATCCATGCTCAAACGAATGGTCATGACGGCCACCTACCGCCAATCGTCGGCCACGTCCCGGCTCAATCGCCAGCGCGACCCCGACAACCGCTGGTTATCGCATCAAAACCGCTACCGGCTCGACGCCGAGTTGATCCGCGACGGCGCCGCTTGCCTGTAGTGATTTGCTCTCTGGCGAGATCGGTGGGCCGAGCGTCAAGCCCTACCAACCGGCCGGGTATTGGGCCTTCCTCAATTTCCCGAGGCGCACCTATGAGGCCGACCACGGCGAGAATCAATATCGCCGTGGCTTATACACATACTGGCAGCGGACCTTTCTGCACCCCAGCCTGCTGGCCTTCGATGCCTCCACTCGCGAGGAATGCGTGGTCCAGCGACCGCGATCGAACACGCCGCTCCAGGCCCTCGTCTTGTTGAACGACCCTTCTTACGTGGAGGCTGCCCGCGGCCTGGCCGCGCGTCTCTTGCGCGAGGGGGGCGGCGGCGATGACGCTCGGGCGCGGCTCGACCGTGCGTTCCGGCTGGTCCTTTCTCGCCCCGCCCGAGCCAACGAGGTCTCCGTGCTGATGAGTTTGTTCGCAAAGCACTACGACCAATACCGGGCTGAACCCGCTCTGGCCCGCGCTTTACTCGCGACCGGAAATTCGCCAATCCCCGCCGACATCGACCCGGCCGAGCTGGCGGCCTGGACGTCCGTGACTCGTGTGCTCTTGAACCTGCACGAGACCATCACTCGGAGCTGAACTCATGTATGCAGACAAACGCGATTCGGCTTTGGCGCATCATTCATCGCCGCGCCTTTCTCCGCGGCTCCACAACGGGGCTAGGAACCCTGGCACTCGCGTCGTTGCTCGATGCGAACTTGCTCAAGGCCGCCGATTACAAATCGAACAGAATCCCCGCTCGCCATCCCGAGCGCTGGGGCGGCGTGGTGCGGCCCCTTCATTTGACTCCCAAAATCAAACGGATCATCTATCTCTACATGGCCGGCGGTCCGTCGCATCTGGAGACGCTTGACTATAAACCGACACTGGCCAGGATGAACGGGCAGCCGATGCCGGAGTCGTTTACCCGCGGGATGCCGATCGCCCAGCTTCAGGGGGCGAAACTGGTTTGCCTCGCCCCCCAACATCCATTCATACGCTGCGGACAAAGCGGCCAGTACATCAGTTCAATCTTTCCCCACCTGGCCACCGTGGCGGACGACCTCTGCATCATCCGGTCCATGGTGACCGAGGCGATCAACCATGACCCAGCCCATACCTTTATGAACACGGGTACGACGATCTCCGGCCGGCCCGCGATGGGCTCGTGGATCAATTACGGGCTGGGAAGCGAGAGTGAAGATCTGCCGGGGTTCGTGGTCCTGACCTCGGACGGCCATTTCGGACAGGCCCAGCCGATCGCGTCGCGACAATGGCATAGCGGTTTTCTGCCCAGCCGTTTTCAGGGCGTTCGGTTCACGTCCAAAGGAGATCCGGTCCTGTATATCGGCCGGCCGAGCGGCACTTCAGCCGACCGCCAGCGCGACGTGGTCGAAGCCGTCCGGGCACTTGACTCCATGGAAAACGAAATGATCGACGACCCGGAGATCGCCACGCGAATTGCGGCTTATGAGACGGCGTTTCGGATGCAAACCAGCGTCCCC
The DNA here is from genome assembly GCA_963829765.1 of uncultured Isosphaeraceae bacterium. Lineage (GTDB taxonomy): Bacteria > Planctomycetota > Planctomycetia > Isosphaerales > Isosphaeraceae > CAWFRS01. The sequence goes on along the minus strand of CAWHKI010000204.1, from coordinate 13,017 downwards.
GAGTTGATCGATCTCTCGAACGAGCCCAAGCACATCCTGGAGTTGTATGGTACCGCGGGTGCCGATGGCTCGTTCGGTGCCAACTGCTTGCTCGCCCGGCGACTGGCCGAACGAGGCGTGCGGTTCATTCAACTCTACCATCGCGACTGGGACCATCACGGCGCGATCAAAGAGCACGTCAAGGGGACCGCCGCGGAGGTCGACCAGGGAGCGACCGCGCTCATCAAAGACCTCAAACAGCGCGGAATGCTCGACGAGACGCTGGTGATCTGGGGGGGCGAGTTTGGCAGGACCCCCATGGCCCAGGGCAACGGCCGCGATCACCACATCAAAGGCTTCTCGATCTGGATGGCCGGCGGGGGCATCAAGGGGGGAATCTCGCACGGTCAGACCGACGAATTTGGCTATTCCGCTGTCCACGACATCGTTCACGTCCACGACCTCCATGCCACGATCCTCGCTCTGTTCGGCATCGATCACAAGAAACTCATCTATCGCAACCAGGGGCGCGATTTCCGCCTCACCGATGTGGCCGGCCAAGTCGTCAAGACGATCCTGGCATGAAGGCTGCGTAATACGCAAGAGAGCGACGATAGACCCCCGCGCCCGATACCAACCCGAAGCGCCAGCGAGAGGTTCGCCAGCGGAATCCTCGCTGGCGCGTCGGGTTAATATGGCTGGCGCCTCCGACCGAACTGCTCAATGGCGATCGCGGCCGTCGTCGGCGCAACCAAAAAGCCGAAATTCTCCGGGGCCTAATGCCCCACAGAAGTTCGGCTTGCGTCTGTTATCCTGTTATTTCGTCTTCAGCGAAGCAGCCTCACGGGCGTGAGCTAAGCTTCTTAAGAACCGTTAGCGCTCGCCACTCGCGCGATCGGTGGAGCGTGCACCGCGGTTGGATTGGCGTAAGCCGCGGTCAGCATGTTCAGCAAGGCCGCACGGCGGCCGGCACGACCCGATCGAACACCCCGACGAACCCGGGCAACCGCCCCGGCCCATTCAAAACCATCATGCAAAGGTGCGTTTTTCTTAGAATTCGATTCGTTCATCAGACAAAACTCCCACAAGGAGAAACGCGACCCAGATCGCAGGTCCACGCTTCGCCATTCCCTTGGGCCGAAAGGAACCCGAATTCCTTCCAGCACGGCCGTCCTGGCATCGGATAACAACCGGCCCGCCAGGTATCAACCTGCGCGGATCAACTCGCGACAGGATGGCGACATAGACTCGCCTTGCCATCACCCATTCACGAACAAGACGGCGATCAAGAATGATCGCCCGGAGTCGTTCCTCAAATCGCCTGCCAAGTCATCATCACATCGGACAACTCGGCGATTTTCTTTGATCAGCGACATTTTTGGCGATTTTGCGACTCGGACGATCCGAGCGGAGAGGCTAGCGGTGAAGCGATTTCGCCCTGACCCCTCCAAAGACCCGGCACGACGCCCCACAGAACTTTAACAAGCCGATTCTGCTTCGTCTAGAAAAAAAACGAGCAATTTCACTTTTTATGACGCTCGCTAGGCGCGGGTCGTCGCCACGACCTGCTTTTTGTTTACTATCATGCGTTCGTATCGGTCAAAAGCCACGTTTGTGGCCAGTTTCGCGGCTCGGGTTGATGGCCCGAAAGCAGGGCGCCGAAAAGGAGAAGCGTGCTTATCCCGTTGAACGTGGCATGCATAAAAATAGCGGCGATCAAGCTGCCGGTGCGGTAGTACACTGTCCCGATCACCAGGGCCAGCGCGAACAGAGCGATGGGTGCCGGCCATTGAGGAGCGTGCACCGCCGCGAACAGAACAGAGGTGAGCACGATGGCGAGCCATGCACGGCTCGCCGGTTTCGTCGAGCGCATCTCCAACGCCTGTGGAATATTGAGGACCGTTCCCACTTCATCGCCAGGCCCCGGCTCATGCGCTGGCTCACCGTCCCAAGGCTCGATCGCGGGGAAGACCTCCGTGATTAACGGGAACGAAGTCGGCTCTGCCGAAGATGTCGGGGCGGGGATGTCGCGCCAAGCAAGTGCCGCCACAAGCCAGCTTTGCAGCAAGCCGCGGAACGCTAGCTCCTCGAACAGCGGCGCCACCACGACCGCCGTCACGATCGCCAACCCGGCCACGCCCAGAGAAAACTCTTTGAAGATCATTTCCTGAACCGGGTGGGCGTGGGGATGCCAGATTCTCGTCGCCAGAAGTTGAACGGCGAAGACCGGCGGCGCCGCGATGAGCGTGGCCACGACGCCCACGGCCGCCTGGCGCCACCAGCCCTCCAAGCTCACGCCGAAATCGCGGAGTCGCGAACCGCATGTCAACCTCGTCACGACGGGAATAAGAGCAATCATGGCGACATCGACCAACGCATTGAGGAGCATCAAATGGACGAGCGGCGTTTTTTTTTCAAGTGCTTTCGCCAGTGGCAAGTCCCCCGGCCTGGAGGGCAGCATGTCGGCAACCAGCGGATAACCACTCAAAGTCAATGCGACTCACCGTAATATAGGCGAGCATGATGACGAGAACCGTTCCCGCCCCCCACCTCGGTTCGTCGCGACTGACCAGTGGACGCTCGGGGAAAATCGACTGACCCGTAAACAAGCGCCAGATCAGCCAGCACCAAGCGACGAACATCGCCCAGAGCATCATCGTCAGGACCATCATCAGGAGAGCGGCCGGGATCTCTGTGCGTCCGAAAGGGGGCATGGCGCGAGCGGTTCCTTGTAACGATCCGGGAAAATCGAGCCGAGACACGTAGATCATACTTGCATTAGTCGTGGTCGGCCACCTTGTCGAGACTTGCAATCCATTCTAAAATCGGCAACCTTCTGAGTCATTGCCCCCCTCGGGCCTACCACTGTTTTAATGCCCTGACGCTAAAATCGCCGCGGAGTGAGATCGCCCAATGCGGGACGTCGCCCTACAGCTTTCGATCCTCAAGCGCGGAGTCGACCAGGTCGTCCCAGAGGCCGAATTCCTCAAGAAACTTGATCGATCTGTCCGCGAAAACCGGCCGCTTCGCGTCAAGTACGGCATCGATCCGACCGGTATCGATGTTCACCTCGGACACACGGTTCCCCTACGGAAACTCCGCCAGTTCCAGGAACTAGGCCATACGGCGATTATCATTATCGGCAACTACACGGCCCTGGTCGGCGACCCCTCCGGCCGCGACGAGACACGCTCCAAGCTGACCCAGGAACAGGTCGAGGCCAACGCTGTCGACTATCTCACCCAGGTCGGCCGCATCATCGACCTGAGCAGGGCCGAGGTCCACAAAAACGGCGACTGGTTTTCTCGGTGGAGCTTCCTGGACGTTCTCGACCTCATGCGCAAAATGACCATCGGCCAGATGACGGCCCGAGACGATTTTGCCAAGCGCATCGCCGCCGAAAAACCGGTACACTTGCATGAATGCCTCTATCCGCTCATGCAGGGCTGGGATTCGGTGGAAATCAAGGCGGATGTGGAGCTGGGGGGGACCGAGCAGCTTTTCAGCCTTCTGGTGGCGCGCGACCTCCAGCAATCGGTGGGTCAGGACCCACAAGTGGCTATGACCATGCCGATTTTGGTTGGGACTGATGGCATTCGGCGGATGGGCAAGAGCCTGGGGAATTATATCGGGGTCGCCGAGACGGCGGAGAATCAGTTTGGGAAGATCATGAGCATCCCCGACGAGCCCATGAGGCAGTACTTTACGCTGCTCACGGAGCTGCCGTTGAGCGAGGTCGATCGGCTGTTAACGCCAGGCGTGAACCCGCGGGACGCCAAAGAGGCTTTAGGCAAGGCCATCGTGGCTCAGTACCACGGCATGGAGGCCGCGGAAAAGGCGGTCGCCGAATTCCGCCGCCGCGCCTCGGGGGAAGATCCGGTCGATATCCCGGTGGCGGCACTCTCACACGCCAAGCTTGACGACGATGGCCGGATTCCCGCTTTCGTCTTGATTAAAGAGCTTGGAATGGAAACGAGCACCTCCAATGCCCGCCGCGTGATCGAGCAGGGGGGCATGAACATCGGGCCCGACCGCGTGGTCATCGCCGATCCCAAGGCCCTCCTTGACGTGTACGAGGGATTGATCGTGCGCGTCGGCAAGCGGAAGATCGTGAGAATCGGAATAGTAGGCAGTAGGCAAAAAAAATGAAACAACACGGCTTCGGCATCGTTGGCTGCGGCATGATCGCCGAGTTTCACACGCGGGCGATCAACGAGATTGAGAACGCCCGGGTCGTCGGGACCTGGAGCCGCAACGCCGCGAACGCTCAGAAGATCGCCGGGCTCGCTCACGGCGGCTGTCCGGCGTTCGACGAACTCGATGCACTGCTCGGCGCTCCCGGAGCTCGATGTTGTGTGCATCTGCACGCCCAGCGGCGCGCACATGGAACCCGCGGTCCAGGCTGCCCGAGCGGGCAAGCACGTCGTAGTTGAGAAGCCCCTTGAGATCACTCTGCCTCGGTGTGACGCGATCATCGCGGCCTGCGACGCCGCGGGCGTTCGGCTCTGCACGATCTTTCCATCGCGTTTCACGCCGGCGAACGTCCGACTCAAAGAGGCGATCGAGCTGGGGCGTTTCGGCCGCTTGACCCTGGGCGATACCCACGTCAAGTGGTGGCGCAGCCAGGATTATTATGACTCGGGGGGCTGGCGCGGGACGTGGCAGCTCGATGGCGGGGGCGCGCTCATGAACCAGGCGATTCATAACGTTGATCTCCTCTCGTGGCTGATGGGCGATGTTGTTCAAATCACGGCGCTCACGGCCACGCTGGCCCATCAGCGAATCGAGGTCGAAGACACGGCCGTCGCCGCGCTCCGGTTCAAAAACGGCGCGCTCGGAATCATCGAAGCGGCCACCAGCGCCTATCCCGGCCTGTCGAAGCGCACCGAAATCCATGGCGACCGCGGGTCGGCGCGAGTCGAGCAAGACGATCTCACCCTCTGGGAATTTCAAGAGAAGGTACCCAGCGACAACGAAATTTATGCCGCCATGGCCGGTCAATCCGGTTTCAAGGCCGGGGCGAGCGACCCGCGCGGCATCACGCACATCGGCCACCGTGATCAACTCGTCGACTTCCTCCAGGCGATCGACTCAGGACGCGATCCCGCCGTCGACGGCCGCGAGGGACGAAAGTCGGTGGAGATTATTCGGGCGATTTACCGCGCGGCGGAGACAGGGCGCAAGTGACGCTGCCGTTGGATGATCGACCGAATCGGTGATCGGAGTGACCCCATTTGGCCCGCTCGAAGAAGCGACGACTTTGGCTCGACTACCTCGCCTACCTGACGGTTCGGTGCGTCGTCGCATTCAGCCAGATGCTCTCGATCGAGCAGTCGTATGCGCTCGCGCGGTTCCTGGGATGGGTGCTCTACAAAGTCGATGCGCGGCATCGCAGGGTGGGAATCGACAACCTGACTCGGGCATTCGGCGACCAGTTCACCGACGCCCAGCGCGATCAGATCGTCCGCGGCGTGTATCGCCACTTTTGCATGATGCTCATGGAGATCCTGCACACGCCCCGCAGAATTCGCCTCGAGAACTGGCGAGCCTCGATCGAATTGGTCGGGCTCGCGCCGATGATCGACCATTTAATGAGTGGCGACCGGCCTCTCATCATCTTGACCGGGCACTACGGCAACTGGGAGCTCGCCGGTTACCTGTTTGGGATGTTTGGCTTTCCGACCGTTTCGGTCGCCCGCACACTCGACAATCCCTATCTCGAGCGCTACCTGCGTGCCTTTCGCGAGCGGACCGGCCAATCCTTGATTCCCAAGACCGGCGGTTTCGACCAGATGATTGAAGTGCTCAAAAACAACCGCGCACTGACCTTTCTGGCCGATCAGGACGCCGGCCAGCGCGGGCTATTTGTCGACTTTTTCGGACAGCCGGCCTCGACCCACAAGGCGATCGCACTTCTTGCCATCGAGCACAAGGCACCCGTCGCCGTCGGGGTCGCGCGGCGCATTGGGCCGGGATTCCGCTATGAGATCCGCTGCGAAGACGTCATCGATCCGTCCGAATTGGCCGGCACGAGCGACGACGTTCGCATCCTCACTCAGCGGTTCACAAGCGCCCTCGAGCGGCTCATCCGCCAGGACCCAACTCAATATCTTTGGCTCCATAGGCGCTGGAAGCATCAGCCTAAACGGTCGAGCGCGGCCACGGCTCAGTGACAATCATCCCAACGTTCTCAATCAAGCTCGACGCCCAGTTCACATAGCCGCGCGGCCAAACGCTCGGCGGCGCTGATGTTCTTCGTCAGCGCGTTGGCGTTCCTCCGGAGCAGCCAGGCATGGTTTTACTTCGAGTCAAACGTCTGCTCCGTGCCATGTTCGCCGATCTGTACCGTGAACTTCGCACCGTCGGGAACGACTCGCACCCGGATAAACTCGCCGTCCGACCCGTCGTTGTTGGCGATTAATGAAGATCCCGTATTGTCGGCGGGACTCGTGGCGGCGTTACGGTGCAATTGATAGGCCGCCCGGACCGACGGAGCCGACCGTAGCCGCTTGACCGTGGCCGGCGATCCGCCCTTACGCGGTCCATTGTTCATGATTGCGACCGTGGGCGCGAGCGTCTGAATCAAAGTCGGATGGTTCGAGATATCCATTCCATGATGGGTCACTTGATAGACGTCGACAGGCCCGACCAGGTCGATCGGACACACGAGGCGCTTCTCCACATTCCAGGTAAGGTCGCCGGCATCGAAGAACTGGAACTTGCCGAGCGAGAAGAGGATCGCCAGGCTACGGGCATTATCCGAGGTGTCCACGGGCATGTCGGGTGGAGCACTCTCGCACAAGCGATTAGACGCTGTTGACGCGGAGGCCCCCGCCGCGCTCGGGGCTCTCCCGCCCGCAATCACCTGGCCACCCGATGCCAAGACGAGCGAGCTGAGACCCTTGAGCGGCAATGAATCGCCGGCGTGGAGCACTTTCCGCTTCCCTTTGCTGGCGGCCCGGTAGGCGATCCCGAGGGGATCGGTTGGGCTTGGGCCGTCCGGAAAGTCGCCGCGGGCATCGGGATCTTCCGGCAGCCCTCGGTCCCAAAAGTGGGCGATCTCGACAAGCCCGGCCAACCCGGCCACGCCACCGAAGTGGTCGGTGTGCCAGTGAGTCGTGACAAGATGATCAAGCCGGTCGCATTTCGCCAAATCTTTGAGCACATGGACAATTCGCTTGGGATCGCGATTGGCATAACCCGGCCACCCGCTGTCGATCAGCAGCGACTCACGCTCGGGTGTGACCAAGAGAGTGGCCGCTCCTCCTTCCACATCAATGAAATAAATCTCAAGCGGACAAGACGACGAGTTCTGGCGCCTTCGGCGATGTTGCTGATAACCAACAGGCCCGCCCACAAAATGCCGACGAAATGCCTTCGCGAAATCATGGCTGCGTTCTCCAACTGATGAAACCGATCAAATGAGAGACTTCCACCGTACTAAGTGAAGCCCATGGCGCAACATTCACATTCCGCGACTGCGTCGTGGCGGGTTGGGCGAATTTTTTAGATGCTTTTTTGACTATGTAAGTCAATTCTTCACCAATATTTAAGAAAAGTGGGCTGGTAAAACCCGACAGCCGAAATTCCTACGTCAGCCGAATATCTTGTATAATCGATTTGGTAAGCAGTTACGACGTGCGGTGGACGACCCGAAAATGTGCGGTTCGGATGTCGTCCGCGTGTAGCCTTTTCGGTTTCTGTTTTTGTGAGAGTCTGATTCGAGCGTCGGACGGAGCACTCAAAACGGCGCTGCCATGCCATCTTTCAGCATCCCTGCCGAAATGCATGGATTTGCGACCTTTCTTAAACAGGGAGTTGATACTCATGTGCGACTCGACCACGATACTGACGATTACGAACGATGGCAAGTTTCTTCAGCTCTTTCGCCAGCAAATCCACGACCAACTCGTCGGGGACTGCCGGGTCATCGTCGCCGGCACCATCGACGAGGCGTGCGCGATTTTGAAGACGGCCCGTCCGGGCCTGGTTGTCGTACACTGGGGCCACGACAGCGACAGCTACGAAGAGTTGGACAAACTTCTGTGGACGACAACCGTGCAGGCACGGCAAGTTCCCGTACTGGTGATGGCCGACCGGTACCGCACCGAACAGGCAACCATGATGTTTCGCATGGGTGTGTCTGAGTATATCAGCCGGACTCACCACCTCAAGCGGCTGGGGCCGGTTTTTTCCGCCTATCTACCCCTTGCGCCGATCACGGCCGACGCCGTGCTCGCGGACCGCTCAGACAAGAGCAAGAAGTGGTCATCAAAAGCGAAGTCGAGGGGCGTGAGCACTCAAGCAGTCTGAACGCACTTTCGACATTCGGCGTCAACCCTTGACGGTTTCTCTCTCGTCCATTGCCTGTTCGGCGACGAGGCGGACTTGCCTCAAGTCGAGCTTGCCGGTGCCCAGTACGGGTAATTTGTCGACCTTGATAAAGTTCTCGCGCCGTGGAATGAACAGGTTTGGCAGTCCCAGCGACCCTAAGCGCTGGAACGCTTGATCGACTTTGCCATTGTCGAGCGTGTGCAGGACGACCAGCTTTTCTCCCTTGCGTTCATCGCCGACGGCCGTCACCGCGAACGCTAGTTCGTCGGCCCCCGACGCTTGCTGGAGCGATTCTTCGATCAGCCCATGAGGGACCATCTCACCGCCGATTTTTGAAAACCGCGACAGCCGGCCGGTGATCTTCAGGAAGCCATCTTCGCTCAAAAAGCCCTGGTCGCCGGTGATATACCATCCGTCCCGGAAGGCGTCGCGTGTCAGGTCGGGACGGCCCAGATATCCCTGCATCACATTGGGCCCTTTGACCAAAACGAGCCCCGGCGTATCAGGCCCGAGCGGTTCATTCGTTTCGCTGGAAACGACCCGCACCGAGACGCCGGGGAGCGGCTGGCCGACGGATCCGCGCCGGCAGCCGGGCTGAAAGAAGCCGGGCTCCCGCCAGTCGAACGCGTTTACGGCAACGACCGGCGAACACTCGGTCACGCCATACCCTTCCATCGGCCGGATGCCGAACGTGTCCTCGAAAGCCAGGGCCATCGCTTCCGGCAGCTTCTCCGCGCCGGCAAGCACGAGCCGGAGCGAGCCAAACTGCGCCGGCGTGCAGCGACGCATGTACAATTGCAGAAATGTAGGCGTCGCCAGCAGGATAGTGACGCGATACCGCTCGACGAGCGTGCTGATCGCCGCGGCGTCGAGCGGGCTGGGATGGAATACGATTCCGATTCCTGAATTCGTCGTGAACCAGAAAATCATGTAGCCGAACGAGTGAAAGAGGGGAAGGATGCCAATGAGCCGGTCGTTGTCAAGGACGCGGTAGACCTGGAAGATCGCTTCCACGTTGGACTCGATGTTGGCATGCGAAAGCACCACGCCCTTGGGGTCGCCTGTACTTCCGCTCGTGAAAATAATTGTGGCGGTGTCGTCGACGGTCGGGATTTTTTTGCGCCTGCGCAACGTTCCAGAAAGCGAACCGGTGCCAAAATCGCTAGAGCGAGAGCGGACAGGCGATCTTTGCGAGTGACCGCGGTCATCACATCTTCAAGATAGATTAAGTCAGTGCTCGATGGCGGCTCGATATTCCCTTTCGCGAGGAACGCTCGGCTGGTGACGACCGTCTTGAGCCGGGCCTGCGCGGCCGCCGAGTCCATGCCCGCGCGGCCGGCGGTGAAGTTGAGATTAACCACGGCCTTACCAGCCAGGGACGCGGCGAGATTGACCAGGGCGGCGCCTACACTGGCTGGGAGCAACAGGCCCACGTTTTCCTGAGACTCCCATCGCCCCAGTAGTGCACGTGCGATCACTATCGAGCCCGCCAGGGCCTTGATGTAGGAAACCTGGGGCGTCAAAAGGTCGGCGAACGCGAGCCGAAACGGGTGCCGTCGGGCCTGGCGGATGAATCCATGGTGGAGCGGCCGCCAATCAGCCTTGCGATAGTCCCAGGCCTCGGTTTCGAGGTCACGAATCGCCTGCCGAATCCCGTATAGGGGGACGTCCGTCGGTAACGGCCGGCCGATCGAAACAGTGACCGGCAAGCGGATTGGGTTGGCGATCGGGTGGTTGCGGGCTGGCGCGAAGACGCTGTGGCTTAAGCGGTCGAGATGCATGGGGATGATCGGCGTCGAGCGGCCCTTGACGATCCGCTCCAAACCGCGTTGAAACGGCGTCATCACGCCGGTTCGGGTGATCTGTCCCTCGGGGAACAGGCAGACGAGCTCCCCCGCATCGAGCGCCGGCCCGCCTCGCGAAACGCATGCAGGATCATCTTGGGGCCCCCACTGGGTGAGAGCGGGATTGCTTTCATCAACCGCAACATCCATCCGATGAGCGGCCGGTCGAAATAGTTGGCGTAGATCAAGAAACGAACAGGACGATTAGCACTGGCGACCACGAACAGTCCATCGGCGAACGTGACGTGGTTGCAGACCAGCAAAGCCCCCCCTTCGGTGGGGATGTTTGATTTTCCCACGATCCGAACACGATAGAGGACGTGAGCCACGCCAATCCAAAACAACCTCAAGAACGCTTGCGGCGCGAGCGAGCTCGACCAGAGGAAACCCGCAGCGAGAGCAATCGACGCGGCCAGGAAGGTACCTCGACTCGAAACACCGGCCCGCGCCAGCACCAGTGCCAAAAAGGTACCGAAGACCATTCCGGCATAAACCAGCACATTTGCCATGGCGATGACTGCTCCCCGCCGGTCGGCCGGCGCCCGCCACTGCAGGAGCGCATTGAGCGGAACGAAAAGTAACCCGCTGAAAATCCCCAGAAACGTCATGACGACGATCGTGCCGTAGAGTCCGGGCCCGATCAAGGCGAAGGCAAGCGAGCTTAAGGTTAAACCAAGCGATCCAACGGGGAGTAGTCCATATTCCACTTTCGCCGCCGAGAGCTTGCCGGCTAAGAAGCAACCGACGCCGACGCCAATTCCCAGGGCGGCGAGCGGCAGACCGCTCTGCCACTCATTGAGGCCGAGCTGTGTCGCGTCGTACGCAAGGACCACCGGCGGCACCAGCGTCGCGATCGTCCATACGAAAATCTGCCCGAGCAAGGCCAGGCGCAACAGCCGGTCGGCGCGAATCGATTCCCAGGCCAGGCGCACAGTCGTCCCCAGCCCTCCTTCCGCGCGTGCGGCTTGGACTGGTGGGATGGTCAAAGCAGCCAAAAGCCCGCAGGCCGAGAAACAGCCAGGATCAGCCCGCCGGCCCACGTGTGCTCTCCAACCAGATAGAGAATAATGCCGCCGCCGACGATGCCCGCCAGCATCGCCAGGTTCGACGTCATTTCCAACAGGCCGTTCCCCGCGGAGAGACGCGAGAGAGGCAAAATCTCGGGCAAGATCCCATACTTGGCCGGCACGAAAAAAGCGGTCTGAACGCCGATCAAACCCAGAACTCCGATCGACAGCCAGCCTCCGCGCGGCTGAATGAACAAGGCTGCCGCCCCGGCGAGCATCAGAACTAGCTCCAACACCTTCATGGCGATCAACACCGTCCGCTTGCTCACTCGATCGGCGACGACGCCCGCCGGCAGCGAAATGACCGTGAGTGGAACCAAAAGCATCATCGTGACGATGGCGGTGCGCTCTTGCTTTTCGGCCTGGCCGGCAACCGCCGCCATCGCCAGCAAAATGACGAGCTGCTTCCAGGCCTGATCGTTGAACTGACCGAAAATCTGAGCGATCAACAGACCTCGCAAGCCCCGCCATTTTCGTGCGTCAACGTCTGTTTCGTTGCCGTCATCCCGATCAACTTCGGGCTTAAGCGTGGGCTTTTCCCACTCTGATTGCTGGCCGTTCAACGAAATTTCCCGCTCGACTGCCACATCCTGGTCCATCGCTTCCATCCCCTCTCAGCGACCCATGACGGGTCGTGTTGACGACTCGCGGCCGGCACCGACTCTCGATGTCTCCTAGACCTCTCATGTCCGATTCGCCGCGAAGTGAGACAACTTCGTCGATTCGGTCGGCAAAAACGATGCGCAGCCCACCAGCATGATCAGCGAAAACGTCCACAATCCAAGGCACGCCCCAATCCCCAGATGCATGACCACGGACGAGGCGAGCACGAGTGGCGTTAACAGAGGGACCCAGATGAGCACACAGAACGAGATCTCCCAAAACACCGTGAAATGGGTCAGAAAACTAACCAACCAGGGATGCCACGCGAGCCAGGTCATGTCGGCCGACTGATATTCCAGATTGCCGAACGCCAGCCACATCGCCTGGCCGTTCCACCAGGGCGCGCCTTGGAGCTTGAAAATCCCGGCGAAGAAATACACGATGCACATATGCACTTGCATCAATCGTAGCGCGAAATTCGCGCCGACGCTCGGCAGCGCGCCCGCCGGTTCCCCCGAACGATGGCGCCGGGCCAGCCAGCGATCGACGGAAAGCGCCCGGCCGCTGGGACCGATGGCGAGATAGAAGGTCAAGGCGATGTTGAGCTTGTCCAGGCCGAACAGTGCTTCGGGAACACGGTTCACGAAGGAAATCACCACGATGAGCGACAAGACCGACGTCGCGCGCGTCCACAACCCGGCGGTGAAGAGTGCCAAGATCAACATCATGACCGCGTAGGCCGGCCAGATCCAGCGAGCGGGGACCAACCACCATAATGAATAACCATAATGGGTCGGATAAGTCGAATGGTTCGTCAAAACCATGTCCGCAAGCTCGCGGCTGATCCAGGCGTCAGGCCCGAAAAAATCGTCGAGGACCAATCCCCATACCGCATGGGTATAAAGCAGCATCAACCCGGTCAAAATGCGGATTAAGCCCAGCAGCGTTGGATCTACAGGCGTATACCAAAACGCGTTCCAACCGGCTGCCACGGCGACTGGGAAGCCCGTGATATAGGTGACGACGGGACTCAATACTCGCCGCATGAGAAGTCCCCTACGAACATTTCCTCATAGCTGATCGGTTCGTCCAGGGTCGCGCGGCGCGGACCATCTCCATCGTCGGCGGGTGATGAATGAGGCGGGTGAAGCGAATGCGCGAGCCGCCGTACTTATGGCAAAGATGGCGAC
>CAWHKI010000203.1:0-14505 GCA_963829765.1 uncultured Isosphaeraceae bacterium | reverse complement strand
TGTTATGTATTCATTCGTCGGTCTTGCTGAAGCGTCCACGGGGCCGTTGAGCGCCTGCTTGAACTTGACCGCCCGCCGTGCGAGCCGCGCGAGGTTGGGCGTGGTCTCACGGGCGTAGCCGTAAAGGCTGAGATCATCGACCCGAACGTTGTCCATGACGATCAGCAGGACGTTCGGGTCTCCTTGCTTCGCGGCGGCGAGACTCGCCAAGGCGCGGCGTCCATGAGCAAGACACGACTGCCGACGAGCCCGATGACCACGGCCACGATGCCGGCAAGAAACGGTGTGCTCAGCCGGACGAACACGCGAAACCGTGGGGAATGGGCTTCGATCAGCGAAGCCGCCCGCATGGCCAGTCCCATGGCGAGCACCACGCAGGCGACCCAGTGCAGGCCCCTGACCGTCAGCACGAGCGCGAGGAATGCCAGAAAGCACAGCAGGTACGGAGCGACCCGAGCGACCAGCCGCGGGCGGAGACGAACCAGCAAGCCGAGTAGCAAGCCGCATGCCCCGAAAATCAATACGTTCGCGACCGGTGCCATCCAGATCCAGTGGTGGTTAATCCTGATTGACTCCACGGTCACCCGGTTGTCCCAAAGCCGCTCCAGAAGGCCCAGGCCCATTTCGAGCAGGCCCGTGGCCAGCCCGAACCAAGTTCCCATGAGCCAGAGCGGCGGTTCCCATGGCCGTCGAACCAGGCACCAGGTCGCGGCGGGCTTGAGTGCCGGGAGCGACGCCTAATTTCGACGGCCGCGCACCGCGTGGGTAGCGTAATTACCGCCATGGGCTTGATCCCGCTTTGTTAGGCGCGCTTTGGGTGGGTAGTAGAGCGTTTCTTCGTCCCGACGATCAGGTGCGGCCCGGCAGCCGATCTCGGCCGGCGGGACCTGATGAAGACGGTCCGCAGGGCACGCCGCATCAGTCCGATGGTGTTGCGACCGAAGACGAGAAGAACGCCGACGACGGTTGCCACTACTGACGTAAGCGGCAACATCGTCTCCGGACCAAGGTAGGCGAAGAACACAAAAGACATGAGCATGAGACCTCCAAGACGCTGCCCGAGGCAACGTGAAAAAGCGTTCCTCCGCTTTCTCAACGCACATCTTGTACGCTGGCATCTATCGGCGGAATCGCCGAGAAACCTTGAGCGGACGCCGCCAGGCCGTAAAACCGGAACATCCGCCGGCGGATCGCTCGGATTCCCTCAAGATGTTGTTTGTGAACTTCGCGCCGGCTTCGTGATCTTTCCGAGCGGCTTTGGTATCCTCGATGACTCCGCGAACGAGAGGAACCGATCGAGCCATGACTGACGCAACCAACGCCCCCGTGGCAACCGCGTGCGAGGCCCCAAATCCGAGCGGCACGTTCGCGATTCTCGAAGACGCACTCCGTGCCCAAGGCCCGCCAGCCGTCCTCGACCGTTTGATCGAGCAGCTCGATGCCGCGCGTGAATACCGCGCCTTGCTCGATGCGCTCTTGCTCAAGGCCCGCCACGAATTGGGCCTTCCCTGCTTCATGTCCGGTTCACTGGCCGGCCTTCCCGAGCCAGCGCGGGCCCAATACGAGGAAGCCTACGTCGCCGCGATCCGCCTGGTCGGCTCGCGCATTCTGGCGGCTGGCGACATTCCATCAGCCTGGGCTTACTATCGCGCGATCTCCGAGCCCGAGCCGGTCGCAGCCGCCATTCGCGACTACCGTCCCTCAGAGAACGACGAACGACTGGCCGCCATGATCGAGATCGCGTTCAACCACGGGGTCAGCCCCGAGCGCGGATTTGAGTTGATCATGGAACACTATGGGACCTGCCCGGCCATTACCGCCTTCGAGCAGTTGCCTCCCCAGGAGGAGGCGACTCGAACCGCATGCGCGGCCCGTTTGATTCGCCATCTGCATCATGAGCTCACCGCGAACCTACGCGCTCAGATCAGCAGCGAAGGCGAGCTGCTTCCACCGGAGGGGATTTCCATCTCCGCGTTAGTGGAGGACCGTCCGTGGCTGTTCACGGACGACGCCTACCACATCGACATCTCGCACCTGGCGTCCGTGGTGCGCATGTCGCCCTTGGTTGCTGACCCCGACGTCATCAGGCTCGCCGTTGACCTCACGGAGTACGGCCGGCGCCTCTCCCCTCGTTTGACCTTTGAGGGACCGCCGCCGTTTGAAAAGATCTTTGACGATCACAGAATCTACCTGAGAGCACTGTTGGGGCAGGACGTCGGCCCAGCAATCGCGCACTTCCGAGAGAAGTTGACCCTCGAGCCCGACAGGGAAACCGACGCTTGCCTGCCCGCCCAAACCCTCGTGAATCTCTTGATCCACGTCGGGCAGTTGAATGAGGCGATTGACGTGGCAGCCGATCAACTCACGCATGTTCCCGAGACAGCTCTGACGTGCCCTGGCATCGCGAAGCTTTGCATGAGCGCGGGCCAACCCGAACGGTTGGTGCGAATCGCCCGCGATCAAGGCGATTTTGTTAAGTTCACCGCCGCGTTACTTCAGCTTCATCAAAAAGCGGAAGGTCAAACGGTCGGAACTACACCCATGGCGCCGTCACTCGGCCCGAATCATTGACGCCGACCGTGCTCGGAACCAACTGCCAGAGGCCATTACCTCGGCTGACCCAGCGGTAACCGGATGGGGCAGCCCACATTCCGTGGACGCTCCCAACCACCGACGGCCGACGCTCTTCGGCTCGCAGTTGAGCCTCTTCGGTTCGCACCTGAGCCTCTTCCGCTCGCGCCGCCAGGTAGATGAAAGCCGCCAGCGCGATGTGCATCGGGTTCCGGGCAAAAACCAGGGCTGACAACCCAAAACCGATGGCCAGAATTCTTCCGACCCTGGCGGCGATGACCGTCGCCCGGACGCGACCTAGCGAACCGGTTAGCAAAGCCCGAAAGATCCGGCCGCCATCCATCGGGAAGGCGGGGACCAGGTTGAAGAGGCCAAGGACCAAGTTTACGCTCAGCACACTCTCGAGAACCAGGCCGAACGTCGATGGCGACGACAGCTCGTCTCCCGCAAAAACCACCAGCGGCAACAAAACGGCCGCGAGCGCGAAATTAACGGCCGGCCCGGCGAGCGCGATCAACAGTTCGGCACCGGGCGCCCGAGGCATCCGCTCAAGCCGCGCCACCCCGCCTATGGGATAAAGCGTAATATCGCGTGTTTCTATGCCGAAGCGACGAGCCATCAGCGCGTGCCCCAGCTCGTGCAAGAGCACGCAACCGAAAACCAAAAAGACCAAGGATAGATTCCAGAGCGCCAACGGACCGCCCGGGAACACGCCCGGGAACACCAAAAAGACCAGCAAAAACGTCGCATGTACATAGACGTCTATGCCGGCGACCTCGCCAAGCTTCCAGGAGAGCCGCATCGAATTTCTTCCTTCCTCTGACGGGAAAATACCCATCGGCTTACGATCTTAATTGTAATTCGTCGTCAGCTCAAGGAAAGTTCATTGGGACGCGATCCCGGAGAACGGCCCCGCATTGGCGGACGGAACCCTCGCTGGCGCTTCGGGTTAATAGCATGACCCCCGTGACCGCCGTTCACGATCAAGCATCCTGAGCAGGGCAATTCCCATGACGGCGACAAAGCGCCTCCACGCCTCGCCCCATACCAACCCGAAGCACCAGCGAGGGGATCGCCAGCGGACGGAACCCTCGCTGGCGCTTCGGGTTAATAGCATGACCCCCGTGACCGCCGTTCACGATTAAGCATCCTGAGCGGGGCAATTCCCATGACGGCGACAAAGCGCCTCCACGCCTCGCCCCATACCAACCCGAAGCGCCAGCGAGGGCATCGCCAGCAGACGGAACCCTCGCTGGCGCTTCGGGTTAGCGTTCAAGAATTCCCGGTCGAGGAATAATGTAGCCTTTAACAGCGACCTCGATCTGTGGCCAAACGTGCATCTTGGTGACGACTTCGTACCCCCGAGAGTCGGTGATGACGGTGTCTTCGGTGCGTGCCGCGTTGACGCTGGGGCTCCACGAAAGCGCCATGCTCGATTCGAGGACCATGCTGCTGTCGGGCCGGAGTAGCACTTCGCAAGGGGAGTATCCGATCACGCTCCCTTGATAGTCAAGCGTCCACTCGTGGGGATGGCCGAATTTCTCATAGATCCGTTTGACCCGGCGGAAAACCCCGGATACGGCTTCGCCAGGCCGTGAAAAGAAGATACACGTGGCGTCGACCATGGTGGCCACGTCATGCCAGCGGCGGTACTCGGCGCCGGCCGATCCGAACGACACCGACCGGGTCACCGATGCGCAAAGCCCGTACCGCCGGCCGGTGACGGCGATTGTCGCCCGTTTCTGGATCGGAAAAGACTTAAACGTTGGCTGCCGGAACCGGGCCAGGCGGCCGTCACCCGCGACGCGGAGGTCGACCGGAATGACCCCCTCGCGAATCAAGCGGTGAGCCAGGTGGCCCGCCACATCGGCCTCCCGTTCACCCGGTAAGAAGTTTCGGCACGTGGCCTCGACGGCCAGGCTGAGCGTTCTTCCCAACTCTCGCAGCCGCTGCCGCTCGAGCACCGTCAGACGGCGGCGAAGCATGCGAATCGCATCCGTTTCGCGGCTGGCCGGCGAGCAGCCGTTCCCCCCCAGATCGGTCGCGACTTGTTTGTTGTGACAGAGTTCCGCGACGACCTGATACGGGTCGTCATACCAGGGACGCTCTTTGAGCTGAAACCCCAGCCCCGCCAGTTCTTCTTCGAAGACCCGGCAACTCTGGACGTTGTCGGCGATGACCGCCCGCGACGTTCGGTTGATGAACAGCAAAATCGAGCTTTGTTCGGAGCCCAGAAATTGGCCCAGATCACCCCCCGATGTGAACCACGACACCGATTCGGCCAGCCCCAAAACCACGGCCTCGTGGCCGGACGCATCGAGAAACTGCCGAATTCGTTCGTGCTTTTCCTCGACGTCGGCTCGCCGCCGTTTCAAACCTTCATCACCGTGATCCACCGCCGGATCACAAAGGGCGGGCAGCGTGTCGGTACGAGGCCGGTCCGCGGCCGTGTGCAAGACGCAGTCGAACTCCCCGGAGAGCTCGACCGCTCCTGGTATGGATGAACTCAGGCCGTCGACATGAAGCTCGGCCGACACGGCACAGCCTCCGTCCCGCGACAACGCACCCCCGCCAAAAGGCGGGAGCCCCGACGCTTCCACTCATGACTGTCTGCGCGATGAGAAGGTGCGGCTCTCTCATCGTTTCAAGTTGCAGCGAGAAATTCAAGCACGTCTGGTAACAAATTGGAATAGTGCTGTGGGAAATCAAGATTGTGACCGCCGTTCACCAAGATCAATTCATTGCGCACTCCCGCGGCCGTGAGCGCGGCCTGCATCTCCTCGGATTGGCTTACGGGAATCAGCGGGTCCTGCCGGCCATGAATCAAGAGCATGGGAGGGTCGCCGGGCGAAACCTGGTCGAGCGGCGATGCCGCGATGTAGTTAGCGGGAACTTGCTCGGGAGAACCCCCCAGGAACTGCGCGGCCGCGAGCCCCGCAAGATGGCTCTGATCGTAAAGCGACGTCAGATCGGTCGGAGTTGAAGTCGCGATGACGGCGTCCACCGCCGCCGACACACCGCCGTCGGAGCTCTGTGTCGAATAAGTCCCCAGCAAGGCGGCCAGATTAGCCCCGGCCGATTCACCCATCGCGACGATCTCGTTTGGGTTGATTCCCAGCGTATCGGCGTTGCTTCGCACCCAACGCACACAGGCCTGAACGTCTTCAAAATTCTCTGGCCAGGTCGGGTGGCCGGGGGCAGAAAGCACGTAGTTAGGCGCCACCACCACGTAACCGTCCGGCACGAAGGCATCAGCGACTCGCGAGCCATAGCCGTCCTTGTTGAATCGCCTCCAGCCCCCGCCATGAATGGCAATGATGACGAGGCGGCCGCCGGCGGTCGCCGGGCCGCCAGGTGTGTAGACGTTCAACAGCTCGGATTGGCCGTTTACCGTCGGAAACGGCACATTCTGATGCTCGGTCATTGGCGAACTCGCCACCAAATGATCCTGGTTCCCGTGCATGTGTGCCTCCGAGTGAGCCAGCACCGGTGGGGTGGATGCAAATGTCGAAAGCAAAGCCCGTTCTTCCAGACAATCAACCTGCCGCGGCAAGAAACGGCAACTTGGCCGAGATCTTGCTCCGTTGACGGGTTTGCTCGCTTCAGAGTTGCCTGCCCGGTGTCGCGCGGTGTGAACTGCCATAAGAGGAACGCTCGTGTCCGAACACTTCGCTTTTGAGAATGGTGCCGGATGTCTCGGTTTTTTTGTCGAGGTGATGGGCGATGCGACGAGCCTCCTCGCATGCTTGACGGACGCTAACACGCAAAGTCGGCCGCGCATGCGCGTAAACGAACTATTCCCTACAGTTTCCGGCAAGGCAAGGAAAATGGCGAAAAATCACCGGCGATGGAGCATTCGCAGCCCGAGGCTTACTCGACTCGCTTCTTCCACGCACTCTCGAGAAAATCGACGATCTCAGGTAATAAATCACGGTCGACGGGCTCCCTCAGCATGGTTTCAAAGCCATGGCGAGCACCATCCACCACGATCAGCCGGTTTCGAACGCCGACGCGGTCAAGCGCTTGCGCCATCCGCACCGACTGGTCCAAGGGCACCCATAAGTCGTCGGTGCCATGAATCAGGAGCATCGGCGGAGCCTCGGCCGTTAGGCGATCGACGGGTGAGGCTTCCCGCGCGCGATCGGTCAGTCCGGGGGTCTCATCACCCAGCAAGGCTCGCGCGGGCTCGTGGGCCAGACGGCGAGCGTTCATCAAACCCTCCAGATCGGACGGACCGTACAAGCTCACGACGGCCTGAACCTTTGCCGAGACGCCATCCGGCCCTTTTTCGTCAGGAAGTGTTCCCAGCAACAAAGCGAGATGACCGCCCGCGGATTGGCCCATGACCGCGATCCGGTCGGGATCGACACCCAATTCGGCGGCATGTCGACGCAGCCAGCGCACCGCTTTGCGCAGATCATCGACGACCGCCGGCCAGCTCGGCGAGCCCGGCCGAGCAAGCCGATAATCGATCGCCAGCACGACTATTCCGCGCTGAGCCAGCCGAATGACCAAGTTCCGCGGGTCATAGGCAAATGCCGCTTTCGAGCCGCCGTTCCAGCTTCCCCCGTGAATGGCCACGACAGCCGGCCGCGGGTTGTCGAACCCGGAATTATTCGCGGTGTGCGCGGGTTGGTAAACATCGAGCATGAATCGCCGTGCGCCGACGGTGCGATACACCCGATTCGCGCGCTCCGCGAAACACCCAAATCATCCCAATTCGGCTCATCGGCGACCGGCGGCGTTCTCCACGCCCAAACCGTCATGGAGAGCAGAGCGACCGCGATCATCAAGCGATAGCCGTTGGCCTTAATGCGCAGTCGAACCCGGGGTCCTCGAAGAGTGGTCAATTCCGGAGCCGTTATACCGCACGCGGGCTGACTTGAGACATCAGGGAGGGCGAGCCTCCGTGCGAGCCGAGTGCTGATGCCGGCTCGGACGGAGCCTCGCCCTCCCATTGGCGATGTCGCGGCTCGCACCGCCGAAAGTATAAGACACTTCTCGCCGAACAACACCTGGGCCGGCCCCAGATCCCCTATTAACCCGACGCGCCAGCGAGGGTTGCCGCGAGTCACTCGCGGCGCCGGCATCGGCACCCTCGCTCGCGCGTTGGGTTAGTATGGCCGCTGACGGACTCAGCAGGTGGACCCGCTTGTCCACGGTTTCCGTCGGGTGGTGTTCGGCGACGGGTGTCGCCGTTTATGCTACGATAACTGGTTCATCTGACAACAGCGCTTGGGCTGATCAACCCCTACCCGCATTCTTCTCTTCCCGAGGCCCCGATTGATGGACGTTCCCCAACCCAAGTTGTCTCTCCTTGACCAGCGCGAGATCGAGGCGAGGATCGTGGGCCCGCTGGTTCGGGCGTTCGCGGCCGAGCTGGGACAAGCAGCGCACCCTGACCATCGTCGCCGAAGTGATCCGCGAGCTCGCCCGGCAGAGCGGTGCCGAGCTGGCTCAGTTCGTCGGCGAGCAGACGCTGGATGCGTTCGCGCGAACTCTCGACCGATGGTGCGAAAACGGTGCGCTCGAGATCGATGTCCTCGAGCAATCGCCGGAAAAGCTGTCGTTCAATGTCACGCGATGCCGTTACGCCGAAATGTATCGCGCTTTGGGATTGGCCGACCTGGGCGGGAGCCTATCGTGTCAACGCGACTTCGCGCTTGCGCAAGGGTTCAACTCCACGATTCACCTCGACCGCACCCAGACGATCATGGAAGGCGCATCGCACTGCGATTTTCGCTTTCAACTCCGATCCGAAGCCGGCCAACAGGTCAACGAAAACCACGCCGTCGGCCCGCGGGAACAGGCCGTCGGCGAGCAGAGCTAGCGACATTACCGTTGAAATAGCGATAACCTGAAGCCAAGAAAGGGCTTGGTTCTCGTTCCCACGCTCCCGCGTGGGAATGTCTTCTTCGACGCTCCGCGTCGGCAGGAGGAAGCGCCGCAGCTCCGAAATCGCAGGGACGCAGAGCGTCCAGGAAGCGGGTTCCCACGCGGGAGCGTGGGAACCAGACGATCCCAAGTCCCGTTTTCACTCATGGTTAACGCTAATTCAACGTCGCGGCGGAGAAGCACTCGAGCTGATGCTCGCGGCCGGCTAGCTCTTTGCGGCTGTGGCTTCCCCAGCGATCTTGAAAGGGCAGGGGGGACCGAGCGCGCGAATCCACAGGGCTCGCTGCCTTTCATCCAGGACCGCGATGGCCTTTCGGGTCTCGCTGACATGATCTTCATAGGTCCACGCTCCGCGATCCCGTTCTTTATTCCTTTCGGCAACGCACGCCTCGACCTTCTTTTTTTGCTCGGGCGTGAGATTGAGGCTTTCATCGAGGAACGGCCGGCTCAGCATCGCGCCCGCTTCCCACTGCACATCAATCTGGTCAAGCCGGTCGAGCTGCTCGGCCGTGAGATACGTGGTCAGCCACAAGCTCATTTCCTGATCGATCTGACGC
This sequence comes from uncultured Isosphaeraceae bacterium, assembly GCA_963829765.1. GTDB lineage: Bacteria > Planctomycetota > Planctomycetia > Isosphaerales > Isosphaeraceae > CAWFRS01. The sequence goes on along the minus strand of CAWHKI010000203.1, from coordinate 5,482 downwards.
CGGGCCGCCCTGTGCCCCGGCATCCTTCCGCCCCTTCAGGAGCGCGGCCCGATGTTGCAATGCACCGGCCACGCGTTGACACGCCGCGACTTGCTTGGGCTCGAGTTCGAGGTCCGACTGAACGTCCGATCGCGTCAACAGGAAAATGGGCACGGTACGTCTGCCAAGCTGGTGATCCAACGGCTCGCCACCACGCGCGAGCCCGCTCACTCCGCACAGGCCCAGGCCGACAACCAGTAACACCCGAGTAAGGAACGCCGTCCATCCATGACGCATGATCCAGCCCTCTCGCCGCGACCGAGAACCCCTGAACACCAAAGCAAAGCAGGGTCGTATTCGGGGTATACGAGACCCCGGCTCACAGATTGCAATCCGCACCCGCGCGGAACGGAACCGCGACCGAAGGCCGATATACGCGAAAACAGCCCAAGCGGGAAGACCAATCACGTAGGTCAGGCCTTCGATTGGCGCCCTTAAGAAATCGTGTTGTTGCGTCTCGAAGTCGTCACAGAAAAAAGTCCCGACCGCGACGCGAAAGACATGCGGCGAGCATGGCGCGGGGTTACGACGCCACACTCGCCGCATCCGGTCGCTCATCGTGGCGACCGCGACACGCGTCGTTCGGCCGGAGACGATCAGTCGTGATCCGCCGGTCGATGACGAGCATGTACTCTCATTTCCCTTCCAAACGTCCGCACCGGAGCGAGGCGCATCAGCTCCCCCGGCCAGCGCGAACCCAACGGCGATCGAAACCTCGAAGGAGCGCCAAGCCCGCTCGGCGACCGTTGCCCCCGCGTTGGCCGCGCAGTCCCTCTATTAAGCTAGGTCCGCCAACTCGCGCTTTCGGACATTTTTTTTGAAAAAATATTTCGCGAAGAGCCTTAACGTCTCTTTGCGCAACGACACAAGTCGCCTGTGCGTTCGCACTTCCGGCGATTCGCGGTCGTCCGTCGCGGACATAATCCTTGACCGTAACCCGAGACCGCGACGATAACGGTGTTCTTGCACAGACCGCAACGAGGAATGACATTGATGGCGCTCGAGACATCGACCAAGCTTTCGCTCTCGCAGTTGCTCCGCGACCGACCCGGGCTGCGCGGCTATATCATCGTTCGCGCGGCCGATGCGCTCGGTTCGCAAATGCTCAACGTGGCGATCGGATGGTATGTCTACGCGATGACTCATAATCCGATGAGTCTCGCCTATGTCGGGCTCGCTCAGTTTTTGCCCAATATCATCATGGTGCTGATTGCGGGACATTCGGCCGACCGGTTCGATCGCGCACGGATCATCGGGGCGTCGTTGTTGCTGAAGACCCTCTGCCTCGCGGCTTTTGGCATCTGGTCGGCCATGGGAACGCCATCGGTGGCGCCGGTGTATGTGCTTTTGTTCGTCACAGGGTCGGCGCGAGCTTTTTCCGCCCCCGCGTTGTCGGCGACGTTGCCGCACTTGGTCGAGAGCGAGGTGTTTCCCCGCGCGGTCGCCACGGCGTCGTCGATTTTCCAGCTTGGCAGCATTATCGGCCCGGCCATTGGCGGTTTGATTTACGCAATGGGTGGGCACGCCGTGTTCGTCGCGATCACCGGGCTATGGGTGGTCGCGCTCACCCAGGTGCGCGAGCTTGCGGGCGGCACGCGCAGCGGCCACCGACCCCGAAAGCGTGGTCACCGATACGAGCATCCTGGCCGGAATTCGTTATATCCGGTCCAACCGCCTGCTTTTCGCCCTGATCTCGCTGGATCTCTTCGCCGTTCTGCTCGGGGGCGTGACGGCGCTTTTGCCGATTTATGCCAAAGACATTCTCGTCGTCGGGCCGCTGGGACTCGGCTGCCTTCGCTCTGCACCTGGCGTGGGTGCCGCCGTCGTCGGTTTTGTCCTGGCGCACCACCCGATTGAGGGAACGGCCGGGAAACGAATGCTCACTTGTGTCGCCGGATTCGGGTTAGCGACGGTCGTCTTCGCGATCTCGACCAATCTGTGGCTGTCGCTTTTTGCCCTGGCCGCGGCCGGCGGGTTCGACATGGTGAGCATGGTCATCCGCCAAACCCTGGTGCAGGTTGACCACGCCGGACCGGCTGCGCGGGCGTGTCGCGCGGTCAACTGGGTCTTCATCGGCGAGTCCAACGAACTGGGCGCATTCGAGTCCGGCCTGACCGCCGCCCTGTTCGGCACCGTGCCTGCGGCGGTCTTGGGCGGATTGGGAACACTGGCGGTCGTCATGCTATGGTCCGCTTTGTTTCCCGAGCTGCGGCAGGCGGACAAGCTCGTTCGGTCGCAAGCCGGGGACGAGACTGGTTAGTGTCTTTCGGTGCCCTCGGTGGTTAGAACTCTTCACCGCGTAGACGCAAAGAGCACGAAGGTAAGAGGCCATGAAAAAGACACGGGGGAAATCCACCGGACTACCGAGTCGGTGGTGGACGCCGTGCTCATGGGTTATGAGCCGGATTCGGGTAACACGCCAGCCCTCGCCGATCGCACGACGGTTCCTCGACGAAATCGAGTTGGCGCCGAGCCACTTTCGGGGACGCATTCTTACCTCAACGGTCGATGCAGGAAGTTCAAAGCCGACCCTCCCATCCGCCAGCCGCGCAAAAACCAACTGAGAGAAAAACCAAAACGCCCGTAGCTTTCCCGCGGGCGAGTTCCTGACGACGATTGGCTACCTTGGCGGTAACAGCCGGCTGCGCCGACGTTCGCGACGAGAGGCGATCAAAATGATGTCGGCTCGGCGCTGGCGCCTCGAAGCTTGCGGCTCTCCGGCGCAGGGCCCACGAAGCCATGACGATGCCCGTGATGATGAGGGGGGCCGCGATCTTGCTCGTCTCTCCAACGGCCGCGTGCGACGCGGCCGCCCCGGTGAGATCGAAGACCATCCCGGCATAGGCCCACTCTTTCAGCCTCGGTGTCCCGGGAATCAACACGACAACACCGCCAAGGAGCTTCCACACCCCCAGGATCAGCACAAAATACGGCGGATAACCCAGGTCATTCATGCCTTTCATGAGGAAGTCAGGGCGAACGAGCTCGGTCGCGCCGCCCGACAAGAATACGAACGCGGTGAGCGCGGTTGTTATCCAATAGGCAATCAGTCGCGCCTTCAGGGAATGCGTGGTCATGAGTTTATCCAACGATCGTCGACGTCACGGCCGAAAAGGTCCTCGAGTGCGAAGAGCAGGCCGAAGGATACCCCCGTCCGCAGCGCTTTTCAAGACCGCACCGCAATGAACGCCCGTCATGCGCCCGCCGCGCTCGCCGGGTCGCGGTCTACGGGTGCATCCGCACCCTTCGCCTCGCTCCCCAGCCTCGCTCCGCTCACGACCCTTGCCTGAACTCGGCACAGCGAAAGCCCAGGTCGTAGTTCCGGCAAGAAGGCTCGTAGCGGTAGCGGTACGCCGCGCGCACGCACCGCGCGTCGAAGAGCCACGAGCCGCCCCGGATCACGCGGTGGGCCGACGCCGGTTCGGCCGCCGCAGTGCGAGCTTTCGCGGCATAATCATCCTCCCACGCATCTTCGCACCATTCCCACACATTCCCCAGCATGTCGTAAAGGCCCCAGGAATTCGCTTCCTTGCGGGCGACTGGGTGGGTCTCATTTCCGCTGTTCTTGTCGTACCACGCGATCGCATTGAGGTTTTCCGAGTAACGCGCGGTCTCCGTCCCCGCGCGACAGGCATACTCCCACTGGGCCTCCGAGGGAAGGGCCAGTTGGAGACCATCCAGCCGGGAATTCAACGCCGTCAAGAATTCCTGGCACTGATCCCAGCTCACCGATTCTACGGGACGATCCGGCCCCTTGAAGTGGCTGGGATTCTCGCCCATCACGGCTTCCCAGAGCGCCTGGGTGCAAGGCGTGTCAAAGATCCAGAAGCCGGAATCGATCGACACGAGGTGCCGCGGTCCCTCGAACGAAAACCGCTCCTCCTCGGTTTCCGGCGATCCCATCCAGAAGACGCCGGGAGGGATCCAGCGAAGGCGCTGAACGACATCGCCGACGGCGAACGCGCACCAGGGACCATGCTGGCGATCCTCACCCCATTCCGACGCCCAGGCTGGGGGAATGCCGCGCTGAAGTGGGTGAGTCCACGTCCGTGGGCTTTGACGCGTCGTCACCGCTGATCCCTTATCTGAGAAAGAAATCATCTTTGTGCCTTAAAGCAGCAATAGAAGGGAGGAAAAAAGATTTTTAACCACCGAACACACCGAACACACGGAAGGGGAGAATCGAATTAACGCAACAAAATCAATCGATCATTGAAGTCTTAGAAACGCTTCTCAGAACCACTCCAAATTCCTGATTGTTTTTGTCCGTGTGGTCAGTGTGTTCCGTGGTTCAAAATTTTGTCTTTTGTTCGGATTCGATCCCTATAAAACGATGCGTTCGATCTCGGCTTTGGGGTAACTGCCGAAATTGACCAGAAGCCCGAGCCGGAGCCCGGTCGCCTTCAGATAGTTGATGAGTTGCGCCCTGTGCTCGGGTGCCAGTTGTTTGACGGCTTTGACCTCGATGATGATCTTGTCGAAGCAGATCAGGTCCGGCTTGTAAATCTGCGTGAGTGCCTCGTCCTTGTAACGCAGTATTAGCTCGCGTTGGGCCGCGAAAGGTATGCCGCACCTCGTCAGCTCTCGCTCCAGGCATTCGTGATAGACCGCCTCGAGAAATCCACAACCCATTTCCTTGTAAACCTCGAACATCGCTCCGCGAAGCCGGTATGACTCCTCTTCAAAAAGCAGTGGTTCCATTTCGATGTCTCCCAACACCAGAAAAGATCTTTAACCACGGAACACACCGACCACACGGAAGGGGAAAAACGAAATAACACATCCGATCAATTGATAACTCTACCTTCACAACGGTTTCTCATGTCCTCCCCAACTTTCTGTTTGTTTTTTCCGTGTGGTCCGTGTGGTCCGTGGTTAACAATCTTTGTTGTTCCCCGAAGATCATGAATACAGACCAAATCCAACATAAGAAAAGATCTTTAACCACGGAACACACCGACCACACGGAAGGAAAAAAAACGAATTAACGCAGGATTCAACTGATAAATCGAGCTTCAAAACTGTTTCTTCTGTCCGCCACTTTCTGATTGTTTTTTCCGTGTGGTCCGTGTGGTCCGTGGTTAACGATCTTTGTTGTTCCCCGAAGATCATGAATAAAGACCAAATCCAACACAAGAAAAGATCTTGAACCACGGAACACACCGACCACACGGAAGGGAAAAAAACGAATTAACGCAGGATTCAACTGATAAATCGAGCTTCAAAACTGTTGCTTCTGTCCTCCACTTTCTGATTGTTTTTTCCGTGTGGTCCGTGTGGTCCGTGGTTAACGATCTTTGTTGTTCCCCGAAGATCATGAGTGAAGATCGAATCCAACACAAGAAAAGATCTTGAACCACGGAACACACCGACCACACGGAAGGGGAAAAAACGAATTAACGCAGGATTCAACTGATAAATCGAGCTTCAAAACTGTTTCTTC
>CAWHKI010000202.1:0-5191 GCA_963829765.1 uncultured Isosphaeraceae bacterium | reverse complement strand
CGCACATGGGTTGCTCGCACGGCTCGCGGCCGCCGTGTGCCGCACCATCGACCGTCGGCGTTGATTCCGAGGTTGGACGGCCGGGCGCCTTTTCGACGCCCGCCGTTCAACTTCCCTGAGGGGGAAACTCGGGGAGAAGTGCATAGATGTTTCCAAGCGGGATAACCTGCGTGTACTCGATCCCGGTGCCGTACTCCAGACCGGCGCCGTAGCCGATCGAGGCACCGAAGGTCGAAACGCCATTCTGCAATCGGGAAGACTCGACGCCCCCGGACAAGGAATGCGCCTGGTTAAGCCCTTCCACCGTGCTGAGGCCGTTTAAGTCGGAAATGTTGTGGGCGTTCGAGACCTCGACCCGAATATCGCCCGCGATCTCATTGGCCGACGTCACACCCGGCGGCGCGCCGGTCAGCGGGCCACGAGCGGTCAGGGCGATGCCGAAGTTGCCAGCGCGATCGAGAACGAATCCAAGATCGATCCGACCCTCGAAATTGCCGACGCCAGGCAACTGGAGGCCTGATTGCGACGAGTTGACGCTTGCGAGCTCTCGCACAGCCCCGAGCGAGACGTACAGCGTGCCGTAAAGCCGGCCCTTGGGTAGCGGCACCCCTGGGGGCGGGACCGCCGGATTGAACGTGCCGGACTGGTCGAGCGAGCTTACCTCGCTCAGGAACTCGGTGAGCCCTTGGGAGACGAGATTCGACTGCGCGGCGCGTGAGCGAGAAGACGTTGCGATCGACCGCGACATGCAACGCATAAAGCCACGCGCTGGTGCGTGCGCATCGGGGAAATTGTGGTTGTGAGCCGGCGCAGTCACGAGCCCGAGACCGGGAATCCTCGACGGCGCGTTGGGACCGGCGTGGGACGACCCGGTCAGGAGCGCATTGGTCAAGATCGGGCCGGTTGCCGAGTAGACACTGGACAGTTCGCCGTCGGTTGCCGAGACCGCCGAGCCGAGCAGGGTATAAGTGTCCTGCACACTGAGGACCGAATGGATGAACGCTCGTGACACGACCTGGTTGGCTACGAGGTTGTTTTCCGACGCTCCCTGAAGATCTGCCTCCTGCTGCACGCTATTGACCGCAGAGCCGAGTTGAGTGCTCAGAAAGTCGTTGATCGCGAAATGCGGATCGACGATCGATTGCAGGCTCGTCACCTGCGGCAGCGACGTCGCCGCGGCCACGTACGGCCCGAGGGGGGGGCCGACCGCCCCGGGCACGAGCTTGATATCAAGGCCCTCGACACCCGGAGCCACGCACCGCCTCGGCCGCGCGCCCGTGCGGGAGTTGTATCCCCACATAATTCTACTCCATTATCGGTTTCGGCCCATCCTGGTCAGGACGTGCGCACACTCAACGCCGCGACGACCGGGCCGAACCTCACGTCTGATGTATCGATCGAACCGGCGGGCGCGTTCAACCCGATTGAACCAAGTCCGCGGCGAAGATCTGGCTTGTAACGCTTGTAACGGTTCCGTCGATCATTACGCCCTCAAGCCGCGAAGAGACAGTCCGGCGGTGGCCGCCTGGTGAGCCCGTAAAATCTCACCGATGCTTGGGCCACCGACCGCTTTGACGCAGAACGGTTCGCACCCAGTTCACGTTCCGCGTGAATTCCTCGCTGGCCAGCGGAAAGCCGAAGAGCTTCTTTCGCAACCAGTGGCGGCCGACCGCGATAGACAAACCCGCAATCGCCATCGTCGCCAAGCCCACGCTCAGAAGAGCGGCGCCGCGGTTCATTTCCAGTTCCGATACCAAGACCTCGGCAACGCCTGCGATAAGTACCGGCATGCTGGAAACGGCCAGCAGGACCCGGCCATCAAGATCGCACCGCCGCCTTTTGCAAAGTCGAGATTCTGGCGAAGCTCGATTGCGGTTAAGCGTGCTTGCAGTCTGCCAATGTAAGAAGGTCTTCGCCGAAGCCCGTCACGTTATGGACAACGCCGGATGGGCCGGAATCAACGGGGTTGCCGCGCGGCGACCGAGTGGGCCCGCAGTCCGCGCCATTCGAGCCAGGCCCAGAGGCACCGGCGGCGTTAGCCGAGAAACCGCTTGAACCTTTTAGCGTCGTTTGATCAGCCATCCTCATAACACTCCCACCGCAAAGGCAGTCACGCGAGCTGCTGCCGGTCGGTTTGTGACGAAATCAGCCATATTCTCGAAGCCGGTTAAAGGGCGCAGGGGAGCCGGATTGGCCGCTCTCACGGTCTGGCGCGGCAGGCCCCCTTGTCGGGGGGGCCGACGGGAATGGTCGTTGCGACAGCCATTGCTCAAGATAGTTGAGCGCATAGTTTTGAGCGGCTCGCGCCGCCACCGGTGCCAACAAATTGAAAACGGCGCCCAGGACCTTCGACGGGGTGCGGGAGGTTGTGAAGTATCGGCTTGCGCGAGGTCCGCCGCCACGACCTCCGCGCGTTGTTCCGCGAGCGGGGCTAAGCTCGGAGTGGTCCTCCGAGGCCTCGGAACGATGACATAACCTACGACCAGGGCGACGCCAAGCAACGTCCAGGGATGCGTTTTGACCCAACTCTGCCAGTCCATCAAGAGCTGCGCGCCTTTAACGGCGCCCTGAACCTCCTGATGCATGTCACGGCGGATAAGCGCCATTCGGCGCTGAATATCGGAGATTTCAGACAACGTCGAAGGCTTTGGCCCTGGCATCCGCGGTTCTCGCGATCGTTTACGCCCGGCGCCGATTGAAATATCAAGTGCATTCATCTGAGAGCCTGATGCGCGGCACCACCGTTCCATCATAACATGGGCGCGGCGAATCTAATGTCCCTTTTCTTACTCGCCGCGGATTCCATCACCAACTTTACCGGCGGCCGCCGCATTAGCGACCGATACCTCTCCCCAGCAAGCAGTACCGACCTGATCGCACGATGGCACGAAACAGGCTGGACGGGCCTCCTCTGCCCATCCAGCCAGGGACCCCGTTGCGCTTTCGCGACCGGGGTGTTGTTTTTTTTTGCGTCAGACGATCGGTGTTCGCGTTCGACCGAAGATGAGCGAGACGACAAACAAGACCAGGAAGATCATGAACAAGATCTTGGCGAAACTCGCGGCCATGCCGGCAAGGCCTCCGAAGCCAAGCGCGAAGGCAATGAGCGCGACCACCAAGAAAACAACCGCCCAGTGAAGCATTGGTCTAGTCCTTTGTGCAAAAGGTCTGATTAACAGTGAAGCACTTTGGCTCGATGAAACAGCTAACTCGATCTTACGAACGAGCAAACGATATGCCACATCATTCATACTACTCTGGATTACTTCACTTATTGCCCACACTTTTGAGACCACTTCGCCTCTTTGCGCCCCCGCCTGCTTTTGCCTTGGTCTAATAATGCAGCGTCCTTGATGACTTTGTTGAGCTCTGCTGCCGTCAATAGATCATCTCCACGAACACGCTCGACGACAGCCAGAGCAGCGCGACCAGGCCAAATGGCTTCGCACGCTCACCATCGCTTAAGCTTCCAACCCAAGACAAAACCAATGCCGAACGTCCAGAGAGCGAACGACAACGGCTTTGCCCGCGCGTACGACTCGATGCAATCGACCACCGAATTGATCGTCGAATCCGGCCAGTTTTCCCGCTCGACGCCGGCGGCGATCATCATGTCTTGCGGATACTTCACGTCGTAAGCAGTACTCATTCGTTGAATCTCCTTGCAATTCTCTGATCCGGCTGTGAATCGCTGCGTTCAGATACCCATACACCTACACTTCTCTATGTAAGCTGCAAATATTGTGCCGGATCGGTCGGTGGCCCTCGCGCCAAATTCTGAGCAGCGATCCGGTATGAAATATGCTCGACTTTGATATTGCGGCAAGTTCGGTTACGATGCCCGTCGCGAGGCAGCGGAGATACTGAAGGGGGCTCCGGGGATGAATGACAATGAGATTGAGGAACGCAAGGCACTCGCGGCAATGACGGCCGCCGATGTCATGACGGCATCGCCGCGGACATGCTCAACATTCAGTACTGTCCTCGAGGCCGTCATGATCTTTCGCGACAATGATTGCGGCGCGGTCCCTATTTTGGACAAAGGCAAGCCCGTCGCGGTTCTGACGGATCGGGACGTCGCCCTGGCGATCGGCACCTTCCCCGATTTGGCAAACCGCCCCGTGAGCGACGTCATGGTTCCGGGGATCGTTGCGGTTGCACCCGAAGATACTCTCGAGGACGTCTGCGAAGTGCTTCGTTCTCAGAATGTGAGGCGTGCTTTGGTCGTCGATCCGAGCAGGCAAGTGCTTGGGATCATTGGATGGGCCGACATTGCCACGGTCCTATCCGACCGCATGATGGGTCAAGTCGTCAAAGACGCCGTCAGTGCATCCTAAATCGTTGTTGGGCAACTTCCAGCCGATCAATGCGCGGCCGAGGTACCAGTGATTTGGCCCATTGAGTTTTCGTCGAAACCGGCGGGCCATTCGATCCTCGCCGTTTGGGGTCCCTTTCTTCAGTGGGACGTTCGCGACACCACCAACGGCTTTAACGCAGGAGGTCGTCCCCTTGGCACACGGCTTGCACCAGTCATGTTTCCGGCTGGCGGCGAGCCGGAATCTGGTACTCCAGGAGCCATCTTGGAGTTCCCTATTCGTTCACGCAAAGGAGAGATCGACGTCATGGTGAATACACAAGTCCTTCAAGGCCGTTGGAATCAGGTACGCGGTCAACTCAAAAAGAAATGGGGCCAGTTGACCGAAGACGACCTGAAGTTTAGCAGCGGCAACATAGACCAACTGGTGGGCCGTATCCAGCACAGGACCGGCGAAGCTCGTGAAGCCATCGAGAGCTTCCTCGACGAGCTGACTGCCGAAGGCTCCTCGGCCATATCGCAGGCCGCGGAGTCGGTCAGGAATTATGCCGGCCAAGCCACGGACCAGGTGCGCGACGGGTACAACCGAATTTCGGAGCAGTTTGGCCGGCGTTATGAGACGTCGCAAGAAATGATCCGCGAAAACCCCGCGGCGCACTGTTGCCACAGCATTTTGCGCGGGCGTCTTACTTGGGGTCGTCGTCGGCTTGGCATTGTGCCTCCGCTGAGTCGTCGTTCACCTCCGACCCTGAGGGGTTCCGGAGCGGACCGCCTCGAGACCCGGGGCGGTCCGTGCCGGCTTCTGTAAGGTATCGTCCATGCCGATCCTCGCGATACCGTGGGGACGAAGAAATTCTGAGGGTATTGCCTGTTATC
>CAWHKI010000201.1:0-84143 GCA_963829765.1 uncultured Isosphaeraceae bacterium | reverse complement strand
TGATCTGACCGAATACCGGTTCGACGATGTGCTTGCGTGCCCCGTAGAGGGCTTTGCCTGTCGTCGAACAGAGTTTCTCCTGCATCTTCTCCTTCGCATTCGCTTCAGCCGAAGCTGCCGCCGACTCGGGGGCCGCCGGAGTTTCATGGTGCTTTTGGCGACCGACGGCGATGTGCGGGTCGAAGCCGATCTTCTCCAAGCCTTCGACTGCTTTCTCGCTGAAGTAGCCGGTATCGGCCGTGTTCGGAATCGGCGTCGGCATGCCGTCGGCCCCCTTCGGTCGCTCGATCCCGGCCGCGTCCAGGTTGTTCAGGGCTGCTTCGCCATCGGCACGGCTTGTTGCTTGTCATTCGCCGCGTTCGTCATTTCCGCCGCCACGATGATCTGGTCTTCGCCATCCACCACCGCTTGAGCGTTGTACGAATAATCGAATCCCTTGTTGCTCTGCTTCATAATCTTTGCTTCGGCGTCGGTGAAGTTCGTTTGCGCCTTTCCCCGGGGGTGGGGTCGATCGGAGCCGGTTCCTTGCCCCGGCGTTTGCGGCCTTCGGCTTCACGCTTGGCTTGTTCTTCATCACGGCAGCGTTGTTCCTCTTCCGCCCTGGCGAGGGCCTCTGCTTCCAGTCGCGCTTTCGCCTCGCTGATCTTGGCCAACCGTTCTTCACGTCGCTTCAATTCCGCGGGCAGTTCGTCGCCGCGACGGCTTCCGAGCGCAGCGTCCTGCTCGGCGTCGAGTTGCTCTGCTTCGTTGAGCAATTGCTCGACTTCTGCTTTCAGCCTCTCGATTTCCTTGTTCATGTAGCCGTAGCTCATGGCCTTGTGCCGCGACGCGTTCGCCCCCATCTTTGTCCCGTCCGTGGATAGATTCCCAAGCTTGACCATCCCCAACTCGCCGGCCAGGCGCAGCACCTCGAGGAACAAGGGCCGGAACGCCGCCAAGTGATCTTGCGAAAATCGCTAATGGTGCGAAAGTCAGGCCGATCGTTGCCGAGAAAGGGGTCAGGAACCGTTATTGACACGAGAAAGGGGTCAGGAGAAAGGGGTCAGGAACCGTTATTGGCATTCGGAGCATGATCCGTTATCCTCGTTACATGCCAAGACCACGACGAGCGGCGGAGGGCGGCCTTGTTTACCACGCCCTCAACCGCGCCAATGCACGCCTGGCTATCTTTGACTGAGACTGACGAGGATCATGCCGCGTTCGAGCGCGTCCTCGCCCAAGCCGTGGTGCGACACGAAATGCGGCTGCTGGCCTACTGCCTAATGCCCAACCATTTTCACCCCCTGCTCTGGCCGCGTGAGGATGGTGACCTATCCCAGTTCATGCGGTGGCTCACCGTGACGCACACCCAGCGCTGGCACGCCCACCACCGCACCGCCGGCACCGGCCACCTCTACCAGGGCCGGTTCAAGTCATTCCCGGTGGAATCGGACGACAATTTCCTGACGGTGTGCCGCTATGTCGAGCGCAACGCGCTGCGGGCCAACTTAGTTGAGCGAGCCGAGGATTGGCGATGGGGCAGCCTCTCGGCGCGACGGGCGAAGGCGGATGAAGAGCGACCACAGTTGGCTCCGTGGCCCATCGCGAGGCCTCGCGACTGGACCGCGCACGTGAATCGGCCGTTCGGACCGAAGGAGGAGGCGGCGGTATGCCGAAGCATTCAGCGCGGCCAGCCGTTCGGTTCGCCCTGCCGATTTCCGACAGGGTTCAAGGGGCGCTTGCAGCTCAATGGGCGAAGATCGCACGCGCGCGGAAGCTGCAATCTTCGGCATCTACGGGCAATCTTCGAAGGCCCAGCGCAATCTTCGAAGGCTGAAGCCGACGGTCCGGGCGGGCATAGTTCCCATAGGCGGCACGGAAACCCCATAGGTGGCACGCGCAGAGACGCTGCCACCTATGCCATCTATGTGCCATCTATGAAGGGGATCGGCAATGATCATGCTGGGCCGACGCTGGCCGCCCCCTGCTCGTTCCGCGGCCTACGCTGTCGCCCCCGGAAGCGACCGGCTTTTGCCCGCCGCGGACGCGGATGGCGCTGCCGATCGGCCCAATTGCCCTAACCCAAGTAGCTGATTGCTGTTCTGAGACGGAGCCAGCGAAAAAGCGCCGAAAAGCGCCATTTCGCTGGATATTCATGGATGAACGCGGGCGAAAGGCACATACTTCCATGGCTCGGTGCCGGCGCCGGCGGGGTCTCGGTGCCGGCGGCCAGGAAGACCTCGACTTCGCCGTCATCATGACGTGCAGCCACGACCTAAAAAGGCTCTCGGCCGCCCGTGGCACAACCCCGGCTCTTTGCCACTGGGACGGCGAGCTTTTCCAAGAACACAACATCTTAATAAATCAATGGTTACAGCGACGAACAGGCGATCGTCGTGGCAGAAAAACGTTTCAAAAAAATCTCTTAGCGAGCGAAATCTCCATGTCGGCCGCGGTTCGTCAGATCCGTGGCGCTGGCATACACGGCGTCTGGGTCGCGTCGACAAGCTCGCTCGCCCGGAAAATGGCGCCCGACATTTTTCTCGCCCTCCGGCGCCAAAAACGTCGGCTGACATAAGGGCGGATAAATCAATGGCTTGTGTTTAGGGGCCTTGGCCCCAGTGACCGAAAAATGGCGCTTTTGGCCTTCGAAAAAGCGCCATTCTCCGCCATTTTTTCCCTGATGCTTGTGGAACCTTCTGTTGGACCGCGGCTTCATCAACGGCCGTGAAATCCGCCGGCTGAAAGGCCAAAACACGGAGGCCAATGCAGGACGCTCCGCCCCGCGATGGCGACCCCGGCCCCACGCAACCCCCGCCCCGGGATGCACCGCCGGCTTACGTCTGAATTGCAGCGGCGCGGAGCCTCCCAATTGACATGATCGTCGTTCGTACGACAATGTTGAAGTATGCGACAACCGTCGCCTCGAAAGTGGGTCGAAATTCGGGATCGACCCGTCCCAATACAAGGTACAAGGAGTGACACATGGGTCGTTTCACCAGGCTCGCGGTATTTGTGCTGTTGTTTAGTCAGCTCGACGTTCGTGCTGGCGAACTGCCGAAGGCAGATCCGACGGAAGTCGGTCTCTCGTCTGAGGCGCTCAGCAAGCTCACGCAGTCGCTTCGGAAGCTCGTCGATGATGGGCAGATCGCGGGCGGTGTCGCCGTGGTCGCCCGCCATGGAAAAGTGGCCTATCTGAGAACATTCGGCTACCGCGACCTGGCCAGTAAGGCCCCCATGACCGACGATACGATCTTCGCGATCGCTTCGATGACCAAGCCGATTACCTGCACCGCCGTGATGACTCTGGTTGAGGAGGGCAAGCTCGGGCTTGACGACCCCGTGTCGAAATTCATCCCCGAGCTGAAAGAGATGCGCGTCCTGGGCCACCCGAAAGACGACACGCCGACCGAAGCCGCCACAGTGCCGGCCAAGCGGCAAATTACGATCCGCGACTTGCTCTCGCACAGTTCGGGATTCGCTTATGGCGGGGTCCTGTCGTTCAACGCCCGGCTGGGGAAAAGCTACAACGCGCCGGTTTGGACCCGATGAAGGGGGGGTTCAAGACGATTAAAGAGCAGGTCGAACGGCTCGCCCAGGTTCCGCTTGCCCACCACCCCGGCGAAGGCTGGACGTACGGACTCAGTCACGACGTGCTTGGGCGGGTCATCGAAGTCGTCTCTGGGCAGGGCTTCGACAGGTATCTGCAGGAGCGAATCTTCCAACCCCTCGCCATGTGTGACACGTTTTTCCTCGTCCCCGAAACCAAGCGGGAGCGCGTGGCGACGATTTATCGGTCGGGTGATGGTGGAACGCTCACTCCGCTCCCCAAGCGCTACGGTTCGGCGACCTTCTTTTCCGGAGGGGGCGGCCTGTTTTCGACGGCTCGCGATTACACGCGGTTCGCCCAAATGATGCTCAACGGCGGCGAACTCGACGGCAAGCGAATTCTTAAGCCCGAGACGATCGCGATGATGACGACGAACCAGATCGGGGAACGGAATGCCAGGATTGCCGCGATTTTTCTCGGGAAGTATGGGCTGGGCTTCGGCCTGATGATGACTCCGGCCAAGGCGGGAAGCACGCCGGTTCTGCATCGCTATTACTGGGGGGCTTCTTCTCGACCAACTTCTGGATCGACCCCGGTCACGACCTAGTCGCCGTGATCTTGACCCAGGTCTTGCCGACCAACCACGGCGGCACCATCGACGTGTTCCGTCGCGGGGTGGACTCCGCGATCCAGTGACAAACTCACTGACCGGCTCAAGAGAGATTGTGTTATGATGATCGATGGTAACCGGGCGGCAAAAGGTCGGGCGAAACCGCCGTCCCGTCAGGGGATGATGCTGAGTAGGGCCTTGTAGTCGACGGGCTTCACCAGGTGGTGATCGAATCCCGCCTCGTGCGCACGCCTGCGATCCTGCTCCTGACCGTACCCGGTGACGGCGATGATGATCGAGTTCTTGCAGCGTTCATCCTGCCGGAGGCGCTCGGCGACCTGATAGCCGTCCATCCCCGGCAGGCCGATATCCAAGAGGATGACCGCGGGCTCGTGGTGCGCCGCGGTGATGGCTGCTTCGCCGTCATAGACGGTTCGGACCTCGTGCCCGCTCATCCGGAGGAGTTTCTCCAGGGCCTTCGCCGTATCCACGTTGTCATCCACGACCAGGATGCGCGAGCCTTTGGGCGTCGCCGGTCGGCCCCCTGGCTCCTGTCTCGTCGCGGCCGGCTCATGCCCAGCCGGCAACCGCACCGTGAACTCGCTCCCCGTCCCCGCCCCGCGGCTTGCCGCGGACACGCTGCCGCCGTGCATCTCGGCGAGTTTCCGCACGACCGTTAGGCCGATCCCCAGCCCTCCCTCCGAGCGAGCGATCGATCGCTCTCCCTGGGCGAAGAGCTCGAACATCGTGGTCAGCTTGTCGGGCGGGATTCCGATCCCGCTATCCCGCACCGTGATCACGATTTGGTCCCCTTCCTGCCGCTGTCAGCCAGATCTCTCCTCCCGTGTCCGTGTACTTGGCGGCGTTGGTCAGGAGGTTCACCAGGATTTGCTGCACCCGCACCGGATCGGCGTCGAGCCAGAGCGATCCCGGCCGGAAAGAAACGGTCAAGTGGTGCTTTCGTTCCTCGATCAGCGGCCGCACGTCGTCGATGGCGCTGCTCAGAGTCTGCGCCGCATCGACCCGTTCCTTGCGGAGTTCGATCGTGCCGCGCGTGATCCGCGAGACGTCGAGCAGATCGTCAATCAACCGCGCCAGGTGCTTTACCTGTCGTTCCACGACCTCCTTGGCCCAATCGCGCTCATCCTCCATCCCGGGGATCCCGAAGAGCTGGACGGCATTGCTGATGGCCGAGATGGGGTTCCGCAGCTCGTGGGCAAGCATCGCCAGGAACTCGTCCTTGCGGCGGTCGGCCTCCCTGCGCTCTTCTTCGGTCCGCTTTAGGGCGGTGATGTCCCGCGCATCTTCGAGGCGCCGATGATTTCGCCGTGGTGATTCTTGATGGGCGAGACGGTCAGCGACACGTCGACGATCGTCCCGTCCTTGCGCCGGCGCATCGTCTGATAGTGGTCCACGCGCTCACCCCGCCGGATCTGCTCGATAATCCTCGTCTCCTCCTCAGCGTGGTCGGGCGGGATGAGCATCGAGATGTGCTGGCCGATCGCTTCCTCGGCCGAGTAACCGAATAGCCGCTCTGCCCCTTCGTTCCAACTCGTGATGAAACCGCGCAGGTCCTTGGCGATGATCGCGTCATCGGAGGATTTGACGATGGCCGCGAGGCGCTCCTGGTCTCATCCGCCCGCCGCCGCTCGGTGACGTCTCGGAACACGAGCACGACGCCTTGAATTCGACCCTGTTCGTCGATGATGGGAGCGGCGGAGTCATCGATCGGCTTCTCCGTTCCGATCCCGAGCGATGAGCACGGTATTATTAGCGAGCCCCACGATCGTGCCCGATGCGATCACCTTGGCCACGGGATTTTCGAGGCGATCTCGAGCCGGTCTCGTTGACGATGGGGAAGACGTCGATGAGGTCTCTGCCCCGGGCCTCCGCCTCCTGGCAGCCCGTGAGGACCTGGGCAATAGGGTTCATGAAGACCACGCGGCCTCGAGGTCGGTTGCGATGACCGCGTCGCCGATGCTCCTGAGGGCGGTTGAAAACCACTGCTCCCCGAATTTGATGGGAGAATCGGCTTCGTCCATCGTGCTCGCTGCTCCGTCTCGATCGAGCGGCGCCTGGCCACTCGGGTGGTGGGAGTTCGTCGGTGGCAGGACAGGCCTTACCGTCATCCGGTGGGGGGCTCATCGCTCGCGATCCGCATCGCCACTATACCATGAAACAAGTGCAGGAACCCACGATCGCCTGAATCATCTTTTTCGATGCTAAACCCATAAGCCACGGCATTCTCCCTTTACGTCGAATACCGAACGTTGCATAGCCGGAGAGCACGCGGCATGGTAACATAAGAAACGAGGAAGTCTGTCGCCCCGCCACTTGATATTAGGAACGGAAAACGGCCGCTGTGAACATCCGAATCGGGTCCAGCTTCATCGTCATGGTCTTGGCCCTGGTCGGGCCGGTGGCTCGATTGCCAGCCGACGGCACGCCGAGCGTACCGGCCGACCACGCCCGGAAAATGGAGCAGGGGCTCGCCCTGTTCAAGGCAAAGGTTCGCCCCGCGTTCCTTCAGCATTGCCTCGACTGCCATGGCGGCAAGGCGAAGAAGGGGGGCTCGACCTCTCGGACCGCAAGCCGCTGGTCGACAGCGGGGTGCTTGAAGGCGGTGCCAAAGAGAGCCGGCTTGCCGCGCTGATTCGGCACGAAGACGATCCGCACATGCCCCAGAAGGCCGCCAAGCTTCCCGATGCGACGATCGCCGATATCACGCGATGGATTGATCTGGGTGCCCCCTATGACCGGCCGCTCGTTGATCGGCTCAGGGCGGCACGCGGCGCAACCGGCCCACCCCGACCGACCGCGATTTTTGGTCGTTCCGGCCGCTGTCGGTCCCGACGCCCCCCGCGGCGCGCGACGCCGGCCGGGCTCGCACCTCCGTCGACCGGTTCATCCTGGCCGCGCTCGAGCGCCGCGGTCTGAAGCCGAACGCGATCGCGGATCGACGCACCTTGCTCCGCCGCGTCGCTTTTGACCTGACGGGACTGCCCCCTTCACCGGAGGAGTTCGAAGCGTTCGTCCATGACCCTGCCCCCAACGCATACGAACGCGCTCGTCGATCGCTTGCTAGCATCGCCCGCTTACGGTGAACGCTTCGCCTGTCACTGGATGGACGTGGCGCGGTTCGCCGAGTCGCACGGCTACGAGCAAGACTACGACCGGCCCTTCGCCTACCACTACCGCGATTTCTTGATCCGCGCTTTCAATCAAGATATGCCTTACGACCAGTTCGTTCACTGGCAGCTTGCCGGCGACGAGCTAGCCCCCGACGAGCCGTTGGCCATGGCGGCCACCGGCTTCTTGGCGCCGGCGCGTTTCCGACCCAGTTGACCGAGGCCGAATTCGAGTCGGCCCGGTATAACGAGCTCGACGACATGGTCGCGACGACGGGCGTCGCCTTCCTGGGCCTTTCGGTCGGCTGTGCCCGCTGCCACGATCACAAGTACGACCCGATCCCGTCGGAAGACTACTACCGGATGGCCGCCGTCTTCACGACGACAATCCGCAGCGAAATCGACGTCTTGCCCGCTGCCGGCGGCAAACCCGTGAAGGTGCAGGTCACGGCTGAAGGCTACCCGCATACCAAACACCATGCCGATGACCGCGGCTTCCCCCACTTCTATCCCAAGACATTCTTGTTGCGGCGGGGCGACGTCGCCCAGAAGGTGAGCGAGGCGGCGCCCGGCGTGCTCCGCGCCCTCGTCGGCCGGGGCGCGGATTTCACGCGTTGGAAGGTCGCACCGAGTGCCGCGCGGCGGCCCACGGCCAGCTTTCGGCGGACGGCCCTCGCCGCATGGCTCACAGATAGCGACTACGGGGCGGGGCCGCTCGCCGCCCGCGTGATCGTCAACCGGATCTGGCAGCACCACTTTGGCCAGGGGATCGTCGCCACACCAAACGATTTCGGCACACAGGGAGGACGGCCGTCACACCCCGAGCTCCTCGACTGGCTCGCGAATGCCCTGGTCGAAAGCGGCTGGCGCTCGAAGCCGATCCATCGACTGATCGTTACCAGCGCCGTCTACATGCAGGACAACCGTTACGACGAACGCGCGCGGCCGTCGATCGCGAAAACGTGTTCCTGTGGCGACACGCCCCGCGCCGACTTGAGGCAGAGCCAATCCGCGACGCGATGCTGGCGACGGCCGGCCGGCTCGATCGACGGATGTACGGTCCGGGCTCGCTTGATGTGGAAATGTCGCGCCGCAGCGCCTATCTCTTTATCAAGCGCAGCCGGCTGATCCCGATGATGATGCTCTTCGACTGGCCCGAGCACCTCGTGAGCATCGGCCAGCGAAGCACGACGACCACCGCGCCCAGGCCCTGGCGATGCTCAATAGCGGGCTGGCTCGACACTGCGCGGAGGGCCTCGCTGACCGAGTCGCGGCCGGGCCCGATCCAACTTCGTCTGTGGCGTCGGCCTATCGGATCGCCTTTGGCCGCGATCCGACGGAATCTGAGACGCGGCTCGCCGCCGGGTTTTTCGCCAACCAACAGTCGGCCTACGCCCACGACGGCGGGCCCGCTCCCGACCGACGCGCCCTTGTCGATCTCTGCCAGGCGATCATCGGCATGAACGAGTTTATTTATATTCCTTGAACAAGAATGCCCCAGGGTCGGCCATGATTCCCTCTTTTGCCAAAGACTCGCATTTGCTGCTCAATCGCCGTCGATGGCTCCAGCGTGCCGGGGGCGGGTTTGGTCTGATCGGTCTGGCATCCTTGCTAGACGGCGAGGGCCTGCTAGACGCTCCAACCGCCGCGGCTGATGCGTCGCTCAACCCCATGGCCGCGCGGCCCGGGCACTTCCCGCTCGGGCCAAACGGGTCATCTGGGTCTTCACCAACGGCGGGCCCAGCCAGGTCGACACCTGGGAATTTAAGCCCGCCCTCGAGCGCTGGCACGGCAAGTCGATGCGCGAGTTCGACCCATCGTTCCAGAACACGACCGGCTTCTTCAAGAACCAGGTCGGCTCGCTCATGAAGTCGCCATTCCGGTTCACGCCCCGCGGCGGCTCGGGCAAGATGGTCTCGGAGATCTTCCCGAACCTGGGCCGGCACGTCGACAAGATGGCGTTCCTGCATTCGGTTTTCACCGAATCGAACAACCATTCGCCGGCCCTGTTCATGATCAACACGGGGATGCCGCGCATGGGCTTCCCGTGCCTTGGCTCGTGGGTCACGTACGGACTGGGCAGCGAGGCCGACAACTTGCCGGGGTTCGTGGTGATGAGCGATCCCAAGGGCAGGGGACTGCCCAAGGGGCATGCGGCGAACTGGGGCGCCGCTTTTCTGCCAGGCGCGTACCAGGGGACGCACCTCCACCCGAAGGGACCGCCGATTGACGATCTCGAACGTCCCGCCGGAATGACTGACCAGGAACAGCGGGCGCAACTGGCCTTTCTGGCTCAGGCGAACCAAATTCATGCCGAGCACTTCGCCGCCGAGGCCGAGCTGGCGGCGCGGATCCAGAGTTACGAGCTGGCCTACCGGATGCAGTCGGCCGCGCCCGAGGCGATCGACCTGGACGCCGAGCCGCGTTCGGTCCAGCGGCTCTACGGGATCGGCGACCCTCGTTGCGATCACTTCGCCGCGCCAGTGCCTCACGGCCCGCCGCTTAATCGAGCGAGGGGTGCGATTCGTCCAGATCTACTCCGGGGGCATGGAAAACGAACGCTCGTGGGACGGCCACGTCGACATCAAGGGCAATCACGAACAGTTTGCCGGCGAGACCGACCAACCCGTGGCCGGCTTGCTCGAAGACCTCGCCCAGCGCGGCCTGCTCGACGAGACCCTGGTGATCTGGGGCGGCGAGTTCGGCCGCCTGCCCGTCGCCCAAACCGGCCAGAAGCCTGGCCGCGACCACAATCCCCGCGGATTCACGGTCTGGCTCGCGGGCGGCGGCGTCAAAGGAGGCGTCAGCCATGGCGCGACCGACGAGATCGGCTACGCCGCGGCCGTTGCCCCTGTTTCGATCAACGACCTGCACGCGACGATCCTCCACCTCCTCGGGATCGATCACGAACGGCTGACCTACACCTACAACGGCCGCCGCTTCCGACTCACCGACGTCGCCGGCAAGGTCGTGAAGAACATTCTCGCGTGAGATCGGATCACGTGACCCCGGAGGCGTTATCTGTGTCGGGCCGCGGCCGCCGCCAGGCATCCGAGCGCAATCACGGCCAGTTTTAACGTTGCGGGCTCCGGAACCGCCGCGGTGTAAATCACGTACGGATCGATGTCGTAATAGGTCGTTTTCTTGTTCGGAGTCAACCCCGCGGATTCCGCGATTGTTTGCTCGCTGAGCGCCGTTACGGTGTCGCCGTACGCCACATAATCGGCCTGGAGGATCGTGTTCGCAACGAGGCCCTGCAACACCGTGCCCGGATGAAACCCATCCGAAAGAAACTCATCTTTGCCAGAATCGCCCCCCGCATCGGTCATTTTCAATCCGGCGATAGTCAGCGGCTGCGTCGCCAAGTTTGCGAGGCCGAACAAATCGACGACAGGGAAACCGTATTGTGCACCCAGCGCGATAATCTGGGCATTGACCGCTTCGATGACCTCGGTCACCGCGGCCTGCTGGGTCGCCGACGGATAGGCTGATTCGTATGCTGGCGTGACCCCAAGGTTTGGAATGGTGCCGAGGATCATATGAACGTGGGGGTTTTCAGCGAGCGTTTGCTGAATGGAAGCCGAGATGTTGGAGATCACACTATTTTCAAACGCGATGACCGAGGGGTCCATCAGTGGGTTGTACGAATGGTTGGCGGCGTTGTTATAGATGGTCGCGTACTCGCCTGCGGCGAAATCATCGGCCCCGATCATCTGACGACCAGGCCGATCGCGCCAGAGGTCACCTGCGGCTGTATGATCGGCACTTCTTGTGAAAGGTCAGCGCTCGTGAAGCTGGCAACGGCGGCGTCGTAGGTGTTATAGGTCTCACCATCAACGGTCGCAGTCGGGCCGAAATTATAACCGGCCTTAACGAGCTGATCGACCCAGTTGAGCTGAGTGCCGTTATAGTAAACATCGTATCCGAACGAAGGAGCCAGAGGCAGCCAGAACGAGTATTGCATGGAAAGGCTGTCGCCATAGACTCCGATTCCCACGCTCGAAAGCGGCCCGGCCCGGGCCGTCATTGCACAACCAAAGACACACCAAAAGGCAACAACGCGCGTCAAGTTCATGAACCATTCTCCGGTTTGCTGACTGTCCCCCATTCTATCGTGCATTCACGCTCTCGATGGTGGCGATTGTAACCAACGTCTCACCGCCCCCACAAGCGCGTCGCGAAAGCGATGTTTATGAAAGTGCCCGTGCCATTCCCCGACCGAGTTGGACGATGCGGTAAGCTCGCTTCTGGCCGAGGCACGATCAAAAAACGGGCGATAGAAGAACAGAACGCCGTCTCCATCTTGCTCGGCGACTCGGTGTCGACTACTGTGACGATCGAAGATCCACATGGGGCCGATCCGGTCCAAGAGTCACCTAACGGCGAAGGGGGTCTCGATCATGGCTATCCGAGCGCGGTGGATTCACGTCTCGACGGCCTTGGCCGCGTCACTGGCGCTGGCGACGTTCGCGGTTATCTCGGGCGCTTCCCATGAGCAAGACGAGCCGCCGGCGGCTCCCAACGGCGCCAGCGGGGGCCCGGCGAGGGGGTCGGCGGTTGCCATGCCACGCGGTCTGATCGGTCTGACGATCACACTCGGCCTGAACGACGAAGAGCGAACCGCCTGGGACGGCGAGGTCACCGAGTCTGAAGGGCGAGTGCTCAGTCTCGACGTCGTCCAAGGAGCCCCGGACGCCTCGACCGAAGGGAGCACGTTCAAGGTCACGACCAAGACGAAGGCCGCGCAGAAGAAGAAGGCTGCTCTGAAGAAAAAGGCTGCTCTGAGAAAGAAAACCGCCCAAGCGAAGAAGGCCGCCGCCGCCATTGTTCCGGCCATGATTTATGTCATTCTCGAGGCTCCCGAGACCGCCACTGTCACCGTCCGATCGGGCCCGGGGACGTTCTCGTTCAAACCGGCGGATCTGAGCCGGACCGGAGATCGAAAGCTCTTCCTCGACGATCGGGCGTCGGTCGAACGGCAGGAGGCCGCCGTCCGCCTGACCGGCAGCGGACCGAGGACGATTTCCCATCCGCCGTCCGGGCCCCCGATGGCACCGTCTGGCTCGCTTATGTCGAATACAAGCCCGAGGTCCCACACCTGACCAAAGCGGCGGCCAATGACGCGTTCGACACGCTCGTGCCCTCGAAAAATGGCGACCGAATACGGCTCCGCTCGTTCGACGGGACCACTTGGGCGGCCGGCATCGACGTGACCGGCGGGGGCCTCGACGTCTGGCGGCCGACCGCCGCGGTCGACGGCCAGGGGAGGGTCTGGGTCGCCTGGGCGCAACAGGTCGACGGCGACTGGGAGATCTTTTGCCGGGTCTACACCCCGCCCGGCCGCGGAGCGGCCTCAGGTTCCTGGGCCGAGCCCAAGCGGCTCACCGCGGCCAAAGGGTCGGACTTCCACGTCGTCGCCGCGACCGACGCCAAGGGCCGCGTCTGGCTGGCCTGGCAGGCCTTCCGCCGCGACAACTACGAAATCCTCGCGCTCGCCGTCCCCGAGCGGCTGGATATGCCCCTTCCCGAGCCATTGGTCGTCTCGTCGAGCCTGGCCGACGACTGGGGGCCAGCCATCGCCGCGGACGGGCAGGGGGGCGTATTCGTGGCATGGGACACCTACGACAAGGGGAACTTCGACGTGATGCTCCGTGACGTCGGCCGGGCCGCGCAGCCCGTCGCGGTCGCCGCGTCGTCGCGGTTTGAAGCACGCCCCAGCCTGGCGGTCGACAAGGCCAATCGGGTCTGGATCGCTTACGAGCAAGGCGATGAACAATGGGGCAAGGATTTCGCCCACGAGGGGAGCGTCACGAACGTCGGACTGGAAAAGAACCCGGGGTTCGCTTTGTACGTCAATCGAACGATCAAGCTGAAGTGCTTGGACGCGGGCAAGCTGATGACGCCCGCCGGCGGCGCCGAGCTTAAATTCGGTCCGATCGCCGATCGGAACAAAAGTGTCCCCAGGCTCAGCTTCGCGGGTGACGGGACGCTCTGGATGCTCGTGCGGCACCACCCGTTGCCCGGTGGCCAAGGCGAGGTGTGGGTTGAGTCGGCCCTGGCTTTTAGCGGCGAAAGCTGGTCTCCGCCGCGAAGGTTGGCCAGGTCGGCCAACTTGATTGACAACCGGCCGGCGCTCGCGGCCGTCGGCAACGACTTACTCGCCGTTTACAGTTCCGACCACCGGCAAAACGCCAACAACCGAAGCGAAAACGACCTCTACGCCGCTCGCCTGTCATCCGCGACGGCACCGGCGACCAGCCCGAAACTCGTCGAAGACCCGCCGGCCCCTGCGCCGTCGCTCGCGACGGTCCACGCCGAAGAGACATCCGACATCCGCAAGATTCGCGAGTATCGCGTCACGGTCGGCGGTAAGACTCTGCGGCCCCTGCGCGGGGAGTTCCACCGGCATACCGAGATCAGCTCGCACAGAGACCAAGATGGGCTTCTGGAAGACGCCTGGCGCTACGGGCTCGACGCCGCCGACCACGACTGGATGGGCAACGGCGACCACGACAACGGGTTCGGCTATGAATATCTCTGGTGGATGATCCAGAAGACCGCGGACTTACATTTCAATCCTCCTCGATTCGTCGCCGCCCAGACGTACGAGCGAAGCGTGGTCTATCCCAATGGCCATCGCAACGTGATGATGCCCCGCCGCGGGATCAGGCCGCTGCCTCGCGGCGGCCTACCGGGAACGCCCGAGGCCGGCACGCCCGACACGAAGCTGCTCTACGCCTATCTCAAGCACTTCGGAGGGATCTGCGCCTCGCACACCTCGGCCACCAACATGGGGACCGACTGGCGCGACAACGATCCGGAAGTTGAGCCGGTGGTGGAAGTCTACCAAGGTCATCGCCACAACTACGAGCACTCGGGCGCACCCAAGTCGCCCACCGAAGCCACGCAAATCGGCGGCTACCAGCCCAAGGGCTTCATCTGGAACGCGCTTGAGAAAGGATACCGGCTCGGCTTCGAGAGCAGCAGCGACCACGTGAGTACCCACCTGAGCTACACCATCCTCTTCGCGGAAGACACCACTCGACCTGCGCTGATCGAGGCATTCAAGAAGCGTCATTGTTACGCGGCGACCGACAACATCCTGCTTGACGTCCGCTCGGGCGACCACTTTATGGGCGACGCCTTCGCCACGAAAGAAAAGCCGAGCCTTGAGGTCATCGTCAAGGGGACGGCCCCGGTGGCGAAGGTCCACGTCATCCGCGACAACAGGTACGCCCTGACGACCGAGCCCAACGCCCGCGACGTGACTTTCCGCTACATGGACGACGACGCCAAGCCGGGCGAATCGCATTACTACTACATCCGCGTCGAGCAGGTCGATCGCAACCTCGCCTGGTCGTCGCCGGTCTGGATCAGTTGCGAGAAGTGACGGACGGGACGAAATAATTGGGGTCTTGCGCCGAATAACTCCAACAGCGGTCTTTCGATCTCTTTGGTCTCCTCGGTGGGCCTCTACGAAGTGGAGCAACGTGCCATGTTTGATTTAACGTTGTACAAAATGGACCCGGGCGAACTGATCGGACTCGTGTCCGTGATCGGCGCATACTCGTGCGGAATTGTCGGCATCATCATGGTCGTCGGCCTCAAGATCCGCCGCGTGGAACTCGCGTCCGCTCT
This sequence comes from uncultured Isosphaeraceae bacterium, assembly GCA_963829765.1. Classification (GTDB taxonomy): domain Bacteria; phylum Planctomycetota; class Planctomycetia; order Isosphaerales; family Isosphaeraceae; genus CAWFRS01. Next base: position 69,238 of record CAWHKI010000201.1, on the reverse strand, counting down.
TAAGAAAGACATGCTCCAACGCGGGATGACGGCAGAGGAAATCAGGATCGTCATGGAAGCCGGCTCGAACCACTCAAAGCGGCCAAAGCACCCTTGCAAGAGCCCGATCGAGGCCGAGGTGTGAGATGGGCGCACCAACGGGCGAGCCCCCACACTTCATCCGCGGGTGAGTCGCCGTTCTTGCTAACCCGCCGAGATGCGATACCAGTAAAGTTGCTGCCGGTCGCCGCGCAGGCGAAGGTCTTCGAGCATGGGCCCGCATTCGAGTTTGGCCTGGCCCTTGAAATAGGGCCTGTCTTGGATACGAACCTCGAGCCTGCGCTTGAAGTCGATCAGTTTGGGACCAAGCCAGATGTCGAGGCTCTTGATTCCGCTCACCTCGACCCGGACCAGGTTGGAAACGGTGCTCGTTTTCAACTCGATCGAGGCGGGGTTAAGGTTTTGCCCGAGCACTTCGGCGGCCTCGGGCGCGGTCGTGCGGCCCGGGCTTGAAATCGCGGACGACAATTCCGTGGAACCGGGCATCGGAGCTCCGGGCGGTGTAGGCCCTGAACGACTTGGGATAAGGCTCGCGGCGATGGCGGTCCATCCAGTCGTAAGCCGGGATGATTTCCTCGGGAAGCTCTTCCAGACCGCGCCGAAAGTACTCGATGTAGGTGACGTCCCAGCTCTTCACGATGAGAGGCTTCACATATTTTTCGTAGATAAACTTGGTCGCGGCCGGGACGTATTCCCCTACCACGTAAAACAGAGGAAGCCGATCGTGGTGGGGCAAGTATCTTGGCACATACTTGGCCGGCAGCCCCGAAATGACGACCACGCCGGCGAACTCGTCGGGATGGGCCAAGGCATAGTCCCACGCCATATTGGCCCCAATAAGCTGACCGGCCGCGAAGACCCGGTCGCTGTCAATGGAATAGCGTTTGCGGGCGTCTCGTAGCGCGAGCTCGACGGCGGCATGCTCGCTGGTCGAATAGCGATAATCCGCGGGCTTGCCCGGCTCGGAATATTCCGGGGCGATCAAGAGATATCCCCGGCGGGCCGCCTCGGCCTCCCACGCTCGAGCGCCTTGTTCGGCCCATCGCCGGAATGGAGAACGACGATCGCCGGGTAACCGCGGAGCGGGTGGTACTCGGGGGAAGGCCACGGCATACTCGGTGGGGACGTCGTTTTCTTCCTCCAGCACGCGATGAAGCTTGGTCTTTTCGACTTCGGTGGCATCATCGTCGCGTGCGGGAGGCATGAGCTGGACGATCCGCGTCAGCACTTGGAGTCGGCGGACCATGTCGTCGGAGGCGGCCAACGCGCCCCAATCAAGCTCGTCGAGCTGAGCCAACCGCTCCGCGTGCAAGTTCTGGTCGGCCGTACCGAGGTAGTCGCGCGCGAGCTGTCGGGCCTTCCAGAGAATTTCAGCCGTCTTGAGCTCAGGCACGGCCAGCTCGTGTCCCGCGACAAAGCCCGACATCGCCAGGGCGAACTGCGCTTGCGACGCCTCTTTATTAAACGTGGCTTTCCGCCACGCGGCCAGCCGGTCGCGGACCGCGTCGGGGGCTTGCTCGATAGCCTTCAAGACCTCGGCCACCCGCTCCTTCCAGGCGACTCGGGTCCCGGACGGTAACTGGTCGACCAGTTTGCGCAAGTCGCTGGCCATGGCTGTGTCGGCTGCTTGCTGCTGAAGATCGTGCCGCTCGATCTCGCGGACCTCGACCAAAAGCTGGGTCGGGGTCCCTTTCTCGTTAAACGATTTGAGTAGCTCCGCCACCCGATGATATTGCTGGGCCTTGCGGCTCACGTCGATTTCCGATCGCCGTTTGTCCGCATCGAGTTGCTGGAGATATCCCCCGGCGACGGCCGCCCGCTCCTTGAGCTCGGGCGAGGGAAAGTCTTTGACCAGACGGTCAAGCTCTTGCTTCGCCTCTTTGCGCCAGCCGACATCCATCAAGAATCGAACGACGCGCTCGCGCTCCTCCGGGTTCTTTTGCTCGACTCGGGCCAAGAGATGCATCACCGAATCACGTGGGACCTGATTGATCTCAACCTGCCCGACCCAGAAGCCGTCAACCCCTCGAAACCGAGCGATGTGCGGGCCGATCTCGATGATCGCCTGCTCCATCCGGACGGGCTTGTTCGGCCTCGAATAATACTCGAACGAACGCCGCCCGCGCTCGTTCCAGGGGCCGGCCTTCACGCTGATCACCTCTTCGGGCTGGATCCCGCCATGGACGCTCATCGGTTGCACGAGCTGAAACTTTTCACCGGTCCGAAACGCATTATTCGGCTCGATCCGCTGGACCTTCGAGTCGCGCACCACGACGCGTTTCAATCCATCGGAAATGTAAAGCAGGGTGTTATCCCGATCCGGGGCCCCCTGGCTGCGATAGACGATCCCGTTTTTCATGATCACGGAATCGCCTTGGCAGGCCATTACCACGGCAAACGCCAGCGCAACACCAATAAGACTTTGGCGATAGAATGCTGTGCTGCCCGATTCCGACATCATGCTCGGCTTCCTCCATCAACGGCCCGACACAAGGCTCGATCGGGGATTGGGACACGGAGCACTCTCCTAAATATCCTGTAGGAGCCGGTTCTATCCGGCGACGTTTCTAGTTTCTAGCCGTGTCTCGCGCCATTGACTTTTATTGTGACAGCCCAACCCAACAGGTCAAGCCGCCGCGTCAGGGGAAGCGGGGCGGGGCGACTGCCCTGTCTCGTTCGGAATTGGCCGTAGGCCGGCGCGTTGCCGGGTGGCAAACGGCGGCTTGGCGGCGTAATGTGGGAGCAATGGCTCGTACGGATCGAATCATGATCCGGGCCGATGGTAGGATGAAAGGTGGCGTCACGTGGCGGGCGAACGTCTGAAATTCCGCTGCTATCAATGCAACCAGCTTCTGGCGTCACCGCCTTCCAAGGCTGGTTCCGTTGTGTCGTGTCCGCGGTGCAAGGCCGATCTGGTGGTCCCTGCCGCCGAGTCTCGAGCGAGGCCGATCCCGAGTCAAGCTCGATTGGCAAGATGTCCGGCGTGGCGACGTCGACACTGGCGCAGGCCACGCCGGCGCCGCCCAGCGACCTTGACGAGATCGCGGCGGCCATCCCCGCCGACCTGATTGATCTTCGGCCGGAAGATCTGCGGGTCGAAGCCGAGTTTTTTTCGGGCCTGACGCGTGCCCCCGCTCACCCCAAAAAGCCCGAGCCGGCGCCGCCGGCCGCGCTCGAGGACGCGCCGAATTCGCCGAGCGCGGACCCGGTGGGTTCCGCGACCTGGACTTATCCGCCAACGGAGACCGCCCCATCAGCCTCCGAGATTTCGGCCGGCCCTCCCCGCCAGGAAACTCCCCGCTTCGGCCTCGCGCCCGCGGCGACCGCGCCTGTGCTCCCGCCGGTGAGCCCCGATGTGCCCAAGATCGAGATCGAGCCCCCCTCCCTGCGGCCCCCCAATCGGGAATTCCAGCCGGTTCGTGAGGTCGTCTTGCCCGCAACGACAGTGCTCGCCTGGTCACTGTTCGGGCTGATCGGGATCGCCACATCATTCATCGCGGGGCTCATGGTCGGGCATTACTTTTGGAGGATGTGATCTTGGGCCAGGATCCACGGTAAGCAAAGCGCCAGCGAGGGAGGCCGCGAGTCGCTCGCGGCGACGGCATGCAATCCCTCGCTCATAGCGGTCTTCCAGGTCCGCGAGGATTTCGCCCAAGGTTCGCCCGCCCTGCTGGTCTCTCAAACGGCGGACTTCCTCGTCCGTGTAAGGCATTTCGCTACGGCGATCGAGTTCCTTCTGGTCGACCGGAGTGAAGGTTCCGAGCGGAAGGCCCTGGTGATCGAAGAGCTCGATCGGTAGCGGGCGCGGCCAGGGCATTGCCCTCGGTATCCAGTCGCTGGATCGCCTTGGCGAACGGCAGGCTTTTGAGCGGCCCTTCGATCTGGGACCGGTCGCCCACGATCAAGATCGACATATTGGCCGGCGTAATGAATTCGCGAGCAACCCGATCGGCATCGGCCTTGGTGACGGCTTCGACCCGTTCCTGATAATGGATGAACTCGTCGTCGGGCAGATCATCGGTCACCAAGACGCCGATCTGGCCGGCGACCCCGAAGGTGGTCTCGAACCGGCTGGGGAAACCCTGGATGATCCCTTGCTTGGCGAAGCTGAGCTCGGCATCGGTGATGGGGCGGCGGCCGCCGATGTCGTTCAGCTCCTTCATGACCTCGACGAGCGATTCCTTGGTGACCGCGGTCTGAACGGTGGCGCCCGCCTCGAACGGGCCTGGGCCTCTCAGGAACGAAAAATTGGATTCCGCTCCGTAACTGTAGCCCTTATCCTCCCGCAGGTTGAGATTGATCCGGCTGGCGAATTGCCCTCCCAGGATGGCGTTCATCACTCGCAAAGGAAAGAAATCGGGCGATTTGCGGGCCGCGCCGATCTTGCCGACCTTCAAGACCGACTGGGCCGCGGCTGGCTTATCGATCAAGTAGACGCCCCGGCTCGGCGGGGATGCCGGCGGCGCGACCGGCGGCGACGGCGGCAGCGGGCCGGGCGGCCCAGGCCCGTAATCTCGCTTCAATGGCGGCCGTGATCGTTTCGGCGCGGATGTCGCCGACCACCACCAGCGCGGCGTTGCCCGGCACCATGATCCGCTTGTAGAACGTCACGACGTCGTCCCGTGTGATCGACTGCACCGAGTGGGACGTCCCGTCGTCGGGGCGGCCCGTACGGATGGTCCAGGCCGTAAATCAAACGGGGGAAAACCGCTTCAGCGGTCTGCTCGGCATCATCGGCGCGGGCCTTGAGCTTCGCCAGCCGCTGGAGTTTGAGCCGATGCAGCTCTTTCTCTGGAAACGAGGGGTTCAAGATAATGTCGGCGTACAGGTCGAGCCGCGCTCCAGGTGTCGCGTCAGCGTCGTCAGGCTGACCGTGGTCGATTCCAGCTCGCCGGCGGCCGTGACCGTGGCACCGATTTCGGCTTGCTCGCCGGCGATCTGAAGGGAATCGCGATTCTTCGTCCCCTCGTCAATTAAGCTGGCCGCGAGCGATCCCAATCCCTCCTTGCCCTTGGGAGTGGAAGTCTCGCCCGACTTGACGATCAGGTCAAAAGTCACGATCGGCAGCTCGTGGCGCTCGACGATCAAGAGCTTCAGACCGTTAGATAGGGTCCGCCGTTCGAACGCTGGTGGCGAGTAGCGGGGAGTCGGGCCCAGCTTGGGCATGATCGAACGGTTGAATCCATCCTTGACTTCCGCGAGTGCCGGACTTTCTAGCGGCATCTGCCGCGAGCGGTCGACCGTGGCTTCGGCCGGACGCGAGGCCGGGGCCCCCGGCAGGATATTCAGCTCGATCCGATGCGCTCCCAGGTATTGCCGGGCGACTCGGGTCACGTCTGCCACGGTCACCTTGAAGACTTTCTCGAGCTCGGTCCGGTACGCGAGCGGGTCGCCGTAAACCTCCATCGACTGGTTAAGGACGCTGGCCGTGCGCGTCATCGACTGTAGCCCCATGATCAAGGCGCTCTCTCGCTCGTTTTGAGCTTTGCGAACCTCGAGAGGAGTCGGGCCTTCATTCTTGAGCCGTTCGATCTCGCCGTCGGCCATCTTGACTAGCTCATCGAGTTTTTCACCGGGCCGCGCATAAAGCTCGACCTCGAATGTGCCGGCAAGCAACTGAGTGGGATGTGACGCCGCGACTCCCGCCGCGAGCTGCCGGTCATACATCAGGGCACGAAACAGCCGGTTTTCCTTGGGCAGCCCTCCCAAGATGGCCGCTAACACGTCGAGTGCCGGCTCGTCGGCATGGCCGGCAGGCACCGTGGGCCAGATCATCTCGGCTCGGGGCAGGCTGACCGCGTCGGTCGTCTCCATGTGCTTGACGGCGGCCAGCGTCGGTACGCTCCGGTTGGGACGTGCGACCTCTGGACCGCGGGAGAGAGGCCCGAAGTACTTCTCGATCCATTGTTTTACCTGCACGGGCCCAAAGTCGCCGGCAACGCACAGGATCGCGTTATTGGGGACGTAATAAGTCCGGAAAAATGCCGCGACGTCAGCAAGGCGGGCGGCCGACAGATCGGCCATCGAGCCGATCACACTATGGTGATAGGGATGCTCCGCCGGATACAGCGCCTCGAGCACTGTTTGGTCGGCCTGGCCGTACGGCACGTTGTCGACGTTCTGCCGTCGTTCGTTTTTGACCACCTCACGCTGATTGTCCAGCTTCTGCTGCGTCATCGACGGTAGCAGGAAGCCCATCCGGTCGGCTTCCAGCCACAGCGCCAGCTCGAGCGCGTTGCCGGGGACTGTTTCGTAGTAAACTGTCTGATCCTCAGCCGTTGAGCCATTGAGTTGGGCGCCGAGCTTCTCGAGTGGCAGAAAATAGTCGGTGTCATGATTCTTGGAACCCTGGAACATCATATGTTCGAACAGGTGGGCGAAGCCGGTTCGCCCCGGTTTCTCGTCTTTCGAACCGACCTTGTAGAGCACATTCACGGAGACGACCGGCGTCTTGTGATCTTCGTGGAGGATCACGGTGAGGCCGTTGGGGAGCGTATATGTTTCGACCTTGAGGGCGGGGATCTCGGGTTTTCGCGACTCGGCGATCGCGGGTTCGTCCGCGGCACAGGCGGCATTCCACGCGAACAAAGCAACCAAGACCCAAAACCAGTGATAGGTTTCTGCCGTGATCCTTTTCATGATTGTGATCCTTTCATCATTTCGACCGCTTGACGTCGCGCCAATCCAGCTCGAGGGGGATGGCCTGGTCGTCGACGGAGACTGAAGCGATCGAATCGCGGAGTTGCCTGGGCTCGAGCGAAATGAGGCCTCGACGCCACGCGCACGGCAGACAAAGCCTTTCGCGATCGCGCTCCAGGAAGATCTCACCGTCGAGCAGCCGGTGGTAGTAGTCTTGACCGGGAGCCATCATATAACAAAGCTCGCGCATGCTGCCGGTCTTGACGCCGACTCGCCAACCCGCTTCAAAGATGAACATCCTCCGGAACCGTCCGCTATCGTCGTCTGTCACGGGCAGCGAAGGCTGGTCCGAAAAAAGTGGGGGAGCATTCATGAGCGAGGTACCTCCTTGGCGTCCGTTATGGGGGCGATCGCATTCGGGTGTTCTGGGACAGGCCTTCGGTTCGGAGGCAAGGTACGCGACGTTGGAGAGTGGATTCCGCAGACAAGATCGGTACGGGCAACGTCACGCGGCCGAGCGGCCGCAACCCTATTGTACGCACCGCGCCCCAGCCACGCGACACCAGGCAGGTATCCGATCATCGCCAGAGGCCAAAACAGCGGCAGACGCGTGGCCACGGCGCGCACCGCCTGAAAACCGTGCGTGACCCGTCCCGCATTTGAGACCGCATGCATTGATTTCATGCAATCTTCGCGGCGCAGGCCCGGATGGACCTTGCTGACATCGGTGGCCGTGAGATCGACCATCTCGACAACGTGGTCGGGATCCGCCGCGGTGATCAGAGCCATCGACGAACGACACCGCGGACAGCCGCCATCGTAGAGTACCGTCAGTGAGGGCTGGGCCGATCCCGTGGCCATCGCCCGCAGCCATGCGCCCGAAACAAACGCGAAGTTCCCCGCGATCATGACCAAGGCAAATTCCGCGAGGCCAGGGCTCATCACGGCGATTCCCAGGTGGAGCGCCAACACCCCGGCCAGCAAGAGCGGTCGCGCGATTCTCACCCAGATCAGCACCGGATAGAGCAGTTCGAGGACAAGGCTGGCGTGCGTAACCAGATTAAGGAGCAGCGGCCATGCCGCCAGCGCGGTGAAATCGAGGACGACGAATTCACCGGTTGCCATCGTTTTCCAGATGGCGGTGCCGTCCCACCATGAAGGCCCTTGGAGTTTCGCCAATCCGGCCATGCCATAAATCACCACGAAGTGAAGCTGGATCAGGCGCAAGGCGAGATTGGCCGAGACCGTGGCCACGGGCGCCCCGGCGGCATGGGGGCAGGCGCCGGCTGCCGGGCCCACCCCGCTTCGGCACAGGGACGGCCCCGGCCCGGGCCTGCCGCCAGCGTCCCAAGAATCGATCGAGGGAAACCGCTTGGCCGCTAGACCCGGTCCATGCCAGGTAGAGCATCAGCGTCGAGAGCACCTGGTCAAAGCCATAGAGCGCGATCGGCAGCCGGCGCACCGTCGACACCACGATGATCCACGAGACGAAGGCCATCACGCGGCTGAATAGACCCACGGTAAAAAGCGCAATGGCGACCAGGCAAACGCACCAGACCACTCGCAGCCAATGATCGGGCACCAGAAACCAAAACGACCACCGGAGCGGCCGCTCGAGCGAGCGGATCACGCCAGGCTGGGCCCAACCCGTCGAGCCGAAGTAGTCGTGCAGGTCCAGCCCGAACACCAGCAGGCTCCAGAACGCAAGCATGCCCACCGCGATCCGGATCAGCCCCAGAGAAGTCGGGTCGGCCGGCGAAAAGAAAAACGTGATCCAGCCCCGGACCGTGGCGCGGCGGAGTTCACCCAGGTAGCCTGCCGCCTCATTTAGAAGCTGTCGCACGCGTATTCTCCAATCCACTCCGGCGTGGTAAACAGCGAGTCGGCGAACAGGTCAAACCGAGGCGCACCGGGCGATCGGATCGCGTCGCGTACCAGTTCCCACTCCGGAATCAGGTGTTGCTGAAGATGAAGCGTCACGCTTCGGCAGTGAGGCCGGGTCGAACAGAGGTGCCGCGCGTAGGCCCAAACGAGCCGGCTCTTGCTCGCGTCGCCGGTCCGCTCTTTGGCCTCCAGAACGGCGTTGAAAAGCGAATTCGCCAAGGCCAACTGCCTTTGATGCCGCATTCGGGGACCTCTCCACTCGCGGCCCGGCAGGCGGATTGTCTCCGCAGGCCGGCCGTCACCAAACTCAAGCTTGGCCGTCACCACCGGGGTTGGTGGGGGCTCCGCGTAGTAGCGATACGAATAACCCAGGTCCATCAGCTCATGGTAAGGTGTGTAGAATTCCGCGATCGATTGTTCCAAAAGCGACGACGGCGGCACGCCGAGGGCACCCGCTAAAACCGCCCCAAAATGGAACAGAAGCCCCGCGCTCACCGCGACTCGCGCCCAGCCGGGCCATGAGGCCGGCATTTCGCCGTCGCTCGATCCTAGAGCTTCCGAATGCCCGCGCGACCTGGTTCCCATGCTCCACCTCCGCACTCATTTTCGTAGTTTCGCACATTCCCGGCGATTTTTCCGCGCCAGCGCTGAAGTATGAAGTATCCTCTCTTCGGAGGCGAGGCTGTTTGAGCAAGGAATGCGGTTTGCCGTAGCTGAGGCCTTTTCTACAACTCTGCTGCCTGGCGGAGCGCTGTGAGTTCTCGACCGGAGGAAACGCAATGCAGGTACCCGTGGTGATGATGCTAGCCCTCGCTGGGCTTGGCTGCCAGAACAAGACAAGTGGCTGGGACGGTCCGATTGATGTCATTCGATACCAGGCGGAATCCCCGGCGTTGCCCAGTGAGCAAGCTGGAGGCTATGCCGCCGGCAGGTCCCACCCATCGTTCGCTGCAACACCTTATCCTGCAACTACTTCGCGTCTCTGTCCCCGCTATTCGCAGCCGCATTCAGGCGACTGGCATGTAGAACTACGGTCAACCCTCTACAGTTTCGTCTGCGGTCACGATCCGGATGTGAGCACGGCTCCAGAAATCGAAGCGTCGGTCTATGGTGCGGAGTTCCCGGAATAGGATCATTTGATCATCGACGCCGGGCCAGCACGGACGCAGACCGTTCTTGCCCAGTCCGTTTTTTTGCGCCATTTTCACTTTTCGTGTTGATCGTGGGATATGATAGTGATTAGAATTTAGGAGGTTTGAGCAGACACTAGGTTAAGGGCTGAGTTGGCGGGGGGCGAGCCTACGTGACGTTGGATCACGCCAAGGTTTTCGCTTGCTACCGTCATGGGTTGATTGATTCTCCTTGATTTAGCACCTGGAGGGAATGAGATGCAGGGCACCGTGGTAATGATGATGGTCCTCAGTGGCCTGGGCTGTCATCACAAGAAGTGCGACGTGGCCTACGCGCCGCCCGCTTACAGTTGTTTCAGCGGCGGCTGTTACGCGAATGTTTATCCCGCCGACTATGGTTCGACCTCGTATTACTCGGGGTGTTACTCCGGCTGCTACGGCGGTTGCTACTCGTCGGGCTGGGGAGGTTGCTACGGCGGATGTTACTCAGGAAGCTATGGCGGACATCACGGGTGTGGACTATTCGCCAAGCTGTTTAGCTGTTTCAAGCATTCCAGTTGCTATGGCGGTTGCTATAGCGGCTGCTATGGTGGCGGCTATGGCTGTTACGGCGGCACGATCGGCGGCGGCTACGGCGCCCTTATTCGCCTCCGGTTTTTGGATACGCATTGCAGTACAATTACGGGGGGATGGATGCCGATCAAGGCCCATTTGGCACATACAGCCCGGCGCCAACGCCCTCGGAGGCGGCACCTCCAGTGCCACCTAATCCGGTTCCGTCGACCCCAACACCCGCGGCTCCGGCACCCGCGGCAACCCCGCCGGCGGCTCCGCCGCCGCCCCCGAACCCAGCCAACGTCGTGCCGCCGGTTCCCAAGCCGACCACCTGAGAGGCGCACGAGCGGGGCCTCGGCCGCAGCGCGGCCGAGTGTCCGTTGCAATCCAAGCCTGCCAGAAAGGCGTGCAAGAGCGACCAACCGTGCCGAGTCTGATCCTTTTCTCGCGGTGTTCCCCGCCGCGAAGGGGACCGGATTCGGCTTTTCTGCTTCTCGGCCTTGCCCGGACTGAGCGCCAGAGGCCGCGACGACGACTCGGCTTCCTTCACGGCGGCTCCTCGCTTATCCTGATGGCTGGCGATGGTGGAAACGCCCGACGGCACCTGCTCGAGTTCATTTGTTAGCACCTTCCGCGCGGCGGTCAGTGACCGAGGAAACCTGCCATGATCCAGCCTCGATGGGAACGAAGATCCTCGTTGGCCGCAGCCGTTGTGATGGTATTTTGGGGACTCGTGGATGGTCCGATCGCACTTCCACAGGCTGTTCCAGCGGAGGCCGCCGCCCAGGTTGCGCCGGCAAGCGCCGCCGACAGTCAGCAGGTTTCGCCCCTGGACAGGGCCGAGGTGATGCCCCATTCGCGACGCACGTACATGGGGCGGCCGATCGCCGACGTGATGTCGTGGCAAGGGGTTGACTGGCTCTTCCGGGAAACGCGAATCGACGAAGAGCAACCCGAGGCAATGCTGCGTGCCCTGAAGATCCCCCGAGGCGCGACCGTGGCTGACGTGGGGGCCGGGGCCGGCTACCATAGCATCCGCCTGGCCCGTCGAGTCGGTCCCAAGGGAACGGTTCTTGCCACGGATGTCCAGCCCCAAATGCTAGAGATGCTCCGCAACAACGCCCGCGAAGCGGGCATCACCAACATCAAACGCATCCTCGCGAACCAGACTGAAACCAGGCTTCCTGAGACGATGGTCGACCTGATCCTGATGGTCGACGTCTACCACGAATGCGCGGACCCCGAGTCAACACTTAAAGGTCTATTCAAAGCCCTCAAACCCCGCGGGCGACTGGTACTGGTCGAATTTCGTGGCGAAGACCCCGAGGTGCCGATCAAGCCGGAACACAAGATGACTGTCAAACAAGTCCGCCGCGAAGTCGAGCCCCGGGGCTTCATCTTCAAAGACTCGCTCGAATTCCTGCCCTGGCAGCATGTCATCATCTTCGAGAAACCCGCCGGCACCAAGAAAGACGGCCGATCAGTCGAGGAAAAGGACCGCTCCGGCTCCGCGCAGCCGAAGAGCAAAATTCCATAGCACGGCGCACATGAAACTGGCTCCGACAATCTGCCCGGTCCCACCATTCAGTAACGTCCCCTTCCTCCTTACAACTCCGCCCGAACAGCGCTTTTTTCAGTGGACCCGGCACACCACGGGGAAATCACCGCGGCTGCGAATGGGATGCCCCGGTGAGTTGTCGGATCCAAGCGATTAGCGTCCGGGTCGATTCGGATAGCTCGGACTCGGTTCCCGACTCGCCGGGCCGATCACCACCGGTGCGGGCACGCACTCGATAAACATGATCCCTACCGAAGCTCTGAACGGCGAGCAGTTCGGGGTTCGCAGCCATTTGAGAGTGTAGTTTCTTGTATTCGTCGGGACGATAGCGGTCTTCGTGGATGATCAGCAAGTCGGCACCCACGGCCCGTAAGAGCCCGACGGAGTCTCCGGCCGGAAACTGCCAGAGAATGCTGATCATCTCCCTATACTGGGGCGGAAAGAATCCCGAATAACCATTGACGATCAGCCGCCGGTGATATGCCGAGAAATACTCGTAGCGGGCATTGGTCTGTAAATTTGGTGCGAACGGGAACTCAAGCACGGCCTCGCCCGGCTCTTGGTGAGCGAGCCAGCGGTATACTCTCGGAACCTGAGGTCCCACCTCAATCGACTTGAAGTTGACTGGGAACGAGGCGTACTCCGACATCACCATGAAAGCCATCGCCCCCGTGACAACGATCCGCGACCACCGGCCCAGCCGCCCCAGACTCATCCCATCGACAATTCGGTCGAAGCCCTCTCCCGCAAGTATGGCGATCGCCATGAACACCATGACCCCAAACCTGGAGACCGAACGAAGCGCGTCGAATCCCGGAACATAGTTATAGATTATTATATAAGGTAATGTAATTCCCGTTTGGTGTCCGAAGACTTGCAGGGTGGGCCCGAGGGAAAGGACGAACCCGCAGGCGGCGAGGGCTAGGTAGAAGCCCTGAGACTGGGAGATGTTCAGCCTGAACCATGGCTGGGGTTCGGGTTCCGAGGAAATGCCCCCCTCTTCGTGAGCGAGGCCGGCGCGGTTGCGGCGGGGAGGGATGATGAACAGACCAATGACCGCGAAGAGAATCGGGCCCAGGCCCGGGAACAGGCAATGCTCGGGGCTGGCGCTGACGAAGCCGACTCCTCCGACGATGTTCCCGGGAGGTACGGCGAGGTAATCCCGCAAGTCGGCGGAGAATAAGATCAAGTCGGAGAGCGGCCTGTGGAGGCCATAAGTCTTCTGCACTCTCCAATACGGCTGGAAGTAGGGAATGAGCACGAGGCCAGCACATACTGACACCGCGGCAAGTTTAAGCAAAAACTCGACGGCGTGCCGGCGTGGGGAAATTGCGGCGAAATACAGGGCGAAGAGAGCGACGGCAAGCGTGAGGTAGAGAGCATAATAAATCGACGAAAGCATCTCAAGAACGAAGCACGCGCCGAAGCCGAAGAAGTCGCGCCGGCGCCGGCCCTCGAGCCCTCGATGCAGGAAGAACAGCGCCAGCGGAATCCATTGGGCGGTCAAAAGTTGGAGATGGCCCAGATGGGCGAACCGATAGGGGCAAAACGCGAAGACGATGCCCGCGATGACACCGGCTCCGACGTTGCGAGTCAGGTGCCAGCTTAGCAAGTACGCGCCCAACCCGCTGAGAAAGAAGCCGGCGAGACTCGCGATATTGACCGCCAAAACCGGGTTGCCTGTGAGCCAGATCACGGGCGCGGCGATGGGAAGCATTCCCAGAGGGGCGTCAGTGAACGCCAAAGTGTCGGGGAATGGAAAGAAGGCATTTGCCTGGAAGAGATCGAAAGGGTGCGCGACGATTGCGTCTGTCAGCCACGACAGCATCCAGGCGAAGAGCAACGGATCGCCGAGGTTGGGCACGCATGTAGCGGGATGAATGGATAACGGATAGGTCATCACGATGGTGGACACGGCAAAAAACAGAACGATCAAAACCAAGACTGATAATTTGCTCCGATTCGTCGGTGTCATCAGTGCATCCGCTCGGCCGCGTTTCCGGGGGTGCCGCGTCAGCATAGCTGGCTCAAGGTTAACTGGGGCCGCGGGCCTGGCGGCACCTAGAATTAGGGTAGCCTAACAGCTCGGAATGAACGCTTCCATAATACCTGATTTAAATCCAGTTACCGTCGCGTCCGTCATCCGCCCAGCGGTGAACGGCGAATCGCTGCTGCGTGCGCGCTCGAGTGACCTAAAGTAAAGGCGCAAGGGACCTTATGGCGACCAGTCTTCCTTTCGAGATCACGTCCAAACGACGTCGAGGTTAACCCTTGGCGGGATTAACTAAAACGGGGTCATTGGGTTGGGCACGGCGGCAACGAACTGAACGAGAAGCTTGGCCGCAACGGCCCGTGCCTATGCGGTAGCCGGCTGTTATTTCACTCGGAACTCTTTGCATTTCTCGATCGCCAGACTGACGACTCGTTGCAGTCCACGGTCGTCGCGCGAAACACCTACGGTGAGCATTTTTCCCTCGCGCTCGGGGATACAATGATCCACGTCGTCGACCACGCCACGTATCACCGTGGCCAGATCAATTCGATGATCAAGATGGCGGGTGGGAAACCGGTGGCCGCGTATTATCAACCGTATTTGGCCGTCTCAAAGTCTTGAGGAGTCGCCCTTTCCATCGTCGTCGATTCTGGACACGACGAGCTATTGCGAGGCCCGGTGACGCTGGCCGGAACAGGTGCCCGTCGCTACAATAAGGCGAGGTTCCGACCGACTCAGGTGCTTGACATCGATGGGAAGTGTCGTGATGGGGCGGTTCAATGTTCTGCGGCAATCCGTTGAATGAGACAAGGCAGAATTCATTAAGCAACAGGTGCCCACGATGTGCCCGTCCAGCTTCACAGGATCGTTGATCCTCTGCATGGTCCTTTTCCCTTTGTTGACGGCCCGTCCCAGCGTCGCCCAGGACGAAAACGCCAAGGACACCGCCGCAAAACTGGAGATGCTCAACGCGACTTACCGAGAGCAACTGCGCAATCGAGAGCCGCTGGATCGCCGAGCTGAGTCTGCTCGGGAAGCGGGCCTCAGGCCCCGAGGCTGACGCCGCCTACCGGCAGTTGTTCTCTCTGGCAATCGCGCATGATCTTTGTGCCGAGGCGGTGGCTGCGGCCACGACCTATCGCGACAGCCCCCCCGGACCGCGACACGCTGGCGATGGCGGTTTTGGTTCAGTTGCTCGCCCACACGCAGAAAAGACTGCCTGATTATGATCGGGCTCTTGCCGAATGGAAATCTCTGATTCACTCGAGCGCGACCGGGGCACCGGCGACTCGGGTCTCGACCGCCGAGCTGGCGCGGACGGTTGGCGAGGCCTTGCTTCAGCGCCTGACGCACGAGGGCCATGACGACATTGCCCGCAAGCTGTGCGAGTTGGCGTGCGCGGCCAATGCACCGGCCTTACTCCGCGAACACTTTGACGATCGGCTGGCCCACCTCGAGCTGCTTGGCAAGCCAGCGCCGGTTGCAGCCGGCAAAGATATCGACTGCCAGCCCGTGTCATTGGCCGACCTGAAAGGAAAGGTCGTTCTCGTCGACTTCTGGGCAACCTGGTGCCCCCCTGCGTCGCCGCGATTCCCTCGCTCAACGCATTGACCGAAAAGTATGGGCATCAGGGCTTCGTCATTCTCGGGATAAACGTCGACGCAATGCACGAGGACATGAAGGACGATCAGGCCGCGCTCCAGGTCGTGCGGCGCTTTATGGTCAAACATCGCGTCGCCTGGCCAAACTTGCTCAATAGCTCGGCCGCCGACGATTACGTCGCGGCCTACCGCGTGGAACAAATCCCGGCCAACTTTCTCGTCGACCGTGATGGCAAGGTCGTCGCCTGCAATCAAACCGGTGAAAAGTTGGAGCAAGCCGTGAAACAGGCACTCGGCATCGCGGGGCAGAATCGAACTCGGTGAGTGGCAAGGGCAACGGCTTGATGATCCCGTTAAGTTGCCTTTCCCGTTTTTTTTTTGGCTGGCCGAATGCTTGGCAGCGAGGGCAACAAGCACGCGGCCGTGACGTGCGTCGTGAAAGGAGAAGTCGCTCATGATATTGCAGCGGTCGCATACCATAGCCTATGCTTTGCTTCTCTGCTTGGTCAGGACGCGAGCTGAATCGGCCAGCGTGGTAGACGGGCCCTTCGGAGCAGGCTGTCTGCTGCTAGGGCAACTTGGCTCGGGCTTTCCATCCAACACGGCTCTGGGGGCGGGTTATGGCACAGTCGGCGGCTACGGCGCTTCGCCTTACGGATATGGCGTTCGGACCGGGCAGGTTGGGTCGGGATATCAATCGGCGGCTCGGTTGTATAACTACTCCTACCAGGCGGCCAGGCCCCAGACGGTTACAAGTTATCAGCCGCTCATTAACGCCATCACCTTGCTCCCTGGCTGGAATGGGCCTAGTCCGAGCTATCGCGTGCATCGGCGGCGGCGTACGCAATCGGATGCGCCGCACCCGCCGCCATTTGATGACACCGGCAAAATCATCTGGCCAAGCACCATTCCCAACGACCCATCGAGAGTCAGCTTGCGCAAAGCTGCTGACGACGCCGTAAAATCGGTCGTTCTCGAATGGAAAGCGACGGGTCACGGCTCGGTACGGCCTGTCATTGACGCCAAGAAAAAGCTCTCGGCCTATGAGCACGCCGCGTTGCCGGCCGTCAAAAGCAAGAACGCCACCGACGGCACCGCACTGGAGAGCTTTTTCGTCGACCTTGATCGGGCGCTTGACGTCCTGACGCTTACCTATTGATTTGCGAGAGTTTACAAGCACTTTGCTGAAACTGCACGGAATCACTGGTGTGAAGCGGCCGATCCGGCCGATTCATGGAATGGACTCCCGACGGCGGCACCGCCTCCCTCAAGGAATGGGTCCGAGGGGCCGCCGAAGACGCCAAGGAGGGTGGAAGCGATGGAGTTGCCTCGTATCAGATCGCCGCGAGGGTCCACGAGGCGACGCGTGCCGCTTTGGACAGCGCTGGCGACGAGCTCGATCTTGTTCACCGTCGGCTGCCAGGTGGAATACGCGGGCATGACCTTGCCCACGGGCCGGTACATGCATGACGACGTCCAGTATTTCCCGTCCGGGCCGGACTTCCCCTGGGCGAACACCCAGGCGGCAACGCAACGGGCACGGATGAGGGCCATGGGCATCGAGCCGCCGCCGCCTGTCGGGACCGAAGGGGTCGCCCCCGGGCAACCTCTCCCGGCTCAGCTCCCGATCCAACAAGGTGGACAACCAACTGATGTCAACATCATGCCGCGGGTCGAGCCCGTTGCCCCGCAGCCGGTACCCCCTGGAGCCCAGCCTTTGCCCGGCGGCGTACCCAACCCGACCCCGGCGCCCCCCGAGCCCGGCGCGGCAGCCGGCCCCCAGTAGAGTGTAGAAAACCCCTCCATTACGCCTGAGAGACGAAATATGATCAGCCCTCTCGTCGGACAAATCACTCTTGGCATCTACGCTCTGCTCCTTGGCATCGGCGGTCTCATCGGCTATCTGAAGGCCGGAAGCAGGTCTTCACTGATTGCGGGCTCGATCAGTGCCGTCGCCGCGGTCGGCGCCCTTGCGCTGTCGGCTGCAGACCATCAGATGGGAGTTCCGCTCGGCTTACTTTTATCCATTACCCTGTTCGTCTTGTTCGGCTATCGTTATGCCGTGAAGACGCGCAAGTTCATGCCGAGCGGCCTCCTTGCGATCGCCAGCCTGATCGTATTGGCCGTCATGTTTCTGCTCATGGATTGGTCGGCGCAAGGATCGTAAGCCGCGATGGGCTTGCGTTGTGAAAGTCTTCTCGACGCTGTGATCTCACGTCCGCCGATACTTCCGTTCTCTCCAGAACGATCAAGGAATAGTGGCCGAAATCAAGTGCGTTTTCCCGTCGAGAGCCGTTTGGACGTCGAGCTTGAGCTCGATTGTTGGGCATCGCATTGGCGATCACCCATGCCAGGTTTCCACGCTGCTCGGTGAGGTAGCCATTCACTGAGCGAATCACATCGCCCGCCCGCAGCCCAGCGCGCTCGGCCGCCGTTCCGGGGTAGACCTTCCCTATCTTCATGGCCTTCACGCCGCCACTAAGAACCACCGGCTCTTCGTCAATGCCGAGCAGACGCCGTTGGGTTGGCAGGGGGCCGACCGCCGGGGCGGCGGGCTGGTTTCGATTGGTAATCCCGTAGCCGTCGTATGATGGATATCCGCCGTATCCCGGGTCGTAACCGGCGTTGCCAGCACCGCCCTCGATTTGAGAGCCAGGATAGCCATAGACGCCGTAATTGCCGTAGATGTTATAGCCGGGGTTAGTGCTGTAGCTCCCCCCATTTCCATAATAGGGATAATACCCGAGATTAGCACTGCCGGTGCGCTTGTCCTGCCACGGAATAGCCCGCCAAACAGGCCGCCCCCGCCTTGAGCAAACGCCGGGCCCCCTGCCATTCCCCAGGCGACAGATATGACGACAGTGGTCATCCGTAACCGGAATCCGTACCGCCGTAACGGAGAAAGCATCGAGCCACTCCTCTCTCTTCGGGCACGCTCACTCGATTAAACGCTCCGAGTCAGCGCTCGTTTTGCGCACTCAGGGAAGAGTGGCCACGATTTGATGGGTCTTTCCGTCAGCCGCAGTTTGCACGTTGAGTTTCAGCAGGTTGTTTGGCGTCGCGTTGGCGATGATCCATGCAAGATTGCCGCGTTGCTCAGTCAGATAACCATTGGCTGACCGGAGTATATCACCGGCCTTCAGTCCGGCCTTTTCGGCTGCGGTACCAGGGTAGACGTTCGAAATTTTCATGGCCTTGGACCCATCGGACCCGACCATTGGTTCTTCGTCGATACCCAGGTAACGGCGCTGCCTTGCCGACGTCGCTGTTGTCGGCGTGACATAGGCGGACTTATAGCCAAAGCTCCCGCTCGCCGGAACACTAGTCGCGTACGCCGCGTACGGATACGCATTGGCTGCATAGCCGTAACCGCCATAGCCGGGAAGTCCATAGCCGCCATAGCCGCCATAGCCCTAGCCGCCGTAGCCTAAGCCATAACCATATCCACCATAGCCATACCCCGGGTAGCCATAACCATAGCCATACCATGGGTAGCCATAGCCGAGCCCGTAGCCGCCTAACCCATAACCATATCCCAGGCCATAGCCGAGCCCCAAGCCGTAGAAGCCCGGGTAAAAACCACCGTATCCGTACCCCAGCCCACCGTAACCGAAACCACCGCGGCCAAAACCACCATAGCCACCGTAGCCACCCATGCCTCCGAAGCCACCCATGTGGCCCATGCCTCCGAAGCCGCCCATGTGGCCGCCGCCACCGAAACCACCACCACCGTGACCGCCACCACCCCCGCCGCCGCCACCGTGCCCATACGCGCATGGAGTGATCAAACCCGAGATTCCAAGCACCAGCACAAGAGCGGTCAGCGACAACCTAGAGCCACACCACCGCAGTAGGGTATACATCGTTCTTACTCCTGTTCGCGTCTTCCTTCCGTGACTCCGCAATCGCAGACTCGCTCCGCGAGGGTGCGCCGGGCGCACGATCGCGCTCTCTTGTCTTTTATTATATACGAAATCCGTGCCGAAATCGTTTCGATCTTGCTCCCCGCCTCCCGATCCCGTTGTCGCCCTGCACCGGGCCCTTGTTGTTTTTGCATCGACGGTGATCGGCATCCGCGACACTCACGGAGCAACCCGGGGTTTATTATATTGAGAGCAGGCAATCCGGGTCGCGAGGCGAGTGAACTGGGTCCCGGCTCGCTTTGAGCAGGTTTCCGATAGGCAGCAGTCGTGCAAAGACAGCGGGGTCGTTGAACGAGCCTGAGGATCGTAAAAAAGAGAGTAGGGGAGAATTTTTATGGTCGGCGTCGTGGCAAACAAGCGATCGGTTCCGCGCTCGTCGCGAACAAGCCGTAAACGCGCAACCGCGACTTTACTGACCGGCATCCTCGTGGTCGTCGGCGCGTGGGCCCGGTTTGGTGAGTCAGCCCCACTGGCCCAGGGCGACCAAACGACAACGCCGGCGAAAGACAGCCCAACGCTGAGCGCGAAGAACAAGAAGCCAGCCAACAAAGCCGGCCCTGCCCGCAAAACCAAGAAAGCCGCCGCGCAGAAAATAAGCGGGCTAACGACGTCGCTGCCGACGCCGACGCCGTCAAGGGGCCGCTGCCCAATCGGCCCAGCCGATCGGTCACACCGCCGACCCTTAGCTCGGCGGAGCTCGATCAGCTCATTAGCAAGTACTTAACCAAGACCAGCCCCCAAGTCGAGCCCGCGACTCTGACGAGTGACGTGGAGTATGTCCGCCGGATCTACTTCGACATTGTGGGCCGTCCTCCCACGCCGGCGCAAGTTCTATCCTTCCTGAGCGACCGCTCCAAGGATAAGCGCGTCCGGCTCGTCGACGCGTTGCTCGGCAGTGCTGAGTACGCCCGAAATTGGGCGAAATACTGGCGCGACGTGGTGATGTTTCACTCGACCAACGAGAATCCGGCGCAGGTCCGCTTTGAGATGCTCGAAGAATGGCTCGCGAAACAATTACAAGCCAATAAACCCTGGGACGAGATTGTCACGGGCCTGATTACGGCGACTGGCCAAAACGACGAAAACGGCGCCGTCGCCTTCCCCCTGGCGTATCAGGCGCAACCCGTGGAAATGGCCGGCGAAGTCTCGCGGATTTTCATGGGGGTGCAGATCCAATGCGCCCAATGTCACGACCATAAGACGGATGCATGGAAGCGGCGGCAGTTTCACGAATTCGCGGCATTCTTTGCCGGAATGCGATCGAAAAATGTCGCCAAAGCGGCTGCGGGCCAGCCCCCTGTCTTCGCCGTCATCCAGCAGGGGCCTCGCCGCTATACCATGCCCGACAAGCAAAACCCTCAAAAACAAATCCCGATCGCGCCCCGCTTTTTCTTAGCCAGCTTGACTTCGAAGTCGGAGGCCCCAGCGCTTCCCGAAACCCTGGCCATCCCCGAACGCCGCGCGCTGGCCGCTTCTTATGTCACAGGTCAAGACAACCCCTGGTTTGCCAGGGCGTACGTCAACCGGATCTGGTACACGCTGATGGGAGAGGCTTTTTACGAGCCGATAGACGATATCGGTCCGGAGCGAACCCCCAAGGCTGTCGAAGTGCTGGAACCGCTCGCCGAGCAATGGCAAAAGGGAGGATACGACGTCCGGTGGCTCTTCCGCACCATTCTCAATACCCAGGCATACCAGCGGCGCATCCGCTCGACGGCCAACGAGGCGGGCAAGACCCCGTTTGCTTCGAGCTGCCCGAGCCGCCTCCGCGCCGACCAGCTCTACGATGCACTCGTTCAGGCACTGTCGCTGCCCGACGCGGACAACGGCACGCCCAACCAAGCCGCGAAATCGCGGGCCAGAAATTCAGGCCAGGCCAAGAATCCTCAGAAGCTTCAGGCGAGTTTGAGCCTGGGCGACCCCAGCCGTCAAAAAGACCAGGTTCTTAAAAAGGCTGCGGCCAAGAAAGCAGCCGAGGCCGCCGGACTGGCATCGCAGCTCGGGAAGAAGGCCGCCGCCGTGCGAAGGCCCGGGGGCCAGCGGCTGCTCTTCGACCGCCTGTTCGGAATCGACCCCTCAATTCCCAACGATGACGTGCTGGGCACGATCCCTCAGGCCCTATTCTTGATGAATAGTCCCTTGATCAACAATCGAACCCAGGCCAAGCCCGGTACGGTTCTGGGTGAAATCCTCAGCGCCGCGCCCGAACGAGCGCATGGCACTGGCGGCAATCTACCTTCGCGTTCTCTCCCGCCAGCCGACGACTCACGAGCTCGAAGTCTGCAGACGCTATCTCGCCACGGTCGGGGATCGTCGCGAGGCATTTGAAGACATCTACTGGAGCCTGATCAACACGACCGAGTTCCTCACCCGGCGTTGAGAGCATGCGTCCTCCGCAGTCGCTCGTAGCGGAAGTCACTGTTCCTAGATCCCGCCCCATCTCCTGGGAAACAACGAGGCAACAGCTCATGGCACTCGAAAAAGAAATGGTGCAAGTGGCGATGAACGGCGCGGGCGTGATCAACCGCCGCCACTTCCTTCAAACGCTCTCGCTGGGAGCGGCGGGCTGGCCGCTTCGGCAGCGATCCCCATGAGCTTCCCCGACTGGATGGCGCTTCATGCGGCCGATCTGCGGAAGCGGCAGATGGCGTGCATCCTGCTCTGGATGGGCGGAGGCCCCAGCCAGCTCGAAACGTTCGACCCCAAACCCGGCACGGAGCACGGCGGTGAGACCAAAGCCATCGCGACGGCCGTTCCGAGCATTTCGATCGCCGAGGGCTGGGACCAGACCGCGAAAGTCATGAAGACATCGCGATTGTACGGTCGATGACCAACAAAGAAGGAAACCATCAGCGTGCCACGTACCAGCTCCATACTGGCTATTACCGTCGGCCACGATCAAGCACCCGCACCTCGGCTGCTCCATGGTCAATGAGCTGGGCGAAAGCAAGTTCGACCTGCCCCACATCGTGAGCATCGGCGGGTCGACCATTGGCGCGGGTTTTCTGGGAGCGGCGCATCGAGCCGTTCGTGGTCCAGAACGCGGACGCAGCCCCCCGAAAACACCCAGCCCAAGGTCGGGCCCGACCGCTTCCGCCGCCGGCTGGCATTGCTCGAGCGGATCGAGGGAGCGGGCTTCGAACGCACCGGCGGCGGCGACCGTGTCCGCGACCACAAAGCCCTCTACCGCCAGACGAGCAAGATGATCCTTTCGCCGCATATGCGCGCCTTCGAGCTTGACGAAGAACCTGCCCCGCTTCGCGACGCCTATGGCCGTACGCCTTCGGCCAGGGCTGCCTGCTCGCCCGCCGCCTGGTGCAGGCGGGCGTCACTTTCGTCGAGGTACGCTCCAACGGCTGGGATACCCACCAGCAGAGCCATGAAAAAGTCGGCAAGCTCGCCAACCAGGTCGACCCGGGGTTCGCGACCCTGATCACCGACCTCAAACATCACGGAATGCTCGATCAAACCCTGGTCGTGTGGATGGGCGAGTTTGGCCGAACACCCAAGATCAACGGCAACGCCGGCCGCGATCACTTCCCCAAGGTCTTCAACGTCGCTTTGGCAGGCGGCGGCATCAAGGGAGGTCAGGTCATCGGTAGCTCAAGCCCCGACGGGGTGGAAGTTAAGGATCATCCCGTCACCGTTCCCGACCTCCTGGCTTCACTCTGCCACTCGCTCAGGGTCGACCCGACCAAAGAGATCATGAGCCCGATCGGTCGACCCATCAAGGTTGTCGACGGCGGTAAGTATGTGCCGTCGTTGTTTACCTGACTTGCCACCAGCAACTGCGCAAGCTCTGGGCTTTTTCCGGCGCCCGTAGGGGCCCGCCCCAAACAGCATAGGCCAACGCCTCCACGACGACCGATACAATCGGTACGATTGTCACAGCCGCGCAATCCAACGCAACCGTTTTTTTAAGTATCCCGCGAATGATCTGTCGTGTGATAAAACGCGGAGCCGTTGACTCTCACGCCGATAAAAGAACACAGGAATAACCGGGGACGTCCCAGGCAACGCCCTTCGCACGTTCGGTTGGATCCGGCGTATGCGTTGTGAGGCGTGGTTTTCGGCCGAGTCTTCAGGGTATCGCTCCAAGCGGACCCCAGCGGACTTCGTGAGTGCCAGTTGCATACGATCAGGAGGATCGACAAATGTCCGAATCTCGCCCGAACGGCGGCCGCGCGCTATCGCGTGCATTTCGCCCGGCACTCGAGGGGCCGCTGGAGCCTCGGGTCCTCATGTCATCCGCGGCGACAGCCGTCCATCAACAGCTCTCTATATCGGCTGCCTTACTCAAACACCCAGCCGCGCGTAATGCCTACCTGCTGAAACATCCACCGCATTTGGCGACTCTTTCACCCCCGATCCAGGGAAAAGTGCGGAAACGCGCGGGCGTCGCCGCTACCCAGACGCTCAAAGGCGGGGAAAACGTGTTGGTAAACGCCGGCGGTACTCACTATCAAGTCGCGCTGTCGTACACCTCCAACACGTTGGCGACCAACACCGCGGAAGGAACGGCCGGTCAAGCCGGGGCCACTTCGCCCACCACCGCCGACGCACTCGTTGCCTCGGCCGGCGCGAACTATCCGCAACCCATCGGCACCGTTCGAGCCTATGCGATGTCCGGCGGCCGTGTCGGCCTGATCGTCGACGGATCAACCCAGAATACCGAGCTGACGATCAATCCGCTGGGGCAACAGCAGAAGAAGGGCTACGCCACCAGCTTCGCCTACGGCGCGGCGGCTCGGGGCCACATTCTCAACATCGGCCAGATCACCATCAACAGCGGCCAGATCGCCGACATCGAGGGCTTCCAAGATGCCGTCCTCTCTGGTCCGCTCGTCGTCAGTGGCACAACGGCTATCGACCGGATCGCCTTCGACGCAATTCTGCCCGGTGCATCCATCACCACCGGCGGCGACTTGAACACGCTCGACGTGCTTAACGGAATCACTCTCACGGGAACCAGCATCAACATTGGCCGCGACCTGAACCTGCTCAACGTTGGCGGCAACATCGAGCTGTCCGATGGCTCTCAGTTCAATATCGGTCGCAACCTGGGCCTTGTGAGTCAGCCTCCCAAGGGAACGGGCACCGGTACCGGCGTCCTGGCCCTTAATTACACCACTGTGGCAAACAATACAATCACGACCGTGATTCCAGCGGTCGGCGCGTATATCCAAGGAGACGTCACCATCAACCCCGGCAGTTCCTTCAACATCGGGACAGTCACAGCGGGAAACATCTATAACACAATGTACATTGAGGGAACGACAACCGCTGGATTCATTCCTGGTCCCCCCTTAACTTCGACTTCTTCAACGCTGGGCACGTTGTCTCAACTCACGATTAACGGCCTGCCCGCTCCTCTGCTGCAATCACAGCTCAGCCAGTTTGCCAGTTCCAGTGAAACGGACGACCGATTCTATATAACCGGCCTCGGTGGATTCGCCTAAATTGCATGCTGGCCAATTCGGTCACACAGGCCCGGCACGCCCTGGAATCACCAGCGGCGTGCCGGGCCTTTTCAGCTCGTGATCCCCTTGGTCAGATGCATGAATGCCGTCTCGAGATTGATCTCGTCTTCCTTGAAGAGGGTCAGCTCGTACCCTTGTTCAATAAGGCGGCTCGCCAGGAAGCTGTACTGGTTAACCCCCTCGTTGAGTTTGACGACCAAGACCCCGTTCTTGTCTTGAACGCTTTCGACCTCCGGTTGGTGTTCGAGCAGCCCGGCGGCGTCGGTCAACCGCTCGGCAACGGCGATGTTGAGCACGATGTCGCTGCGAACCTGTTTCATGACGTCGACCACTGCGCCGTCAACCAGCAGACATCCTTGCTCGATGATCCCAATCTTGTTGCAGATATCCGCCAGTTCCGGGAGGATATGACTGGACACAAGGATCGTCTTGCCCATGTTCCGCAGTTCCTTGAGCAGGGCCCGCATTTCGATTCGGGCACGAGGATCGAGCCCTGACGCCGGCTCATCCAGGAGCAGAACCTGAGGATCGTGCAGCAGCGTGCGCGCCAGCCCCAGCCGCTGAGTCATGCCGCGAGAGAGGCTGGTTACGAGAGCGTCGCGCTTATAAGTCAGGTCCACCAGCTCGAGCACTTCCTCGCAGATCTTGCGCCGGGCGGCCCCTTTGATCCTGTAAGCGGAGGCGAAAAACTCGAGATACTCGATCACCTTCATATCGTCGTACACCCCGAAGAAATCGGGCATGTAGCCGATCACCCGGCGGATCTCTTTCGACCCGGTGTAGATCGAGTAGCCACAGACCGTCGCCTCGCCCCAAGATGGATTCAAAAGCGTGGCCAAGATCCGCATCGTCGTCGTCTTGCCCGCGCCGTTGGGCCCGATGAACCCGTACACATCTCCCTGCTTGAGCGTCAGGTTCAAGCGATTCAGAGCGTAAAGATCGCCGTACATTTTTGTGAGTTCATGTGTTTCGATCATTCGCGGCATGCCTTCTTTCAGTTTTCAGTCTCCGCCCTCCGTCTTCCGTCCTCCGTCCTCCGTCTTCCGTCCTCCGTCCTTTGGCGGTAGCGGCAAGATGATGCGAACCAATGTCAATTGTTCGATCTTGGGGGCCGACGGCACGTTGTCCATCGCGAGCCGTGCGCCGGGGCGTTTGATCTTGGCCACGAGCATCGGCCTGAGCAAAGCAAGCTGACCCGTCAAATCCAACTCGTTCATGGGATCATTGGCGAGGACTCGTTCCGAGGACAGAGCCGACTGGCTGCCGTGGAACATCGCCGCGATCAAGAGGTCCGCGCGATTGATCGGCCGGTCGCGATTCCCGGGCTGGTCGCCACCATAGTTTCGCTGTCTGTCCTTCAACAGCCCGGAAAGGTTTCGGTCGCTGGCCAGCTCGACACGTACGGTGGCCCCGGGCGCGATCGTTCCCAGAAGATAGACCTGCTTACCGAACGCAAGAAGGGCATCGTCGAGGGGAACAGACTGGCGGTTGGTCACGGTCCCGGCCAGACGGTCGGTACCCACGGGCTGCACGCCGGAGTCGACCAACGGCACGGCCGGCCCAAACCACCGGGATGAGATACACTTCGTGCTCCAGATCGGGACCCGAACGTTCTCAAGCCATTCCACTCCCGAGGTAGGCTGATAGGTGTAGCCGTTTCCGGCGAAGCTAAACCGCCTGCCGGAACTGCCCATCGCACCGAACTGGTCCTCGGGGGCGCTAAACCAAGTCGTCACAATTTCCGTTCCGGATGGCGGCCGTGGCGGCTGGTCGGAAGAACCGGGATCGACAAGTGGAGGTAAGTCCCGATCCAGCGGCGAAGGGATTGCGCGGACCGTATAATCGCGGTTCTGGGGACTGAAAAGGCTCATCCAGGTGTAGCCGCGTGTCAGGCCCGTGGTCTGGTCGATATCGACGACATCGACCTTGTTCACCAGCAGGTCGCTCCCCTTGAGCAGATAGGCCGCATAGTACGCGACCAAGCTGACGGTCAACACGATGGTCGGGAACGTGATCCAGGTTAACTCCATGCGCTTCAAGACTTTTTTCAGGAAGAAATAGTCGCCCGGCCCGATCAAGAGGATATAGAGAAAGATGAAGAACGCAACCCAACCGAAGGGAATGAGTTTGACTCCGGGAAACTGCTCAAGGGCGACGTGAAGTTGGCTCGAGAAGGTCCGAGGCCCCCGATTGATAAAACCGCCGCCCGCCGCCCAGGGGGTTGCCCAGGGCGTTCTGGTCCCCGCGGGGACGTTTCAAGTCAATGGCCCGTACCCAGAACAGCGATCGATCGGGCCAGTCGGAAAACGGCTTTTGGTCAACGTCGAACGCGATCAATGTCACTCGCCCGAAACCATGCGCGCCGCGCACGACCAATGGCACGTTCGACATCACGCTCAAGACGTTTCCCCCACGCTCTTCCAGCTCCTCGAGCTTGGTAACCATCACCGGCGGACTACCAGGCGGAGTGATCGACTTATTCGAAGACGCAAATGTATCAAGTGCCTCGAGTGAGGTCATTTTTTCTAACCCAGCAGGTAATCCAGGCAGAATCGGCCCGAGGACGCTGTCGCGGACCGCTTGCCAGTTCGCACCGACCGAGACGATGAGGTGGCCGCCCCGCGCGACCCAATCGACCAGCGGCTGACCGCGCAGGGCGTCGAGCGCCATCAGCGTCTCCCGGTCGGCGGTGTCGACGACGACGGCCCGTGCCGCGTCATAGCCGTACCAGCGTCCTGGCATCGAGCCCGTCTGAGGGTCGATCCGTGCTGTCAGAATCTCGAGACCCGCCTTGCCGAACAGTCCCCCGAGCCGCTGACTGAAAGCCGGGCAAATCCTTGATCGACTCAACTCCCTGCGGTCGTCCCAGGGTCAGGATCAACGTTTCGTTGGGCATGATCGACTCGGGAGCTTGCGGCATGACCGCCTCTTGCGATGCCCCGCCAACGGTCCTGCCGTTTTGGTCGAGCAATCGGACCGTGAACTCGGGCTGCCGCGAACCCGGCCGAGCATAAGCCGTGAATCGTTCGCTCTGGTTCGCCCCCACGGCGACCGGCATGCGGAACGCCGTCGGCGTGCCGTCGTCATCGGCGACACTCAAGTCCATGAACCCGCTCCACGGCTCGCTCCCCCCCCTGAGCTGAACCCAGACCGGTGTCCAAGTGCCGATCTTAAACGAATTCGATGCCTGGAGAGTCGAAAATGATGCGTCGAAACCCACCCGCATGTTTTCGACCTCGACCCGCCGCGACCGCTGCGCCAGACGGCCGATGGAGCGTTTGCCAATAACAGCGATGCCGCCACCATGGTCGCGGCTAAGCGGAAGTAGACGCGGGACGCCGTGAATCGCCAGGAACCGGTGGTTGAATTGACGTTAATCATAGTCGCAAGCAGTCAGCATCAAGGACGACAAGTCAGGGGCACGAGCCAAAATGTCAATCACGCTCCATCAGAAGGCCAAAAGCAATGGGGCTTCCTCGACCGCCCGATCGCTCACGGCTTTTCGGCCGGGTCGCAAACGCATGGCACGGACTGGCAGTCGGGACAGCCGTGACCGTACTTACCCAATACGGCCGCTTCGAGTTCAATTCCCCGGATGTTAGCCAGGGTCGCCAGCCACGCCAGCACATCGGCCATCTCGGCGGCTAGCTCCTCACGCGTACCCGATCGGAGCGCGGTCGCCAACTCGCCAAACTCCTCCGTCAGCCATAGAAACGTGGCCGCATCGCCCCGGGCCGCGTCTTTCTGTCCGTACATTTGTAAGATCATCCGCTGGAACGCGGAAAGTGTCAAGCCACCCGAAAATCGAAGCTGGTCGCTCATGACGACATCTTACCCGGTCAGCGCGAGAGCCCGCGAGGGAAATCATTTTCTCGAGTCCCTAACACCAGGATCGCAGGTGCCCCATCAGATTCTGGCGAACGCTCAAGAAAGCGCCGGAGAGAGATCGGAGTGTACGCTCCACATACCAACCCGACGCGCGAGCGAGGGGAGTGCCGACATCCCTCGCTGGCGCGTCGGGTTACTATCAATCGCCATCCCTCACCGCCGGAATCCGTTGGCGCACCCAGCATCGCGGAAAAATGCACCCAAACAAATCTCGCCGGCCGCACCCGGCGAAAGCGCCCGAAGCCACCGGATTTTGGCACAAAGTGGCAGGTTTTTCGAAGGTTTTGTGCCACCTTTATTACGCCGATCGCGGGGCGATCGAGAATCGTAAATGGCTGTTGAGAATGACCTTACGGAACTGGCCTCCAACCAATTCAGCCGATCGCGTTCTGGCAGAAACTCGAAAGTTGTGCCATCGGCCGTCGAGCGACACCGTCTACGCTTTACTCGGCGATTTTCACGCTTTATTTGGAGTTTCACCCCGATAAGAGTCGATGAAGAATCGACAGGAATGACATAGGTTCCGATTCGGGAGCGATCCGCTAACGGATTGGGGACTTCCGGTGGTGGCGAAGGGATTCGGCGATGTTTGAGCGAGACATTTCCTTTTTGGGACGCCTGGTGGACGGAAACATCCGGGAAGAGGACGCCCGGCGCGACGTCCAGGAGCTTTCGCCAATCTTTCGGCCGCTGGCCCGACGCTTGCTGAGCGCGCCGCCTCAAGAGCGCCGCCCGATCTGGGCCGATTTTCTGGCGGGCCGTCTGCGCTTCGACCCGAACACGGAAGAATTGCTCCCGTCGGGCGTGGATGCGATAGCCCCCGAGACGACTCGGTCGCGGTTTCGACAGCCGCTCGCCACCGCGCCCGATCTGAGGATGGTCAAACCTGCGCGCCGGGTCAGGCTGACCTGCGCGGCCGATTTGGCACCGTGCGCGGTCGACTGGCTCTGGTCGGGTCGCGTGCCGCTGGGGATGATCACGATGTTCGCGGGCGACCCCAAGCTGGGCAAGAGCTACGTCACTCTGGCAATGGCAGCCGCCCTATCGCGGGGGCTGCCCCTGCCCATGAGCGATCGGCCCGACCACCCGGCAGCACCATCCTTATGAGTGCCGAAGACGATCCTGCGCGGACCATTACGCCTCGGCTGGTGGCGGGCGGGGCCGACCTGACGAAGGTCCACATCCTCGAGTCGGTCATCCATGCCAACGGCTCGGAGGCCCTTCCCAGCCTACGGGCCGACATCGACGCCATCACGGCCGCCGCCGCCCGGCTGGGCGACTGCCGGCTGATCGTGATCGATCCGGTTTCGGCTTATTTGGAAGGTGTCGACGATAACCGCAACGCCGCGCTGCGCGGAGTGCTCACACCGCTCAATAGCGCTGGCCGAGCAGCTGGGTGCCGCGGTCGTGCTGGTGAGTCATCTCACCAAGGCAAGTTCAGCCAACGGCAAGCATCGCGTGCAGGGCTCGATTGCCTATGTCGGGGCCTGCCGGGCCAACCATCTGTTCGTTGCCGACCCCGCCGACCCGACTGGCCGGCGCGTCCTGATGCTCGATAGCGGCAGCAACGTCGCTCCACCGGCCCCCGCCTTGGCCTACGTGATCGAAAACCGGGGCAGCGGCCCGCGGATCGAGTGGTGCCACGAACCCGTGCACGAGCGCCGTCGGCAGCTCGCTCCAGACCCGCACAACCGGCACAACTCCACCATGCCGAGCAAACCGCAAGACACCGCGAATGCGACCGCTGGCTTCGCACCTTTCTGATCAAAGGTCACCGATCGACAACCCACATTTTCGAGGCGGCCAGCAATGCTGGCTTCTCCAAGAACCAAGTCAGACGAGCCAAGTCGCGCATCGGGGCGGCCGCGATAAGGGTGGGTTTCGACACAGGCGCTCGATGGCGCTGGGGGTTAACCGTCGACCTGTCTTCCCGATAGGCTGGTTCGAAGATCGCACGTTCGACCGATTGGCTTGCTCGAAGATTGCAAGGCGAACCGCACAGTTCCTTCGAAGATCGCACGTGGGTCCCGAAGAGGCAGGCTTGGTTCAGGTCTTGGAGTTGAGCTAAAGATTATTGGAGGGATTTGAACATTTGTACGAGCGAGCGCCAGTTCTTGCACGACCACTGGAGCGACGGGGGCATGCCCTCGCCCTGGCTTCCTTTTAGGCACATGTCCGCCAGCTTCTTCGCCGCGTCGGCCACGGCGCGGTTGTGCTTCACCCGCGGACCCTCTTTGGATTCGTCCGTAGCTCCGGTCAGCAGGAACTCGATCCAGTTCTCCAGCCGGTCTTTGGCGAAAATGAACACGATGCGCTCGAAGTCATCTTTGCTGATTCCGTTTTTCTGCGCCTCCTTCCAGAAATCGGCTTTCAGCGCATCGCCGTCGTCTCGGTCATCGTCGAGGTCTGCCCACACCATCAGAGTGATGTCGGAGCCAGCTCTGAGACAACTCCGCAGCTCCGTGGGCATCTTCGAAATCACGGCGGCTCGCCCCCCGCATGGCACGGGTCGGATCGTATTGCTTCCTCCCCAAGGCCGTAGCCACTTCGGGTCCAGGCATTTGACCAGCTTGTTGATAAACACTTCGTCAATGCTCTGGCCTTTCGAGCCCTCGCACAAACACACGATCCGGGTTCGGCTAGCCACTGACCCACCCCCTTGCGATCGCTTCGCCGGCGGTCATGCCATCGGGCACCTTCAACAGCCCAATCCGCGTGGGCGAGGCGTGGTTGTCACGCCACAGGTAGCTCACCGTTCGCTTCGCCGGAATTCGAGAGGATCTCCGGATGGTGCGAAATCAGGATGAGCTGGTGTTCCTCGTCGAGTAGTTCCCGCATCGACAGCACCCATGGCTGCAGCTTCCGGCAGGCCGACAAAGTTGTCCGGCTCGTCAAGAAACACCGTCCTCGCCGCGCCCGTCTCCATCGCTGCCCGCACCATGCAAAGACCAATCAATGCTCGCTCTCCGTCGGACAATTGGTCCATGAACAACGATGTCGGCTGGCCGCCCATTCCCGAGTCGAAGCGCAACTGAAGGGCCTTGGCGTTGAGCCCGACATCGACCAGCTTGAAGGACTTGAAGTCTGGCCAAACGCCCCGCACCGCGTCCCGCAGCGCGTCCGTCCATTCCTGTTCCTGGGACAACGCGCGATACCACGAATTCAGGTTGTTCAGCGACGCGTTCGGACGTCGAGACTCGGCCCGGCTCTCCCTCTCGATGTCCCGTGGATTCGGGCGCAGAATCAATAACTTGCCAATTTCCTCCTGCAGCATCGCCAGCTTGGCAATGCTGCCGCGGGGCTGGATTGCCGCGAGCGCCGTCTGCCGCCAATCCAGCGGGAAGCCGGTTTCATTGCCGTCATGCCGTTGGAAACGCACCCCATCCAAGTCGCGCTCAAACAGAGGCTGCTCGTCACAAATGGCTTTCTCATGGATGATTCGCGGCTTCTCGAAGTCGGCTTTCTGTTCGATGTGTATGATGTACTTGAATGCGTTTCCATCCACGCTCAGGCTCAACTCGAACTCCTGCACCTTGCTATCGAGCCAAGCGGTCTGTTCGAGATTCGGGATATCGTGTTCGTCGGCGCCACCGAGCACGCCCTCGCCCGTGCCGAGGGTTCGGACCAGGCCGATGGCATCAAACACCGAGCTTTTGCCCGCCCCGTTCGGGCCGCACAGCACGCCGAACGAGTCGAACGCCGCCTCGAAGGCCACCAGACAGCGGAAGTTGTTCGCGTAGAGGCGGGTGATCATATTAAAATCCTAACTTGATGCAGAGCTTAAGTCCATTCGCCCCATGACAGAACACAGGGCGGAGCGGCGCGGCCTCGATGGGGCGGTCGAACTTCCGACGCCGTGCACGTTGGCTATTCCTGCGACGACGTCGGACTCGCGATTGGGGATCACCACCATGACCCCAATATTCGAGAGCAATTGCTAAGGCGTCAAGCGGAATTGAGCTTCGCGAAGCCGCGCCACGCTTTGGCCCCACTCGCGGTTCTCAGCCCTGGGACCCAGGCTGGCCGTCACCGTGAATAGACAGGGGGAAAAATGGCGGAAAATGGCGCTTTTTCGAAGGCCAAAAAGCGCCATTTTTGGGTAACTGAGCCAAGGTTTCTAAACACAAGCGATTGGCTTATCTCCCCTTATGTCAACCGACTTGATTGTCGCCCGAGCTCGAAAAAATGGCGGGCGCCATTTTCGGACGAGGGCTTTGTCGACGTGACACAAGATGATTACGAGGAGGAGAATAACCGTCGACCCATGTTCCCGATCGGCTCGTTCGAAGATCGCACAATCAACCGATCGGCGCGTTTGAAGGTTGCACGGCGAACTCAACGGTTCCTTCGAAGATTGCACGTAGGTGCCGAAGGTTGCAGGCTCGGTTCATGCTTGAGGTTGACCGAAAGCAGTCCGCAAAATCCATGCTTTTTATCTTCCGAGCTATTTGTCACCCTCTCTTCTGCGGTCAATGTCACCCCCATGCGGGGAGGTAAAGCAGGAAAACAAACCAGGGTTTTCTTTACGGTAACGCTGGTAGAGCAGCTTGAATGCAAAAAAAACCACTTCGATACGCTGCGACGGGTTTGTTTACTTTCGGAACGAGGGGGGGGGTGGAAAGATGCGGATCGGGTACGTTCCGCGAGATGGGAAGATTCCGCCCGGTCAGCAGACACCCTGGCCAAAGGGCCTTAGCGTGTCGGCGGAGAGGCAAGAGTCCTCGGTCGGGTCCGACGCGTACGTTATGATCGACCATGGCTTGAAGGACGCCGAGTGCATCAAGGTTTCGGCCCGAGTCTCTGCCAAACGTCGTTTTGATCAAACCTCTAGCCGGGAGTCGAGCCCTTTGCCGGTTACTAATCGTCTTCGACTGACGCGCCGGCGCGTCTCCGCCGTCAGCTTTATCTTGCTAACACTCGCCTGTGTGCCCGCCTACTTGTCGGCCTACACGGTGGCTGGGCCGTCGGACGCCCCGACACTGCTGATCGGCGACCGCGTTCTCGTGAACCACGCCGCGTACGACCTCAAGGCGCCTTATACGACGATTCGTCTCGCCCGTTTGGGCACACCACGGCGTGGCAACCTGGTGTCTGTCCTAATGCCGAACACGAACACCCTCGTCCTCAAGCGCATTGCCGGCGTCCCAGGAGACACTGTCGAGATGCGTGAGAACCGGCTTTTCATCAACGGCCGTCAGGCTCAACAAGAGGCTCTCAACCGTCCTGACTTTGATTGGATTCCGCCCGCCCATGGCATCGGTATCGTCGTTGCCGCCGAGAAAGTTGACGGCGACGAGCATCGTGTCACGTATACCCCAGGCCGGTCGCCGCTGAGCACGTTCAAGCCGATGATCATTCCTCATGACTGCTTTTTTGTTCTCGGCGACAATCGCGACAACAGCAACGATTCTCGCACTTTCGGCCCGGTCGGACGCGATCTCATCTCTGGTAAGGTAGTGTTGATAATCCCCGCGAGGCATCCCTGAGACGGCTACTTTCGGAGCGGGCTGAGGGGCCGTTAATCAAACCAGGGTTTTCTTTACTGTTAGGTTGGTTGAGCAGCTTGATTGCAAAAAATCCACTTCGATACGCTGCGACGGGTTTCTTTACTTTCGCAGCGAGGGGGGCGGAAAGATGCGGATCGGGTAGTTCTCTGCACCAAATTACGCACGCAGTGCCCCTTTATCTTCATCTCGCAGGCCGTACCAGCGCGGCGAGCTGCAGCCCGTTCAAGAGTCATCATGGGCTCGTCGTCCGGCACCACGACGCCGGATCGCGTGGGGTAATGCTCCTCAAAATGCCGCCAAGCGTTGGATGACCCAGAACATAGCGACACTGCCGATGGCGTAAGGAGGAACTATCTCCACCCATCGTGGCACCGGAATGCGAACGCGCCATCCCGCCCAAATCAGGCCGACCACGGCCGCAACGAACAGCAGGTGCCCCGATTCGACGCCGCCACTGAAAAACAGGAGGGCCGTGGGGACGTGCCCCGGCGGTAAGCCGGCTTGGCTCAATCCCCCCGCGAATCCGAGCCCGTGGAGCCATCCGAACGTGAACGCCACAACCCACGGCGCACACACCGTGATGCCCTCGAATCCACGACGCTTCTTCACGATCTCCGCCGCGACGAAAACAATGCTCAGGGCGATGATGGCCTCGACCGGGGCCGGCGGCACTTGCACAAATCCGAGCGTGGCTGCCGTGAGCGTGATGCTGTGCGACAGAGTGAACGCGCTGACGGTCTTTATTAATCTCCATACCCCGTTTGTGATTAGAAGCAGCGAGAGCACGAAGAGCAGATGATCGAACCCCAGCAGGATGTGCTCGACGCCGAGTCTGAAATAGACCGCCGCCACCGACCAGCCACTTGGGCGGATCGGGACCTTCGCTGAAGGTTCTCTCGCTGTCAGCCGCTGCGTCCACGCCGTGCCATCGGCGAACTCCAGCCGTACGAGTGCGTCCGTCATGGTACTTTCCAATCCACGGATGCGCAGCGTTCTCCGCGCAACTCAGACGCGCCAGCGTCCATTGCTGGATCGCCGCGCCTGGCGGCGTGCGCATCGTAACGGGCGTTATCGCTCTTGCGTCGCCTGAAAATTCCGGTTCGAGCGCCAGTCGGGCGTCGCCAAGCATCGGCGTTTTCCACAACACGCGGAATACGCCGGACCTCTCCTCGCGCAATTCAAGGTAGGCAGGGCGCAGCTCGTGGGCAAGGGCCGGAACAGGGAAAAGAAAGGTGGCCAGCACCACGAACGTCGGCAATCGCCTTCTTGCGCCGGCGGTCACGGGGCGAATCAAGACCGCCGCTTTCATCTTGGTCCTTCCTCAGGCGAACCGCCTACCGGGCCGGCAATTGAGCTGTCGAGCGGCCCGACGAGCGGTTTCAGATCCTCGTCCATCACCACGACGTATTTTTTCAGCAGCGATACGAAATACCGTTCGTATTCCCCCCTCCGTTCTTGGTCGCGCCAGGAGGTCGAGAACCTGCGCTTGACTTCACCAAGTTCGCGGCGTTGGGCCGGTATGGCTTCCGACACACGGACGAGATGCAAACCGTAGCCCGATTCAATCGGGCCATGCCACGCGCCGGGTGGGACCACGAAGACAGCGCGTGCGAACTCCTTTCCAAGCTGGCCGGCCACGGTTTGCGCATCCGCGTCGAGCATTTCGGGTTCGAGCAAGTGGTCGCCCATGTCCGAGGGGCGGGCGGTCGGCGGCGTGTGGCTCAATTCTGCCAAGGCTGCTTTCGCGTCCCCCGCCGCGTCTTTACGCCGTTCACGGCTAAAATAGACCTGAGTGAACGACACCTTGGGCCGGGTCTGAAAACGGTCCGGGTTTGCCTCGTAGAACCTCCGCAAATCCTCGTCCGTCGGTTCAGCGAGGCGCGATGTGTCTTGCACGAGAAATTCGAGCTTCTGCGCCAGGCGGCGGCGCACGATAAGGTCGTTTTCATCGAGCCCCATCGCGCGGGCTTCGCGGGAGAGTAGTTCCTCCCTCAGAGAGTCTCTCACCAGACTGCGCAACTCCTCTTGCGTGGGCGGACGCTGCCGCTGGCGCACCCAAGTGTCCGCGAGCCACGCGACTTCCTTGGTGGTGATGCGGACGGTGGTCGCTTCAATCTCCGGCCGTGGGGACGCACCGCGATTGAGCCATGCGTAAGCACCAAACATCGCGCAGCCGAGCACGACGAAGTGAACGAGTGGCTCTCGTACCAAGCGTTTCACGGCGTGTACCAGATGGGCGAGGTATAGGCGCGTTTGTTGACTGTCATCGGCACGTAGTCGGCCATCTTGATGCCGAAACGCTTTTGGTCATAGGCCGTCCACCGCGGCGTCGGAATTTCGATGACCCGGACGTAATAGAACGCGCACTGCTTGGGATCGAACTCCGGGTCCCTCCAGTACGCTGTTATGAGTGGGGTGCCGATGGTGTTCATATAGGTCGCGTTGGCCACATCCACGCTGTTGCCCACTGGCGTGGCGCAGCGGCCGTCTGGGCCTATCTTGCGGCCGCCGGATACTGCCACGTCAAAGATGCGCTCGAGCGTTTCGCCGTTGGCGTCGAGCCAGCCTTTGATGATCTGGACCCGGTCGAGGTTGCGCCGTCGGGGTCACGCAGCGAACGCACCATGAAGGCGGGCGCTTTGCCCTCAGGCGCTCTATTGAGGTCTCCACCCATGGGCACGCCGCGCCGGTAGCCTTGCGCGGCGAAGTCCGGCCGTTCGACCTCGTCCGCCTGGAAGTCCCAGCCCGCGAAGACCCGCACGATGATGCGCGTGCCAGTGGTGGCATAGGCTTCCT
Source organism: uncultured Isosphaeraceae bacterium (assembly GCA_963829765.1). Classification (GTDB taxonomy): domain Bacteria; phylum Planctomycetota; class Planctomycetia; order Isosphaerales; family Isosphaeraceae; genus CAWFRS01. The sequence continues at coordinate 32,245 of CAWHKI010000201.1, read as the reverse complement.
TGCGCTTGAGTGCGTCCCAGACGGCCTCGCGGGTGTTCTCGCGCGACCACACGGCTCCCAGGCCCGCAGTTTGTTCCTGCCAGACGGTGACAATTGGCTTGCCTTCCTTGTCCTTGAATATCGGGGATTTCCAGCGGTCCGGCGAAGGCAATCCATTTGTGAACTCACCGAAAAAGTTGTCTTCCTGACTGGTCAGCACGCCCACATGTTGGTCGCTGCCGCCGACCATGCCGAACTTGTAGGGATTGGCTCCGAGCTGGGCTTCGAGCTTCAGCCCGGTCTTGAGCGCCGAGCGGGCGTACTCCCACTGGAGCATGCTGTTCTCCTTCGGCACTGGGGGATTGGCGGCATTGCCGAATTCCCACAGCTCATAGTTCGCGAATTCGTCGGTCGGTGAAAGGAAGGGGTGGGTTTCACCATTGCCCTTGACCTGCGTCACCTCCATGAGTGGCTCGCGACGGATGCGCTCCTCGGCGTAGGCGCGGTCCATCGGCTTCTTGTCGTAGGTTTCAACTGTATACATGTGGCCGTTGCTTATATTGCCGTTGTGCGGAATGGCGAACACCTCGCCGCCAGTCAGCCGCTCGTATCCTCCCATGAACTTCCAGAGGTTCGCAGGATCTTCGCTGTCGAAGGCGGAAAAGGGAATGATGCGGTTCACGCGCTCCGCGCCGTCGCGGAAAATCACGGTGCGATGAAGATTGTTGCCCCCGGGCGCCGACGTCCATTCGTAGCCCTGGAGTGCGGTGAACACGCCGGGCTGGTTGAAGCGCTCGGCAGCCGCCGTGGCGTGCTCCCACGCCGAGCGCTTGAGCTTGTCTCCCTTGACGAGTTCCTTCTTTTGGCCGATGGACAAGAACACTTCGTAGGCGGCGTTGAAGCCCTCCTCCTTGCTCGTCTTGAACATGTTGTACCAGCGCCGGCCATATTCGGTGGCGAGCAAATCGGGGTTAGCCGTGCGAATCTGGTCGGCCAGACCGAGATATTCGGCATGGTCGGTGATGGCGAGCCAGTCCAGGGGCCGGTCGATCTTGACGCGTACGCCGTTGGCGGTGACGAATTCCTCGCCCCTGACAAAGCGAAACATCTGCTCTGGTCCCAGCGTGACCCCCATCAGTCCGGAATCGAAGGAAAAGGAGGTGTGGACGTGGGTATTGCCCCAGAGGACGCGGTTCGGGAACGACTGGTCCAGATAGGGGGAATATTCGTTCCTCTGAAGCAGATTGATGTCGTTCTTGTCCACGTGCGTTTCCGTGCCTCCGACGCGGTCCTGTGCCAAAGCGGGCTGCACGAGGCAGACGGAAGCCAGGGCCGCGAAGACTGAGTTTTGCAATCGCGTGCATCGTTTCAAGGTCGTGTCCTTCCAGTAATCGATCAGGAAGGACGCGGTCGGGGCGCGTGCTTCTCGTCGAAGGGATTCGGCCTTTCGTGCGGCCACGTCGACTCTACCGCCTGCAACGGCTCTCTCGGAATTCTCGTGGAATGGCACGGACCGCTCCCAAGTCCCAAGTCATACCCTAAGCGAGGCCGGATTCGAGTGAAGTCTCGGAGATATAACGTCGCTCGGCATCGGTTCGGCGCTTGAGTATACTGAGGCAAGATGTGCGTCGCCACTGCCGGCTCGTTAATATGCGTAAATTCCGATATGAGATTCGCACCAGGGTGCTTGCTGCGGCTAGGATGAGGCACTGGCTTCGAGCTGACGCCCATCGGAGCGAATGGCTTCGGTCCGACACACCACGGGCGATCAGACCGACACGCGCAACGCTGAGGCCGTCCGGCTGCGTTGCGGCGCGTGATCGTGCACGCTTCGATCGTGGGCCGCTCACTTCGCAAACGGTTCGGCGGGCATCGCCAGGTCCATCATCAGGAGGCGGAAATCGGGGCGGTCGCGGAGGGTGTTGTGGGCGTAGTCGATGGCGTTGACCGAGGCACCGATTCACACGCCCAAGGTGAGACTCGGATGCCATCATTGACGCCTCGAACCTCGCGGCAAAAACCCGGCGTTACCAGCCCTTCCCATTCTATCAACTCGTGCGGCTGCCGTCTCGGTCGGAGGGGCGGCAAGCAAGCTGATCTTTCAGTTTATCAAACGGCCGTTTTCTTTATCTGTCACGGCATTTTACGCCGGCCATCGTATAAGGCTTGCTTCCATAGGTAAAGAAACTCAGTCAAGAAATCAGAGGCAGGTTAGGAAGCCTGACCACGGATTTCTTTACGATTAACGGCCGACCGGAGGGAGACAAAGATTTCCGAAGAAAAGGTTAAATTTAGCGATGCCTATACGTCAGGCATAGAAATCCCGCTCGACCTGCAGGCTGGAATGGCGTAAACTCAATGTGGTAAGAGGGTTCTGGGTGCAAATAATGACGTATAGCGAGGTCGACCATCTTCTGGGCAGGACCAACGCTCTGTCGCAGGAGCAGATGCAGGAATTGCGGCGCGAAGTGGACAAAAAGCTAGTCGCTTCGGCTCCCAAGGCCGAGCCGCCGCTCACTGAGAGGGAACGTGCCGATCAAGAAGCGCAGCGTCGGTTTTTCCGGCGGGGATAATCAGCAAATCAAAACGTCGAGAAGGATTTCGACGGAGACGGAGCGTTCCACACCGCTCGCCATTCAGGGCGAGCCGCTGTCGGAAACCATCATCCGCGAGCGCCGTTAAGGTGGCTGATTACTTCCTGGATACCAGTGCGTTCGTTAAACGCTATACCCAGGAAACAGGCACCGCCTGGATTAGAGCCAATACCGTTGAATTAGTCATAAACTGAAGGCAGCGAAGCGGTTGATCTCGTTCCCACGCTCTGCGTGGGAACGCCATCTCCGGCGCTCCGCGTCGTCGGTCGGGGACCGATGCTTTGCCCATCGAGCGGACGCAGAGCGTCCCCGACGGCATTCCCACGCGGAGCGTGGGAACGAGGCGGCGCAAGCTCTTTTGTCTGCTGTAGTTGATGCTAATTCAACGGTATTGGGATTAGAGCCCTGGCTGCACCCGCAACGGGGCATTTCATTTATAGGTCTTCCGCAGAATCTATGGGCACAAATCGGTGAGCGGGCTCAGCTCCGGCTCGACAGGAGGGTTTTCCCTCCCACCTTCACCATCGCCTCGCCCCGGTCGTTGGAGGGCGAGGCGATGGTGAAGGCGGGAGGGAAGGCAAAGGTTAACTCGGAACCAATCAGAGGAGATCGCATCCTGAGACACCCGTCGGTCAAGATGGAGTTACCACACTTCGTCGTGACGCCAAGGCATCGGCATCAGCGATAACGCTTCCAGATTTCCCGCGTGATATGTTCCCTCCAGCCGAGGGAGTGGGAGAACCGGGCTGAACGTGCCCAGGGTCAGATAAAATGCGTATCCACGATCGGATCCTCAATGGAGAGAATTTCCAGTCGTTTACTATGGCGACTTGCGTGGAGGAGCATGACTATGGGCCACCGCTGGTGCATCACAATTATCCTCGGAGAATGGGCGGAAAGAGAACGGGAGGAAAGACACGAATCGCGCCGAGGGCGGAGCTTGGCTCGTGTCGCTTTGGCTGTCAACGGTCAGGAGAAGCGCGATGACTTGACGTTCGAGGCTTGGTTCCGATCCGCGAGGTGAAAACTCGCGTTCCGACTTCTTCCGCCCCGGCGGTCTTGCGCGATCCGCTGGCAGGCAGCTTCGCCGAAGTCTTGATTGTGCCCATAACTCTTCAACGGCAATCCAACGAACATTCCTTCACGCGACGAATCGAGACCACGCCGATCCTCGATCGGGCACAGCCAAAGCGATTCTTCGAGGCCGCCGGAGACGAGCGACGCCCCGACGCTCAGCTCGGGAGCGGCGATCAGTTCGTCGGTTCGGCCCTGGGCTTCGACATGCTCAATGACGCTTGAGATCACGCGGAGGGCGATGCGATGAAACGGCGAAAGTTCATCCGCACGCCGTCGTTTAAATCCGGATGCCAGCCGAGGGCCTGCTCCTGGAGCGGTTTCCAGCGCACGGAGATGCCCAAGTTATCCGTCACGTTTCGTGGAGGTCCCGGCCGAAGAATACTAGGGCGCATCGAGCCGTTTGGCGATGCATCACTCGATGCTTGGTGATGATCGCCAATCCTGATTGGTGTCTGAAGTCAAATATGCGGCCGTGAATCGGCGTCGGAGCCGAGATGTCCATGAATCGGTGTCGGGTGTGGCGACCACCGTGATCGGCCGTCGAAGCGGGAAGGATCGATCAATGTACAAACGTCCATCTCGAGGGTTGCGGTCGCCACGCCATCTGTTGCCTGCAGGCGAGCGACTTGAGGGCCGCGCACTGTTGAGCGGCACTCACAAGTCGTCTGCGGCACCGATCCCGACCGTGAGTCAGTCTGTTGGGATCGTGACGCCGGGAGTGTTCGTGAGCCAGCAAGCGAGCGCTCTTGAAGTGACACTCAATCTTGAGACGTCATCCGCAGTAACGACCTATACCAAGATGCACATCGGTGGGAAAACAGTGGAGCTCGCGAGGTCGACGAAGACCAAAAGTGTCCCGAACACGGAACCGGTCACCATCAACTTTTCCGCCACCCTCGGATCATTGCCAGCCGGAAGTCAAGCACCCCTCTGCCCGCATCAGCGAGTGGTGCATTCACGCCGATCGACGAGTCGATCACATTCCCGCCCGGGCTGACGTCAGAGACGGTGAGTATTCCGATTGATTCCGGAGCCCCCAACCCAGGCGAGGTTCCGATCGCGTCTCGGTGACTGCCCCCACGTCGTCCATTCCGTTTTCTTCCCAACCGTCGACGGTCTATCTCGTCGATGGTCCCCAGGCACTACCGCCGACGATCACGAGTGTACGTCTGATCACAACAGGCCGCCACGCCTCGGGCATCGCCCTCACATTTAGCAAGCCAATGGCGCCGGCGACAGTCGACGACGTCCATAACTACAGAATCACGACAGTGTATACCACCGACGGCAACTCGGACCCCCTCGCTCCCTATCTCGACTATTTCGCCGGCACCAACCTCTCCTATGGAACAGATTACCACAATCAAACAATCGTTCTGAAGGCCGCGCAGTATGATCCTTCCACCGATACGGTCCTCCTGACTCCGGCCAAACCGCTCGGATCTTCGGCTAGTTACTCAGTTCTCAGCACGAATCAGATGGCCGGACACGTCATCACCGATCTTCAGGGTAATCCCGTCGCCAGCGCAGGCGCGGTTGACGGCACGTTTTTTATCACTGTCCAGCGACGTCCTTACGCGGCCCCGCCGCTGACCATCGTAGGCGGGAGCTGACCTCTTCGAGCAGGAATGGCAACCCCTGGTGTGTCGCTACCGCTGCTTGATGGTTCGTGTTGAAAAAAACACCGCCCAGTGGGAGCCGCCGCTGGGAGTTTTGAAGCTTGACAAGGCGTACGCCGCGGCCACTCTTAGTAATGGATTAGAGTTTATCCGGCTGGACCTTCCCGACGGCACGCGATGGGTCCTCGGCGAAGGAGCAATTGGTGCGCCCGTTCATGGCTCGTCTCGTTCTTGCCAACCAAGGGAACCGCCCGATCCGGATCTGGGACCCGAACGAAAGTGAAGGCTCGTCGCGCGGGTTGTGCTCGTCGACGGGCACGGCCGCAAGACGGAGCTGAAGCCACGGGGAAGTGCCCGCTCAGCCGGCATACCTTCGGTTCGGACACTCAAACCCAGCGAGGTGGTCGTGATCAACCTGGGCTCCTCAGGCTTGTCGATGTCATCTCCCCCCCGCCACCCGACGATTATACGATCACCGCCGAGTACGTGGCTTCTCCCAGCGAAGATCCGGAGTTCAAGGACCTCTGGATCGGCACGATCCGCAGCCAACCGCTGGCCATGAGGATAGTCGCCCCACCCGCGACCAGGGCGGCCGTTGACAGGGTGCGGTGAGTTGTGTGACGGTTGCCCGTCCCCCGCGCGACCGCTTCGGGTGATCTCGTTTCCATGCTCCCGCGTGGGAATGCCGTCTTTGACGCTCTGCGTCGTCCTTAGTCGCGGCTATCTGGCTCTGATGAGGCCGAGGAACCGGAAAAACACGAAAACCCGAAACGATGAAAGCCCGGTGCAGCCGGCCGTTCCCGAGCCATCATCGTTTTGGCTCGCCGCGATCGGGGGCCTGGTCTTGCTATCCGTCACCGGCATTCGGAACGGCCGCGATCGCGCCGCCGCAAAAGCAACCTAAACCGTGCTCCACAAACCGGTCTCCCGCGGAAAGACTCAAACTCCGTCCCGGACCCACTCGACGTCGAGTGTCGACCGGTCCAGACGTTTGAGTGCCTGAGCGACGGCGATGCCGCAGACGGCTCCGGATACCATGAGCACTAGAGTCGAAGGCTCGGGGACAGCGACGGCCTCGGCGACGATCCAGGGATCGTGCCCGCCCATTTGGGGGTCTTGGGTATCCCAGAAGTGCTTTGCAGAAAATCAACATTGTAAAGTGTCAGCGGTCTCGGAGAGTGAACGGGTGCGCGACCACCAGTGTGAGGCACGGACTTTAAAGTGTATCCCGCTGCGCAGGCTTCAGATAAAACGATTTCAGAAAAACAGACGCTTATTGACAAAGCTTGGCTTGCGCTTTACCCTTTTTTTTGATTTCGCTTTTTGCACGCCCCGTCGGCGGGATCTTTCGCGAGAGTCGGCCGGGAAAACCGATCTCGGAAACTTACCAATCGGGCTTACTTCAGCAGACGCAGGAGTTCCACAATGCTCACCCGCACAGCACGGCTTGCGATGGCCACGGCGTCGGTCTGGTTCGCATTCGGGGTCGGCGGCTCAGGCGAGGCCTCGCCCATCCTCCTCGCCCCCTCGGGCCTCAGCCCAGGCGATTCTTTCCGATTCGCCTTCATCACCGACGGAACCACGGCAGCCACGAGCACAGACATCAGTACATACAACACGTTTGTAAACACCCAGGCCGATGGCGCCACTTACGACGGGATGACCATCACCTGGTATGCGATCGCATCGACTGTCGCTACTCATGGTGGCTCCAACATCGGCGAAGACAACGTTCCGGTTTACTTGGCGTCCGGCGCGGAGGTCGCGAGTTCCGACACCGCGAGTTCGGGTGGACTATGGTCGGGCGGGTTTCTTGTCAGCCCGATCGACAACGATCTCACAGGCGGTACTTCTAGTGGCTCAACGTTTGGACGGGAACGTCGTCCAGCGGAACGGTAACTACCCGCTCGGTTTCAGTACTGGCACCCTCGGATTGTCCTGGCACAACCCGTCATGGATCGACACCGCCGTTCCTCCCCCTCCGATATGCGACGCCACGCCGTTTGGCAGCTTATGGGATCTCGCAAGTGTTGACCGTTCCACTGGGTGTTCCCGAGCCTCATCACTGTTGTTGGTTAGCAACAGGGATCGGCACGATCTTCGTCGTCACTCTCCGCCGTAAAAAGTGCGAATCAAGAGCGGTAAATCCGAGAAATGGAACAGACCCCTAGGAAGATGCTCATGAAACCGCGACTCAAGCATTCCGTTCAACCGGCCGTGCTTAGCGCTGGGCACATTCTGTGCTTCACCGGCGTTTCCGTGCCCGAGCCCGGCTCGGCGGTGCTCTGGCGCAGGTATGGCCGGCTTGGCGATTGCCGCGGGTCGACGCGGAAATCGACAGTAGCCGCTCCCTCCGTTCCCGAGCCTCTGCTCGTTCTAACCGGAACCGCCGCATTGGCCGGTCTGATGAACGCGGGCTTGGTCGCGGAGGAGGTTTCCATCCGCTTTTGTTTCGGTGTGACCGGGCCCTCCTCCCGCCGGGGAGAGGGTGCCCGAAGGGCGGGTGAGGGGGCGGGCCGAGACAGAAAATGCTAAGGCCGCGGTAGTCTGTTTGAGCCCCTCCGGGCGGCCTTTTCATCAGTGCGGGACGAGGCTCTGTCCGAGCCCCGAATGGTACCGCTCGCAGGATCGTGCCAAGGCATTTAGCAATGTCTATTATCTCCTACGCCGATCTGAAGTACCGCCGAGCGGCGCAGCCGATCCCGACCACCGATGCGATCAGCGCCAAGACGAAGGTCGAAGGCTCGGGAACGTTGATCAGAGTTGATATCGTAACCTAAGGCTGTCAAGTACTCGACATTGGCGTCGAGGGTTGATCCGTCGAGTAGCGTGCCCGAGATTCCGATCACGCTGGAACTATGTCCCGATCGGGGTCGCGCTGCTAGGGAAGAAACTCAGTCCCGATCCGTAGACGTTGAGCGTCCCATCACTCAATGAATCTGCTCATCTGGCCGGCCGGTGATGCTGCCGCCCGAGAGGTTGATCGTGCCTGAAGATAAACCCAGTGACACCACGGTGCCTCCGGTCATGTTCACGGTGCCACCGCGGCGTTGAGCTGAGCCTGCGCTGCCGTTGCTGAAGTTGATCGTACTGCTGTCGTTGGCGCTGATTCAGGGCTCTCTTCGTCGCCGCCGGTGATGTTGAGCGTGGCACTGTCATCAACGTTTATTTGCGCGGAAACCACGCCGCCGCTGATATTCATGGTGCTGCTGTCAAAAGCAGCCAGTGCGGTGAGAGTACCACCGGTCACATTGAGCACGCTGCTGTTATAGGTGTCAATGATATTGGGGTTGCTCGAGCTCGCGTTGAAGCCCACCGTGGGACTATACGCGACGGAATGCGAGGCGTCGGCATAGCCGATGACGACGATCACGGGCTTGGGGGGCAACGTCTCCGATCGTCTCGTTGGTGGTGATGTACACGGTCATGGGCGCGGCGAGCCACGGGTACCAACGCGAGCATAAGCGCCGCGGTCAGGGCGGCCAACGACATTTTCGCCATCATGAGGGATCTCCAGAAGTATGGTAAGCGCTGCGAAGGAGACGAAGATTACAGGAAAGCCGGCCGGCCCGGTAGCGAGTCCGAGAAGGCGTAACCGCCTAACCGCCGAAAGACACTGCACCAAAAGTATCGCCTATGCGCAGCCGATCCCGATTGCCGATGCGATTATGGCCAGGGCGAAGGTTGACGGTTCGGGAACGTTGATCAGATTGATATCGTACCGTTGCCGACGTTTAACTTACGACGTTGATGTCGAGGGATTGATCCGTCGAGCAGAGTCCCCGAGATTCTGATTACGCTGGTCCCGCTGGGGGGTGTGACGGTGGCTGGAACTAAACTCAGCCCCGACCCGTAGACGTTCAGGGTCCCCAGACCATTATAAAGAACGCTGTCTGCAATCCGCCGTGTCGGTGAGGCTTCCGCCGGAGAGGTTGAACGTGCCTGACCCGACTAACAAGTCTCCCACGGTGCCGCCGGTCATATTCACATTGCCGCCTTCAGCGCTGATCTTGGCCTGCACTAGCGTTGCTGAAGTTGACCGTGCTGCTTTCGTTGGCGACGATGGACGCTTGTTCATCGCCGCCGGTGACGTTGAGCGTGGCATTGTCATTAACGTTTATTTGCGCCCCAATTAGGCCGCCGCTGATATTCATGGTGCTGCTGTCATTCGCAGCAAGTAGACTGAGAGTACCACCGGTCACATTGAGCACGCTGCTGTTATAAGTGTCAATGATGTTGGGGTTGCTCGAGCCCGCGTTAAATCCGACCGTGGGACTAAACGCGACGGAATGCGAGGCGTCGGCATAGCCAATGACGACGGTCACAGGCTTGGGGGGCAACGTGCCGATCGTCTCGTTGGTGGTGATGAACACCGTCATGGGCGCGGTGGGCGCGACGGGTACAGCGCGAGCAGGAGCGCCGCGGTCAGAGCGGCCAACGACATTTTCGCCATCATGAGAGATCTCCAGAAGTATGCAGAGCGGTGCGAAGGAACGAAAGATGCATGAAGGCCGGTCGACCCGCCGAGTCCTGGGAGCGCCTAACCGCCCCAACGGCCGAACGACACTGCACCAGTATGCCGGCGAACGGCACAACCGATCCCGACTGCCGATGCGATCAGGCCGCCATAGACGAAGGTCGAAGGCTCGGGTACGTTGAAGAGATTTATATCGTAACTGTGGATGTCCGTTACCGGACGTTGACGTCGATGGGTGATCCGTCAAGTAGAGTCCCGAGAACCCGATTACGCTTCCCAAAAGGTTGGGGCCCCAATGGTGGACGGAACGAAACTGAGCCCCGATCCGTAGACGTTCAGCGTCCACCAGCATCAATAATCTGGGCTCCTCCTGGCCCCCCGGAGAAGCTGCCGCCCGAGAGGTTGAGCGTGCCTGAAGATAAACCCATACGCAGGTGCCGCTGGTCATGTTCACTGTGCCACCGCTGGCGTTGAGTTGATCCGCGCTGCCATTGCTGAAGTTGATCGTACCGCTGACGTTGGCGTTGATGTCAGGGCTCTCTTCGTCGCCGCCGGTGATGTTGAGCGCGGCACTGTCATTAACGTTTATTTGCCCGGAGACCACGCCGCCGCTGATATTTATGGCGCTGCTGTCAAAAGCAGCCAGTGCGGTGAGAGTACCACTGGTCACATTGAGCACGCTGCTGTTGTAGGTGTCAATGAGATTGGGCTTGCTGGAGTTCGCGTTGAAGCCCACCGTCGGACTGTACGCGACGGAATGCGAGGCGTCGGCATAGCCGATGATGACGGTCACCGGCTTGGGGGGCAACGTTCCGATCGTCTCGTCGGTGGTGATGTACACCGTCATGGGCGCGGCGGGCGCACGGTGCGAGCGCGAACAGAAGTGCCGCGGTCAGGGCGGCCAACGGACATTTTCGCCATCATGAGAGATCTCCAGAGTATGCGTACCGAAGGCCGAAAGGCGATCAACACGTGAATGTCGGTCCGTGCACCAAGTCAAGGGAAGACTAACCGCCCCAAGGGCCCAATGCAAGAGTTCGAAACGGGAAGGGGCCCTCTTCCCTCGCGTGTCGTCGAGACTCTAGGCCGCCTTCGGTGCCGCCCGCTTCGCGTTGCGTTTCCGTGCCAAGGCGAAGGCCAGACCACAGACGGCACCGGACGCGACGAGCACCGAGCGTCGAGGGCTCCGGAACGGGGAGCGGCCCGGCAATGATCCAGGGTTCGTAGCCGCCCATTTGGGGATTGGAAGTATCCCAAAACGTTTGAACACTAGGGATAAACGCTTCGTAAAAGGGTGCGGTGGTGGGCGGGCTATTATCCCATTGCAGATTGCCAACGCCGTTTACGGCGAGACAGGCCGTTGGCAGTCCCGGCGGTCGACGGGATGAGGATCTGCGTTCCAGTGGCGTTGGTCATAATGCCACTCCCAGCCTTGATCATAAAGCAGCGCCGCATCGGTAGACGAATAGGTGGATGAGCTCGATCCCTCCGTGACGGTCCACGTCCATGACACGAAGTCCGACTTTGCTAGCACGCCAATCGTGCCGTCGGTGGTAATGCTCCCCGTCAAGGTCCACCCGTTTTGGTCCGCGGCAAACGAGTTCAGGATGTACGTCATATCCGCCGACACGGCCGCTGGAAACGCGAGAAAGGCGATCAGCAACACGATTGCGAAAGTGCATCGACGCATCGAAACCCCCTTGATGTTGGTCAATGGCCCAGACGGCATGAAAAAGTCTTAAGACGAGGTTGCGCAACGGTGAATCAACGGCCGCAACTCGCTCGACCGCGCCGGCATCGCGAGATAGGGCAATCGCGGAAATCCCGGGCCGAGGTCAAGATTCCCGCGAACGCGTCCGGAACCATTCTGGTTAACCTTAAAACTACACGAGTATGCGGTGCGCGGATTGATGGGTCAAGCCTGTTGCAATAAATCAACATCGACGTTCGATTCGAACAGAAGGCAACAAAGGAAACAAAGAATTCGGGAAACCAATCCACGTTCGCCGGCTTGAGTCGCCCGACGCTGTGCCAACGCCTGTGACGTCCCCCCGCCCGGTGTAATCCCTTCCTGGATATCCGCTTTCATTGTTCTGGACCATCCCAGGTACTCATTTAGTCATTACGCTTTGTCGTACCAAACACGCGGCTAACGATGCGACAGGTCCGTTTTTTTTCAAGATTTGTTCTGCTGGCCCATTGAAATCGGCGGCCGGCGATGCTAGCCTCTGCATTTGGTGTTGTAAACCAGGATAAACGGTCCCGCGATCGGTTCGTTCGACGAATAGTGGTGTCAGAACGTATCACTCCTTTTTGCCAGCATCATCGAGCTCGAACAAACGGAGGCACAACATGAAGCGCGCACTGTCGGTTGCTCTGCTGAGTCTTTTTTCGACCTTGTTGGTCTGTGCCCCGACCCGGGGCGGTGTGATGGTTTACGATATCCAGTCGTATTCCGGCCCACAAGGCGGGTGGTCGTTGACCGGCTCGATCACGACCGACGGAACGATCGGCACTCTGACCGCGTCGGACATCACCGCCTGGAACTTCTCGATGAGTGAGGGATCGACTACGTACGAGGCCAGTTCGGCCGAAGTCAATGTGTCGATGACGGTTAACCAGTTGCAAGCCACGGCCACACAGCTCACGCTCGCACCCGCCAGCTCCGAGAGCGTGAGCCCTGAGCTCCAGTTCGAATCTTTCAATAGCGCCGTCGAGCTCTACTACGAACGCGAGTTGGGACCCAGCTTCTATTACGAAATATATGAGGGAGGTCCCGCTTACGCCACCGCCTGGGCTCTTGAGCTGCCAACCAGTCAACCTTATGACGGGCTGGGTGGAAGCACGTGGATCATCGGAGTCGCGTCGGTTCCCGAGCCGGGCTCGCTGACGCTGGCGCTTTTGGGTATCGGCTGCCTCGCCGTGGCGGGCCCGATGACGCGGCGAACGCTTGGCCACACAGTCCTTGGCCGCTGAATCTCCGAAGCGACGCTGACAAACCAGTCGTGACCGCTGTACGGTTGATTCCATTGTTGTTCACGATACGCGGCTCTGCTCATACCAGGCAATCATCGCGGAGGGTTCTTGAGCATCGAGTTGCGCTTGCCATTGTGCTCGTCAGTCTTGCGGCCGTCCCGGCCCGCGCAGACCTTTATTATCGCTATGCGATTACGAATCCAGAAGTTTCGGGCACGCTGGGCGGTGTCGCGTTCACTGACGCGAGCGTCACGTGGATTGGGATTGGAGACACGGCGAACATTGATGATTTTAAATATGAATTACGACGAAGATTAGGATGAAGATTGGGAACCGCGGCGGGAGCGAGTTTTCTCTGTGAATTCTGTGTGTCTGCGGTGAATCGGGCTCGCAATGGACAGACCCGAGACTGCACCTGGCAACGGCATCGAGCAAAGGCGTGTCGATCAGGCGTCGCGTCTGTCAGCGCGAATACGCCTGCGCTGTTGGCCTTGGAACCAGACATAGCCAAAGGCCAGCGACAAACCCAGCCCACACTAAAACAGCGAGTTCGGCTCGGGTACAGCGTTGGAATTGACCAGCGCTGCCACGGCATGTAAGCCTTCGCTTGTCCCGCTGGTTTGGGTTGACCAGGTCGCTCCGCCGTTGGTGGTGAACAGGATCGTTCCGACTGCGCCGACAGCCCAGCCATCATTGGCATTGGCGAAGGCCACGCCATCGAGTTCTTGCATTGTCCCGCTGGTCTGAGGCGACCAGCTCATGCCGCCGTTGGTAGTTGCCAGGATGGTTCCATTTAAGCCCACGGCCCAACCGTCCATGGCATTGACGAAGCTGACGCTTGTCAGGGAATTCGATCCGATGCTGAGGGACGACCAGCTTGCGCCTTCGTCGGTCGTGCTCAGAATAACACCCGCCGATGGCGAGCGCGTCTGGATTTGGAGCAGGCGCCGCCCCAGCGGTGGGAATAACACTTTTTTGTGGCACGCTTGCGGTGTTCGCCGCGGTGTCTGAAAGCCCTGTCGGCGCCTGCCGGGCCAATCATCTGTTCGTTGCCGATCCCGCCGCCCCGACCGGCCGGCGCCGAAGATTGCAGGCTCGGTTCAGGTCTTGACGTTGAGCGAAAGAAGTCCGCAAAATGCATGCTTGTTATCTTCCGAGCTATCTGTCACCTTTTCTTCTGCGGTAATTGTCACTCCCATGCAGGGGGAGGTGAAGCATAAAGCAAACCAGGGATCTCTTTACTGTTACGTTGGTTGAGCAGCTTGATTGCAAAAAATCCACTTCGATACGCTGGCACGGGTTTCTTTACTTTCGCAGCGAGGGGCGGTGGAAAGATGCGGATCGGGTAACCTCATCCGCGAACGGACGTATGCCGGGCTCGCCGCGGCGAGGGCGCGGGGCAGGAAAGGCGGCAGGCGAAGAAAGCTCGACGAGAAACGGCGTGCCGTGGCCGTCGATCTGTACCAGCAGAAGAAACACACAATATGACGATGCTTGCAAAACGGTCGGCATCTCAAGGCCCACGCTCTACACGTATGTCGCGGCGGAGTCCGGCCAGAGATACAGAGGGAAGGAGACGAGGTCGCACGGCTTACCGCTTGACTTGCGATCGCGGCTCGGGAGGATGGAATAGCGGGCGGGCGGAGAGACGGCCGACGTCGGCGATCGGCTGTCTGTGCGACGCTCGCTTCGGCCTTGCACGACGTGACTCCAGAAGAAATCGCAGGATGGTTCCGATCTCGTCCGTTCGTACACTATGCATCTGTGAATCGCTCTAACATGCGAAGACGACAACCACTCGGGCGGACCAGTTGGCCGAGGACCGGATGGCTGGCCCGTGGTCGGGGCGTTGCTCGGGAGGCCCGCGCCGGACGCCGTCATGATCCCTCCTGCGGACATTCCTGCTCTCGCCGCCCGTTTCCAACGCTTCGGCGCCCTGGCCCAGGCCGAGCAGCTCTACCGCCAGGCCATCCAGGACCAACCCGGTGACGCCGAGCTCTGGGCGGGGCTCGGGCGTGTCTGCTATGCCCTCGGCCAGCCCGACGAGGCCGTGACCAGCTTGCGTCGGGCCCTCGAGCTGCGCCCCGCGGACGGGGTGCTCTCCAACGATCTCGGAGTCGCACTGATGGAGCAGGGCCGGCTCGATGAGGCTCTCGATGCCTTGCGCGCGGCCACGCGACTCTGCCTCGACTACCCGGAAGCGCACCACAACCAGGGCATCGCCCAAATGAGACAGGGCGATCCCGATGCGGCCGCGCTCTGCTTCCGCCGCGTCCTGGCACTCGAGCCCGACGACCCGGTGGCGTACTGCCACCTGGGGGACGCCTTGGCGCGGCTGGGCCAGCCCGACCAGGCCGTCGATTGCTATCGCCGGGCCGTGCAGCTCCAGCCCGACCTGGACCAGGCCTGGCTCAACCTGGGCCACGCGCTGCGGGGCCTCGGCCAGCATGATGAGGCGGTGTCCTGCTACGAGCGGGCCGCGCGGTTGCGTCCCGAGGATCCCGGTCCGCTCGCCGAGCTGGCCGCCATGCTGATGCATCGCGGCGACCTCGAAGCGGCGGTCGCCCGCTACGAGCAGGCCCTGCGGCTCTGGCCGGATTGCGTCGGGGCGTACTCGAACATGGGGCTGGCCTTGATGGCCCTGGGCCGACTGGAGGAGGCGCGGCTCAGTTTCGAGCAGGCGTTGTACCTCCAACCCAACCTGGCTGAGGCGCACAACAATCTCGGCCTGGCGCTCTTGAACCAGGGCCGGGTGGCGGAGGCGCGGCTGCGCTTCGAGCGGGCGATCGAGCTCCGGCCGGACTTGGTGGACGCCCGGAACAACCTTGGCCTGGCGTGCAGCGCCCAGGGCGAGCCCGATCGGGCCCTCGATTCCTTTGAGCACGCCGTGCGGATCGACCCCAACCATTTTGGGGCGATCACCAATCTCGCGAATGCCTGCAAGGACCAGGGGCGCGCGGCCGAGGCCATCGCCTACTACCGCCAGGCCCTGGCCTCGAGGCCGGATGACGCGCCCGTCCACAGCAACCTGCTCCTGGCCATGCAATACCAGTCCGGCGCCGACCCTGGGGAGATCCTCGCCGAGGCGAGGCATTACGCTCAACAGCACGCGGAACCCTTGGCCGGAGCGATCAAGCCGCACCCGACCCGGTCTGCGGCGGGGCGACGCCTGCGGATCGGCTACGTCTCAGCCGACTTCCGGGAGCATCCCGTCGTTTCCTTCCTGGAGCCGATCCTCGCCGCCCATCACCGTCATCGCTTCGAGATCTACTGCTACGCCGACGTCTCGCAACCCGATGCAATCACACAACGCCTCCAGGGCTATGCCGACTGCTGGCGATCGCTGGTCGGGCTCTCCGACGCGCAGGCCGCCGAGCGGATCCGCCAGGACGACATCGAGATCCTGGTGGACCTGGCCGGTCATACGGGCGGGAACCGGCTACGGGCGTTCGCCCGCAAGCCGGCGCCCATCCAGGTGTCCTACCTGGGCTACCTGGGGACGACCGGCCTGTCGGCAATCGACTACACCATCACGGACGCGCACGCCGACCCCCCGGGCCTGTCGGAGGCGCACTACCAGGAGTCGCTCATCCGCTTGCCCGAGTGCGCGTTCTGTTACGCACCCGGCCCTGCGCCGGAGGTCCGCCCCGAGCCGCCGGCCCGGCAGTCCGGCCAGGTTACCTTCGGTTGCTTGAACAACCCGGCCAAGGTCTCGGAAGAGGTCCTGGCCGTCTGGTCGCGTGGGCTGGCGGCTGTTCCCGGCTCCCGCCTTTTGCTCCGCACCGGAGCCGGTCGCTCGGCTGAGGAACGGATCCGTGACCTCCTCACGGCCTACGGCATCGCCCCTGAGCGGCTGGGCTTCGCCGGCCATACAGCGACCCGATTGGCCTACCTCGAGCTCTACCACGGGGTGGACATCGCCCTGGATCCGTTTCCCTACAATGGCGTGACCACCACGTGTGATGCCCTGTGGATGGGGGTCCCTGTAATCAGCCAGACCGGCCGTATGAGCGTCTCGCGCCAGGGAGTCCGGTTCCTGCGGACCGTCGGCCTGGACGAGCTGCTCGCGGACACGCTCGAAGACTACGTGCGGATCGCGACCGCACTGGCCGGCGACCTCGATCGCGTGGCCGATCTACGTTCTGGATTACGCGAGCGAATGAGTCGCTCGCCGCTGATGGACGCACAACGGTTGGCCCGCGACCTGGAGGCGGCGTATGTCGGCATCTGGGAGAACTGGCTGGCCGCGCGAGAGCCGATCAATCGGTAACGTCGTGGAGCGCGACCAGGTCTGTCCGGGCGTTCAGGGTGTCCACGACGATCGTTGCGATCCCCGCGAAGGAGTGGGCGGCACCACCGTTCCATTCCACCGCGACAGCGCCCCCGCCGCTATTGCTTATCTCCACGGTATTGGTCGTGCCTTTGTCCACGGTGACCGTCAGGACGGAGCCGGACTGGACGCCGATACCGCTCGTTCGACGCACCTCGACGACGCGGAGTTTCTCTGGATGTGCACCCTCGGCCGAGAGAACGGCGTCGCTCGGAACGTGCGAACCGACCGCAAAAGCCGTCGGACCCGTCCGGGAACTGGTCAGATTGAACGTGATCTGGTTTCTCCTGGATCTTTCGGTCTGGATGACGCTCGAGCTGATGCCGGTGAACGAGTGGACGGGACCACCATTCCACTCGGCCTGGATACCCCCCTGGCCGTCATCGGTTACCTGCACGGAGTTGGCCTTCGGCTGGCCGACGCCGATGCCCACGACCGTTCCACTCTGCTCGGAGACGCCTCCTGTCCGGGGGAGATGCATGAAGGTCGGGAAAGTGAACGACGTGCCATCAGGGAAGCTCACCTGACGGGACAACAACAAGCGGCTCTCCAGCGGCTTCACCTCCGGGAGGAACTTCCTCGAAGGGCCAGGGCCTTGAAGAGATGGTTGGTAGCTCATGGAGACGCTCCTCGAGAGAAAGGATCCCGGGGCAACCCCCTCGACTTGACGTGCACGCGAAAGATGGTCAGGGCACGCCTCCCCATATTAGAACCTCAACGTGGCGCGAGTTCAACTGGAAGGCGAGTTCCGACTCGCAGATCCCTTGGCGTCGCGCACCGGCGACGCCCGGCATCTTACGTTGGCCGACGGAAAGCCTTGCTTCCATAAGTCAATAAACTCAGTCAGGAAATCAGAAGCAGGTTAGGAAGCCTGACCACGGGTTTCTTTACGATTGGCGGCGACCCGGAGGGTGAAAATGCAACAATTGAGGCGCGAATTGGACAATAAGCCACTCGGGGAGATCGGCGAGCCGGGTCGCGTTGGAGGTCATGAGGAATTCAACGATCCGCAGCTCGGCATCGGTCATGGATTCTTCCCTTGGGAATCGCAGTCGCAGGATGTCCGCCTTGTTGCAGGCAATGCCATGATGGAGGTCAAGATATGCAGGTTGGCCTGACATTTCCCGGAACGCAGGAGCTAGCAGATCGGTGAGCAGGGAAAGGGGCGCAAAAGAAAGACCTTGTGAGCAGAAATATTACATAAAATTGTATTGAAAGAGGGCTTTTCAGGTATATATTGGATTGTTCTACTTAAGAACGGACACCAACGCCGTATTGCCATAGTGACACATCAAGCGCTCCAGTAACCGTCTGCACACAGCGGGGTGCGTCAGTCGGCCTGAGGGTCTTCAGGTGCCCGATCTTCTGACTGCCGACCGTGGCTAGCGATGACAGTCGAGGAGATCTATCCCTCGGGCGACACCCGCGGAGGACTACCTTGGAACACATCCACGATGATAGACGAGTTTGCACCAGTGCGTCAAGGATTCGGTCGCCACGGATCGAGGCCAATCGAGCGTCACACCGTCAGCAGCGGAAAGGGACCGATGCCATTGCGAGGCGTGTCTCGCCGGCTATCCCGAGCCGGGGTCAGAGCATCTCGGAAAGCATCTTCGACTCTGAACATGCAGCGCTGCGGGCAGCACTTCTCTCCCTGGCTCGCGACGGTTATCACGAGTTGAACCGAAGCGCCGACAATCACTCCCAGCCTTACTCCTGCGGCCTCGGCAAGCTCTTGCAGCGAATTGAACAACTTGATGAGCGGCTTGCCTGTCGCGGACAGGTGCCTATTCGGCATTGGGCCGATCAGCTCAAGCGCCTGCTCGTGGACGGGGTTGCCTCTTACCCGTGAGGCTCGACGTGGGTTGCCGCCGTGGCGATGACCGGTGGAGTCGGTTCAGTTTGACCAACTGGTCAGTGCCACGGCGCCTCACGAGGGCGGACCTGTGGAGGACAATTCGACTTGCTCGGCGAAGATTTACCCTTACCTTCACGTAGAGCGAATGGTCCGCAGAATATCACCAGCAAGGGATTTCGCTCAACGACAGGAACGTCGAGATAGTGGATCAGTTTTAACTCTTGTTTGTTTGGGATAGGTAATGGATCGCCTGACAGCATTCGGGTTGTTTGCAGTTACGGCAATGCTGGTTTTCTACGCGTTTGAAAAACGCAGCCCGTGGTTTGTCCTGGCATTTGCTGGTTCGTGCGTGCTGGCTTCGGTTTATGGGTTCCTTCAAGGTGCGTGGCCGTTTGGCTTGGTCGAAGGGATATGGTCCATCGTGGCATTGCAACGCTGGTGGCTGACGAGAAATTCAAGTTGTCCCACGACCGAGGTTGAAGAAGTCTAACGATCTGGTCAAACCAACGCCGGTGAGGCCATCCGCCATTCGGCCGTTCGTGTCTCTCTCTATCTGCTGGTTCTTCAGCAACGGCGGCGACCAGCCACCATCTTGAGCGGGGATTGCCACAGGGGTTGCCACAACAAGGGGTTGCCACAATGGCAGATAGAACGACAATAGTTTGCTAAGCTCATTGGTTTTCGGCCGTCGGGAACCCAAACCAGGGGAAAGACCAAGTCTTTGCCACTGCCAACAAATGCGATTAGGGGCATACCATGTTTAGACGATTGGGTGGCCACGCGGAGTCTATAGGCCCTGATGCGTCGTCTAACTCGACCAAAGCTTCTGAGAGTTTGCACGGCAGGCTCGGCAGGGGCATTGTGTACCTTATCGCCGTCGTTATCTTTGAGGTGCTCGGTTGGCTTTGCCTCCGTTGGCTTTGGGTTCATTGGCCGTTGTCATCATCAAGCACGGGCGTTACGCATGTATGGTTCGCGTTTATATTGATTCCTCAAATGCTTATTGGTATGTGTTGCGGCGTTATCCTTATAGTGCTTGATATAATGCACACGATGTATCCAACATCAGAGGAACCTCTCAATAGCTCATTGTCGGCTCCCGTTCCTAATGAGCTTGTGCCTCTGGAACTTAGCGTCGCTTTTGTGTTTTGTTTGTACGCGGTTTTAGGTGGCCTCATCGGGTACGTGGGGCCGAGGGAGTTCAGTGGCGATTTGTTCGCTGGCGGATTTTGGGCCACTCTGTCGCCGCTCGTCAGCGCCAGCCGTACTGGTGTATAGTGCATACCTTTTTACGCGGGAATGTTTCTATCGATCTCTAGGTGCTAGCGAGAGGGGCAAGCGGATCATGAAAGAGACGGGGGCCACCCGTTTTATCCCTCGGGTTGGATTCCATATTTTCGCGGTCATCACTTGTATCTTTGTCGGCTCTCCCTTCGTCATCGGTCCGTTATGTGCGATCCTTGAGTATCTCCCAGCGACTTACTTTGCCACTAATGGAGTTTTGACGGGGCTCGTTGTCGGCGGTCTGGTAGGCTCAACGTTCTGGCTGATCACGATAGTGATTGCGTCTTCGCGATAACGCCGCTTCACCGAGATGCCGACACGATCCGGACCGTGTCCGCCTTGGACAGGAGCTTGGCGGAAATTGCGTTCGCTAGCATTTCGACGTCGGAAACCGCTCGCAAGATCGAGTCACCCGTCGCGCCTCGGGTGTAAAGTGGGGCGAGGTTGCTGATCAGCGTCAGCATTTCGGTGCAGAAGAGTAGGTAGGTGTAGTCGATGTTCAAGGAACTGAGGGAATTCGCGGGATTGGGATTGTACAGATCGGGGGTGTAGAAGAGTTGCGTGATGTCGATGACGTGGATGAAATCGCGCAGGTCCTCGATCGACTCGAGGGCCTTCTTGCGCTTGATCCGGGCCTCAAGCGTGAGGAACGACCAGAGAGCCCCGGCGAGGATGACCACGAGATTGAACGCGGCATCGGTGGCTTCGAAGACCTCGGTGATCGTGCCGAATTCCCACCGCGCGTGGATATGGTGGGCGAGATACCCGAGACCGACGACCGTCCCGCAGACCGCCGCTACGGAAGCGATCCGGATGGCCGGGATCGGTTGTTGCGCCCTGCGAGCACGTTCCTCGGTCTGGTGCGCGACCTCCGCCAGCTCGGCGGCGAGGCCGGCGAGGGTGCTCTGCGGCAGCTTCTCACTCACGCGGCGAGCCAGGTGATCCGCGGTCGCGATCATTTTGGCAGGGTCGAGCCGATGCCTCTCCCGCATCATTGAGCCAGGTTTCATGCGCGATCTCTCACCGCCCTCGGCGGATGGGTATCGTCTATAAAGTGAAAGGGACATCACGGGAGGCCCTTCCAAGGCAGCCCGACGACGTACCGCCAATAGCGGGCCCAGAACGGCGGTCGCTCAGCGGCGGCCAAGGTGGTGAACGGCCGATCCCTTCGACGTGGACCCAAGTGTGGCCGTGGTACCCTTTTGCCGACGAGACCTGGATCGCTGCGACGACTAAGTGACATGCAATGGCGAAACTAATCACGACGCACGTCAATCCACCAACCGTGATACAAGGTCGTCGCATGGCTTCGCCTGGGAAAGCACTGCCGATTCTGGTACGGCAAATCCACTTCATGGTACCGGGAGCGGCGGGCGGCGTCATCTTGGTCACACGGTCAACTATCTATCCATGGGTTCCTTCAAGGTGCGTGGCCGTTTGGTTTGGTCGAAGGGATATGGTCTATCGTGGCATTGAAACGCTGGTGGCTGGCCAGAAATTCAAATTGTCCCACGACCGAGGTTGAAGATGCCTAACGATCGGGTCGAAGCATCGCCGGTGAGCGAACCCACTTTAACCGGGTTGCAGCCGGTCGCCTGGCCATCTAGATCCAGCCATGAATCCATATATTGCTATCGTTCGTCCGCGGTTGGGACACCTTCGCCGGAAAATCGGCACCGAAATGGATGCTGGATCAGGCCCGTAATTCAGACGTTCGGGGCGAGCAATCGGGCCGTGACTCGGCTTGTCGCCTCAAATGGTCGCACTCTCGATAAGTCCGATCTACATTCTTTTGGGCGTTGCACGGAGCACGCGAGAGCGACGCCGTGCTCGCATCCCGAAGTATCCATTAGCACCTTTCCGATGGTATCATCTCAACGATAGCAGGTAGTTGCTCCTCATCGATTCGGAGAAACTCCGTGACCGACAAATATAAGGCACAGCCACCAAGTGGCACCGAGACCTTCATTCCATCCAACGGCCTCCCGGGCTTTCCACGTAGTGTCGTGCCCATCGCCGCGTCCGCTGGCGGACCGGCTGGCCGTTGCGGCGGAACTTTATCTATCGATGGAAAACTTGATATGGCCAGCGAGCAAGTGGAAACCGTCGAGCGACACGATGCCAAGGAGCGAACCGGAGAGCTCGCTGACGAGAACCTGGTCGAACAATTCCTCCGCGGAGATGAGATTGATTCCGACGACGATTTCAGGTCCCTGGTTGAACTTCACGGGCCGATGGTGCTGGGAGTCTGTCGCTTCGTTCTTGGGCAGGAGGCCGATGCCGAGGATGCATTCCAGGCGACTTTTCTCGCCCTGGCGCGGAAGTGGGCCTCGATCCGAAATCGAACGGCCCTTGAAGCGTGGCTTCACAACGTAGCCTATCGCACGGCGATCAAGATGAGCGTCAGAGCGGTCCGCCGACGGACGCTCGAAAGACAGAGTGTATCGATGTTGCCCTCACAAATCGTGCCCGACAGGCAGCATCACGATGCGGCCTGGAATGAGCTGCGCCCGGTCTTACACGAGGAAGTTAGCCGGCTGCCCGACAAGTACCGTGTACCGATCGTCTTGAGCTACCTCGAAGGCAAGACCAATGAAGAGGTCGCGCAACTCTTGCATTGGCCGATAGGGACCGTCAAAGGGCGACTTTCAAGGGCCAGGGCACTGCTCCATTCGCGATTGATGCGGCGAGGGGTGACGCTTTCAGCCGCCTTCTTGCTCATGCCTCTGGCCGATGCCGCTTCGTCGCCGAGGTTGTCCCGCCGGAACTGCTCAAGCGAACGATGCTCCTCGTCAAACGATTCAAGACGCCGTCGGCCTCGCCTGGATCGAGTCTGTCGCCACGTCAAACCTCGACCTATTCTAGCATCGCAAAACAACACGGAGGCACGATCGACACGCGGCGGAAACCTCAGAAATTCGCCCGCCTCTTCTTGGTCGTCTTGGTTTCCGTATTATCTATCTCCGCGGTGATCGGGATTGGGGTGGCCTTCGGCGGCGGTGGCCATTTCTCGAATCTCCGCTCCGCTTTTTCGGCATTCCTCCCCGGGAGAGCCACCGCGACGTCTTGCCACTGAAATCTCTGACGTCTCTTGAGCGATGTGGCCCTCGCCGTGGACGGCGGCCAAGCGCTCCGTTCACCGCCCACCCGCCGCCGAGCGGAAGCGTGAGCAACGGGCCGGCGCTCTTGCCGTCCGGCTCCTGGAGTGCGAACAGGAGCTCGAATATAATTGTAACCGAGTCGACTGTGCATGCCTCTTTACTACTTAGGGAGCGTATCGGATCGATCCCAAGGTCTTGATGCCCTTGTTTCCAAAGATTGAGTGAACAAGCTGTCATGCTCGTGCGCTAACCGAGCTCACGATGACAGTCTCCCGATTGAAGGATCGCGAAGTTTTCAGTGACCCGATCGGGAACGGGATCGGGGTCGACCAGTGAGATCTTGTCGCACAGACCTTACACCAGGAGAGGCCCGATGTTCCAGAATCGTCCTTGCTCGCGTCGGCTTCGTGTGCGTCCCTCGCTGGACACACTGGAAGAGCGAGCATTGCTCAATGCCGCGATGCCACATGTCAAGCATCTGGCCGTGCACGCGGAAGTCTCCGCCGCGAAGCGTGCTGCGGCTCCGATTGTCCCTAATCTCCCATCCGCGCCGACCTCAAGGGTCACGACCGTGCCGGCCAATGGCGACGTCAACCCCTACGGCTTGGCGGTTGTCCCCGCGGGGTTCCCCCGTGGTGGTCTGATCCACGCGGGAGAATACCTGGTGTCAAACTTCAATAACAGCACCAACGCTCAAGGCACCGGCACGACTATCGTGACGGTCACTCCCGGTCAAAATCCAGCGACAGCACCGGTTTTCTTCAGCTCGCAAGCGGTCGGCCTCACGGAGTCATTGTCCGTCTTGAAGAGTGGCTTCGTGATCGTCGGCAACGTCCCGACCACATCTGACTCGATCGGGCCAGGCTCGCTCCAGATCATCAATCGCTTTGGCACCGTGGTGCAAACGTTTTCCGACGCGAGCACCGACTCGAATCTCTTCGACGGGCCATGGGCCTCGGCGGTCAACGACAAGGGCAACACCGCCCAGTTGTTCGTCTCCAATCTCGAGAGCGGCGCGATCACGCGAATCGACTTCAAGGTCGTGAAAAAGCATGGCCAGGCCAACCTCAAGCTCGTCAGCATGACACAGATCGCCTCCGGCTACACGATCATGACTTCCCCGGGCAGCGCCGAAGTCTGGCAATGTTTATGTGCAGACGAACCTCGTGTCGGACATGCCGGGCATGGCGCCGAACGCCGACCCGAACTTGCAGGGCGCCTGGGGGCTGTCGTTCTCAACGACCGGCCCATTCTGGGTCTCCGACCAGGCTGCCAACTTCAATGGGTCGGGGGCGGCGTCGGTCTACAAAGTGAGTGACACGCCGATCCCGACCAGCACCGGTTCACTGCTGACCGTGGGAGTTACGAACCAGGGAAACGCCCCCCGAGCGGCAATCAGACCAATGGCCCTACCGGTCAGGTGTCCACCGGCGCGCCGGGAATCACGACGGACTCCACGGACTTCTTGGTCGGCCAGTCCGAAGCCGACTTCATTTTCGCGAATCTCGACGGCTCGATCTCGGCATGGAATGGGGGTGCGAGCTCGACGATCGAGGCAACCGTGCCGGCGCCTCGTTCACCGGGCTGGCGATCGGGAACACCTCGACCGGCGCCGCCCAGATATACGCCGCCGACCAGAACAGCGGCAACATCGACGTGTTCAATAGCAACTGGCAAATGACGGAGTCTTTTTCCGACCCGAATTTTGCAAACTTCCCAACCGGATATGCCGTGTTCAACGTCCAAAACCTCAGCGTCAACGGGACACAAACGATCTTCGTCACTTACGCCAACCAGTCGACGTCGGGCGGTATTGTGGATGAATTCAGCACGGACGGCACTTTCATCAAGACGCTGATCAACGACACGGCAGGAGTCAATCTGGCCGCACCCTGGGGGCTCGCCATCGCGCCGGCGAGTTGGGGTGCGTTTGGCGGCGACCTGCTTGTCGCGAACAACAACGCAAACGCCGCCGGCCTCACGGAAATCAATGCCTATAACGCGACGAGCGGAGCATTTGAAGGCTCGTTGACGCTCAATACCGGTCAGCCTTTTTCCGTCGCCGAACTTTGGGCCCTAAGCTTCGGTAACGGTGCCGGTGCGGGTTCAACGGACACGCTCTTTTTCACTGCCGGGCTTCCCAACAATACCGACGGCCTCTTCGGGGCGATCTCGGTCCAGTCTGTCCCCGAGCCGAGCACGCCCCCGGTGTTCATTGGCCCGGGCGGGTTAGCCTACGACTCGAAGAACGATACGCTCTACGTCACGGCAATGGGCAACGATGAGATTTTCGCGATCAAGCACGCGAGCAAGACGCGATCGGATAAAGGCATGGGTGCCCTGGTCTACCAGGACCAGGCGCACCTCCGTGGGCCGATCGGCCTGGCGCTGGCACCCAACGGCGATTTGCTCACGACCAACGGCGACGCGGTCAACGCTAACCCGAACCAACCGAGCGAGCTGATCGAGTTTACGCCCGAAGGTCAATTCGTGGGCGAGATTTCGCTCGACCCCGCCTTGGGCGCGGCCTTCCAGATCGTGGTGCAGAGCACTCGCAAAAGAGTCACCGTCGCCACGGTTAACGACGACCTCAATACTCTCGACTTCCGGACGATTACTACTTGATCGGCAGGAGTACCATGACCGCTGAATCCGACGGTGACTCCATTGGAAAAGGATGGACGGTGCAAGCCAAGTTGAATAATCGCTATCTTGTTAGGGGGATTGTGGTTCATTCGCCCAAACCATCCTTCATCGTGGGTTTATGCGATGATGGCCAAGAAACGGATACGCATCAGTATCCTCACAGCAATGGGAATCGTTGCACTAGGCGCCGTGCTCCTCGGTTGGGCGGCGGCCGAGAGACGCAAGCGAATCGCGACGCTTACCGCCGAATTGCACCGTCTAGAAGAACGAGCGAACTGGTCGGAGCAGATGCAACGACATGGCTACTTGTCCAAGGCAAGTCCCGTGCCGCTGGACAAGCAGGAACGCCGCTTCGGTCATCGCGGGATCGACTGACGCGAAAGCCGTTCCCAAGCCTTGGCCCATCGCCGCCGCCACAGTCCCACAACATTGCGATTGAGATCAATTTCCCCACCAAGCGGCTGTATTGGTTTGGTCCCGAACCGATTCGATGGCGCGCGAGCGGGATAAGAGATCTACACCGCTGGCACCGCTTTTCGCCCGAGCGCGGCGCGATTCGGCAGTCCTTGGCGCCGATCCTCGCATCTGATTACATGAACTCAGCGCGGCGCGAAATCAGACATCTGGAGGATCGGACGGCGCGATGGGAACAAACCGCAGGGACTTCTTTAAGATCGCGGGAATGGCGGGCGCTGGAATCATGCCAGTCGCGGACGCCTCTGGTCATGATGAACCGGCGCCTCGAAGAGACAGCCAAAACAGTCTGGTGAAACCAGCTTTCACGACCGAGCTGTTGCTGGACAACGCCATGATCGAGGTGACGCCCGGTGTTTCACGCAGGCTTCATAAGCCGAAAAAGCACCTGTTGAACCCTGTCGTCGGCTGTGATCGTTGGTGTGAGGGAAACAATATTCAGCCCTATACGACGATGTATGACAACGAGGACAAACTCTTCAAGATGTGGGCGCGGGCCGGCAGCGACTGGAAATCGCGTTATCTGGACGGTCATGCGGCGTACATGCTCTATTTCACCTCGACCGACGGCGTTCACTGGGATAAGCCTGACCTCGGTGTGGTGGAGATTGCCGGTCGGCGCGATCACAATATCATTTTCACCAGCGATATGGTTCCCCCGACGGACCCCGTGGGCTCCCGCGGAAGGAAGGGATTCGTTGTATCGGGCTCACCGATGAGGCCCCAGGGCAAGAATGCCTTCTTTTGGTCGGTGAATAAGCACCCTAACCCCAGAAACGCCAGCGAGAAGTTCGTCGCCCTGGCGATTGTTCAAGATCATCGGCGTGGAGCGCACGTCGTCACCTCTCCCGACGGGATCCACTGGTCGTGCGCGAACGCCCCAATCTGGCAGACGCCGAATGATGTCTCCGGGAAGGGAGACGACTGCCTGATGCATCTCATGTACGACCGTGCGAAACAAAAGTGGGTGCTGTATCGCCGTATCATTCCCGAATTCAGTGAACGCATGATCGCGAACGAGAGTGACCGCGAAAGGAAGGCGGTGGACCGCTACTATCGCTCTTATGCCTATGCCGAGAGTGATGACTTGCGGGAATGGAAGAACCACCAGTTC
Organism: uncultured Isosphaeraceae bacterium; assembly: GCA_963829765.1. Classification (GTDB taxonomy): domain Bacteria; phylum Planctomycetota; class Planctomycetia; order Isosphaerales; family Isosphaeraceae; genus CAWFRS01. Next base: position 4,716 of record CAWHKI010000201.1, on the reverse strand, counting down.
ATACTCAGCATGGATGCCGACGACCCGGGCGATACGGAGCTCTACCAGTTCGCATGCCATAAATTTGGACAAATTTATGTTGGCTACATGAGCGTGTTCTATCTGCGTTCCCCGCAGGCGGTGAATATTCATCTCGCCACCAGCCGCGACGGACTTCACTTCACTCGTGTCTGCCGGGGCGAACCCTTCATTCCGTCGGGGCCCCTGGGATATTACGACTTCATGGCCATGGCCTGTTCCCAGCCCGAGCCAATTATCGTCGACGATACGATGTACATCTACTACGTTGCGGCCAACTTTCCGCACAACGTGGATCCGACCAGCACCGCTCCCGGCGTCCTCAAATGCGGCGCGGCGCTGGCCACGTTCAAACGAGACCGCTTTGCGTCCCTGCAAACGAGCGATCTCAATTCAGGGCCGTGCCGCGTGGTGACCAAACCGTTTACTGTGCTGTACCCCAAGCTGTTTCTGAACGCCGCCACTTGGACGAAGGGATCGATCCGTGTCGAGGCGTTGACGCGCGACTGGCAGCCGATTCCGGGTTTTACGGAACCACAGGCGCGCGCAATACAGGCCGACGCCCTCGACCATCCGGTCAGGTGGCGGGACAACGCCGACGTGAGCAAGCTGCTCGGGAAGGAGATTCGCCTGAAGTTCTCTATGATCCGTGCGCGAATCCACGCGATGACGCTGAGCAACGAAGATAGAACTCTTGGGGTGGTCGACAGCGAATACCAGGACGATAGCCTTATCGATTCTACTCCGAAGACGAGCTGAGCTTTTGCCGGCGACGCACCCTCTTGTAACTGCGTCACGCAGTTGAACAGCAACCCCGGGTCGCCTGACGCGCAGGTGAGACGCTTGCACCACAATAACTGCAAGAATCGTCAAGACCTTCGGGTCCTTGCCGCGCTGGCTTACAGAAAAGGGAACCACTCGTGATAAAGCGAATTTGGCGTGTGAGAATGCTCGTAGCACTCTGGTCCTTACTCATCATCATTGCCACCGGGCCGGCCTTTTCGCAGGTCACCCTCGTGCGTGACGGGAAGGCGTGTGCGGTGGTGGTCACCGCGGTCAAGCCATCTCAGGTCGCTAGTTATGCGGTTGATGAACTGGTCAACCATGTTAAGAAAGCGACAGGACAAAAATTGCCGGTTGCCGTGGAAAAGGCGATCCCCGAAGGATACGACAGCCGTGTTTTTGTTGGGGAGAGCGAGGCGGCGCGGAAGCAGGATATCGACGCCGACAAGCTGGCGATCGAAGAATACGTGCTCCGCACCGTTGGCAACGATTTGTATATCGTGGGCAAAGAGTTGAATCCCGCGCAGTATCACGGGTCGCGTCCCCTTTATTCGGAGCCGTGGAATCCGCTGGCCACGGAAAACGTGCATACGGGCACGCTGCTGGGTGTCTACGAGGTTCTTGAGAACTTTCTCGGCGTGCGCTGGCTGTGGCCGGGCGAACTCGGGACGTATGTGCCCCGGCGTAGAACCTTTGTCATCCCCGCCACAGATATCACCGTTAAGCCGCGGCTGTTCTATCGAGATATTGGTGGTTGGAACTTGCCGCAAATCTGGCTGACTGGGTCTTATTTCGGAAGAAAAGTGCCGAGAAATTATCGCGTGGGAGGAATGTCGGAAGAACTTGTCAGCAAGCTTGTCTTTCCCACGGCAGAGGCGGCGTATACCTATGGCAGAGCGATTGAGGTCTACCATCGCCGCCACCGCCGAGTCACTCAGATCGAGGACGCTCGTGTTCTCCCTGCCACGCATTTGATCGCGGGCGTTCCGGACATGTGGGCGAAGTACGGCAGAGAACATCCGGAATGGTTCGCGCTGCGGGCCGACGGGGAACGCGGACTGAAAACTCCTCGAGCAGGCCCCTGGACTCCGTTGTGTGTCTCAAATTCCGAACTGCATCATTTTATCGTGGAACAGGTCTGGGACGGAGGCGATGAATTGAGATTAGGCGAAGCCGATGCCGCGGGTGAAAGCATGTGTCACTGTCGGCAATGCATGGCTTGGGACGGTCCACAGCCAAAAGATATTCCGGAGGATTTACGCCCGCTGAAATACACGCCACGGGCGATGGGCGATCGCTACGCGCGCTACTGGAAAGCCGTCTACGACCTTGCGGTCAAACGAAATCCAAAGGTGAAGATCAGCGCCTATCTGTACCACAACACTCTGCCGGCTCCAGTGACGGACATCAAGCTGAATAAAAAGATTACCGGCGAGTTCGTCATCTATGGGGCTCGGGATGGCTGGTATCCCATGAGCCAACAGGAAGACCAGTGGTATCGTGACCAGTGGATGGGCTGGGCAAGAACAGGAATGTCGCTCATTTACGGGCCGAACTACTTACTCAACATGTACGCAACACCCAACGTGACGACTCGGCAGACGGGAGAATTCTTTCGACTCGCCTATCAGCATGGTCTGAGCGGCACCAATTTCCGCAGTTACACGTTCAGTTGGGCCGCGCACGGTCCGATGGCTTATATGCATTATCGCCTGAACTGGAATCCCGAGCTGGAAATCGAAACGATTCGACGTGAGTATTTTTCCGCTTTCGGGCCTGCAGCCGCTGATGTCGAGCAGTACTTCGATTATTGGGAAAACTACGCCGCCAACCGACCTGCCATACGAGACATCAGAAGTGACCCCCGCGGTGCTTTGACGCGTCTCAAAAGGATTCGAGGACATCATCTGGCTTATCCGCCGCAGGTTTATCGACCCGCGGAAGCGATTCTGGCGAAGGCTTTCGAAGCCGCGAGCAGGGATTCTCGGCCCGAGTTTGCCCAACGAGTTGAATTCTTGCGGGCCGGTTTGAAGCACGCTTTGCTATCCACCCGTTTACAAGACTTCCTTGACTTCGAGAATCCTGCAGCCGAGAGAGGTTCGGCCCCGACGGATCCAACAAAACTCAAACGAGCGCGGCAGGCAATGAGAGAACTGATCGCGTTCCGCCAGGATCCCCGAAATTTGTTTGTATCTGATTACATCAGCAATGCGATGGTCGAGAAAAATCAAATCGTCAATATCGAGGCCCTGTTCGAAGGTAAAGCGGGCGCAAGGAATCTCTTCTGAAAGACGACGCCAACTAATGGTGGTCGGACACACGTATGCGTTGGCGGTCAAATTAGACTTTGAGCAACTCCTTGGCCTGAGCGATGCCCGGCGAGGGGCGACCGCATTCGCTGGCGGTCACGCGGGCCAGCGCGACGAGTTGCCGCCAGCGGAAGGCGGGGCGAGTCGAGGTGAATTCCTCGCGAACCGTTCGATAGTACTTCTCGGCATGCAACGCGCCATCTTCGCTGATGGCGTACTTCAGCATCAGCGCGAACACCGGCGCCGGGTCGTGGCCGAGTGTGCCGTAGCGGTGCACAACCGCGGAGGCGATCTCCTGCTGGTTTGCCTGGATTGCGGATTCGGCCTCGACGAGCAGTCCCTTCGGGTCGGCCGTCTTGACGGTTTCGAGGACTTCGACGAGCGGGCGTGGGGGCCACTTGCGGAAGTCGGCATCGCGGGCCTGGCGGTCTCGCGCGACCTCGTAGCCGGCGAGGATCAGACAGGCGGCGGCGTTCCGCGGGTTGACCACGCGCGACATGTTCCTCCACGCATTGACGGCGTCGCTAGCGTGGACGCCGATCGAGTCGCCGTGGACGCTCCCCGGCGGCTTGCCCGGCGAGGCCCAGCGCTCGGGTCGGCCGGCGTCGCGGAGGACGAGCTGGTTCGCCGCCAGCGCGATTGCCTCGCCGATCTCGCTCGGGTTGATCCCGTCGGCCAGCGCCGCGGCCACCGCATCAGCGGCCGACGGCGGGCTCGACTCGAAGACCGTCTTGCACATCGACGAGACCCACTCGTCGCCGGGCCGCGTCGTGCCGGGGGACGTCCGCGGCAGGTGGTACTGGTCGAACAGCCGCGGCAAGAGGGCGCGGGGCCCGTCGGTTTGGGCGGCGTGTCTGGCGTTGCGCTCGCTCTTGACGCAGTAGCGGACCGACTGACGGAGCATCGTGTGGGCCTGTTCCTTGCCCACGAGGTCGAGCAATTCCCAGGCGCGGTACGGGAGGACGACGCGGTGGACCTCGGTGTCGTCTTCGACGGCGACGAGCAGGCTGTTGAAGGCCTCATCGGGCGAGACGGCGGCGATCGCGGCGAAGGTGCCCTCGGCCTCGTTCATGTCCTTCCTGCGCACTGCGTCGCGGAGGGCCTCCCCCGGGTCGTTCCCGGCGGAGAGCACGCCCGGCTTGATCGTATGCAGCACTTCCGACGCGCGGCCGCCGTGCTCCTGGATACGGTTCGAATTCGGTAGAGGACCTTGAGCACGGGCAGCGCCCGACGGTCATCAGGCAACTCACCCGCCATGTGATAGGCAGGTGCGAGGGCCATCAGGGTGTGGAAGCCCACGTAATCCTCGCCGCCAAACGTCCGCGCGTTAGCGAGGGCGGCTGCGGCCACGAGCTGCTTCAGATCGGTCCCGGTGTTGAGCTTGTCGACCAGCACTGGCATGAGTTTCCTGACGGAGGTTTCCTGCATCAGGCTGACGAGGGGTTCGAGCCCCCCGAAAGTAATGCGTTCGCCCCCGTCATCCCCAGCCCAGGCAGGCGTGAGCCCCATGTCGAAGGCCGTGCCGAGGCCGACGCTCGCGACCAGCATGCCCCCGCCGACGTTCCCCAAGAATTCCCGCCGTGTGCCCATCGTCTCCGTCCTTTCC
>CAWHKI010000200.1:0-4899 GCA_963829765.1 uncultured Isosphaeraceae bacterium | reverse complement strand
AAACGCTCAATGCTTGATGTCTCGGTCGGGGACCTCCCACCATGCCCGCACGACTAGTGGCCCTCGATGACGGTCCAGACATCAACCTCGATCGTAGCGTGGTGGTTGTGGGCCGGCACCCCTCGTGTGATACCCGCCTTGACTCTCTCCGTGTGTCTCGCCACCATTGTTGCATGATGCATGACAATGGCGAGGTGATGGTTCGCGATCTGGGAAGCACGAACGGGATCCGAATCAACGGCCAACGGGTCGAGGTTGGGCGCATGCGACCTGGCGATGAGCTGTCTATCGCTCACATTCGTTACCGACTGGAAAATGGGCAAGGGCATGAGCAGACGCTCGCCGAAGGAGGGGGCGCGAGAGTCTTGGGCCGACCTGTGGATGCGGATCGTGTCGTTTCGGTCTTGGCCCGCCCATTGCATGCGCGTCCTTTGGAAAACAATGGGGAAAACAACGGGGAAAACGCCTTTGAGGCGGCGGTTCGCAAGTTGCTTCCCAACGGTGTCGCTGAGAAATGCCGCATTCAAGTGATCGTTCAGATGGTGGGTGAGCCCGGCTCCGACGCCCAAGAGCCGATTCCCATGGTGCAAAACCACGCCTCGGCGGAGAACCCGGCCGAATGTCATTCCGAATCGTCCCACTGATCAAGGGGAGCGCGCCGGTCATCGTCTTGGAGCGTCCGGTGATTTTGGTTGGACGGCATCTCGAGTGTGACGTCCAGATCAGCTCGTCCAAGATTTCGCGCAGGCATTGCTGCCTCGCGATCGCGTACGACCGGGTCTTGATACGCGACCTTGGTAGTCGCAACGGTGTTCGCGTTAATGGCCGAGTGGTGGATGAATCCCGTCTTTACGATGGCGATGAGTTGGCAATCGGGCCAATTATCTTCAGGCTCGAAGCATTGGGGGACAACCGACAAACGATCGGCGTGCCCGCTTCGCAAGCGGTTCCCCCGCCGCCGCGAACCGCGGAGAAAAACCCAGAAACCATAGGCGTGCCCGCTTCGCGACCGGCTCCGCCGCTGCCGCGAACCGCCCAGCCCGCGCCTTCGGCCCGCGCGGTCCGTCCGGCGGTCCCAGCACGGCCACCGTTATCAGGGCCTGAATCGGACATTGATCTCGTCCCGTTGGACGACGTCTGATCGTGCTACGGCAGTGGCAAAGTTCGAGGATCTAACGATGAGTCCGGCGCGGTTCAGGGGTAAATCGATATTGCGTGCCTCTTACGGCTCTAGCGTTCCGGCTGTATGATAGATTACAGGTGACGCCGCTAAATGGCCTTGCGTGATTTAGGGAGGGCGAGGCTCCGTCCGAGCCGGGCGGCACCGCGGCTCGCCGGGAGGCTCGCCCTCCCAAGATCGTGCAAGGGCGTCTCGAGTGAGAATCCACCTACTTAATACTCATTAACGACCCTCAACGTCGATCCAAGCCCGTTGTTTTGCCGCCGGGAGGTTTTGATGCTCCGCGTTATTCGATTCGCTCTAGGATTGGTTCTAATCTCGTCAGCATGGGCCGGGACCGTCTCGGCTCAGGGATGGGGCTGGGGTGGCTGGGGCGGCTGGGGACAAACACCTCAGGGTGCGCTGCCAGGGCATGGGCTATTACAATATGGGCACGGGTATGGGCAACCTGTATAACGCCCAGGCCAGATCCATAAATGTTGATACATTTATGCGATGGAATCAGTACTGGTACGAGGCGCACCTGGAAGCCACGCGCCGCTACGTAGCCAAGCGCGATGGCGACGCGACCAAGACCAAAGCCGCTTACAACGAGTACATCAAGAACCTTCAAGACCATCCCACCGCCAGGGACGTCGAGAACGGGGACGCCTTGAACGCCGCTCTCGACCAGCTCGCGGACCCGTCGATTTCCAGCTCGTCGCTGAAAATCGCCACGGCACCGATTGATGCGAAGATCATCGGGGACATTCCGTTTCGCAACGCCTCGGAAGCGATCACGATTGTTTTGAGCCAAATCAAGGCGGCGAAAAAGTGGCCGCCGTCGTTGGACGGGGAAAGGTTCTTCGACGACAAGAAGCGTTTCGAGGAAATTGCCGAAAAGGCCCCCAAGGAAGACGAGGAAGGCGAGATCTCCTCAGAGACCCTCAGGAAAGCCCACGAGCTTGTCGACGACCTTCAGGCAAAACTCGCGGCCCAGCCCTTGAGCGGTGTCAAGGAGCAGCAGGAAGCGACGAGGTTCGTGAAAACACTCGCGGGACTCGTTCGTATGCTGGAAAAGCCGAATACCAAGGCCGCGCTTGATCAGTTGAAGATGGTCAAGACGACGACGCTCGGCAACCTGATCGCATTCATGCACGTTTACAACCTGCGGTTTGGGGCGGCCACCGACCCTCATACCAAGTTTATCTACGACCAGTTGTACCCCTTGCTCGATGATGTTCGTGACCGCATTACGAGAGAATCCAAGAGCACGACCGCCCAGGCGAGTCCGGAGCACGTGAGCGACTTTTTCAGTAAGCTGGAAGTCGATCAACCCAAGAAAGACACGCCTCGCCCGCCGAATCCTCAGCAGTGACATTCGCCGATTCATACGGCCAGCCCCAGCAAGCCCGGAAAATCGGCGACCGTCTTGATCAAGCTGGTGTGATAAAACGGCTCGAGCTCCTGCCGGCTATGCGTCCCGCCGGTGACGCCGACAACGAGCCCGCAACCAGCGTTTTCCCCCTCCCGCAGGTCGGCCGGCGTATCACCAACCTTGGCCACGTGTCGCGCATCGGCGATTTTAAATCGGGACATAAGAGTCTCAATCATATCCGGGTGCGGACGCCCTCGCTTGACCTCGTCGCTGCAAATGGTGGCGTCGATTAAGGGGGAGTGCGTCCACCCCAACCGATCGAGTATTACTTGCGTGATTGTCCGGCTGAAGCCAGTGTTGAGCGCGACGCGAACGTTAGACCTTTTGAGTGTCTCGAAGACCCGCGTTGTGCCGGGTACTTCATACACCGATGGATCGTCGCTGAAAAATGCAGTCGACCTTGACACGAAATCTTCGTAAATCGTGCCAATTTGATCGCGTAATGCGTGCGCGGAACCGGACTGCTCGATCAGGAGGGAAATCGCGGTCGGCTTGGGGAGCCCCATGACTGCGTTGACCTCTTTGGGTGTCACCGATAGCCCCGCGGCCGCGAGCGCGTGCCGGAGACAGCGGTTCACGGAATCCTCGTCGTTGACGGTTGTCCCCGCCATGTCAAAGACCACCAATTCGATCTCCATCAGCTTTTCCCCTTTAATCGCTCCGGAATTAGGTTGCGCACTCGCCCAGCACGCGAGCGACCACATGCTCGGCCAATCCAAACGAAAGCGTCATTCCCGCCCCGCCGACACCCGTGATCGCCGTGACGCGCGGCGCGGGGTGAATGACCACGTAGGGCTCGCTCCCGTGCTTGGCATACGTTCCGTGCCATCGTGAGGCAATCTTCAGACCGGGCGCATCGAGAAACGTGTTCAAGTAGTCCAGGATAAGCTCGTCAATCTCCGATCTATCAAAGGGATCTCCGGCGTCATCATATTCGTGCGAGTCACCGAGAGTGAGCTCGCCACGCCCATTCTGTGAAACCAGCACATGAATGCCCAGACGATCCATCCAGGGGGCCTCCTGAGCGACCCGATGGCATAACGCTGACAAGCTCGGGCAGTTTTGAAACGAAGCGTAATGGCGTAGGGTGAGCCCCGCTGCAAGCATCGGGCCCACGCGCCACTGCGTGCCGTAAGCGGCCGACCTCATCATCTGAAGCTTGCAGCGAACCATGCCGCAGGCAGCGAACTCGTCCGCGAAGAGCAACTCTAACTCGTCTCCGGAGCAAATCCAGACCCGGCCGGCCGACCATCGCGCATTGCTGGCCGCCACAGTCGGTAGTGAAACGGCGGTGATTGTGCGACCAAACTCGAAAACGACGCCGAAGCGGCGCGAAAGCCACACTGGCAGGCCGGCCACGATTTCTCGCGGGTCGACGCATACTTCTTGATGACTGCCGAGCGCGAGCTGAAGTCCCTCCTGCTTCACGGCTGGCGTTCGTTCGCGGACCTGTTTGGGTGTCAGAAGATCGACCGGCTCGCCATGCAGGGCGCACTCCTGGGCAAACTCGCGCAGGACTTGTGCCTCGTCATCCCGATAGGCCAGGTGGAGCGAGCCCGTTCGCTCATGCCAAAGTCCAGACGACTCGAGCACGTCCAACCAGATTTGCCGGCTTCGCATGGCGAGTTGACGCAACGGCCCAAAGGGCTGACCGATCGGCCAGAGCATGCCGAAATTGCGGACCGAGGCTCCTCTGGCACGGGGATTGCGATCGAAGACGATTACGCGCGGCCCCGCCGCGCCAGGTGATAGGCATGAGCCAGCCCCAGAATTCCCGCGCCGACAACGGCGTCGTCATAGGTCTCTTGAGCAGCAATACGTAGTGTTATGTCGCGTCTACTGGTTCAGTTCAGGTATTGCTATGCCGATAAAGGCGGTGGCATCTTCGCATTTCGCGTGGATAACGGCGAGCGCCTCTGGCAGACGCCCCCACCCGGCTGCGGCGGAAAACCCAATTGCAGCCCCGCGCAATCGGCTGCGGTCAGCGCCATTCCAGGAGCCGTGTTCTCAGGCTCCGAGGACGGCCACCTGAGGGCCTATTCCACCGCGAACGGAAAAATCGTGTGGGATTACGACACGTCTCACGAATACAAAACCGTGAACGGCATACCCGGATACTACCGCTGGTGTTGTTTTTAACGGCAATTTTATCCGCCACGGCCATTGATTCCGCGCGCGATATGCTGGCGGCCGGCCGCGTTGGCGACGACGTTATCACGACTCTCAACGCACACTCGTCGACCGCACCGGCCGATGCCGAATCAGCGAATCTGCTCTGCCGGGCCTATCTCGCTATTGAGGA
>CAWHKI010000199.1:0-10114 GCA_963829765.1 uncultured Isosphaeraceae bacterium | reverse complement strand
CGCCGTCGATCGTGCCGTCATCAAGTTCCCAGGGACCGGTGGTGTTGTTCAGGGCCAGCGTGCCCGTGTTGTTCAGGGTGCCGTTGAGATATACGGTGCCGCCGCTACGGCTGAAGTTACCCAGCGCGGCGAGCGTGAATGTGCCCCCCAGGTAGACGCTCGAGTTCGTCATGCTGATGGTGGCGGCATTGGACCAGCCGTCGCCTTCGAGAGAAAGGCCCCCGCCGCCGTCGCTGTTGCCGGTGACGCTCAGAGTGGCGCCGGCGTCGTTGGTAAAGACGCCGTTGGGAATAACGTTGCCGGCGTCGTTTGCCCCCATGGTGTTGAGGACCAGATTGCCGTCGTTGACCGCCTGCATGGTGGCGCCAGGCTCATTGGTCCAGGCGCCGTTGAGAATGAAGGTGCCGCCGGTATAGGCCGAGGCTGGGGTTGGCATGTCGACGCTGGTGCCAACATTGAGGGTGCCGTAGTTGTCGATGGCGCCGCCGGCGCCATCCGCGCTAATGGTCGCCGTCAGTCCATCGATGGTGATGCCCGAGTCGATCGTCAAGGTGGCGCTGCCTTGTACGCTCAAGTCGTTGTTCGGATTGTTGCCGCCATCGAACAACACCTCGCCGGTGCCGCTGAGCGACTGAGTGCCGCTGAAGGCCAAGCTCGAGATGTCGGTGATCTCGACGAGTGCGGATTCAAGGATCAATCCGTTTTTGATCGTAACGGCATCGCCGGTGTTCGCCATCAGCGTCCCATCCAGGGTCACGCCGCTCAAGGTACCGAAACCCTGAAGTACGTTCGTGCCCGCGGTGGTGACCGTACCGCCGTCGATCGTGCCGCCATCAAGGTTCCACGGGCCGGTGGTACTGTTCAGGGCCAGCGTGCCCGTGTTGTTCAGGGTGCCGGTGAGATTAACGGTGCCGGCGCTGCGGCTAACAGTGCCCAGCACGGCGAGCGTGAATGTGCCCCCCAGGTAGACGCTCGAGTTGGACATCGTGATGGTGCCGGCATTGGACCAGCCGTTGCCTTCGAGAGAAAGGCCCCCGCCGCCGTCGCTGTTGCCGGTGACGCTCAGAGTGGCGCCGGCGTCGTTGGTGAAGACGCCGTTGGGAATAGCGTTGCCGGCGTCGTTTGCCCCCATGGAGTTGAGGACCAGATTGCCGTCGTTGACCGCCTGCATGGTGGCGCCAGGCTCATTGGTCCAGGCGCCGTTGAGAATGAAGGTGCCGCCGGTATAGGCCGAGGCTGGGGTTGGCATGTCGACGCTGGTGCCGACACTGAGGGTGCCGTAGTTGTCGATGGCGCCGCCGGCGCCATCCGCGCTAATGGTCGCCGTCAGTCCATCGATGGTGATGCCCGAGTCGATCGTCAAGGTGGCGCTGCCTTGTACGCTCAAGTCGTTGTTCGGATTGTTGCCGCCATCGAACAACACCTCGCCGGTGCCGCTGAGCGACTGAGTGCCGCTGAAGGCCAAGCTCGAGATGTCGGTGATCTCGACGAGTGCGGATTCAAGGATCAATCCGTTTTTGATCGTAACGGCATCGCCGGTGTTCGCCATCAGCGTCCCATCCAGGGTCACGCCGCTCAAGGTACCGAAACCCTGAAGTACGTTCGTGCCCGCGGTGGTGACCGTACCGCCGTCGATCGTGCCGCCATCAAGGCTCCACGGGCCGGTGGTATTATTCAGGGCCAGAGTGCCCGTGTTGTTCACGGTGCCGGTGAGATTAACAGTGCCAGCGCTGCGGCTAAAAGTGCCCAGCGCGGCGAGGCTAAATGTGCCCCCCAGGTAGACGCTCGAGTTGGACATCGTGATGGTGCCGGCATTGGACCAGCCGTTGCCTTCGAGAGAAAGGCCCCCGCCGCCGTTGCTGTTGCCGGTGACGCTCAGAGTGGCGCCGGAGTCGTTGGTGAAGACGCCGCTGGGAATCGTGTTGCCACCGTCGTTTGCCCCCATTGAGTTGAGGACCAGATTGCCGTCGTTGACCGCCTGCATGGTGGCGCCGGGCTCATTGGTCCAGGCGCCGTTGAGAATGAAGGTGCCGCCGGTATAGGCCGAGGCGGGTGTTGGCATGTCGACGCTGCTGCCGACACTGATTGTGCCAGAGTTTTCGACGGTTCCGCTGCCGGCGCTCAAGGTGCCGGTGAGGCCATCGATGGTGATCCCTGAGCCGATCGTGAGCACGCTGCCGCTGCCCTGGAGGTTCATTTGGTTATTGGGGTTATTTCCTCCGGCAAACAGCACCTCGCCAGTACCGGTGAGCGACTGGGTGCCGCTAAAGTCCAGGCTTGAGATGTTGGTGATCTCGATCAGTGCGGAGCCGAGCGTCAAGCCGTTGGTGACTGTCACGGTTCCGTCGTTTACGTCGAGCGTCCCGTCAAGGGTGACGCCGCTCAGTGTGCCGCTGCCGCTTAACGTTGTTCCGGCCTGGACCGTGGCGCTGGCCAGCGTGCCGCCGGACAACGTGACGGGGCTGCTGTCGCTGAATGTGCCGGTGACAGTCAAGGTGCCGCCGGAAAGGGTGATGGGATCGGAGGCAGAGATACTCGCGACGCTGTTCGCGATGTTCATGGAATGGGTGATGGTCACATTGCCGGGCTCGTTGATCACGGCCTCGTCGCCGGCCCCGGGCACCACGCCTCCCTGCCAGTTCGCGCCGGTATCCCAATCGCCGCCGGCGGGATTGATCCAGTCGATCATCGTCGTGGGAACGAGTCGAGCCTCGAGCGACTCGAAGAGCGGGCGGTGCAAGTGACGCCGGACAGATTCGTGAGGTCTGCGGGCGATGCGCTTCTCACGCAGATGGTGCTTGCGTGTGGTCACGAGAGATTGGTGCAGATTCATGGGTGGCCTCGGTGATGGCAACTGAGCTGCACAGCGGACAGGATGGAAATGCGAGCAATTGCTCTATCCTGAGAACTGATCGCAGGGGCCGATTGTCGACAGTCCGAAGCAAGATTTCCGGCGCAGCCTTATTATACCGTGCGCGGGCTGATTTGAGACATCGAGAGCGGTTGCGGCGACTGATCCGCCTGCGCGTTGACCGGCGTCTACAGGGGCGTCTCGACTTGTCGGCTGTGGGACATACAATGCGGACATAGCGCCTTTAGCTACCAATGTCGAGGGGCATTTCGCAAGCTGATACTTGCTCTTCGCAACCAACATCACGCGGGGGTTCGCATGGTGCGTGCCCCGACATCAATGGCGGCGTTTGAGCGCTTGCTCCGCGAATTTCGTCACGAGGCGCAGTGTTTCGGGCGAACACCACTGATCGAGCACGGCGGCGTCGGTCCGCGCCGCCTCGCGTCGGGCGGCCTCCATCATGGGACGGCGAACTGCGAGCTTCGTCGCGGCGAAAACGGCCGGCGTAATCGCCGCCAGTTCTCCCGCCACTTCGCAGGCGCGCTCGAGCAACCGCTCCGGCTCCACGAGTTCATCGACCAAGCCTCGAGCCAAAGCTTCCTCAGGCGGCCACGTGCGCCCCGTGCAGATTAGCGTGGAGAAATGTTGTGGCGGGGTGGCAAAGCGCGTGATCTCGAGCGCCCACGCGGGGAACAGCACGCCCACCCGTACCTCGGTCAAACCGACCTGGACGACGCCACGAGCCAAGAGCCGTTGATCGCAGGCGAATGCCAAGATCGCACCGCCCGCGATGGCATGACCATTGATAGCGGCCACGAGTGGTTTGGGACACGTCGCTAATTTCTCGAATGCGCACACCATCAGCGGCACGAATCTGCGCACGTCTTCAGGGCCACCCTCCACCAAAGCCAGCAAGTCGACTCCCGCGCCGAACACGTGTCCTTGCCCTGTAATAACCGCAGCCCGGGCCGGGCTCGCTTCGAGCTGATCGAAGGCGTCGGAGAGCGCAACCACTAAATCCAGATTGAGCGCGTTCCCCTTGCCGCGCGCCATGCGCAGGATTCTGACGTCACCTCGATCCTCAATCGCGATCATGACAGGGTGCCACACTTACGGGATGCGATGATCAATGCCGCGAATTCACTCAGATTCTCTCAAGGCGACTGATCGGATTATCGCGGGACGTTTGCCCCGGGTCAACAGACCGACTTGCTCGACGCCAGAGGCCGGCTAGGTAAACCTACGCGGGCTCGTCAAAGGCGCCACATAACAGGACGAGCCGCCTTTGGCGGTGCCCTCACGGCCCGTGAACTGTGGCTCGGGGGCATGTGGCTGCTACCGGTCTTTGTGTCTAGACTGGCGTCCGGCGACGCGGGTCAGTGGCCGTAAATCAACTGGTGCTTCGTGCCCGACACATAGCATGGCCCGAGAGGCATTGACCTTGTCATTGGTGACTTGCCATGCCGGGTTTTCCCGGCAAGGTATTGATCCCGTTGGGGAGACTACAAACGTTCCCGATACCCCTCTTGGCTCGCAGCGCCGTCTTGTTTTCACCGTTCGCAGCCACCAACCGGAGCCATCCATGGTAGTTCCAAATGACGAGCCGAAAAAATCAGGGAAGCCCAAGAAGCCGGCCAAACCCAACAAGACACGGGAAGGATCGCTTGCCATCCCCGTCCCCGCTTCGTCAGCGGGGCTCAGCCTTGTCAACCCAGGCGCGGCCGGAATCGATGTCCATTCCGACATGCATATGGTCTGCGTCCCCGCTGACCGCGACGCCAACCCAGTCCGGCAGTTCGGCGCTAACACCGCCGATCTTCAGGAGATCGCCGCGTGGTTAAAGAAGTGCGGCGTGACAACGATCGCTCTGGAATCCACCGGCATTTACTGGATTCCTCTGTTCGAGCTCCTGGAATCCGAAGGCTTCCAGGTCTACCTGGTGGAACCGGGGCAACTTTCGCGTTGCGGCGCACGCCCCAAGACGGACGTACTGGACGCGCAGTGGATCCAGCGGTTGCACTCCTACGGCCTCTTGCGTGCATCGTTTCGGCCGCCGGATTCCGTACTGGCGCTGCGTGCCTACTGGCGGCAACGCCAAACGCAAGTGCGCTACGCTTCCAGCCATGTCCAGCACATGCAGAAGGCCTTGGAGCAAATGAACGTCAAACTGACGGGAGTGGTCGCCGACATCACGGGGTTGACCGGTATGTCGATCATCGAGGCCATCCTGGAAGGGGAACGCGACCCCATCAAACTGGCCAAACTGCGAGATGAGCGCTGTAAGCACAGCGAGGACGAGATTGCCCTCGCGCTGCAAGGAACGTGGCGGCCCGAGCATCTCTTCGAGCTTCGGCAGGCACACGCCTTGTACCGGTTCCACCATCAACAGATCACCGAATGCGATCAGCAGGTTGAAATGGAACTGGCGAAGTTCGCGAACCGGGCGGGAGAGAAGACTCGGGCCCGCAAGCCACGCAAGAGTGGCCGCAAAGGCACCGACATCCGCTTCGAGGCGACGGGCCCGTTGTTCCGGGCATTGGGAGTGGACCTGACATTGATCGAAGGAATCGAAGTGAAAACGGCCCTGGTGATTTTGGCCGAGATCGGCGTGGACGTCAGTCGCTTTCCGACGGAGAAGCACTTCGCGAGTTGGCTGCGGCTGTGTCCTCCCCAGGATGAAAGCAACAAGACCAAAAGGCACCGTGGTCATCGCAAAGGGGCAAGCCGAGTCACCATCGCCTTGCGGCTGGCCGCACGGGCGGTGGGCCAGACCATGACGCCGTTAGGCATTTTTTACCGTCGGATCAAGAGTCGGCTCGGTGGACTCGGGGCCGTCAAGGCGACCGCGCACAAGTTGGCATGTTTGATCTACAGGATGCTCAAGTACGGTGAGGAGTATGTAACCCAGTCGATGGAGGAGTACGAGGCGAAGATCAAGGCCAAGATGCTGGATACGCTGAAGCGGAAAGCGGCGGCAATGGGCTTCCAACTCAGTCCCATGCCCACGGAATAAGGGTGTCGATCGACGCCGTCGCCATCGCGCAACAGGCCTGCGGCCACGCTCAACGCTGAAAAGCCAACTCCTAGGCCATCCACTCGCGACACCTGGGGGTTTGGGGGAGTTTTTGGCCTAGTCGACCACTAAATGCGCCAACAACCCGCGCATACACACCCGATGCCGTTGCCCGGCGTCGGCAGTTCATGGGGAGCCTTGCCGAGTCATCCGGCAAGTCGAAGCGCGTGGTGTCATTTGCGACCAACCGCGTGGTGGCCGCGCCCGGGGAGGCGGGAGCATCGCGGTTCGGGAATGAAGCGGGCCCGCAGGTGACGTATGGGTCGTGCCTGGTGAACATTCCGGTCGAGCACCACACCCGCGGTGAAATCGAAGTGCCGAGCCACTGGTGGCAGAGCCGCGACCCGCGAAAGTTCTTCCTGGTCGAGGCCCTCACAACCCTCGAGCCGGCTAGGTTTCTCCAGACCCTGGCCGCGGACGACGTCTTGCTCTTTGTCCACGGCTATTACACCACCTTCGAAGACGCCATCCTGCGAACCGCGCAGCTTATGCACGACCTCAATTTTCCCGGAAAGGGCGTGACGTTTAGCTGGCCATCGCAGGGCTCGTTCGACGGCTACGCGCATGACGAGGTCCAGAATGCGGGTAGCACTGGGTGCTCGTGGAAGTTCTCAAGCAACTGATACGGCCGGCCGGGCCGTCGGGGAAGACCCGGAAGATTCACGTCATTGCTCATAGCATGGGCAACCGCCTTTTTCTCCAGGCAGCGCGCCAGCTTGAGCTGGAGCAGAACGGAAACGATGCCCACAGGCCCTTTGGCCACGTGGCGTTGGCGGCTCCGGACGTCGACGCCACCACCTTCAGCGCACTGGTGCCTGGGGCGATCCGCCAGAGCGTTTCGACCACGCTGTATTATTGCCAGTCCGACCGCGCCTCCTGGCATCGCGCACCTTGCACATGGACAAGCCGGTGGGGCTGGGCCCTTTTTTCGCCGAGGGGCTCGACACCATCAATGCCGACCAGGTGAACACATCGATTCTGGGCCACGGTTACTATGCTTCGGCGCACGCGTTTGATCGACCTCCAGCTCACGATCTTGTACAACCAGAAACCCGACGGCCGCCGCCGCCGCTGGGGCACTTCAGCAAGGTTTTGGGATATCCCCACTGGTCGCTGCTGGATTTCCCGACGCTGGGCGTGAGTGTTAGGAGATGAGCGATGCCGCGACCGCCATATCCGGGCCAAGCTATCTGCTCGTGTGCCTCGTGATAGCAACGCAGGCGGGGGCCCAGCAGGGCAAAGGACCCAAGCCGCAGGCCAAAGGGCCGCCGTCGCAGGTCAGGCGCAGCCCAAACCGCGAACGCTTGCGCAGATAGCCCCCAGGAATTGACGTCGCTCGGGCGAGATGCCGCGAGCTGATGGCCGCCGGCCGACATGAAGAGGCGGATGCGGTTGCGGGGCGAATGGAAGCATGCCAGCGGGAAGCACTCGCGATCGGGGCCGACGTGGCGAGCCTCGAGTCGCTGCGGAACACGTTTCGGAGTTATCTCGCGGGCACACTGGCGATCCGCGCCGATGCCGCGGAGGATCGGGACGACGTTGATGCCGCCCTGGACGCCCGCCGCGAGATCCTGCAATCAAATCGCGGTTGCTCGGCGATCAGAACTGGGAGGCTGCCGACGCCCGGCGCGACCTTTCCGAGCTCGACGAAAAGCCGAGCACGCCGGAGGAGGCCGCCAGCTCGTCGAGGCCGGGCGGCTTGCAACACGCCCAAGATCTATGCGGTCAGGGCACGTGGCCGGACGCGCTGCTCGCGGCCGAGAAAAGCGTCGCGATCCGCGAGCTGCTTCTCGGCAAGGATTCCCCCGGTTACGCAGCCAGCCTGAGCAAGCTAGCCATGCCTGCCCGGGCTGGGCCAAGCCGATCGGGCGTCGCCCTCTACGGTCAAGTGGTCGAGATCCGGCGGCGCGGCCTGGGCGTAACCACCGATCTATGGCGAGGGGCTGCACAACCTCGGTGCGGCGATGTTCAACGTAGGTGATGATGGCCGAGCCCTTGCCCTCTACGTGGAGGCACTCGGTATCAAGGAACGCGTGCTGGGCAAGACGAATCTCATGACCATCGATACCCGGAGCAATCTCGGCGTCCTCTACTTGACTCATGGCGAATACGAAAAGGCGGAGCCGTTGCTCAAGCAGTCGCTCGAGTTAGCCAAAGCCGTCTACGGTGCTTCCAGCCTGGAAAGCGGCGCGCTGCTCGTCAATCTCGTCCGCGCCCAGCTTGCCCGAGGTGACGACGTCCGGGCCGAGTCGCTCTATCGCGAAGTTGGCGATCCGCAAGAAGTTGCTGGGAGTCAAGAATCCGTCGTACGCGGCAGTCTTGAACGACCTGGGTGCGTTTGACTATTCGCGAGCGGATTACGCGAAGGCCGAGCCCTTCTTCGTGGAAGTGCGCGAATCTTCAAGGCGGTGCTGGAGAGAACCACCCGTCCCACGCCGCAGCCTGCACAACCTCGCCGCGCTTTTCCAGGGGCGGGGCGAGCTTGCCCGCGCGATCCCGCTGTATCGCCAGGCGAGGCGCCATCCGGATGAAGACGCTGGGCCCAGCGCACCGGCTCTGTGGGCAGACGTATGAGGAGCTCGCGACCTCTATGCCGCGCAGGGGCGCTACGGCGAGGCGATTGACAACGAGGATCGGGCGCGGCGGGCCTTTCGCGCGCATATTCACCACGTCTTGCCGTCGCTATCGGAACGCGAGCAACTCGTTTTCCTGGCCGAGGTCGATCGCTCATCGCTTTGGACCGCCTTCTCGCTCGGCCTGTTGTGTCGTGATGAGCCCCGCGCAGTGCGCAAGTCGACTGACTCGATCTGAAACGGAAAGGGTGTGGCCCAGCAGATCCTGGCAGAACGGGCTCTCTTGGCACGGCAAAGTCGCGACTCGGGCCTGGTTCAAATGGTCCGGCAGCTCGAGGCCGTCCGTTCACGACTTGCACAGGCGATACTTTCGACGAGCGAGGTCGCTCGCCCGGCAACAGGCGGCCAGGCGACGCTCGTCGAATCCCTGGGCCGGCAGGGGCGGGAGCTCGCCGCGCGGGTGAGCCAGTCTCGCGGCATCACGCTTCCGGACGACCCGTGGATCACCGCCCCTGTCGTGCAGCGTGTGCTGCCGCGGAACAGTGTGCTGGTGGAGATCGCGCATTTCCGCATATTCGACTTCCATCACGGCAATGAAGCGAACTGGTGGCGGCCGCCGCGATATGGGGCGTGAGTTATTCCGCCTGAAGGCATGGGCGAAGTGCGAATGATCGATCTGGGCGCGGCCGAAGAAATCGAACGGGCGGTGTCTGAATACCGGAAGGCAGTGAGGGTTCCGGGGAATCGATCGCGCCCAAGGGCGAGCCCGAAGCCGAGGCCGAGATTAAAAAGCTGCTGGGCGAGCTGGCGCACCGGTTGCTCCGCCAATGAGCCGCCCTGGCAAAATTTCCGAGTTGGCAGATCAGCCCCGATGCTACGCTGTGGCTTTTACCCTGGGGCGGCGCTGACTCTTGAGGGTGGGGTGTACGCGCTCGAGGAACACACGATCAACTATCTGGTCAGCGGCAGAGAAGTGGTGTCATCCTCTGGCGGCCGGCGGCCCGACGGGCCGGGGCTGGTCGTGGCCGATCCCGACTTCGACCTGGCGTCGCCGGGCCGGCGCTGCCGTCGCCGGCGGAGGATCGGGGGACCGTGGTGGCGGCGTGAGGGCGTCTGCCGGCGGGATCTCCACGAGTTGGCCGCGTTTGCCCGGCACGGCGGAAGAGGCCGAGGCGATTCTTCCCAGCCTGACGCGTTTTCTCAAAGCCAGGCCTAGGGCTCACCGGCGCACTGGCGGTCGAGGCGACCGTGAAGCAAGCGCAGCGGCCACGCCTACTCTTGCTTTCCACGCACGGTTTTTTCCTGCCCGATCAGCGGTTTCAGGCTCCCGCGAAACGGCTGGATGGCGGCGTCTCTGGCACGAAGTCGCGCGCGATGGAAAATCCGCTGCTGCGTGCGGGCTCGTCCTGGCCGGCGCGAACCGGCGCCTTCTGACCGCGACGGCAGACGGGGATGACGGAATCCTCACAGGACTTGAGGTCGTTGGGGCAGTCGATCTCCGCGGTACCGAGCTGGTTGTCTTAAGAGCGCCGTGCGGAACCGGGCTAGGCGACATTCACCAGGGCGAGGGGGTTTCCGGCCTCCGTCAAGCCTTTCAGCTTGCCGGAGCAGACGCGG
>CAWHKI010000198.1:0-15053 GCA_963829765.1 uncultured Isosphaeraceae bacterium | reverse complement strand
GAAAAACAACTCTTGAACAGAAGCAAACGAAGGTAACGAAGAGGGAGCTGAGCCTAAGGCGGCTTGCAGGCTCACAGACACTCCTCGCCAGACGCCACCTCGGGCCGTTGCCGAATCCATACTAACCCGAAGCGCCAGCGAGGGGCTGCGCGAGTCGCTCGCGGCGGCGGCATGCGTCCCCTCGCTGGCCCGTCGGGTTGCTATCGGCGCTGACGGAGCTAGCAGGATGGGTCCGCTTATCCATGCTTTCTGCCGGGTGGCGTCCGGCGAGGAGTGTCGCGTTTTCCGCCCCGTTTGGATCAGTCGATTAACGTGACTTCGCTCGGCTCGACGTCGTTCAGCACGTCGTTACTGGTAACCAGGTACCAGTCGTCGTCTGAGCCAACCGTACCGAAGATCTCATCGATCGCCGCGCTGCCAATCACGGTCGTGCCCGAGATCAGGTAGTTGCCGCCGTTGGCGCCACAGGGCCGTTAGCACCGCTCAAATCGGCCACGCGCGTGGCGTAACTGTCCGACGAGTCCCATTCCGCCAGCACCGCATCGAGCGCGCTCAAGCTGAGGTTGGTCGTCCCGGCAATGAATAGGTCGCCGGTATTGCTGCCCAAGGTATACCCAGAAGGCCAGCCGTAGACTGTGTCGGCGCCCGTGCCGCAGATGATCAGGTCTTGGCCCTTGGCCGTCGTGCCGCTCGTGCTGCTGCTGACCGGCAGGGCACAGTGGGCATAGATCGTATCGTTGCCGCCGCCGGCCACGATCAGGTTATTCCCCCCTTCGCCGCCGTCGCCACCAAAATTGCCATAGATCGTGTCCTGACCGCTGCCGGTGAGGATGGTGATATTGCCGCCTTCGACGACGGCGATACCAGACCAGACCGCTCAAGCAGGAACGCGCCGTCGTCGCCAACGGCGGCGGCTCTGGTACGACCATGACCGTAACCGTCCCGCCGCTGGCGGAATAATTTAGGTGATTGCCCTTTTGCCGCACACGGCCTCGGTCGCCGGGTTCGAGGCCGGCTGTCTTCGGGCCGGCCGACGCAAGCCATCGACGGAAACGGCAACCACGACGGTGCCGCCTCCGATGTTGATCGCCACGGAACGACTTCGGCTCGTGTTTTCATTGGGTCGCCGATATCATAATGGCCCGGTTTGATCAGCAGATGCGCGAGTTCAACATCGAGGCAGTCAAGCGCCAGATGCAGGAACGAAACGGCGAATGAACGAGGCAGCACAGGAATTCGGCCGGATCTTCGCCGAGTTGCGTCGAATGGGTCGACCCATGCGGCAAATCGATATTATGATCGCAGCCATCGCGTTTTCGCTGGGTCGATGTACCGTCATCACCACGGATACAGACCTTGCCGCCGTTCCAGGGCTCACTGTCGATAACTGGGTGGCGATCGGCTCATAACTGCGTTAAATCGCTTTACCGAGGTAATGAGTCAGATAATCGTGTCGGACCGGTACTGAAAATCAAACTGACGCTATTCTTGCGAAGAGGGGGCTGGCACAGAAAACTGGGCCCTGGGCGAGATTCCCCCTTGACCAATATTCATTATGGCGAATACTAGGATCAGGATAGCGGGGGATTGGGCGATGGAGTGGAAGGTTTTCTTCGACGACGAATTCAAGGTGTGGTTTGAGACAATTGAGCGAGGGCTTCAGGATGAAATCTGGGCATGCATCGGGCTACTCAGGAGCCTCGGTCCCAATCTCGGGAGGCCGCGTGTCGACCGCGTTAAGGGGTCTTCGTTTTCCAACATGAAGGAACTCCGAATTCAGTACAAAGGTGACCCGTGGCGTGTCCTATTTGCCTTTGACCCGAAACGAAATGCCATCTTGCTGATCGGCGGCAACAAGACTGGAAAAAAAGATTGGTACAAGTCGCACATTCCGATCGCGGATGAGAGATTCAGGCGTCACCTCGAGCGACTGGACGAAATGGAGGAGGGCTAAGCCGTGGCAATCGATTCAGAAGAGCTTTTCGCGGGGCTACCGGAGAAAAGACGGAAGGCGATCCTGCGCGGAACCAATGAGTTGATAGCTGAGGAACAAACACTGGCTGCGATCAGGGAGGCCCGCCGTCGTTCTCAAGTCGACGTGGCCAAGAAACTCGGCGTTCAACAGCCGACCGTGTCAAGGATCGAACGCCAGACAGACATGTATCTGAGCACGCTGCGTGGCTACATCGCTGCCTTGGGTGGTGAGCTGCAAATCGTCGCCCAATTTCCCAACCAATCGCCGGTTCATATCACCAATTTCAAACCTTTGAAACGGGGCCGGGCGCCTCGCCGTTCCACCAGTGGAAATGGCCAATCATAATTTTCCAGCCCAAACGACGACGCCATTCACCTCGCCGCTGCCGTCGACGTCGCCATTGACCAGCGAGCCCGATTCGCCCTCGGCATTGGACACGACGTAGGCATCCATGCCCGCCGTCGTATACGGTCCGGTCACCGAGGGGTCGCCGGTGGCCGAACCGAAGAGCCGGAAAAACGTCACCCCGATCTATTTGGATCAGTCGATCAACGTGACTTCGTTCGGGTTGAAGTTGTTCAGCACGTCGTTACTGGTAACCAGGTACCAGTCGTCGTCTGAGTCGACCGTGCCGAAGATCTCATCGACCGCCGTGCTGGCAATCACCGTCGTGCCCGCGATCAGGTAGTTGCCGCCGTTAGCGCCCGCTGGACCGTTGGCGCCGCTCAAATCGGCCACGCGCGTGGCGTAACTGTCGGACGAGTCCCATTCCGCCAGTACCGCATCGAGCGCGGTGAGGCTGAGGTTGGTCGTCCCGGCAATGAATAGGTCGCCCGTATTGCTGCTTAAGGTATACCCAGCGGGCCAGCCGTAGACTGTGTCGGTGCCCGAGCCGCCGATGATCAGGTCTTGGCCCTTGGCCGTCGTCCCGCTCGTGCTGCTGCCGACCGGCAGGTGCAGTGGGCATAGATCGTGTCGTTACCGCCGCCCGCCACGATCAGGTTGTTGCCTCCTTCGCCGCCGTCACCGCCGAAATTGCCGTAGATCGTGTCTTGGCCGCTTCCCGTGAGGATGGTGTTATTGCCCCCTTCGCCGCCGTCGCCGCCGAAGTTTCCATAAATGGTGTCATTACCATTGCCCACCTGGATGAAGTTGCTGCCACCTTTGTGCTTCTGGTCGTTGCCACCCATATTGCCGTAGATGATGTCGTTGCCATTGCCGGCGATGATCGTGTTGCTCCCCCCCTCGGCGCCATCGCCATCGAGGTTGCCATCGTTGCCATAAATGGTGTTGTTGCCGTCGCCGACGGTAATGGTGTTGTTGCTCCCCTCGGCACCATCGCCATTGCCATAGTTGCCATAGATCGTGTTGTTGCCGCCGCCGGCCGTGATCGTGTTATTGCCACCTTGATATCCGGATGCCGCTATAGTTGCCGTAAATGATGTTGTTGCCGTTGCCGACGGTGATCGTGTTACTCGGATCTTCGACTTTGGACTGTTGTTGGGGCTGTTGCCCGTACCGTCGCCATAGATGGTGTCATTGCCGTTGCCCGCGATGATGGTGTTGGCACCGCCGCCGCCGATCACCGTGTCGTTGCCGTTACCCACGGTGATCACGCTGGGAATCGTGGTCAGGCCGCCGCCGTTAACCACGTCCGCGTCGCCGTAGCCATCGTACTCGTTGACCACGACGTCGCCGGTCACGCCGGTCACGGTTGCCGTGAAACTCGTCGCGACACCGGCTAACTCGCTCAGGGTAATCTGGACCGTACCGGCGGCCGGCTGTGTGAACTGCACTTCATCGCTGCCCGAGGTGCCAAACCAATCCAGGTTCTGGGTCGTGCCTTTGGCGACCAGTTCCGCGCCGATCCAGGGGCTGAAGATGACGTTGGACGAGACGCTGGTGCCGTTGCCGCCCGGGTTGGCCGTGGTCGTCGGCCCGAGCAAGCTGCCCCACCAATCGTAGGTGGCGGTGACGGCGTACGCCGGGTTGGTCTGATTATTGGTTATGCCTGCGGTGGTGTTGCCGGAGAGGTCGTCGTCCTGCGCCGTCACCACGCAGGTGTCGCCGGCCCCGCTCCCGACCAGGATACCGCTGGCATTGCCGGTGATCGCGTCGCCCGTGATGGTGGCCGTTGCGCCGGACGTGACCTCGATGCCGGCCTCGGTATTATCAGCAATCGTATTGCCGGCGCCGCTCGTCGTCCCGCCGATTGTTGCGGCCGAGGCACCGACATCAATGCCGTAGCCGTTCGCCACGGCGGCGGTGCCGGCCGCATTCGTGCCGATTTCGTTCCCCTCGACCAGGCAGGGCGCATCGATGTAAACGCCGTAGTCCGTGTTTCCCGAGATGACGTTGCCGGCGCCGGTCGTGGTCCCGCCGATCGTCGCGCCACTCCAGCGACCACAATCACCGTCCTTGTTGGCATCCGCCGTCCCGGAGGCATTGATCCCGAGCCAACAGCCGACCACGCTGTCGCCCGTGCTCGATGACGTTGATGTCAATTCCGTCTGAAGCAAAACCCGCGATCGCCAGGTCCTGGATGCTCGAACCCGAAGAGCCACTGCCGAACGTCAGGCCGTTCGCACCGGTTCCCGCCGAGCCGCCCAGGATCTGAATCTGCGGAACTCCGGAACTGACAGTCCCCTCGATGGTGACCGGCTTGGTGATCGTTGGCAGGCCGGGACGCCGGGCTGATCGTTTGCACGCCCGAACCCGGAATGCTGAAATTGATGATATTGGAAGACCCACCGGTGGAGTTGAGCTCATCGATGGCATACAGCAAGGTGCCGGCGACATTGCCCGTGCCGGTGCTGGTCACAGCGATCGAGCTCAGCACTGAGGCCGTGACCGTCAGCGTGTCGGTTGGACTGGTCACACTGCCTAGGGTTGCGGTGATGTTCGTCGTGCCGGTGGCGAGGGACTGGGCCAGACCACTACCGCTGATGGTGGCGACCGAATTCGTCGCCGAGGCCCAAGTGACCTGGCTGGTCAGGTTCTGCGTTGAGTTGTCGGTATAGGTTCCGGTGGCCGTGAACTGCTCGGTCAGCCCCTTGGCGATGCTGGGACCGGCTGGAGTCACGCCGATCGACACCAGCGCCGCCGCAATCACCGTCAGCGTGTCGGTCGGGCTGGTGACGTTCCCCAAAGTGGCAGTGATATTTGTCGTGCCGGTGGCAAGCGACTGGGCCAGACCATTGCCGCTGATGGTGGCGACAGAATTCGTGGCCGACGCCCAGGCGACCTGGCTGGTCAAGTTCTGCGTCGAATTGTCGGTATAGGTGCCGGTCGCGGTGAACTGTTCGGTCAGTCCCTTGGCAATGCTGGGACCGGCTGGAGTCACGCCGATCGACACCAGCGCCGCAGCGATCACCGTCAGCGTGTCGATCGGGCTGGTGACGTTCCCCAGAGCGGCCGTGATATCCGTCGTGCCGGTGGCGAGCGATTGGGCCAAGCCACTGCCGCTGATGGTGGCCACCGAATTCGTCGCCGACGCCCAGGTAACCTGGCTAGTCAGGTTCTGCGTCGAGTTGTCGGCGTAGGTGCCGATGGCGGTGAACTGCTCGGTCAGGCCCTTGGCAATACTGGGCTCACTGGAGTCACGGCGATCGATACGAGCGCGGGGAACGGTGAAAGACCATTGCTCCGGGCCGGTCATTATGTTGCCCGCCACGTCCTGGGCCGTGCTTGCACGATCGCAGTATAGGTGGTACTGAAGGCCAGCGCCGGCATTAGGGGTAAACGTGGCGGTGTCGTCGGCTGAGTCATAAACAACGGAACCAGCAACGACGTTGCCTTGGCCATCCTTGAGCCTGAACGAGATCGAGTTGCTCAGCACAGACTCACTAAAGGTTGCGCTCACAGTGGTACGTCGTGGAAACGCCCGTGGTGCCGGCACTCGGTGTCGTGCTCGTGACCGCCGGCGGGGTCGTGTCACCCGCGAACGTTCCCTGGGGTGTGGTCTGCGTCACCCCGACGTTGTCGGTGAGTGTGATCTGGTAGTCATAGAGCTGCTGCGCATTCAACCCCGTGAGGTCGAACGCGAAGGAGGTCGCGTCATTGAGGCGAACCGCGTCAGTCGTACCGCTGCTCTCAGACTGCCCGGCGAGCCAGTACGTGATCGACGCGACCAAAATCGGCTCCGAGGCGGAAACATTGACCGTCAGAGTCGTCGGCGATGTAATCTGGGACGCGACCTGCCCGGTCGGAGCCAATTTGTCACTCGAGATAATCCCGGTCGTGTCGCCCAGAGCGTCGTGCGTGAACGCCGTGCGGTTCCCCGACGGCGAAATCATCAACGCCAATTTGCCGAGCCCGTCATAGACGTACTGCGTCGTCTGATTGCCCGCGGGTGAGTCCTGAGTCACGGATGTCAGGTTGCCGGTCGTCGGATCATAGGTGTACTGCGTCGTGTCGCCATTGAGGTCGGTCGCCGAGGTCAGCCAGTGCGTCGCCGGGTCATACTGGTACGTCATGTTGCCGGTCGGGGTCGCGACCTGGGTGACCTGGTTGTCGTCGTTATATGTGTACTGGATATAATTCATCGACCCGGTCAGGGTCGGGTCGTAGACCCGCACGAGCTGGCCCAGAGCGTTATACTGTACCTTGTAATCACACCGGTGCAGTCTGTCTCCGACGTGACAAGTCCCTGAGCGTTATAGGTGTAACTGGCGATCGTATGCCCCATCGGGTCAACGACGCTCGTCAAGAAATGGGTCGTCGGGTTATAGTTGTAGGTCGTGGTCTCGGCCAGAGGCGTCCCGTAATCCGACGGTTACCGTTGCGACGTCGTTGGTGCTCGTATAGGTGTAGTGTGTGTCGAGGCCGCTTTGATCGATCACGTCGACCGGAAGATTCGCCGAGTTGTAAGTGATATTTTCGGGGCTGCCGCCGGTGTCAGCCGGATTGTTGATCACGGTCGGCAGGTTGGCGGCATTGCGCTGGATGGTGATCGTGGGGCTGCCCGGCGTCGGCAGCGTGACGCTGTTAGGCAAAAGCGAGGTGCCGCTGTAACCGTATGACGTGGTATCCCCCAGCGCGTTCGTCGTCGAAGTCACCTGACTGTTGGCGTCGATCTGGGTCGTGGTCGCCAAGCCAGGCGCGACGTATTGAAGCGCCGGCAATCCCCTGAGCGGTCGGGTTGTTGTCGCTCGTCGACCCCATGTCGGTGACCTGGGTCGTGGTGTCACCCGTGGTCGGGTCGAGGGTGTAGGTGGCATCAGTCCACGTTGCCCATGGCATCGGTCGTTTGCGTCGCTTGGCCACGCAGGTTGTCGGCCGTCGTTAGAGTCGTGACGCCATCGGCGGCGACGACGGCGGATAGCTGATTATTGGAATCGTACTGATATTGGACGCTGCTTGAAGTGGCATAGGTGCCGTTGGACTGGAGGGACTGATAATCGACGCTCGTAGCAAGTCGTTCGAATCGTAGTTGTAGACGGCCAGCAGCATCGGCGTCGGCGAGTTGTTCGGCCCGCCCACGGACTGAATGCTTCCATTCGCGTTGTAAGTGATCGTGAGCGTCTGTCCCGTCGAGTCACTGACCGTGGTGAGCTGGCCGCTCGTGTTGTAGGAATAGGTGATGATGTGGCCATCATTGTCCTCGGAGGACAACAAGAGCCCGTTCGAGCTGAACGTCTCGGAACTGCCGTCGGGATTGGTGACGATATAATCGAAGGTCGTTGGGCTCTGGACGCAACGTCGCGCCGTCCTGATACTGGCCCGGCGTGAACGTGGGGGTGTTGTTGGCGCTCAATCCGTTGATGACGATCTCGGGGTTACCGAGGGCGCTGGTGCTGTAGGAAAGACCGAGCGACGACACGAAATCGAGCTCCTGGCCGGTCGCGCGGTCGAAGAAACGGATGTCGCCGGAACGCAGCTCGGTGTCGGCGGTCGCCCCGTGTGTCGCGATCGGAGCGCCTGAGGGCGAGAACATTAGGCCGGTTGGGTCGACCCAGGTGGGGTACTGGAACTCGAGGTCGTACTCCGTGGGCTGCCAACCCAAGCCGAGCTGCATGTCGCCCTGGAACGAGCTGTCATAGTACCGGCTGAAGTTGAGCGTCTGAGAACCAGGGCTGGCGAAGCTGATGTCGGTCACGTAAAGGGTCGTGTCGCCTTCTTGCTGCTGCGGTGCAAGCGAGGCAGCAACGGCGGTCAGGTCTCCATCGGGCGTGTTACTGACGTTCCACGCCTGGGCGGGGACGGCGGTAGTGACGGGGCCGCGCTCCGCATTGACGAGATCCTCAACGTCTTGCGCGCTGGCGCTGGGGACATAGACGTTTGGCTTGAAGATCTGAACCCCGCCGTAGAACGTGACGGTGATCGTGCCACTGCCGTTCGTGAGCGAGTTGGTCAGCGTCGGGATGGCCGCCGGGATGTAGGCGGTCGGCGGGTCGTAGCTGCTGAGCCACCAGGTGTCGATCGGGATATTGTTGTCGCGGAAGAAGCGAGCGAGGGTCACGGCCTTCATCGCGTCCTGGAGTTCGGCGAAAATCGTCACATAGATGATCCGCTGGCCGGTTGGGTCGGTCGGGTCCTGGACCGGAAACGCGATGTTGGCGAACTCATTGTAATTGGCGTTGAAAAAGTCGGCGAACTTTTGGGCGTTGGGGTTGGAGGGTACGCCTTGCAGGTAGGCCTCGGTGTCGAGCTGCACCGAGTCATCGGCGAAAACGACGGTCGCCTGGCCCGTTGTGGTGTCGATGTAGCTCTGCAGATCGAAGTCGTTGGGAGTAAACCAAAAGCGCGTCGAGAATGATCCGGTCTCCCCGCCGGCCTCGAGAAGCTCTAGCTCGTTCATGAACCCGGCAGGAAGGCTCGCGTTCTGGCTGTTGTAGATCGCCCCCGTGAGTTCGTCCTTGCCCCCGGCCAGCTCCTTCATCACGCGATCGGCCTCGAACAGGACCCAGCCAAGCTGAGTCCCGGCAACCCGGCCGCCGAACTGGTCCTCCTGGAGGTCGGTCACGAGCTGGAGGTTACTGACGGTGACGCTCGCGCCGGAGCTGTTGGTTATCGAAACGGCCCAGTAAGAATTCTGGCTGGTGGCATTGACCGTGAGGGTGTAGCCGCTGCCGCCGGTCAGGTTGAGCGTCCCGCCGGCCGTGAGGGTCACGTTGCCGCCGGAGATATTGCCCAGGAGGCGCTGACCCGAATGGCGGAAGCGTCAACGTCATCCCGGCTGGAAGGCCCGTGACCGAGGCCAAGTCCAGGCCCATCCCGTATCGGCCACCGCCGCTGGCGGTCAAGCCTCCCTGGCCATTCATGATCCAACCGTCGATCGTCGCTGTCACGGGCGTGCCGTTGACCGCGAACGTGAGCGTCATATCGTCCCCATTCTCCACCGAATAGGGGTCGTAGTGGATATAGACCTCGGCCGTCTGGCCCGGAGCGATGACGCCGGCGCCGTTGCCGAGATCAAACGATGGGGCCGCGAGCGTGGCGGTCGGGTCGATCGTCACGTAGGGCGGCACCGCCGACCCGTAGACCGCCTGGATCGCGGTGTAGAAGTAACTGAGATTGATATCCTCGACTTCGGCCGGGTTGCTGTTGCCCAGGAAGACGAGCTGCTGGGTCGTGGGGTCGTAGGTGGCGCCGGTGATGTCCTGGAGGTCGTGATTGACGAGGGTTGCGGCCTGGTCGATCAGAACGCCGCCGGGCTCAAGCGAGGCAATCGGGTTACCTTGTGAATCGAAATCGCCAACAGAATCGGGGGAGTAGACGTTCACGGTCGCATTAAGCTGAACAGCGGGGACGAGCCGCTTGTGCTCGAAGTCGCTGCACTGTTGGTGTCATCTGCCCCTCCGCTGTTGTCCGAAGCCGGTGCCGTCTCACCTCCGGAACCAAGAAGAGTCGTACCTAAACCTTGGAGCGTATCCGCGCACCCTCTTGTTTCAGAAGTTGAATGGGATTAGTGGTATAGCCTGATAGGTTTGGGGGGCGAGCCAGTACGGCAGTCGACCCGTGGTCGGTCCTGCTAGACTACCAATCGGTCCGGTTAGCATAGCGAGGGGAACGGCCCAGTAGTTGACGTCAGGCTGTTGGCCAACAGCCGCGCTGAAGCCAAGACCAGCGACCTCCCCGGTTGCTGCACC
This sequence comes from uncultured Isosphaeraceae bacterium, assembly GCA_963829765.1. Taxonomy (GTDB): domain Bacteria; phylum Planctomycetota; class Planctomycetia; order Isosphaerales; family Isosphaeraceae; genus CAWFRS01. The sequence goes on along the minus strand of CAWHKI010000198.1, from coordinate 4,988 downwards.
GGCACCTGCCGAGAGGCTCGACACCACCAAGTTGCTGGCAGTACCGCCCAGCTCGAGAGCGGCGACCGGGTTCTTTAGCAGTACGGCGGCTCCAATTGTAGCCGCCGTCGCAGCTGCACCCTGGACGGTCCCTTTCCAAAAACCCGTATAGGTACTTTTCCGGAAAGTCTGTTGCTTCTGGTAAGCGGAGTATGCCCCGAAGATGCCCCCAGTGAGTGCACCAATTCCGACCGCCGCGACCAAAAGCGGAACTTGCCCAGTCGGATCATTCTGGTTGATGGGATCGTTTGCAGCGTACGTATACAGATTGATTCCATTCTCGTAGCCATCAGGGTCCTGGCTGACAAACCGTCCAGTTGCGGGATCGTACTGGCGGGCCCTGAGGTCGACGAGTCCAGTTATAGGGTCGATCCGCTCGCCAGCAAAACTGAAAGGATTCGTAGAATTCGTCGGCGAAGTAAGCACTTGGCCGAACGCATCGTATGTATAGTTCCCCACATCCGTACCGGAGCTGCTCGTAAGCGCCCCCACCGACCCGAGCGCGTTGCCGACGTAATATGTTTCCGTAGACGTACCCGGTAGGACAGCGCTGATTCGATCAAGTCCGTATGTGTAGCTGGCTGTCACGCCGCCGGCTGCATTGAGCTCCTCAAGCGCCTGATAATCCGAGGAGGTCGGGTCGACGACGTAGCGAGTCGTCACCCCATTGACCGTCTCCGAGATCCTCATCCCGGCGCGTCGTAGGCGTACGTGACGTGACTCACTCCGTCATCCACCGAGACCAGATTGTTCTGGGCATCGTATTCGTAGTGCGTGGTGCCGGTTGGGGTAACGTCTTGGACAACGTTGCCGCGCCAATCGTAAGAATACTGGTCGACGACGACTCCGTTCTGATCGGTAACCTGAAGAAGTTCATCTTCGTAGCCGTAGGTGTAGGTCAGCACCTGCGAGGCACCGCCGGCCATGCCGTTGGGATACGTCGTCTCGGTCAGGCGATTTCCGTCGGCGTCGTAGGTGTACGTGACGACTTCATCCGACGAGTTGATGGACGCATTATTCGAGTATGTGACTTGGATCAGTTGGCCAAAGTCGTCGTAGACGTACGCCTGGGCGTTTGAACCGGTCGGCGTCGTATTGACCATCATCGTCACAAGGCCCGCGGCATCGACGGTATAGTGGTACTCTTCGATCAGTGCGGAGGTCGTTGTGTTCTTGTCAAGAATGTCAATCAAGTTCCCCGACGAATCGTAGGTATAGAGCATCTCCGTATCATTGGGGAGTGTCTCGGTGGCGAGCAGGCCAGTGGTGTCATTGTACGCATAAGTGGTAACCAGGGTCGGCTGGCCCGCGTTCACCTCGGTAACGGACGTAAGCTGACTGGAATTATTGTACCCATACTCGACTTGCTCGCCGGTCGGATACGTCTCATCCGTCAGGCGGTTATCGGCGTCATACTCGTAAGCGATCGTGAGGTTCGTCAGGTCGCTCAGGTTGCCGCTTGTCGAGTACGTGACGCTTGTCAAGCGGTCGAGCGACATCGTAATCATAAAACTGCCAGCCGCTCGAGTCGTGCATCGACGTCAGGTTGCTCGCGGCGTCGTAGGTATATTCGACAGTCGAGCCATCGGCATAGGTGACTTGTGTCAGCCGCGAGAGGTCGTCGTACGTATAGGTCGTCGTCTGGCCGTCGGCGTCGGTGGTCGAGGTGACGTTGCCCAGCGCGTCGTAAGTCGAGGATTCATCGCCGACCAAGGAAGGGACAAGCGTGACCTGATACTGGTGGGTGACCGGGCCGTTGGGACCGGTGGTGGTGGGATAGAGCGTATTCACGCCAGGCACAAGAGAATACTGATCGCTGAGCACCGAGCCGTTGTAGATGTAGGTCAGGGCGTAGTTGGGCTCGTCGACAATTGGAGCCGAAGTGATCCGGTCGGCGTTGGCGGGGTCGACTGCTAGGGTGCCGGGGGCCATTGAGATGGAGTAGACGCTGCCGTCGTTGATTTGAGCGAAGACATAATACGTGCCACCCACCAGGGACGCCGGTATCTGCCAGTCGTAATAGCTAGCGCCACTCGCCGGAAGCCCGGTCACAATGGCGGTGAGGTTGCCGGCGGGGTTGGGGCTGGTGCTATAGTAGAGCGAGACCGTCGCCTGGTTGTCCGGGTCGGATTCGGTCCATGAGATTTCGTAGGGCCGATCGGCCGAGACGTTAATTGCTTGCGAGGGCGAGCCTGCCTGGATCGTCGGCACGAACCCCTGGCCAGACAGGGCGACGGTGGCCGTCGGTCGGACCGGGTCGTTGCTGGCAACCGACAGGGTGTCGGTCAGCACACCGGTGGATCTCGGGTCGAGCGCACCGTCACGGTCCAGGTCTCAGCCCCCTTCGGTGCAATCGATGCGGAACCGGCGGCAAGATTGATCGCCCCCTGCGTTGATGACACGATACCGACGACCTGGAAGGCGGCGTTGCCCAAGGTCGCGATGCCGTTCTTCGAGATGATCAGCGGCTGCGTGCCGATATTTGTCAATTGGACCGTCTCGGTCGTCGACACGCCACCGGCACCGTCGTCGAGCGTGGCGGGGAAGGTCAGGGGTTGCCCGGCCGTCGTGCTCCCGGTGTAGGAAACCGCCAGCCCGGGTTGATTCAAACCCGTGCCGCTGAGGGCGACGGTAGCCGTGGGATGGACCGGGTCGTTGCTGGCAATGCTCAGCGTGTCGCTCAGGGCCCCCGCGACCGACGGGTCGAAGAGCAGCGTGACGGTCCATGTTTCCTGATAATTCGCCGCGATCGTCGCCGAACCGGCGGCCAGATTGATCGCCCCTTGCGTCGAGCTCTCGATGCTCGCGATCTTGAACTGGGTCCCGTTGGCCAGTGTGATGCCGTTCTTGCTCACGACGACGGGCAACTGCCCCGAATTTGCGAGCGTCACGCTCTGCGTGCCGACCTGGCCGCCGGGGCCGTCGGCGAAGACAGGCCCGAAGTTGATCACGTTGCCGTTGGACGGGGAAACCGAGACGGACACTCGAGAGCGCCGGCGGCATGACGCCGGTTCCCAACAAGCTGACGGTGGCTGACGGAGTGTTGGGATCGTTGCTGTCAATGGTTAGGGGTTCTTCGTAAAGACCCGTGCCTGTCGGATCGAACGTCAGGCCGATAGTCCACGTTTCCGTATTACCAGGCGCGATCGTCTTGGGCCCCGATGCCAGGTTGATCGCCCCCTGCGTGGAGCTGACGATGCTCGTGATGGTAAATGGTCCCGATGGCAGGCCGATTCCGTTCTGACTGATCGTCAGCGCCCCGCTGCCGGAGTCGCTGAGCGTGACGGTGGCCGTTCCAACGGGTCCTCCAACGCCGTCCTGGGCAACGTTGCCGAAATTGATCGTCCGATTGCCGCTGGAACCAGGTGATTCGGCGACCTGAAGTTCGGCCACCGGCAGTCCCACGCCCGTGAGAGCCACGCTGACCGTGGGCTCGTTCAGGTCGTTGCTCTGGATCGTCAGCGTGTCGGAGAGAGTCCCGGTCGAAATCGGGTCGAAGCTGAGGGTGACGAGCCAGGTTTCCCCGTTGTCGGCGGCAATCGTATTGGCTGTGCTCAGGTCCACCGGGTAAGACAGCTTGTTGCTGATGATACTGACGATGTGGAAATTCGTGCCGCTTGCCAGTTGGATTCCGTTCGTGGGGATCGTCAGAACCGAACCCGAAACCGAACCCAAACCCGGGCTCGGGTTCGTGATGGTCAGAGTCTGGGTCGTCATCGCGTTGCCTGGCCCGTCATCAACGACCTGGCCAAAGTTGATGGACTGGACGTTCTGACCGGCCGGTGAGGTCGAGGTGGTCACGCTGATCAGCGGCGTGTTGATCGATAACGAAGCCTCGTCGATGCCCAGGCCCTGGTTTTCATTGTTGGCGTAGTTAGATTCGGTGACCGTGTTATCGCAATTGACATCCATTCCAATGTAATAAGGGCTGCCCGTGCCAAATGGGTTGGTCACCGGCAGCGTGAGGCTCACACCGGTGTAGTAACTAAGGGTTGACGCAGCCGGCACGGGAAGCCCCGTCGCCTTCCCGAAGACATAGTCCTGCGAGCCGCCAATGGTCAAGACGGGGGACAGATAGAGCTCGATATCATAGGTCGACCCGGTGGGAGCGGTCCCTCCATAATTGGCCACGGAGAAGTTGATCTGGACTGTCTCACCCCAGTAGATCGTGCTTTGGTTGACGCTGAACTTGGGAGCACCATATGGTGTTCCGTTGATTCCAGCCAGGTCGGGAAGCGACGACAGCAGCACCCGCTTTTCCAACGACTCGTACGTAAGGGCCCGCAAATGCCTGGGTTGCCGAGCAAACGCTCGCCGTCGGAAGAACCAATTGCGAGGCAAGCTAACGCGCGTTCCCGTCCCGCCTTTGCGATTCGAACTGCTCATGGCGACCCTTTCTGAGGTTGACCGTCAAAGAATCGTGGTGCCCAGCGCTAACCGTTTAAAGAGGACCGTGGCAATCACAAGTTGTTTTCGTCGGGGATCACAGCCGCCGCATCGGCCGATAAATGGTGTCGCGCAAATAGACCCGACCTGGCGGAAGCAGTCCCACAATGAAGCAAGTTTAAGCTCGGCCAGGTGCGAAAATATCATGAGGATGAGAGATCTGTCAATCAGGTAGCACAAAACGTCGGATCGCACTTTCGTGAGGTTCACAAAACAATGCCGTCAGCGCGATTGCCCAACCTGGCGCCTGCGGTACGCGTGATTCGTCAGAACAACGGAAATCGAGAGTCGCTTGTTGATCGCGTGCATGTCCTGTCCCTTCCGGATTGCGCACACGAGTGCGGCAAGTCAGCTCCACGGGCGGCCCGAACAGTAGGGCGATCGAAACCTCGAAGGAGCGCCAAGCCCGCTCGGCGACCGTTGCCCCGGCGTTGGCCGCGCAGTCCCTCTATAGAGCTAGGTCCACCAACTCTCGATTTCGGACATTTTTTCCTGGCGCTTGC
>CAWHKI010000197.1:0-7908 GCA_963829765.1 uncultured Isosphaeraceae bacterium | reverse complement strand
AAGAGCACCCAGCACCTCGCCTCGATCGGTGTGCCGACGATAACACCAGTCGCGCTGGGAGAACGCCGCCAGCGCAAGTTCCTTTTCGAGAACTATCTGGTCACCCTGGCCATCTCTTCCGCGATCCCGCTCGACGAGTTCGTCGAGCGCCACCTTCCGGACCGGCCCGAGCCGGTTCGCTCACAGCTCCGGCAGGAGCTCGCCAAGGCCATGGCCGTCATGACGGCCCGGTTGCACGATGCGCGGCTGCTCCACCACGATTTTCATCCCGGCAACATCATGGTGCGCCTCGCGGCGGACAATACGCCCGAGCTCTTCATGATCGATCTCGACGCCCTGCGCAAGAGCCGTCGCGTTACCTGGAAACTGGCTCGGCAGAACCTGGCGCTCCTCGATCACTTCTTCTGGCTGCGGAGCAGCCGAACCGACCGTTATCGCTTCTTGCGAACCTACTTGAAAAACCGGGCGGAAAAACCTCCGGAAGTGCGAGGTTTCGCACAGCACATCGAGCAAACGACACGCCTCTGGGCCGAGCGGCTCTGGCGGCGGTGGGGGCGGCGGTGCCGGTCTTCCAACAAGTATTTTGCTGTTTATGTTGGTGAGAAAACCCGGTGTATCGCATCGAGAGACTTAAGCCCCGCGGAGATCGAGCCTCTCCTGGGCAACGCCGACTTGCCATTTCAGCGGCCGGCGACCAAGCTCTTGAAGGACTCGCGGACTACGACAGTTGCCGAGACCACCATGATGGTGCGGGGCTCTCCCACGCAGGTCATCTATAAACGGTTCAACCGCAAGAAATGGCTGGACCCGCTGCTGACGCTGTTTCGGCCGTCCCGGGCATGGCGGTCGTGGCAAGCCGGGCAGCACCTCGCGAGCCGCGGCATCAGCACGCCGCAAAACCTGGCCTATATCTCCCGCCGACGGTCGTTCAGAGAATCCCCGCTATTCTGGTTCTTGCCGCACGAAACCTATCTGATCACCGTCAAACAGGAGAACATCGTCGACCTCGGGACGTACACCCGCAAGGTGCTGCCGAGCCTGCCGCCGGAGGTCCGTCGCGCTCGAATTCGTAGCCTGACCGTGTCGCTGGCCGAGCTCGTCCGGTCTCTCCATGATCGCTCGCTCTCCCATCGCGACCTGAAAGCCTCGAACATATTAATCAACTCAGACGTGGTCAATGGAAGGCACCAGCTCAGCGTGATCGACCTGGTTGGCGTTCATCTTCACCACCCGATTCCCTTGAATCGGCGAGTCCAGAACCTGGCGCGGCTCTGCATCAGTCTCGACACGGTCCCGGGACGAAACCGGACCGACTTCCTGCGATTCCTTCGTCTTTACCTGCCGTGGGGATTGTCGCCCTTGAACGATTGGAAAAGCTTTTGGAGGTTGATCGAGAAGGGAATGCGGAGCAAACGATCTCGCAACCTAAGACGCCGGCGGCCACTTTCTTGACCAGATGGGAGACCAGCAGTGACGGATGGCGGCAACCATCAGTCGAGAGGACGGCAGCGTCGGTCCATCGCCCTGGGAGTGCTCTCGCTCCTGGTCGTCGCCTCGAGCTGCGCCACGCTCTCAAACCACGGGCAGCCGCTTGTACCCACTCGATACCAACTTAGAACCGGGCCATTCGTCATCTTCTCGAATTTCCCGATGACCGACGATCCACCCGCCGTGCGCTGCCTGCAAGCACTTGAACGCGACATGAAAGAACATCTCGATTTTCGACCCCCTTCAGACGAAGAACCGGTCGAGATCTACGTCCTCGATGATCGCAATGCATTTGCCCATTTTCTCAAGTTCTATTTCCCCGAGCTCCCGCCGCGGCGAGCGTTTTTCCTGGCGCAAGGCCGCCAGCGAGTCGTCTACACTTACTCGAGCCCGCGCCTCGAGGAAGACCTGCGCCACGAAGCGACCCATGCCTTGCTCCGCGGCTCGTTCGGCGATCTACCGCTCTGGCTCGACGAGGGGCTCGCCGAGTATTTCGAGTCTGACTTGGCCCAATCGGACGCGGAGCACGACCGCCTCGACCACTTCGCCGACGACTTGAACGGCGGCTGGGCCCCCAGCCTGCCGCGGCTGGAATCTCTGACTGATATCCGCCAGATGACGCCGCGCGATTACCGCGAATCATGGGCCTGGGTCCATTACTTCTTGAACGGTCCGACGGCGCAGAAATCGATCTTGCTCACTTCTCTTTCCGAGTCGAATCAGGTGCCGAACAAGCTCAAATTTGAGGAGAAAGGGGCGAGCAATGAACGCTTGCTGGCCCATATCAAGGCCTGGCAGTCGCGCTCGGTCGCTAGCCCAGCGCCTCCGGTCGCAAGTGCCGTCCGCTTGCAAGACAAGCCGGCCGAAGCACCCACGAGCAACATCCCATCGCAGCGCGGGCTCCTGCGGCGATTGCGGGCGTGGATCGGGTTCTGACTCGCGACGCCGCGTGGAATGTGGTGCTTTTTGGCGCTTTTTCCCTTGCCATTCGCGCCTTAAGTGGAGAAAGTAAAGGGGCACGCTTGGCGGAGAGCGTGAAATCTGGATTCGCCTCTCGCCTCTTGTGCACCCAGCCACTGGGTTCAAATCTACACCATGAGGGGGGAAAAGGAGGTCCACATGGCGAAGAAGGCTCAGCAACCATCCCGGCGAATCTTACGTGGCGAGCGACGATCAGCGAGAGAAGGCAATCCATTTGTTCCTCGCTGTTGTGGGCTCTGTGGCGCGACCAAGAACCTCACGAAGACCGAGTGTTGCGGTCAATGGATCTGCGACGACGAAGACCAGTACGTGCTGTTCTCGTATGCTCGCAACAGTTGCTCTCGCAATCACAGGCGATTCACCCTGTGCGGTCATCATTCGACGGAAGAACACGAGGGGCGATGGCAAGACTGTTCGAAGTGCCGCAGGGATTTTGAGACGGAAATGTACGTGTATTACGGCACGAACGAGTACAACTTCGAACCCCTGCCTAATCCCCCCGCGTTTGAACCGACGCGCTGCGACGGTTGTGGCAAGGTCCTTAAGCTAGGCGAAGGCGGTTACACTCGCTCGCGTGACAAATACACTTGTATCGACTGTATCTCGCCGGAGCTTCGTGCGCTTTTGAATCGCTGTTAGCGGTCGGCTCGCGTCTGGATCAAGCTGGCGCACGCTTTCACTTTCGTCAATCGTCACCCAGCCGCGTGTGCTGCGCAACGATCGGCGGAAAGCACGGCCAGCTTATCCGTGGAACCAGAGCCGTCAGGCGCCATGCGCGTTCCGGCGGCGACACGGGGCAGGGGGGGACCGCGCCGACCGACTGCCAGTTCTGGGAGCGCTCGGCGTCGATCCACCCCACCGTCACGCCGCGGCTCTGGGCTTCGCTAAAGGTCTCCTCTGGTCCACCACGCTTCAGAGTAAGCACCTATTGGGCTGACCGGTCTAAAAGCACGGACAAGACCACGGGTCGGAAACAAGCGGCACATAGCAAATATTGTTATTTTGCCGCGAGCTCGTACGATGCCGGTGTCGATTCTTAAGTTTTTCCCCGGGAACGAGTACAGAATGAACGTCTCATTGACGCCGGAGCTTGAGCAGTATGTCACCGCAAGGGTCAAGAGTGGCTTGTACCACTCCGCGAGCGAGGTGATTCGCGAGGGCTTGCGGTTGCTGAAGGAAAAAGAGGAGATTCACCAAGGAAAATTGGAGGAACTCAGACGCGATATACAAATTGGCATCGACCAAGCCGACATGGGGCTAGTATCCACATTCAATAAAGACACGCTCAAGGAGATCAAAGCGAGGGGACGACAGCGACTCGCCGCTGAACGGAAGTCGAAGACGCGATGAAGGAGCCCAAACTCACCAGCCAGGCCAAGGATGACTTGCTCGGGATCTGGCACACCATTGCGTCTAATCGCGATGAACGGACCGCTGACCGCTTCGGCGCCAAAATCCTCGATAAGTGTCAGTCACACGCTCAGTTTCCTGAGACTGGCCGAGCAAGGGACGAAATCTTGCAGGGACTTTGAAGCTTTCCGGTCGCTCCGTACGTGGTGTTCTATAGGCGCCTTGAAGATACAATTTTAGTGATCCGCATTCTTCACGGCCACCGTGACATCAAGCGAATCATGAGGACGGAGGAAGCACGGTGAGACCCACGATCGCGAAGACGTACACATCGACCGCCGCCGTTTTCTTTTCCGCGATCCTTGTTTACCAGCCAGCCCGTGGCGACGACGCTTCACCAAAGCCACCGCCACCGAACGCCGCTGCGCCGAAGGTCCCGGCCGACCTTCCCAGGCGCATCCAAGAAATCACCGATGCCGTGCTCGCGAATCACATCGATCCACCCGCTCGCCAGCAGATGATTCTTGACGGTGTGAAGGCGTTGTATCGGGCTGTAGGGCAAACGATCCCAGCGGGTATGAGCCGCCGTGTCTCGGCCCTTGCGACTCCAGAGCAGCTTGCAGCTTTCCTGGCGGACATCTGGCCCAAATCGACCGCGAAGCCAATCGCGGCGACTGCGCTCGAAGAGGCTATGCTCGAAGGTTTGGTCCGCGGCGTTACGGGCGGCGGCCGGTTAATCTCGGCTAAGGAGAGAACTGTCCAGGAGCAGCTCGAAGGCAATCGCTATGTCGGTATTCACATCGCGCTGGGGATGAACGACCAGGAAAAGCACCCTGCCATCTTTGATGTGATCGACGGCGGGCCGGCCGATCGAGCCGGGGTCAAGAAAGATGATCTCCTGGAGATGATCGACGGTGTGGACACTAAAGGCATGAGCGTGGAGAAGGCCGTGGACCGGACGCGTGGGCAAGAAGGAACCGACGTGACCATCAAAGTGCGTCAACCCAAAGCGGCGATTTCGCGAACGTACACAATTACGCGCGGTCAGCACGCGCGTTCGACGGTCCTCGGCGTTCGCAAGCGACCAGCGGGCGATTGGGACTGCGTGCTCGACGCCTCCATCCCGGTTTCCTACCTGCGGATCGAGCGGATCGCCGTGAGTACGCCGCATGACCTGCGCAAACTGGCACGCCAGATCGAGAGCCAGGGCCACTGCGGGGTCATTCTTGACCTGCGAGGTACCGGAGACACGTCGGTCCATCCCGCCGTCTTGCTCGCCGACACCCTGCTTTCGGGCGGAGTGATCGGCGCGTGTGGACCGCCGAGCGCGAGTTCACGTATCGCGCCGAGCCCGATGCGGTGTTTCGAGGCTTTCCGATCGCCGTTCTTGTCAACGAAGGCACGGCGGGAACCGCGGAGTGGATTACGGCTGCGCTTCAGGACAACCACCGAGCCGTGATCGTCGGCTCGCCCACCTATGGCGCGATGAGTGCGACTCAGGGGCCGATCCGTCGGTCGTTTGACGTAACATCGAGAGTAACCGTTGGCGACGGCTCGTGGTCCATCGAGCTGACAACGGGGTACCTCGAGCGCGGCGACGGCCGACGGCTCAGCAGTCAGGCGAGTGCCTCTCCGGGGTTCAACGCCAAGCTCTTGCGAAGAAAGACGAGCCCCAACGAGGTCACGACCGGCGTGAAACCCGATCGTCCGGCCGGCACGCCGGGAGCAAGGGCCGAGCGGTCTTCGCCAACACGGCCGCCGCAAGCGCCGGGCCAGCCGCCGAGTCTCGCCGATGACCCCGTTGTCCAGGAAGCCGTTCGATTGTTGCGGCAGGGCTTCAGAAGTTCATCTGACATGATGTCCTGAATGGAGACAGTGCTCATGAAGATGGTGCTCCCGATTGTCTCCGTCGCTCTCTGGCTCTCGACGTCGTCCATTCTGGTTGCGGATCACGCCTTCACACGTGGAAGCGAGTCCAATGCCGCAAAGCCGGTTGCGAGGCGCGTCCGCGAACCGGTCACGCTCGCAATCACCGATGCCGGTAAAACCGTGCTCGTCGCCAACCGCCGCGCCGGCAGCCTGTCAATCATCGACGTGGCCACGCGAAAGGTCGTAGCTGAGCACGACGTCGGCCGTGGGCTGGCGGATCTCGTCAGGCTGCCCGGCGGACGATATCTGCTCGCTGTCGACCAGGCGGCGAATGAACTGCTGTTGATCGATACTCACGACCGATTGATTCGCGTCGTTGGCCGGGCTACGGTCAGCCCCGACCCGGTTAAGCTTGCCGTGGCGGCGGATGGTTCATTTTGTGTCGTGTCGGCGCGGTGGTCGCGACGAGTCATTTTCGTGGGACTCGCTAAGCCGACTCACCCGATCTTGCGCCTGCGCTCTCGATTCTCGGCACGCTCGACCTGCCGTTTTGCCCGCGCGAGCTGGCACTGGTCGCCGATGATTCCAGGCTGATCGCCGCTGATGCCTTCGGCGGTCGGTTAGCGATCATCGACACCAAGCGCCGAGCCATGGACCGCCTGCGCTCGCTGCCGGCTCACAACATTCGCGGACTGGCCTCTACGCCCGACAACAAAACGCTGGTGGTCGCACATCAGGTCTTGAACCCGCTCGCGCAGACCAGTTTCGACGACGTCCACTGGGGCCTCTTGATGCGCAATCATCTGCGTGTCTTGCCTATCTCGCAGTTGCTGATGTCGTGGCCTGACGCCGACCTGCTCGACCGGAGCCAGTTATTCGACCTGGGTGATGTCACGCATGGCGCCGGCGATCCCGCCGATCTGGCCTTCGACAGTCACGGCAACCTTTTGATGGCCCTGGGGGGCGTCGACGAAATCGCAATGGCGGCGAGTCCCGGTCAAACACCGCGCCGCATCGTCGTAGGGCGTCGGCCCACGGCGGTGGTACCCAGCCCCGACGGCCGTTGGGCCTATGTCGCCGACAGCCTGGACGATACGGTCTCGGTCGTCGACATCGCGGCCGGTGTCCGCGCGGCCATGATCTCGCTCGGCCCCCGGCCCGAATTGACGGCGGTTGATCGCGGTGAGCGGTTGTTTTTCAGCGCCAAGCTCTCACACGACGGCTGGATGAGCTGTCATAGTTGCCACACCGACGGCCATACCAACAGCCGCGTGAGCGACACGCTTGGCGACGGTTCTTATGGTGCTCCCAAACGAGTCCCCTCGCTCCTGGGAGTCGCCGGAACTGGCCCCTGGACCTGGACCGGCTCGATGGCGCGGCTCGACGACCAGATCCGCAAGTCGATCATCACGACCATGCACGGAGCCAGGCCAACGGACGAGCAGGTTACGGACCTGGCCGCGTACTTGAGGACGCTCGCACCGCCGTCCCCGGAGTTGACGGCGATTGTGCGGGTGGACGCGCTCTCGTCGCACGGGGCCGCGCGGTTTTCGAATCTCGCCAATGCGCGAGTTGCCATGTTCCCCCCGAATACACATCGCCGGAACGTTACGATATCGGCCTGACTGACGAGGTCGGCAATCGCGAGTTTAACCCACCTTCGCTCCGAGCGGTGAGCCGCCGGGATACCCTCTTGCACGATGGCCGTGCCAAGTCGCTCGAAGCGGTGTTCCAGACAGAGCGGCATCCGCGCGGGCTCGCCCTCACGGCCCAGGAGATCGCGGAGCTCGTGGCGTTTCTCAGGACGCTGTGAGTCGACGATAGGACGCACCATAAGATCGAAATAACGTCCAATATACTGAACGCTATGCCAGTATAGTGATCAGTATTAAGGGCACAAACCTGATGAAGACGCGATCGTCGCTGAGCCTGCCGATTCCGGTGAAGCGCCATTGCACAAGCTCGGGTGCGACGTTCGCGATGCGCGCGGGCAGGCGGATCCCGATGGCGCTGCTTGCGGAACGAGCCCGGTTGAGCCGAACAACGCTGACCAAGGTCGAGAAGGGAGACCCTAGCACGTCGATGGGTGCCTATGCCACCGCTTTGTTCGTGCTCGGGATGACGGATCGTCTGGCTGACCTGGCCGACCCGCGCCACGATCGCGTGGGGCTCGCGTCGCTGGCCACTTCGCGATACCTCATGGCACGGCAACGACTAAAC
>CAWHKI010000196.1:0-8745 GCA_963829765.1 uncultured Isosphaeraceae bacterium | reverse complement strand
CATCGCGGATCACCTCCGCCTCCAGGCGAACGCGCGGGCCGCGGGCCAGCAGACGGTTTTCCGGGTCCTTCGCCAGCAATTCCGGCGTCGCCCGTGAGGATTGCTGATAAGTCGCACTCATGACAATCAACTTGTGCATCCGCTTCATTGACCAGCCTTGTCTGGGCAGCTCGAGGGCGAGCCAGTCGAGCAGCTCCGGATGGCTGGGAGGCTCGCCCTGGTAGCCGAAGTCGTCCAACGTGCGCACCAAGCCCCGCCCGAAGAAAGCGGCCCACTGGCGGTTCATGGTCACCCGCGCGGACAGCGGGTTGTCGGGCGAGACCAGCCACTCGGGCCAGAGCCAACCGGTTGGGAGCGACGTCCCGCGGCAAGGGGGGCAAGATCGAGAGCGCCGCGGGCTGGACACGGTCGGTCGGCTGAAGGTACTCGCCGCGGTTGTGGATGAAGGTCGGCCGCGGGTTATCAGCCGGGCGTTCTTGAAAGATCAGGGTTGTGAAATCGGACGGCAGGCTTGCGCGGAGCTTTTCAATCGACTCACGTTCCTTGGCCAGCTCGGCGCGATCATCAGGTAATACTGATAAACCCGCATTCTGTTCGGGGCTCCATTGCTCTCGCGGGATCAGCAGCAACTCCTCGACTGCGGCGGGGGTGTCACGCGCGACAATGGGCTGCGGGTCGGTCGTGACCGACAGTCGAAACCGCCCCAGCCCGGCCGCGTAATAGCGCTCGAAGAGCAACTGGATCACCAGGTCGCGGGCATCGTTCAAGGGGGCCGCGAGCTGGAAAATGGCCGAATGCGCTCGCCCCTGGCCGCCCCCTAGCGACCAGCCAGTTTGCGGGTCGCCGTCGACCGCGGCGGTGATTGCTTTGCCGTTGGGACCGGTTGCGGTTGGCTGCCCGAGTCGCACCGGCTTGCCCGCTGCCGTGACGCTCACCTCGCTTAAAAAGAAGTCGCCGAACGGTCCCTCATAATAGATTCGGCCTGGTCCACCGCGGGGTAGCCGATCGTCAGGAATGACCTCGAGCCGAATTGCGGTGATTCGCTTCAATTTGCTGGAAAATCGCAATGTATAGAGATCTCGCTTGCTCTGATCACCGCTCGCGAAGATCGAGCCGTCGGCCTGCACGCTCAGATGTGGCAGATTGGCCGTCGCCGCGATGGGTTCGAGAATGCTCCAGCGCGGCGTCTGGGCCGCCTCGCGCCCTACCCACTCGGTCAAGCGGCTCTCCAGATTCGCTTTTCGTCGTTCCTCGATTGTCCGCCGGTCATCGCTGGTTGCCTTGTCAGCGGGGGGGAAATAATTGGGGAGATCGGCGAGGAGGGCGGTGATCTGTTTGTTCACATCGCGACGGCGCCGCTCGGTTTCCGGCACCGTGACGCTCATCTCGGGCTCATCGGCGTTATTCAGGAGTGCCATGAACTGGTAGTAGTCGCGCTGAGGGATCGGGTCAAATTTGTGCGTGTGGCACTGTGCGCAGCCGAGAGTCAAGCCCAGCCAGACCGTCGCGGTGGTGTTGACCCGGTCGGTCATGGCGTAGAAGCGGAATTCCTGCGGGTCGATTCCGCCTTCTTCGTTGAGCATGGTGTTGCGGTGAAAGCCAGTCGCGATTCGCTGGCTCGGCGTCGCGTGCGGCAGCAGGTCGCCGGCGAGTTGCTCGATCGTGAACTTGTCGAAAGGCAGGTCGGCGTTTAAGGCCTGAATCACCCAGTCGCGATAAGGCCAGATCGAGCGGGTTCGGTCCTTCTCATACCCGTTCGTGTCGGCATAGCGAGCCAGATCGAGCCATCGCCGACCCCAGCGCTCGCCGTAATGGGGCGAGATCAAGAGACGGTCGACAACTTTTTCGTAAGCATCCGGAGAATCATCTTGTAGGAACGCCTCAACCTCTTCGGGCGTGGGGGGCAAGCCGATCAGGTCGAGGGATAGGCGCCGGATCAAAATCGAGCGATCCGCCGGTTCCGACGGGCGCAACCCAGCAGCTTCCAGGCGAGCCAAAATGAAGGCGTCGATGGCGTTTCGTGGCCAAGCTCGCTGACGGACATCCGGCACTGTTCCTGATCGCGGCGAGGTGAATGCCCAGTGGGACTTATACTCGGCTCCGTCGGCAATCCATTTCTTGAGAATCTGCTTGTCTGAGTCGGAGAGCGGAAGTTTAGCCGCCGCGGGCGGCATCTGCTCGTCCGGGTTGTGCGCGAAGATGCGGCTGACCAGCTCGCTATCATCGGGCTTACCAGGGACGATCGGAACGGTGCCCGAGGCCGCTGGCTTCGTTGCCTCCTCGCGGACGTCGAGCCGCAGTCGGGCTTTCCTCGCCTTATCGTCCGGGCCGTGGCATTTGAAACAGTGTCGCGCCAGGATCGGCCGAACCTGCGTCGTAAATAGATGCTGGTCGGCTCGCCCCTTATCCTCTGCCTTGAGCGGCAAAACGACAGCGATGGTCAATAACAAAGCGGTCAACGCAGCCGATCGCATCCGTCCTCCACAGGCGGGGTTGATGAAACGGAGGGCACTGGATGAATGCTCGAGAAACCTCGCGGCGGGTAAGTCAATGTAACCATTGATTGTACCGATCGAGCGAAACCGGGCCAATGGGACGGTCAGGTGGGTGCGCCAACAGATTCTGGCGAACGCTCAGGAAAGCGCGGTAGAGTGATCGAAGTCTGGGCATACCAACCCGACGCGCAAGCGAGGGGAGTGCCGACCGACGGAACCCTCGCTGGCGCGTTGGGTTGGTATCGGTCGCCGCCCCTCAACGCCGGAATCCGTTGGCGCACCCCGGTCCGATCAAAGCGAAGCGCCAACTCACCCACGTGCCCACTTGGTTGGTGATCTCTTGATACCCGAATTCGCCGCGGTGGGTTCGTTTGCTCAATTTTGGTATCGCAGTCGCGACCGATCCTCACGTCCGTGCGAGCCGGCGGTCGCCTCCTCGACCTTGCCGAATTCGCCTGCGCGTGCCCGTTCTGACGGCATGGTTCCATTGTAGCCGGGGTCTGTGACCCCGGCATCGACAAACGCCGGCCTCGGAGAGGCCAGCTACAAGGGGGTCGATCGTGGTCCGCGTTGACAGCCCAAGTGTTACCCGAGAGCGGCCGTTTTTGAACCATGCCGTTTTGACATCCGCTGCCGAGGATTAAGTCGCATTGTAACTTCATCTGCAATCGAGGGTTGTGCGGAATTTGGCTTCGTTTGGTAAAAAAACGCCGTGGCCATTGTGTCGACGACTTGGACCCTGTCTGTCATGACCTGCGGGCCCCAGCCGAATTGGCTTCGTTCGGTCAAATGGCCCTGGTCTAACCCGTGCCCGGCCCTCGAGGCTTGGGTTCGTTCGCGCGATTTTCCGTTCGTCATCATCGGTCCGCCAAACCGAGTTTGGGTTCGTTTGGTCAAATTCGGTGTGTGTGTGTATCTGGCGTCCGCGCCATTGGGCTTGGGTTCGTTCGCGCGATTCTCGGCCTCGGCTACCGCCTGACTCGCCACTCACCGCTTGTTGCCAATGGTCAACGGGCAACGAACAACTGACCACTGACAAACGGCCACACGCGGGAAGCAAAAGCAAAACGAAAGACGTCAGCGCGCACTCTGGCGTAAGTATGACACATCGTTTCGATAGCGGTCGTATCCATCAATGACTAGCTCGGCGTTTTGATCGCTCCGGCAGGAGATACCGGAATCGTTGGCAGAGCCGATCCGACTGGCGTGGCCGTCGCACGCGAAAGGTCAAAGGGAAAGCGGGACTGTTGAGATGCTCCAGGGGGCGAACGACGAGATTGGCGGCACGATCTGGATCGCGGACGCGGGGGCTGGCAGCTACACGACGCGATTCACGCCCAACGGAACGAGGACCTCAGGAGGGCCCCAGGCGGCTCCGTCACCGCATCCTAAAACCTGCACAACCCTAAAATTCGTGCCGCTCACTGGCAATGGAGGCGCGCCACCACGCGCAGGCCCCAAAACTGCGTCACGCGCGTCACGGCCTTGCAGGGATTGGACTTACGTGTGACGCACTTTTTTTGAGTGCGCAGCACTTTTGGCGTATCCATTGATGCTGCATAAGTTTAAGTGTGACGCACCGGCTGTGCGGCAAATTGCGACCTTCACGGTGAAAAGACGTTTTCCGCGGCTTCGCTCGTATGTAATGAATAAGCCGTTCATGCGGAGTTGGGGGGCAATGGGTCGGCTGTCGTCGGTGAGCGACCGGGGCGATTTCAGCCGGCGGAACGACGAGGTCATTCGCCTGGTCGTTGCGTCGTTGGACGCCGCCAGAAGGTCAGCTGGCGGTTCCGGTCCAACTGCCAATTTCGTTGACAAACGCGAATACGTCAAAGCCGAGCAACGGCTCAACGCCGCGATCAGAGAAACTCGGACGTAGGTTCCTGATACGTGAGTCCGATGCACCCGGATGTTAAGCATCGACCTCCACGTATTTGACGCGGCTCGACGGCTCGGGGATTGGCAGTCCGTCTTCGGTCATCCCCTCCAGATGCAGCGCGATGGCCTCCCGAATCAGCCGCTCGACCTCCTGCTCGGAGTCGCCCGTGGCCACACACCCCGGCAGGTCCGGCACGTAGGCCGCCAAGTTTGTCCCCGCGTGCTCGATCACGATCGCACCGTCACCATTCCACGCAAGCGTAAATTCTTGCCAGATGTTGGCGGAGATGTTAAGTTGGCTACTGGGAGGAAACGATGAACATCACGCCCGAAATTCGGCTAGCAATCGAGCGATCCGGAGATGAACCACTCCGGCTCGAAGACCCGCTCAACTGCGAGACATACATTCTCGTGAAAGCCTCCACGTTCGAAAGAATCGAGCGACTCCTCGCTCCCCTCATGGGCAAGCGGGATGACTGGCAAGTGGCGGACGCGTACTCCGTAGCCGATGAGTCGTTCCGTGAGGGATGGGACGCCCCCGGCATGTCGGATTACGACGAATACGAGAAGCACCGGCCGTGATCCGTGGCGATGTAGTCCTGGTGTTCTACCCGTTTGCCTCCGGAGCGGGAGGTAAGAGACGGCCCGGGCTCGTCGTGCAAAACGACGCCGACAATTCGCGGATAGCGGCCACGATCGTGGCCCAGATCACGACCAACCTCGCACGAGCAAGCGAGCCGTCGCACTTGTTAATCGAGGCGTCCACCGAGGAAGGCCGGAGCTCTGGTTTGCTGCACGATTCCCTCGTGTCGTGCAACAACCTAATCACGATCGAGTTGACGTGGGTCCACAAGGTGATCGGTCACCTTTCTCCTTCGGCAATGCAGAAGGTCGACGATTGCTTGAAAGCCGCGCTCGGCTTACGGTGACGTCAGCTCTTCTGACCCCGCCGTCTTCCGCCCAACGATCCTGGCGCGATCCGCTCGCGGGCAGCTCCGCCGAAATCCGCGCCCTTGCCGTGACGAAAGACCCGTCCGGTGTAGTCGACGAATAGCAGATAACTCTTCAGCGGCAATCCCACGAACATTCCCTCGAGCGTTCCTCGAAAAAGACTCCCCGGACCTGGTCCTCTCGGTTGGCCTGTCTTTTCGCCCTTTTTCGCCCCGGCCGACCTCTGGGGAATGAGCAGTTTCTCAACATCGTTTCTGCCTGCTCCCGGGGCTGGAACAACCTGTCTCCCGATTTGGGCTTTAGCTGGTGACATTGAATTCGCCTCGAAGATCGCAATGACTTCCTAATCAATGGGCGATACCATAAAGGCAACCCGCGTACTCGTGCGAAGAAGGGACCCAACGCCATGCAGCCAAGACAACAGACCGTTAAGATTCGGATTGAAATCGGCCCAGGGCTGCCGCGAGACTTCGCGCCTTTCATCAGCCGGATGCACTTCGCGCGATACTTCGCGCATTTATGGATGCGTTGACATCAGAAGAAGGGTCTGCGGGTTCGGTGTATACGGGTATGAGCGACGGTGTAACGGCCACTGTCAGTCCAACGCACTCTGGGGCTCACATCAATCAAGAACTTCCGGCTACTTATTCGATCGACTGTGTAGGATCGGTTAAGTTGACAGGTAGAGCGAGGCAGGCGGCGGAGCCGGTTCTCGGCCAGTCGTTCTTTTTCCCTATGGAACGCGATGAATTGGAAGCGATGAAGAGTGGACGTCGAACTGGCGCAGTGGTCCCAGTCTTGCCTGATTTAGCCGAACGTCTCAAACCCGGAACAAGCGTCACGTTTTACGAGGCTATTCCCGACCCGTCAGGAGACGCTGTTCCCGCACAAACGGCGACCGACTGACCCTCACACTCCGTAAAGTGACCGACCAGAATTACGCGTGGGTCGGTCACCGACTCTACTCAATTTCGTGGGACCCGAAGGACCTTGCAACGGAGTCCGCCGCCATGGTGCAGAGGTCGCGCCGAAGATGCTCGGCCGGAGATGGCGCATGAGTAAGACCCGAGCACGAGCAGCGGTTTCGGACGTAACCAGTTTCAGCAGATCCATTCAATGCGGCGTACTTTGCCCTTGATGAAACGAACGGGGAACCAACCACCCGACCGGCCGTTCTCCACGCGGCCAGATTCGAACCAAGCTTCCGCGGTTCCGCCGACAAGAGGTTCGACGACCCGATGTCTTGCCCGGGAATTGCGGTGTTCAACCCAAGTGGTGTGGTCCCACGAATTACCCGCCAGGGGGGACTCTTCACGATCCACAATCCACCGTCGAGTCCACTCGAGGAATTGCCTCCAGGCGTCGTCAAGCTGCGCCGTATAGTAATCGCGGCCCGGTATCGCTCTGCATTGCTTGCCGAGCTCGCTTTCTACGGCGTGACGTCCGCCTCACTCTTCCCGGACCTCGATGGGCTTTCCCGTTACTTTAACTGGTCGGCTCATAAAACAGGCAAATAATCCTGCCGGAGCACCGGATTGCTTCGCCAATCAGCTTTCCCGGCCGCCCGATGCTCGGCCCCACCTGCCGACCCGATCGGTCACGGCCCGCTTGGCGGCGGGTGATCGCGCAGTCTCGTCGTAGGCTCGAAGTTCGCGCGCGATGGCCCGATTGTAACGCTTGACGCCGTGAGTCCGCGATCAGGTCGGACAGCCGCAGAACTTTATCAGCCGTGGCACTTCGAGCTTGCCCGCGACCTCCTGAAGCCTTGTGGCGGCGGACGCGAAGACGTGGCCAAACCAGCGGCCGCGGCGCAGCGTATTGAGCCGGGCGGCCCATCGGTCGGCCGGGCACCCTAGCCTTTCAAAGATCCCGGCCAGCTCCACCGAAATCCGCCCCTTGCCGTGACGAAAGACCCGTCCGGCGCAGTCGACCAAGAAATGTCGTCGGTGAGTTTTGGATCGGACGAACGGTCGGCATCCAAGGAACCAGGCAGGACATGATCGATCTTTGACAGAAAGTGCAATATACAAAAGCCTTACGTCGCGAACTTGAGCCGAGCGCTCTGTGCCCCCTCGACCGCGCTCAAAATCCCATTGGGTCGGCGCAAGCGGTGGTACACCCAAGTCGAATACTTTGGCATCGTCTCCGAGTTTCGTCCCAAAAATATCTCAAAACAATTCGTCGACACGGGCTTGCATTATTTCATCACTCCTAGCTGGGAAATCGGCGCGAGCGTCTCGTTCGGCCTCAACGAGCAAACCCAGGGCACGATGGTCAATGTAGGGATGGGTTTTCAGTTTTGAGCGGCAGGTGCATCCCACACCTGCAAACCCGCCTCGCCGGCCGTCGCCTGGGCCAACTCCCGACATAACTGAGCGACTCCTAGCCCGAGTGGACGACAGTCTGCTCCAACTCGTCGATTGGCCGCCGGCGGCCGACATCATCGCGGACGAGCTTCTCCCGAGCCCTAGCTGCGCCGTCGCGTGATCAATCGCTTCCTCGAATTCGATCCGCAATCTTCTGGGTACGCTGGACGCATGCGCCTGGCGATAAGCGGCCGCGTTTCTGGCGACATTGGGGTTAATGGCCTTCAGAACTTCCGAGTAAATGTCCGTGTCCAGGAGAGCCTTATTCACTCGGGCTCAGCCTCCACGGCCGCTCCTCCCTAACCTTCATGGCGTGTTCAACGGCCTGGTCGAGTAGATCGGCATCGTCCCGCATCGCCCCGATTGATCCCATTCCCGGTGTAGGCAAGGGCGTTTGACGGCGCAGCCGCTCAACGGCGTCATTGAGTACATCGTCCTCGGTGGCGTAGCGTCCGGCCTGAACCGCGTCATGGACAAACCGCTCAAGTTCTTTTGATAAATGGATAATCATAACACTGTGCCACCCCCCCCCCTTTGTATTTCACCCTACCACGACCGGCGAAGTTTGTCGAGCAGAGCGATTCATGCGTACAGAAGCCGCTTGCCCCTCCCTCACGGTTGTGCTAGATAAATGGCATTAGCAATCGTTAACTCGATTCTAGGTGCGGCACGAGCCCTGAACGCGAAGGAGACGGCCTCCGGATCTTTCAAAGCGCCGTCGGCTCGTTGCGCTAGCAATGTCTGTTATCTTCTACACTGATTTAAAATGCCGGCGGGCGGCGCAGCCGATTCCGACCACCGATGCGATCAGCGCCAGGGCGAGGGTCGACGGCTCGGGTACGTTGATCAGGTTGATATCGTAACCGATGTCTATATCGTACTCGACGTTGACGTTGAGGATTGATCCGTCGAGCAGAGTCCCAGAGATTCCGATAAAGTCTTGCCCATTTGGGGGAATGCCGCTGTACGGAACGAAACCCAGACCGGATCCGTACACATCGAGCGTCCCGCCACCATCAAAAATCCCCCTGGCGCTCGCCAGTTGGCTTGCCGGC
>CAWHKI010000195.1:0-15099 GCA_963829765.1 uncultured Isosphaeraceae bacterium | reverse complement strand
TTTTTGCTCGTGGCCAGGTTGGCGAAGGCTTTTTCGGGCGCGGAGCCGCTCGATTCGCTCGGGGCTGGCCTGGAAGTTGAGCCGCAAGGGACGCTCGACCGTGATCTTGCGGTAGCCGAACGCCGTCGTCGCAAAAATCTTGGAATGCTCGCTTTCCTTGAATTTCTCGAAGATCTTGGCGATCTCGCCGATCTTGTCGGCGGTCATCTCCCGGCGCTTGCTCCCCAGGCTCTTGCGCATCGGCGACCAAAATGACGTGGCGTCGATGAGCTGAACTTTTCCCTTGCGCTTGGCCGGCTTGTTGTTCGTCATGACCCAGATATAGGTCGGGATGCCCGTGTTGTAAAAGAGCTGTTCGGGAGGCGCGGCGATCGCTTCGAGCCAGTCGTTTTCCAGGATCCAGCGCCGGATTTCCGATTCCCCCGACCCGGCGTCTCCGGTGAAGAGTGGCGAGCCGTTCATGACAATCGCCACCCGCCCGCCCCCCTCTTCCCGCGGCTTCATCCTGTTAAGCATGTGGCAAAGAAACAGCAACTGACCGTCGCTGATCCGCGGCAAGCCCGCCCCGAACCGTCCCGCGTGGCCCCGCTCGTGCTCGGCCTCAACCGCTTTTTGGTCGATTTTCCACTCTTTGCCGTACGGTGGATTGGCGAGCTGGTAATCGTAGCGCAGGCCCCCGTGGGCGTCCTTGGCCAGGGTTGACCCGAACGCGATGTTCTCGGCGTCCTTCCCGTCGGCCGACTTCATGAACAAGTCCGACTTGCAAACGGCGTACGTCTCGGGGTTGACTTCCTGACCGAAGAGGTGCACGCGAGCGCCTGGGTTGATTTCCAAGACGCGGTCCTTGCCGATCGTCAGCATGCCGCCGGTACCCGAGCACGGGTCCGACACGGTCCGCACGATCCCCGGCTGGTGAAGCGCCTCCAGGTCGTGCGACAAGATCAGGGCCACCATCAACCGAACGACCTCGCGCGGGTGAAGTGTTCGCCCGGGTTCTCATCCATCGCCTCGTTGAACTTGCGAATGAGCTCCTCGAAGATATAGCCCATCTCCAGGTTCGAAACCTTGTCGGGGTGCAGGTCGATGTTCTTGAATTTCTCGAGTACCAGGAACAGGAGCCCAGACTCGTCGAGCTTGCTGATCGTGTTACCGAAGTCGAATTTCTCGAGGACCTCCCGCATGTTGTCGGAGAAGCCATTGATGTAGGCCCGCAAGTTGGCCGCCAGGTGGGCGTGGTCTTGCATGAGCCGCTCGAACGTGAACGGCGACGTATTATAGAACGCGAAGCCCGACGCTTTGCAAAGCTGGGGGGCGAGGTTCGCCAGTTTCCCCTTAAGCTTCGCGTGCGTCTCAAGGACCTTGGCCTTGGTTGGCTCGAGCACGCAGTCGAGGCGCCGGAGTACCGTCAGGGGCAAGATGACGTCCGGGTATTTGGACCTCTTGAACGAGTCGCGGATCAGGTCGGCCACCGACCAGATAAAGGAGACCTTATCGCCGAAGTTGTTCATCGATTCTCGCCCGCGTGTAGGTGGACTCGGCATCTGCCCGCCCATACTACTTGGCGTGACGCCCGCAGGCAAGGAAGCGCGGGTTCACTCGCCGCTGCAGCCTGATGCCCTCTTGCCTTCGCCGGACATCTTACTGTAGGCTGCTGGCTTATGAGCGTCGAAGAACTACAATCCGCCGTTGCCCAGCTCCCTGCTGACGAGCTTGATCGCTTTTCGCAGTGGTTTGAGGAGTTTCTGGCGGAGCAGTGGGACCGGCAAATCGAGGCCGACATCCTGGCCGGGCGCATGGGTGCTGCTGGTCGCCGCGCCGATGCGGATTTCGAAGCTGGGCGCTGCACGCCTCTGCCCCCGTGAACCATTTCGCCACCCCCGAGTTCTGGTTCCATTATCGCTCCTTGCCGGCAGAGACTCGCGAGCAGGCCGACCGCTGCTTCGCGATGCTCCAAGCGGACTCTCGCCATCCATCGTTACGGCTCAAGAGGGTCGGGGGCTTCTGGTCCGCTCGCGTTGGTCCGCGAATCCGCGCGCTGGCCAGGGACCGGCCCGAGGGCTTGGTCTGGTTTTGGATCGGTCCCCACGATCGTTACGAGCAACTGATCGCTCGATGACCGACGTCGACGCCTGCGACGGGCCCGGTTCCTCATCGACGACCCGTTCGACGCCGAAGGCGGTATCTGCGAACCTTCCTCGTCGGTTCGCACCGGGAAAGGTATAATCCGAGCATGAGTGAGAACGCCATTGCGAAGAAGCCGGGAACCATTTCGCGCAGGCGGATACTCCAGGTGGGAGGGTTGAGCCTGGTCCCCCTGGGGCTCCCCACGCTGCTGTGGGCTGATGGCCACGCCGAGCCGAGGAGGCGCGGCGCACAGGCCAAGTCATGCATCCTCATCGTCCAGCAGGGAGGGCCCAGCCACCTCGACATTTGGGACCTCAAGCCTGACGCGCCCGCCGAGATCCGTGGACCATACCGTCCGATCGCCACGCGCAGTTCCGGGAATCCAGGTCTGCGAACATCTGCCCCGTTTGGCCCAACTCGCCGATCGCTATTGCCTGATCCGGTCGATGCGCCAGCCGAGCACCGAGCACCTCGCCGGCATGCACATCTGCCTAAGCGGCCAGTCCAACCCGCCGGAAAACGCCCCTTATCTTGGCTCGATCGTCGCCCGGGTCCGGCCGGCCACCGCGAACATCCCCTCCTACGTCTGGCTCCAAAACATGGAGTATGACGCCGGTCCGCGATACCAGTCGGGCGGTTACCTTGGCCAGGCCTACGCACCGCTCCGGGTTGGGACCTATCAAGACAACCCGTCGGCGCCGAACTTTCGCGCGAAGGTCTTCGACCCCCCTTCGGGAGTCTCTCGGCGACCAGTTGATCGGCCGGCGCAGCCTGCTGGCCAACCTTGAGCCCGGTTCAACCCCGGTCCGGTGGACCAAATCCGGCAACGAGATGCGGGGCCTCCAGGAACGCGCGCTCGACCTGGTGACCGGCCCGAAAGCGCGGCAGGCGTTTGACCTCGAGCGCGAACACCCGGCCGTACGCGATCGCTACGGCCGGCACCCGCTGGGACAGAACCTGTTGCTGGCCCGCAGGCTCATTGAGGGCGGCGTGCGACTGGTCACGATCCACGCCTGGACGGGCGTTGCCGAAGGCGCGAAGCTCATCACGATCAACGTCTGGGACGGCCATGGCGGGATCGACTACATCGGCAATACCTTCGACACGGGGACCTACGGCTTGCGCTTCATCCTTCCCCGCCTGGACCAGGCGGTCTCGGCCCTGCTGGATGACCTGGAACACCGCGGCCTGCTGGGCGACACTCTAGTGGCGATGCTCGGCGAGTTCGGCCGCAGCCCAACGATCACCAAGCAGGGCCGCGACCATTGGCCCCACTGCTATTCGGCCATGCTGGCCGGCGGCGGTATCCGCGGCGGGACGGTCTACGGCGCGTCTGACAAGCATGGCGAGTATGTGAAGAACCGCCCGGTTTCGCCCGAGGACTTCGGCGCTACCCTCCTCTCCGCTCTCGGAATCCCGCTTGACACGAGGCTGAGCCCCGACGGCTTCACCAATCCGGCCAGCACCGGCCGCCCCGTGGCAGACCTCTTTGCCTAGCCGGCCCGTGTGAAATTATTTTCCGGGCCGTGGAAATCGGGGGTTATTGATCGCGGCACGCAACACGGGCAATTTCAGAAATAAAAGCGCGAACATCACTAGGAACCACATGATCAAAAACTGGAGATGGAACGCCGAAGAGGGCGAATCGGACGGGCGCAGGGCCATGAAGAGCCGCAGGGGAGCCCGCCAGTGCGTGGAGAAGGCCCAGGCCAGTCCGAGCGCGACGAATGTCCCAAGATTACTATCAATGAATAAAACGATGAACGACTTGCTTGCAGGTACTCCCGTCGAGTCCCTCGTGTAGAGGGTCTCCGCTGTGAGATCGCACCTCCACGTCCACAACCTGTCGACTATCGTCCGCAGTAAAAGGAATCCGGCCGCGATGACGACGCCACCCGACAGGGCGGGCGAGTAATCCTGCCCTTCCGGACCGCCGGCACGCGGGACGAAGGCCAGCGACTTGAACGAGGCGAAGAGGCGGGTCGCCTGCGCCCCCAGTCGCGCTAGCAGCGGCCCGTTCGCGAGCAGCACGACGGCCGACAGACCGAGTGCCCAGTTGTCCCATCTCCTCGCCGAGAGCACGGCCCACCGACGGCCGGGAGCGGCCGCGAGCGTCGCCTCGTCGCGGTCGGTCAAATGAAGGAGCCGAATACCCAGGGGGAGACCGACATCGTCCAGGAGACCACCTGCGGGAAGCTGGGATTGGGGAAGCTGTCGGCCCAGAACGCCTCGGCCAGGAGCCACGAGGTGGGCCGGCCGTGGCTGGCTCCGCTTTGCTCGATCCGGAGGACGGCATGGGCCGGGGCCTGATCCGGCATGGGCTCAAACAGGACGGTGTCAAACGAGACCTTCCCGCTGGCCCGCTCGACCGCCCCATCTTCCGCTGACGCGGCCGCGGCCGCGGGCACTGCGGCGGCCCCTTCGACCCAGCGGCGGATCCAGTCGCACAGGGGCTCCCCGAGGCTGAGCAACGTCTCGCCGCGGTGCTGTTGGCCGATCCCATGAACGAAGAGGACGCCGATCTCGTGCTTCGAGGTCGCCGTCCCCTCCGATGTGACTACCTGCGGAATCGAAGTCTCCATCAGTGCCCCCCCGGCGATCCCGCCTGAGCGTCGCAGGGCCTTCCGACACCATCAACCCGAACCTTCAGCCCTGATCGTCACCGCTGAGCTTGCGCCAATAGTTGAAGAACGTGGCCCGACATCCACCCCCTGCGCCCAATACGCGACCGTAGGTTTTCGCACGGATGGGGCTGCTACCCTTGTTTGGAACTCCATAAGTAAACATACCCCCAACAGGTGCTGGCTGGTTCTCGACTTTCCGAGTGGCGGACGGTACCCTTTAGTTGGTGGCTAATTGAAAGATTGCCGGCTCAAATCACCACGCCTATCGCACCATGACTCAAACGTCCGCCGACGCTGCTACCGCGCCTGCGCGATGGCCTTGGGCCTTTCTCGCATTCGGTCTCTTCTGGACGGTCCTGATCCGCGTGCCGTTCGTGCTCAATGCCGAGAACCATTTTGACAGCGATCTGGCCGTTGACGCCATGGTGCTGCGCGATGCCATCCACGGACATTGGCGGTGGCATTTTCCTGGAGCACTCTACCAGGGCATTTTGCCCTTGCTGGCTTCGTACCCACAGGCCCTGATCTGGGGCACTAGCGCGATTACGTTGGTTAGCGGAGGCACCGTCCTCTGGGTACTCGTTGTGGCATCCACGTTTTGGCTGGCGGCCAAGACTTACGGACTCGAAGCGGCTGGATGGGCGATTTTGCCCCTCGTGTTCTCGTCGCTGGGGACGATCTGGTTATCGGGACGCATTACCGGCGGCCACTTGCTCACGCTTTTCTGGCACACCGCGGCGTTCGCGATTCTTTATACCTGCCTCACACGTCGAGCGAGGTGGCATTCTGCCGCACTTGGACTTTGGTGCGGCTTGGGAGTTTATGTCGACGCCATGTTTTTTTTGACCATCGCTGGGCTCGCGGTGGCCGCGCTATTCGCGTGGTTCTCGAACGGACGGTCGAGAGCCGCGATCGGTTGGGTAGCGGTGTTCATCGCCGCCATGCTCGTCGGATTAATTCCGCGTGGAATCGGCCAGGTCGTTGAGCCCTACAATACTTATCCCAAACTGTTCGGTGTAACAATTGATCCTCGCACACTGTGGGATCACATTCGTTTGCTCGTTTCTGATTGCCTTCCCCGGCTGATCGGTGGTAGCGGGTTTCCAGGGATCGAGGTGCCCCGTCCCGTGCTTGTGATGCCAGCTTTCTTGATCACTCTCATCCGTACCGCCCGGGACGTGAGATCCTCAGCGGACGTCGCCCGCGGCGCGATCGGCCTCGGCATATGCGTCTCGGCGCTTTTGACGGCCGCTGCTTTCATTGTGGACGATACCCTTTTTGTTCCCGAGAACTATCGTTACTTGATCTTTATGTTGACTCCGTGGGCTCTGGGGTTCGGGTTAACTCTTTCCGAGCTGGCGAAGCGCGGTCGGCTAGAGCTGCTCTCTGCTTGCCTCTTGGGTTTTTTGGTCTTTGAGCTGATGACCGCGTCCACGTTTTACTGGTACCGCGACAAACTCCATTACCTCAACGCGAGCGGAGTGCCGGTGCGCCTTCGTCCGCCCGCCTGGTCGGAGCTGATAATCGTTCGTGAGGGAGCGAGTAAATGGCAGCGCATCCTCGATGATTATGTTGTGCCTTCTGATATAACTCATGTATTCGGGAACTATTGGATCGTTTATAAGATGGCTTTCTGTTCAAATGAGCGTGTCGTCGGAGTCCCATTTACCGTGCTACCCCGTTTCCGCGGCTGGTCGCGCGGTCTAGGTGCTGGCCGTGGGAAGCTACTGATTTTGCACCCTCGGGAGTTCGACACTGGGGGATACTCCGGAGTGAGGTTGGAGTCGGGGCGCCCATTGGCGTTATCGGCGAAGACGATCGACTGGCAGTCAGCGCTACGGAAGTCGTGGGAGTCGGAAGGCCGCGATCCCGCGGAGGTAAGCCGTCTTCAGGTTGTCGTTCCGTAATCAGCGACGGCGGCGAGGCCGGTAATCCGCGGGGAACGTGTCAAAAACGCGGCGGCCTGAGCGTCCAAAGACCGAAGAAATTGTTGACGAAAAGTTAAACATCTTCCATAATACCGGTCAGGTACGAACAGCGGCGCCGGAGACATGCGATGCTGCGCAATTTGATGGTTGGGCGAACGATGGCCTGCGATGACTTCCGCCGGCTCCAGCTCACGCGGCGCACAGACGTTGCGAGCGGGGCTGCTGTCGCTGACGGGGCTGGGTTTGCCACGGCTGTTGCAGGCGCGGGAGGGGGGTAAAAGCTCTGGCCCCAGCGGGTTTGGGCGAGCAAAGTCGTGCATCCTGATTTTCATGTGGGGCGGGCCCAGCCAGCTCGATACGTGGGACCCCAAGCCGGATGCTCCGGACGGGATTCGCGGGCCGTTCCGGCCGATTGCGACGACCGTGCCGGGAATTTCGATCGGCGAACATTTTCCCCTCTTGGCCCAGCAAGCGCACCGGCTATCGATCGTGCGGTCGATGAACCATGACGACCCTGCCCACCTTTCGACGGCGCATCGCCTTTTGACCGGCCACCTGGCTCCGACGCCCAATTCCGACGCCGCCGGCCCCTCGCCGCGTGACTGGCCGCATCTGGGGGCGCTCGTCTCCAAGCTGCGACCGACCGCCGGCGCGGTCCCGACCGCGGTCACCATGCCCTGGACGGTGATGCATCCGGCAGCGCCCGGCGGCCGGGCGCCGGGACAAGACGCTGGCTGGCTGGGCAAGGCTTATGACCCGTTCCACGTCGACGGCGACCCCAACGCGACAGGATACCACGTCGAGGGCCTGGGCCTGCCCGAAGGGATCTCACCGCCGCGCCTGGCTGTTCGCCGGGCACTGCTGGAACGACTCGTCACGCAAGCCGAACTTTCGGGCAACGGCCACCCGTCGTGGGACAGCTTTCAGCGGAAGGCGCTCGACGGCTTGGTCTCGGCCGAGGCGCGCGGGCCTTCGAGATTGATCGGGAGGGGCCGAAAGTCCGCGACCGCTATGGGCGGAACATCCACGGCCAGTGCCTGTTGTTGGCGCGAAGGCTCGTCGAGGCCGGCGTCGGGCTCGTGACCGTCAATTGGCACAACGACGGACAGAACTTCTGGGATACGCACGGCGAAAACTTCCATCACCTCAAAAACCGCCTGATGCCGCCGGCCGACCAGGGATTCTCGGCACTGCTCGACGACCTGAGCGGTCGCGGGCTGCTCGACGAGACGCTCGTCGTATGGGTGGGCGAGTTCGGCCGCACGCCGCGCATCATCATGGCCAATAGCGGCCGCGAACACTGGCCGCATTGTTACTCGGCTGTTCTGGCGGGCGGAGGCATCCGCGGCGGCAACGTCTTCGGCGCATCCGACCGCTGGGCGGCCTATCCGGCCAGTGACCCCGTCAGCCCCGACGATTTGGGCGCGACCATCCTTCATGCCCTGGGCATCGACCCCGGCACGATGGTCAACGATGCCGTCAATCGCCCCATGAAGATCAACGACGGCACGCCCCTGGTGCAACTCTTCGGTTAAGCGGCGGCCGAAACGTCCTTTCGGTTTGTCAATATGCGCTGCATACTGGTGGTCGAGTTGAAGGCCCCTCCGGCCAACTCAACCGACGATCGTGCACGCAGCAGCCGGTGTACACCCTTTGGGGGAGCCGAAATGAAGAAGGGCATGTCTCCGCCAGCTCTCCGCGTCAAAGTCGGTGCCGCCCCGGAACTGTCACTTTTTGAACGCATCGGTGCCGAAACGGTGGAGCGCTTGGTGGCCGCGTTCTACACTCGCGTGGACAGCGACCCCGTGATCCGCCCGCTCTACGGCAAGACGCTCTCGTGTGCCGTCCGTGGCCTGACTGACTTCATGACAACCTGGTTGGGCGGACCTCCCGTTTACGACCTTCCTGGCGCCCGGCTCCGCCGCCGACACGTGACGTTCGCCATCGATGCCCAGGCGCGTGACGCGTGGCTTGCCAACATGAAGGCGGCCGTGCGGGAAGTGGGCATCCCGGCCGCAGAGGCGGCCCTGCTTATGGCACATCTCGAGTTTGGTGCCAGCGCACTCGTGAATACGGGTAAGCCGCTAAAGACGAACCCGTGCCCGGTCGATTCAGACGGATTCGACGCGCGGCTGGCGGAACAGTGGAACCGGATGGCAGAGGCCGAGAACCTCTTCGATGCTGTCTCGCGAGGCGATCTGGCGCTCCTGCGGTCCATGCTACCGATGCGTTTGGTGCCCCACGCGGTCCTCATGAGCCACGCTCTCGCCGAATGGCTTGATCCAACGGGCCGTGCTGACCCACGCTTCGGCCGCCGGCCAAAGCAGGTGAAACCGCTCGAAGTGATCGAGGTTTTGCTTGCCCAACGCGACCTCGACTGCGACCCCGACGAGGGAGATGACCTGGGTCGGTTTCGCCACCTTCAGGCGATGATGGAAGCGTACAGCGGTGCAGCTCGAATGATCGAACCGGATTGGCCGTTCCACGCCAACGTGCAGGCCGCTACACGCGACAGGTTCATCTCGGAGGTCGAGAGCGACCGCTCCTGCACGCGGCTGTTGGGTTTGCGCGGCCAAACCTTGCTGCACGACGCCGCGCGGCTCGGAGAGGCCGAGCTGGTGGCGGCGCTCGATTCGCTCAGGGGCAGACCCCGATGCCAGAGAGGCTGAGGGGCACACGCCGCTCTACCGCGCCTCGACAAAGGATGTGGCCCGCATGCTACTCGCGGGCGGTGCCACCGTTGATATCACGAGCGGTCCGACCCGTGGGACAGCGTTGCACCAAGCATCGCGCCGAGGCTACATCGCGGTTGTTCAGGCGCTGCTCGAACATGGCGCGACCATGGACGCGCGAGACGTCAAGGGTCAGACACCGCTACGTCGCGCGGTCAACTGTCGGCAGCTTGAGATCGTTCGGCTTCTCGTTCGACACGGAGCAGATCCCAACAAGGCAGACCGTCGCGGGGTGACGCCGCTTGACGCTGCCCGTACCGGCCAAATGAAACAAGCCCTATCAGGTTGAGTGTCTCCTCGCCCGCTTCGTAAAACGAGGACGTCCTCTCGTCAAACGCCCGCGAAATCCAGAGACGCGCAATAATCAACTGGAGTTACGTGGCCGCGGCTCCCTGAGCGCTGAGGTAATCCGCGATCGCCGTTCGGCGGCCGTGGATCGCCCAGCCGAGTGGTGTGCTCTGATGCACCGTATCTCGAACGTCCAGGCGCACCGCGCTCGACGAGCATCCGCACGACGTCCGCGTGGCCGCCAAACGCCGCCTGATGCAGAGGCGTCGAGTGCGCGTGGAACCCCTTCGGGTTGTAGCGGTTCGGATCCTCGCCCGCGTCGAGGAGCAGCCGCACGATCTCCGCGTGGCCGTGCTGGGCCGAGAGAGCGAGGGCGACGTGGCTGCTCTCGGTGTCGGCGATTGGTAGCAGCCGAACGACGTCCGCGAGTCGGCCCAGTCCCGCGCCGGCGGAAAGGTTGTCCGACGGCGGGGCACGCCGGGCGAGCGCCTCGGCGGTGGTCAAGTAACCGAACGCCAGCGCGGTAATGATCGACGATTGCCCCCGCGAGCCAGGCTCGACAATCGACGCGCCGTAATCGAGGAGCGTTTCCGCGAGTGCGACCTGGACGCCGGCGTTGGCCGGATGACAGCTCGACACGAGCATACTCATGGTCGCACACTTCGCGTCGTACATATCGGCCAGCGCGTTGACGTCAGCGCCCGCGTCCAACAGTGCCTTTGCAACATCGACCGCGTTGGCTGGCGTCTTCTGTCGCCCGTGTTCGACGCCATTGGCGGCGACGTAAAACAGTAAGGTTGCATGGTGCCTGCGTGTCGATCGCTCGCGGATCAACTCCGGGTGGTCGCGCAACATAGACCGGAGCGTTGCCACATCACCGAAGATGACCGCCTCCACCGCGGCTTCGAAGCGAGCGACGGGGCCATCACGACAAACGGCTTCCGCAAACGCCGCGAGCGCGGCCCAATCCTCGAAGCCGTATTCGCGAGCGAGAACTACCCGGGAGTCGGCGAGTTCGAGTATCGCGACCCGTACGTCGGCGACAGTTTTGTCACAAAACCGCGGGTGCATCCACTTGAAACGCCACGCCACTGGCCCGTCGCCCGACTTCAATTTCTCGAGCAACGCCTCGGCCTGTTGCTGGTATTCTTCGAGGGCAGCGCGATAGGAAAGCCATTCAGGACTGCTCATGCCGGTGCCTCACGAGACGCGCCCGATGGCCGTTCGCCCTCGGATGATGCTCAGTCGCCGTTCAAAGCACCGTGAAAAGAATGACCCGGGCCGCCTGAATGACGCCGGCGCGTTCGCCCGGCGTGA
This sequence comes from uncultured Isosphaeraceae bacterium, assembly GCA_963829765.1. GTDB lineage: Bacteria > Planctomycetota > Planctomycetia > Isosphaerales > Isosphaeraceae > CAWFRS01. The sequence goes on along the minus strand of CAWHKI010000195.1, from coordinate 4,086 downwards.
TTGACCCACGCTTGATAATGGCGTCGAGCGTGCCCAGGGTATTGTTGATGAGGAAGAGCTGAGCGCCGCCGATTTTCAGTTTTTCGCTGTTCTTCACCATCAGATCCAAGACGTCGCGGATGGTGACCGCCTCAGAAAGCGGATCATCCCGGGTCTTTTGCCAGCGGGGAACGGCCGGGGCGTTGGCGGCTTTGGCGACGATCTGATAGATCATCTGGCTGATCGATGTCGCCTTGGCATAGTTCAGTGTATCGGCGGTGTCGTCGGGCTTGTGGTACCGGGGATTTTCGCCGGTTGTAAAGAACAGGAAGGGAATGCCGCGGCCGCGGAACGGCCCGTAATCGCTCCGATTCAAGACCAGGATGTCCGCGCCGAGCAGGCCCACGGTCAGTGGACGCCCTCTGGCCGCCTCGTCAATCCAGAGGCGCAAGCCGGGCGCGTTCTCTGTTCCCAATACAAACACGTGCGATTCGCATATTCCGGCCATGGCACGGCCGATCATATCGGCCGTGATAAACAGTGCGATTTTGTCGAGCGGGACAGGCGGGTGAGCCACGAAATACGCGCGAACCGAAAAGTCCGATCTCCTCGAGATCAAAACCGATCAACATCATGCTTCGTTTGGGCGGTGCGGGCCCTTGGACGAGCGAGCGAGCCACCTCGAGCATCATAGCGACGCCCGAGGCGTTGTCGTCGGCGCCGGGGTAAAGAACGCCTCGCCGTATCCCCAGGTGGTCGAAATGAGCGGCCACGATCACCCACTCGTCGCGCAGTTTGGGGTCGGATCCACGTAATAAAGCACCGACGTTTCGTCCCTGGATGGTTCCAGGCTCGTTGCCGGGTATCGTTTGGACATATCCGCCTTCAAACAGAGGGCCGAGCCCGAGCCCGCGAAATTGCTCGATCAGGTAGGAGACGGTCTTCTCCCCCCTGCTCCGCTCCGGCCGCCAAACTCAGGCGAGGCGAGTTTTTCGACCACTTTTCGCAGGCGAGCCTCTTGGGGTTGGCAAAGCTGTTGACCGCGGGCCCGGCCGACCATCGGCGCGGCCGGCACGAACAGGCACGCCGTCAAAAAGATCCGAAAAGCAGCCGGAGCCCCGGGTCGGGCACAACACCTCGCTACGGCCGTCGGCACCGCCAAGTTCTCGCCAATCCGCCTGTCTGTCATAACTCATCCCTCGTGATCGCAAAAACATCGCCAATCTTCGTCGCGGTCGCCAACGGTGTGGCATATTAACCACGGTTTGGGAAAGGGTTCCCTACACGGAGGTGTATTTTGTCTCGCTTCTCATGGCTCAAAGTGTCGACCCTGACCCTCGCGCTGGTGGCGTGCGGTGGGGTCAAGCCGGCCCAGGCCCAAAACTGGGGCGACTATCTCCACTGGCCGTATGTTCCGCCTCAAGTCCCGGGTAACGGCTTCGAGTATAACGGACTCTACGACGGCTGGTACCGCTATCCGCGCGAACAGCGCATCGTTCCGCAAATTCAGGGCCCGTATTATCGCAACGAGTACGGCGGCTATCGCGTCTTCGGCGTCTTCCGCCACCCGCATGGTTGGCACGACTGGCACAAGAAGAGATGGTACGAAGGCTACCACTACGCCCTGGACGTCTTCTGAAAAGGCCCCTATCGGCCAAGGTCAACGGCGATCTGGAAATATGCTTGTGCCGCGAGATGCACCTGCTCGAGATCGATCCATTCATCCTTGGTATGGGCCTGGGCGATATCGCCGGGCCCAAACACGATGCAAGGTGTTCCTTTCTCGCTGAGCGGTCCCGCGTCGGTGCCGAAGGGAACACCCATCGCCAGCGGGCGATGGGCCGTCGCCGCGTAGATGGCGTTTGAGAGTGGCTCGATCCAGCCGATTGCCCGCGATGCGAGCGGCGGCATTTGCACCCAGGGCTGACTCAATTCGAGGCAGTCGGTTTCCTCAAAAGCCTGCTCCAACAGCTCTTTCACCGCTCTCGAGCGACGGCGGCGTCTTCACCGGGGATCAGCCGGCGATCGACTTCGATCTCGCACCAGTCGGGGACCACGTTGACACTCTGCCCCCCCTCGATTCGGCCGACTGACAGGGTGGGAGGGCCGAGAATCGGGTCGGGTTTCGAAGCGGCCAGCATGCCGGCATACTTCCGCAGGAGGTCGAGAACCAGGCCCATGCGGTAAATTGCGTTCGCGCCCAGGTGTGGGGTCGAGCTGTGGCAGGCCACGCCCTTGGTCCGAATCTTCCAGCGCAGCACTCCTTTGTGGCAGTGGACGAGATTCAGCGAGGTTGGTTCGGCGACGATCGCCAGCTCGGCACCATGTTTTGTCGCGGCCAGCCGCGATGAGCCGAGGTGGGTGAACTCTTCGTCGACCGTGCACGCCAGGAGTACCGACGCCGAGCCGGGCGGTCGCTCGCGCACCAGTCGCGCGAACGCCGACAGCATCGCCGCCATCGAGCCTTTGACGTCGCACGATCCACGGCCGGACAGGCGGCCTCCGGTGATTTCCGGGACGAACGCGGGAATCGTCATGCCGTCCGCCGGCACGGTATCCTGATGGACGTCAAAGAGAATGAGCCTGCGAGCCGCTGGGGCGTCATACCAGGCCAGAATATTGTCGCGGCCGGGCGCCACCGGCTGACGCTCAAAGCGAACGCCGAGATCTTCAAACCAAGCCTCCAGGTAATTGGACAGCCGGGTCTCGAAATACTCAGGACCGGCCAAGGACCTGCCCATGGGATTGACGCTCGGCAGGGAAACGAGTGCCGAGAGCAACTGCGTCAGCTCATTCACGGGCCAGCTCCAGGGCCGCCGCGGGCATTCACTTGACCCGCTCGAGGTATTCCCCGGTCCGGGTATCAATCCGAATCTTTTCGCCGGGCTTGATAAATGGGGGGACCTGGACCTTGAGCCGGGTCTCGAGGGTGGCTTCCTTGTACTGGTTAGTGGCGGTCGCGCCGGCCAGGGCCGGGGGCGTGTCGGTCACCGTGAGCTCGACGGAGTCGGGAACCTCGATCGACACCGGCTTGTCATTGATGTACTTGACCATCACCCGGGCATTAGGCAGCAAGTAGTCCATTGCCGTGCCGATAATGTCCGGCGAAAAGCTGAGCTGATCGTATGTCTCGGTATCCATGAATACATGATCGTCTGCAGCCGAATAAAGGTACTCGTACTCCTTCGTTTCGACGTAAGGGACCTCGATCTGGTCGACGGATCGAAGTCGTTTCTCGATCAGAGCGCCATTGTTCATGTTCCGCAATTTGGTCTGGACCATCGCCCGGAGGTTTCCGGGGGTGTGGTGCGCGAAGTCGAGGACGACGAAGTTGACTCCTTCGAGCGTGATCACCATTCCTCGACGGATATCGGTCGCTTTGAGCATCATGGCGGTTCGCAATTCTCCTGGGGCTGTTCGATTCACTGACAGAAAGGGCGCGGGCACTCTCCATGTTCTGGATAAAATGTAAGTTCAAGAGCCCAATTTGGCTAGCCCTTTAGGGATATGGGCCTGCTCCCGTCGGGACGATCGGCTGCAGGGGGGCGGACACCATCGCCCGCATCGCCTCGCCCACGGCTGACCGCCGCGACAAAATGGCGCCCTCTGGCGCTTTTTTGAAACGTTTTTCTGCCACGACGATCGCCTGTTCGTCGCTGTAACCATTTATTCATTAAGACGTTGCGTTGTAGGCAGAGCTCGCCGTCCCAGTGGCACAGAGCGGGGGTTGTGCCACGGGCGGCGGAGAGCCTTTTGGTCGCGGCGGCACGTCATGACGACGGCGAAGTCGACGTTTTCCTGGCCGCCGGCCGCCGAGGCCCCGCCGGCGCCGAGCCATGGAAGTCTGTGCCTTTCGCCCGCGTTTATCCGTGAATTCCCCCATGAATATCCAGCGGGATGGCGCTTTTTGGCGCTTTTCAGCCTGGCTCCGTCTCAGAACAGCAATCAGCTACTTGGATTAGGGCAATTGGGCCGATCGGCAGCGCCATTCGCGTCCGCGGCGGGCAAAAGCCGGTCGCTTCCGGGGGGCGACAGCGTAGGCCGCGGAACGATCAGGGCAACGCCAGCGCCCGCCCAGCATGATCACTGCCGATCCCCTTCATAGAT
>CAWHKI010000194.1:0-17207 GCA_963829765.1 uncultured Isosphaeraceae bacterium | reverse complement strand
GCCGTAATCCAGCGAACACAGTCGCTTGCCGCCATCGAAGCCACCAGACGTGATGGCGCTGCACACCGCGAGGAAGACACCCTTCCTCGAGTCGACGTCCCGGTTCCGGACCTCAGATGCTTCAATCAACTCCTGAGCCCTCGCACCGATGAAAGCCCTGTCACCGTTTTCTTCGCCTGACTCGCGTTCCTAACCTCCTTTCGGAAAGGAATCCACAATGGCCGATCCCACGATCGAAATGCTCAAGGCCCAGTTGCGGCTGCTGCGTCTGCCGACTATGGGCCGCGAGTTCGAGAAGCTGGCGCGGGACGCCGCCGCCGGCAATCAGACCTTCGCCCAGTTCTTGCTTCGCCTGACCGAATTGGAACTTGCCACCCGCGCTGCCAACGCGATCGCCTCGCGAATCAAGGATGCCGGCTTCCCCGTCGAAAAGGATTTCGACACATATGACTTTACCGTGATGCCGCACCTATCCAAACCGAGGATTCTGGAGTTGGCGCGTTGCGAGTGGATCACACAAAAATCAAATTGCTGCTTCGTGGGAAACCACGGAACTGGAAAGACACATATTTCGATTGGACTAGGACTAGCTGCCTGTCGCGCAGGCCTGCGAGTGCGATTCTTCACTGCGGCCGAGCTTGTAAGTCGGCTGGAGAAAGAGCAGAAGCAGTACACGCTGGACCGCTTTCTCACCCAGCTCGATCGCGCGCATTTGTTGATCTGCGATGAGCTGGGCTACGTGACGATGAGCCGCGGCGGTGTGGAGCTTCTGTTTCGCGTTTTCGCCGACCGCTACGAGCGTGGCAGCGTCCTCGTCACGAGCAACCTTCCGTTCAGTGAGTGGGATCAGATCTTCCAGGGCGAGCGGATGACCGCCGCGTTGCTCGACCGACTGACCCATCACTGCGCAATCTTTGAGATGAATGGTGAGAGTTATCGCTTCCGGGAGTCGATGAAAACCAAGAAGAACCGAAAGGTCGACTAATACCCCTTTGCCGCTCTTGCCCAAAGCGGCTATCTTGCAGACCCAGGTGGGCCCCGCTTACACGATCGAGGTGGGTCCCGCTTACGCGATCATTTCCATTGGCGTTCCGTCGTCATTCCGATGATCCGCCGACACCAGGAAATGTTTCCGCTAATGCACGGATGGATCGCGAAGAACCTTTCCCAAAGCGCCCCCGCGCGCCGGCGCAGCCAAGAACGGCGGCGCCCGGCGAAAGGTACCCTGGAACCGACCGCTACGCCAAGTGTCCGTGTCATAGCGGCGAAAAATACAAGTTCTGTTGCGGCAAGAAGGGCCGCTAATTCCAGTCGCGCGCCCACACCGCTGCGATCGGAAGCACGACGGAAGGAATCAGGCGATCCGACTTTGTGCATCGCAGTCAGGACCGTGGCCACGGATGAAACACGGATTGACGGGCCATGACGACGAACGCACCAACGCGAGCCTGCCCCACTGGCTCCCGTCGCTGTCTATACCGCCGGCTGCTCTTCCAGCAATTCGTGCAAGACTTCGGGATGTGTTGCCGCGATGGCAATAAGATGCTTCGCCGCGCCCGTGGGTTTCCGCCTTCCCCGCTCCCAGTCCGACAGGGTGCGTACCGAAACCCCAAGTAGCCGAGCGAACTGCGATTCTGATAGTCCCGTCTTGATCCTCGCCGCCGTGACCGCTGAAATCGCAAGCTGGTGGGCAAAGCCGACTTGGCCCCGTTTCATCTGATCGAGGGCTTCCAGAAGTTCTTTGCCGATATCGCGCTGGGAGTCACGCGTGATGAGCTCGTCCTCTTTGAGCGGCATGATCATTCTCCTTCGATCGCGGTGCGGAGCGCTCGGATCACATCCGGCGGAACGTCGAATCGGACATTCTTCGTGTACATGAGTAGCAACCAAATCCGGCCATCGGCGAGTTGATTGTAATAGATCACTCTCACTCCGCCTCGTTTCCCACCTCCTGCTCGCCCCCATCTTACTTTACGACAGCCTCCCGAGCCTGGGGTGTAAACCCCGGCAACGGGGTGAAACGGCAACGGCGCCAACCCGGCTGATGGATCGAGGCCCCCTCCCCTCGTTAATAATCTTCGCGACCTTCTGTTCAAATCGGATTTCCACCCGCCCGGGATTTTACAAACGCCGAGGTCGATTGGATGGGCGAGACATCCATTCTCGTATTGGCATGGAGGCCGTCTCCGAAAAGCGGTAGGATTAAATCAGATTGACACGCAGCCTTCCAAGGACTCGCGAGGGTTCTATGTCTTTGACGGTGGAAGCTACTTATGAAAATGGGGTTTTCGTGCCCCTTCAACGGCCTGCCCTGGCTGATCACGAGCGGGTCCGCCTCACGATTGAGCACATTGCTTCGCCAACGTCTGCCGCTGAAACGGTGCGGCGTCGCGGGGAAAATCGGCTTCAGCTTGAGCCACAACTCTCGCACGAGATCGCCTTGTCGAAAGAACTGCGACCGGAGTGAGTGCGCCGGTGCCTAGAGTTCTCCAAACTGGTGACGCCGAAATGGTCTTGAAGAGCGACGGTCATCCAACGAGGGATCTTCTGATCGATTTCCAATTTGAAAAGGCGGGGGAGGTTCGAGATGAGGTTCTCGCGCGTCACGGTGAACCCCGACCAGATGGCCGGAGTGCCTTGTATCCGCGGCTTGCGAATTCCGGTGGCGACGGTGATCGGCATGGTGGCCGAAGAGATGACTCCCGCCGAGATTATCGCCGCCTATCCCGACCTCGAGGCCGAGGACATTCGAGAGGCGTTACAATACGCTGCAGAAACAGTACGTGAACGCGAGCTCCCGCTGGTCCCGGTCCCATGAGGTTCCTTGTCGACAATGCGCTGTCGCCCGACGTGGCGCGACGCCTGTCCGCCGCGGGACACGACGCCATCCATGTACGCGACGTCGGCCTTGGGCCGGCCACCGATTCCGGGATCTTTGACCGCGCGGCTGACGACGACCGGATTGTGATCTCCGCCGATACCGACTTCGGAACGCTGCTCGCTTTACGCCAAGAGAGCAAACCGTCAGTTCTGTTGTTCCGGGCGCGACGCCGCGACGGCCCGTAGATCAGGCAACCTTGCTCCTGGCCAATCTGCCGCAACTTGAAGGCGATCTTCTCGCGGGGGCGATCGTCATCATCGAGCCGGCGCGAATCCGCGTCCGTTCACTGCCAATTTCCGGCAAGCCTTGAGCATCTGATGCAGCCGGGAGCTCGGTCTCCCGATCCCCGTCAAGAGCTGGTCCAGGCATCGAGGTGAGCGTTTGAGGCCTCGAAGTTGCCTCCGCGCAAGCTTTTTGCCCACTTGGTGCGACTGGGCTGGATTGATGCGCACGGCCGGGACACCACGCTTCTCGGTGGCTCCGCAAAACCGGAACCGGCCCCGAAAACCGGATACCGTCGGCATGCCGGCTCTTGAGGCTCGCGGCGTTTTGCCTGTCAGCCCGGCGCCGTTGGCACTTTGCTTCGTTTATGAGCGCGTCCGGCTAAGTCCAATGGAATTCGTACCTTCCTTGCCGTCGGAAAGGGTTTCGATTAGGCTGATCTTTGGGCAAAAGGATCGCGAGCGGGGAGAGCTGGGAATGCGTGGAGAACTCTACGAACGAGCTGCGGAAACGAAGTCCGTTATCGCGCAATACGAACTGGCTCCGGCCGAGTACACTGATCCGGTCATCGAGGCGTACAAGAAAGACGTGGATCGGACGCTGTTGCGCGAAAATTTGAAGCTCACGGTAGAAGAACGCTTCGTCAAGTTTGAGCAATTCTGGAAATATGTCCAGGAGCTGCGTGAAGCCGGCCGGAAGAGCCGGCAGACTGACTGAGGAGATGGCACCGAACTTCAGTGGGATTCTACCGTTGCTCGTGCTGAGCGATGTTCAGTTTATCGTGATCGGCGGAGGTGCCGCGCTCGCTCATTTTTCCGGTTTGTGACCTTGGAGAAGCTCATTCAGCTCAAGCGAACCGCCGGCAGACCCAAGGATTTGGAGGTCATTGCCGAACTGCAGGCCCTGCTTGAGGAACGACAGCGAGGGACGTCCACCGGAGTCTGATCGTCGTCGGGAACGGGGCGGCCATCGTGGCCGCCCTCTGGGTCACATTAAAGTCGTCAAGCGCCGAATCAAGGCTATGTTTGCTGACCGCTCATTTCGGGCTTACCCTTATTCCGGGAACGTCGTCTTCTTTCTGATCGATGCCCGGGATTTGTGGGCCGCTATTGCGCTGGGTCCCGGAAGGGTTTTCGATCCTTATACAGCTTGAGTCGCTTGCCAAAGTCTTCCTTTTGCTTGGCATCGCTGACCAGTGAGATAGCCTCGGTCTGTGCCGGACCGCCGACTCGAAGTCGCCGGCTTCGGCGTGGGCGGCGGCCAACGTGTCGAGATTGTTCGCGTCCTTCCAGGCGGTCAGCTCGCAAGCCCTTGTCGCGAATTCAACGGCGATGCGGCCGTCGCGTTGACCCGCCTGCGATGAGGTCGCCAGAGTCCACGCGACGTCGTTGCATTTGGCTGGATCCTTCTGCGTGAGCTCGAGCGCTTTGCGAAACTCGACGGCCGCTTCGTGCCGCTCACCGCGAGCCAGCAATGCCAAGGCGAGGCAGAGCCGTAAATCGATCTCTTTTGGCATTGCACGCATTTTCTCGCTCAGTAGGGCGATATCGGCGTCGAGAGCAGGCCGCACCTCACTTGTCATGCCTAGTTTCAGGCAGTCCCTAAGGAATGCGCGTTGAAGGTTCCACTCTCCAAGATGGGAACGTACCGCGTCCCAGTACGCTTTGAACACCTCTTCAGGCGTGCCGGTCGTCTCGAGGGCGAGTCGAAGGAACCCCTGCTGTCTTCCGCCGCCTTGCAGTAACTCATCGCGGTATGCGGCGAAAGCCAAGCGATTCTTGCCTTACTTATGGTAAATGGCTCCGAGGAAGAGGCGTCGGTCGGTTGCTTTGCCCCTGACTGGATAACGGCGCATATGCTCCTGTATCTCCGCGAGAGCAAGTTCGAATTCGCCCTTAATAAAGAACGTGTGTGCAATGTGTTCGTGTAAATGCGTGTGTCCCTCGACAAGCCTGTCTGCCTCGCGGTATTCGGCGAGCGCCTCCCTGATGTCCCCGTGCAGGACCATCGCATCGCCGCATTCAACGCGGTAAGAGGGATCGGACGGCTTCAGCCTGACCGCTTCCTTGTATTCCGCCAATGCATGATTCAGGTCCTCGGCGCGTAAAGGGAGAGAGGGAAAAGTTCGTAAGGGGTCCGAATCCTGTAACGCTTCCATCCTTCGCCACGAGGAAAAGTGCCAATACTCGTAGTATCGCGACCATTCCTGGTCAGACGACGGAAACCGCTTGCGCAGGTCGACGTCGGCCAACACACGAGGGCCATCCCTGGGGGCGTTGCTATCCGTTCCGCTGACGGCAAGCCTCGCGGATTCAGAGCCGTTCGATCCGCCCCAACCCGGAGAAATCCAATTATACGATAAACCATTGTACGAACAGTCGACGTAAGCCCTCGCGAGAAATGAATGCGCCGAGACATCGCCCGGTTTGGCGGTCACGGCCGCTGTGCGAAATCGAATGCGTTCTGCTTTGCTCTCGCAGATGCGACCCAGTTCGCTGCAAATTTGATAATCTCCGGGACTGATCCGCCAAGCAAGCTCAAGGATTTCGATCGGCGCCTTAGATGATGGACCTGGCTTCTCCTTCTCACAAATCTCAGCGCCCTGGCTAGGAGGTACAGACTTCGCGCTGGCTTGGATGCCAATTCTCGTCGGTCGGCAGCCAGACGGCGAAGGGCCCCGTCATCTCGACCGTCAATGTACCGCCTCATGCATCTCGCCACGGATCGGGGTCGATCGCTCGCGCTACCGCGACCAGGCGACGCCAAGAATCTTTCGCAGTACCAGGGGAGCCGACCATTTCTCGTCGAAGGAGTGCCCAGTCGTCGAGAAAGAGGGCGACCTCCTGCGGGTCGGACCGCTTCGCCAATGATCGTCCGGCATCATCGGCGTCGAGATGGTTAATGTCGACGCCGAACCCCCGGAACGCCTTTGCGTAGTCGCTACCGATCTTCCCCGGCGCTTGTTGCCGGATCGGGTTCAAGCGGATCTCGTTAAGCCGATCGAGCAGCTTGCGATCCTTCTCAACCTCCGCCAGGCGGATCTTGGCATCGGATTGTTCGCGATAGATGTCAGTGAGAACTCGGTCGACACGGAAACGGAGAGCCGCCGACGACTCGCCCGCGTCCAGGGCCGAACTGCGCCTTCTCGGTGGCCGTTTTGGCCATGGCCCATCTCGAAAGGTCATCCACTGGCGCCGCCTTCGCCTGGCCTCGAAGTAGCGTCGCTTCGTCGATCGCCGCGATCACCACTCGCTCCGTTGCCGCCCGCCGCGATGTGCGCTGCTGCGCCAGATAGGCCCAGCCACCACCGCCCATGGCGATCAGGCCGATGATCGACGCGGCCAAGGCAACGGTCAAACGAAGACGGTCGTGCTCCACGCGGGCCCGCTTGGTGGCCTCCTCGGCCCGGGCGGCCGCCTGCGCGTGGGCGATCTCGGCCTGCTTGAGGCGCTGCTGGACGCCGGCCTGATAGGTGCCGACCCGGTCGCTGAGCTCGCTTGCGTGCGCGGGTCGATCCTCCGGCTCGGGAGCGAGGCACGATTTGGCGAGAGCGATCAAGTCGGCATCGGCACCGTAGCGATCGAGCCGGTCAATGGCACCAGAGACCTCGCCGCGAGCGGCCTTGCGCTGGACCTCGTCCGCCGACCGGCCGGTAAACGCCGGCGACCCCGTGAGCAGCTCGCACAAGATCGAGCCCAGTGCGAAAACGTCACACCGCTCGTCGAGACGATCGACCTCACCGCGCGCCTGCTCGGGGGCCATGTACGAGGGCGTCCCGAGCACCGAACCGGCTCGCGAATGGTCTGAATCGCTGGCGCTTTGCGCCGTCGCGATCACGGTCTCGCTCGGGGGTGTCACGCCGGCGTGGGCGTCGTCAGCCGCACCGCCGCGTGGCAAGACCTTCGCAAGGCCCCAGTCCATCACCTGCACCTCGCCGAACGAGCCCACCATCACGTTCGACGGTTTCAGGTCCCGGTGAATCACGCCCCGAGCGTGGGCGTAGGCCATTGTCTGGCAGATGGACTCGAAAAGCGACAGGAATCGGGGCAAGTCGCGGGCCGGATCAGTGCGCTCGGCCAACAGGCTCGATAGCGTGCGGCCCTTCACGAGCTTCATCGCGAAGAAAGGCCGGCGATCGGCAAATGCCCCCAATTCGTAAATCGGGACGATCCCTGGGTGCTGAAGCTGTCCGCCGATTTGAGCCTCTTCGACGAATCGGCGCACGAGGTCTGGATTCTCCCGATGGGAGTCGAGCAAGACCTTGACGGCCACTTCACGGCCCAGGTCCGGGTCGCGCCCTTTGAGAACTATTCCCATCCCGCCCCGGGCGATCTCGCCGAAAAGCTGGAGCCGCGCACCGCGGTCGGCGAAGTCGGGCATCTCCTCCGAGGCAGGCCGCTCGACCGGGCCCGGATCGCTCGAAGCGTCTGTGTCGTGCAACAGGACCCGCGGCAAACCCCCCAAACTTTCAGCCAGGTGTGCCAGTGAGCCAGCCGAGGCCGGGCCGAACGAAACCGTCATTTCGTGTACGGGGGTGCCGGATCCCTCCAGCCCAGCTCGCATCAGACAGGCCGGGCAAAGTCCTCCGGCGCATCCTCGGGTCGTCTTTGGCCGCAGCCCTGGCAACAATTCTGGTCGTCCATCATCGTTCCCCCAAAGTTGTCTCGGTCATTCTATCTTTCCATGACGGATTCACCGGCGAAGGTTACACTCAGTCGACAAATTCGTCCACCGCCACGTTTGAGCGCCCGGTCGTGTTCGCGGCAGTGGGCCTGGTAGTGGCGGCAGCACGTCAAAAGAAAGGCCCGGAACCGGCCGCGCTCAGGGTCGGCGCCGCCCAGGTCGGCCCGTTCGAACAGATCGGCGAAGAAGCCCTGAGTGAGGATACGCGGGACCGAGCCATTCGTGGTAAGATCATTCGAGATCTCGATGCCATGGCCGCGCTGCAATTCCGTGCTGCCCAAACGCTTGGAAGGAGCGAATCATGATCCCGCCATACTTGCTCGAAGAACCGGGTCGGGTGGATGAACCGCGGGCCGCCCGGGACTACGCGGATGTGCTTAGTCGGGTCGCCGAGGTGGGGCGTCCGGTGATTGTGTGCCGCAACGGCGAGGATCTCGCGGCCGTCATCCCTCTTCGGCACCTGGAGTTGGTCCGAGCGGTCCTTTCACGCCTGGAGGTCGAGAAAGCGGCGGGAGAGATTGATTGGGCCCAGTCGCCAGCAACCACGAGACCGCCACAATCGTGGTTCGACGACGATGACAACCCCTTCGAGCCGGAGGAGGAACCGGCGTCGTGAGCCCGAGCCAACTGCCGCGACTCGGTAGCGTGGCATGGGCGACATTGGAGGACGCCAACGGCTTTTGCAAGCTCCGTCCTGTTGCCGTCATCACGCCCACGGCGGAGATCGCCCCAGGCAAGCCGGTGCACGTGGTGGCGATTACGACCCGCGTCCCCAGCCCCCTTCCTCAAGATCATGTGCTGCTGCCCTGGGACCGGCAAGGGAAGGCTCGCTCGGGCTTAAGGCGTCGATGCGCGGCCGTCGCAAGCTGGCAGGCCCAGATCTCGGCCGAAAGTGTGCGGCAGCCAGTCGGCATCCTGCCCCCGGCGGTTATCGCCGAGCTGCTGGCCAAGGTCGCGGCTACCTTGTCCCCACGGCCCGCGAGCCAGCCGCCTGGTCCTGGCGAAGTGTCGCTGCCACCCTCTGAAGGCCCGCGGTCGTCCACTTTGCCGGCCGAAGAAAGCCGAGGCGAAAGAACAGGCGAGATTGATTGACTGAGTTGATCGGAGACTTCGCGCGGGAATAGTCCCAGGACGAGGAAACGGGGTGCCGTTAATACTGACAAGGATCGGCGGGTGCGGCACGCATCCGAAGATCGCGAGCAAGCGCGGCAAGCCGTCGCTCGGTGACTGTCGCTTCGTGAGGATCTCGGCCAGCGTGTGGCCCTTCACCATCTTCATCGCGAAATAAGGGCGGCGGTCGCCGAAGGCGCCCAGCTCGTAGCTCGGCACGATCCCCGGATGTTGCAACTGGCCGGCGATCTGGGCTTCTTCGATGAACCGGCGGATCATCTCGGGCTTGTGGCGATGCGATTCGAGCAGAATCTTCACCGCCAGGTTGCGCCCGAGGTCGCAGTCACGGCCTTTCAGCACAGCCCCCATGCCACCGCGCGATCTCGCCGAAGAGTTGCAAGCTCGCCGAACGGTCGCCGGGGTCGGGGATCTCGGGCGATGACGGCTGGATCACCGGGCCAGGATCGGTGACCGAGTTGGCATCACGGAGCAGAACGGGCGGAATCGTACCGAAGGCTTCACCGAACGAGGCCAGGACGCTCGACGAGGCCGGCCCGAACGTGATTGTCACATCCGGCAATCGGGAGCCCTCAGCCAGCAGCCCTGCCTTCAGTAAACACGCGGGGCACAGACCCGAAGGGGCATCCGGGGGTCGCTTCGCACCGCCACCTCGGCAGTTCTCACGATCACTCATGACCCAGTCTCCCGGAAGGTCGGAGAAAGAACGCGCGAATCAGTAGGGGGCACTCGCACGATGAAATGGCTTTTTCTCTTGAAACAGCTTCAATCGCTTCCTGAAGTCCTCCTTGTCCTTCCCATTCGGCTGACGTTCGATCGCCTTGGTTTGCCAAGTAACTGCGGCCTCGAAATTGCCCGACTCCGCATAAGCGGCAGCGAGCGTGTCGAGGTAGATGGAGTTCTTCCATCCGGTCCGTTCGCAGGCTTTCGTTGCGAATTCGACGGCGATTGCGCCGTCGCGTAGCTTCGGATTGTGATCAGTGGCAAGATCCCAAGCGATCGCATTACATGCATCCGATTGCTTCGGATCGAGTTCGATCACGCGCTGGAATTGGGGGACCGCCTCTTGACGCTGACTTCGCCGAAGATAAGCCATGCCCAGCTTGCGATGAGTAGAGACGTCTTCTTTCGATTGGAGTTGCGCTCGAACGAGAACGATCACCTGGTCTAGCTCGGCATTTGTTTCTGCGATCTTCCCCTGTCGCTCAAACAATTCGGCGAGGCCTTCATGAAGTTCGACGCTCTTCGGATGAGTCTTGATTGCCTCGCGATAGACCGCGATCGCTTCGACGGACTTTCCCTGTTTCTCGAGCACCAAGGCAAGGCCTTCATGAAGATCGGAATCTCCCGGAACAGCCTTGATAGCGTCGCGGTAGACCGCGATCGCACCGTCGTGATCACCAGTGGCTGCTAGCACGCTGCCGAGAGATTTGTAAAGACTGAGACGGCTGACGCCCCCACCGGAGCCAATGCTGTAGCCGGCGAGGAAGGCCAAGTTCGCCCCGTCGATCTTGTCACACAGTCTTGATATCAACGATGAGTCGGGGCTCTCGCCTCTTGGCCCCGCGGCGGAGGTTCCTGCCCGCAACTGATGTTCGACAAGGCGAATCGCTTCTCTCAATTTCGAGATCTCGCCCTTGTAGTCATTCGTTCCATTCAGCGCCAACGCGAGCACGCTGTGATATTCGGGATTCGCGGGAGAAAGTCTCACGGCTTCGCGGAACTCGTTGATTGAGCCTTCGAGATTTCCTTGCCGTCGCAGTAACAGTCCGAGCCAGTAGTGGCATACCGGATCATTCGGTACGAGCCGAGAAACCGCTCGGAACTCGCCGAGCAAGCTGGCGACATCTTGAGGTTCCGAAAACAACAAGAAGACCGCGAGCCGACCGTGCGCAACTGCGTCATCCGGGGCGCGGCGGACTGCTTCATTCAGACGCCCAATTTCGCGTTTCGCAAGGATTCGCGCATCCGTATTTTTGCCGCTTGCTTTGAGCGCACGGAAGAGTCGAAGGAAATTGTTTGGGTTGTCAGGCTCGGCTCGAGATAGCTCTCTAAAAATGGAGAGGGCTTCCTCTTTCGGTCCGTATTTATATTCTTGTAGAAGGGCCTCCGCGAGATCGGATGCCATCGCAGGTTCAAGCGCTCGCACCGCCGTGAAGTAGCGAATTTTCTCAGCAGGATTGTCGTTCTGATTTGCCAGCTCGACATTGGTCCAGAGATCCCCTGGGAAACGCAGCACGGATCTCCTGAGGAGGTCCAGGGCGGTCCTGTCGTCGCCGGCTCGAACCAAGAGCCGCGAAATCAGCAGAGGCATCTCGGGTCCCGAATCGAGGATCGGCTCGCGGTTCGCTACCGCCCGAAATTTCGTGAGAAGTGGCTTCAGATCCTTTTCCAGCAAGACGGCTCGCATGCGGTTTCGCTCGGGATCGGGGTCAAGGCCTCTTATCACGTCGAGGATTCGACGGATCGAATGTGACGACGAACGTATTCTCGGACGCGGCTCGTAGCCGTGATGAGTCATCATCCAGCCCTCAGGGCCCCCGTCGCTTTTATCGAGAGCATCGAGCAGGACGAAGTTGTCGTGTCGAATCATAAGCCAGCGGTCAAGGTTCCAGACCAAACCGCGAACAACCGAGGCAGGAAGCTTTTTGAGTGTTCGAATCGCATCGTCGCTATTCGTGGCATCGAGATCGAGTTTACATCGTTGGAACGCCAGACAGAAATCAGGATCCGCGGTTTTCAGCGCCAGTCTTCCAGTGACTGCGTGGGTATGGGTCGTATATGTTCAAGTTCTTTCAAGAGGTTCTGGCCAGATTCCGCTTGGGCTTGCTGCGCGGACAGATCCTTGCGGAGAGTGGCGAGGCGCCGGGCAAGATCCGATCGTTTCAGTTCACCGAGCGAAGCCAGGGCCTGATCGACAACGGTGAGTGCCTCGTGACGGCGCGGGGAGTCGACGCCGTCGGCAGCGGCCTGATCTCGAAGCGTCTGAATTCGGGCTATTGTCGTATCAAGGGCGGCAAGACGGGATTGACGTTCCTCATGGATCCAGAATCCCCAGCTTCCACCGAGCGCCGCCGAGCCCATCAACGATGCCGCCAGCGCGACGGTTAACCGCCTTCGCTGACGTTCGGCGGCGGCCCGCTTGGTGGCCTCCCCGGCCCGGGCGGCCTCTTGGCGCGGGCGATCTCGGCCTGTTTGAGACGCTCCTGAACGCCGGCCTGATAGGCGCCGACCCGGTCGCTGAGCTCGCCGGCGTGCACGGGGCGATCCTCTAGCTCGGGAGCGAGGCACGATTTGGCGAGAGCGATCAAATCGGCATCGGCACCGCAGCGATCGAGCCGGTCAATGGCGCCAGAGACCTCGCCGCGAGCGGCCTTGCGCTGGACCTCGTCCCCCGACCGGCCGGTAAACGCCGGCGCCCCGTGAGCAGCTCGCACAAGATCGAGCCCAGTGCGAAAACGTCACACCGCTCGTCGAGACGATCGACCTCACCGCGCGCCTGCTCGGGGGCCATGTACGAGGGCGTCCCGAGCACCGAACCGGCTCGCGAATGGTCTGAATCGCTGGCTGTCGCGCCGTCGCGATCACGGTCTCGCTCGGGTGCGTCACTCCCGCGTGGGCGTCGTCGGCCGCACCGCCGCGTGGCAGGACCTTGGCAAGGCCCCAGTCCATCACCTGCACTTCGCCGAATGAGCCCACCATCACGTTGGTTGGTTTCAAGTCGCGATGGATCACGCCGCGGGCATGCGCGTAGGCCATCGTCTGGCAGATGGATTTCGAAGATCGCGAGCAAGCGCGGCAAGCCGTCGCTGGGTGATTTTCGCTTCGCGAGGATCTCGGCCAGCGTGTGGCCCTTCACCAGCTTCATCGCGAAATAGGGCCGGCGGTCGCCGAAGGCGCCCAGCTCGTAGATCGGCACGATGCCAGGATGTTGCAACTGGCCGGCGATCTGGGCTTCTTCGATGAACCGACGAATCATCTCGGGCTTGTCGCGATGCGATTCGAGCAGAATCTTCACCGCCAGGTCGCGCCCGAGGTCGCAGTCACGGCCTTTCAGCACCGCCCCCATGCCGCCGCGCGCGATCTCGCCGAAGAGTTGCAAACGCGCCGAACGGTCGCCGGGGTCGGGATCTCGGGGGATGACGGCTGGATCACGGGGCCAGGATCGGCGACCGATTCGGCATCGCGGAGCAGAACGGGCGGAATCTTACCGAAGGCTTCACCGAACGAGGCCAGGACGCTCGACGAAGCCGGCCCGAACGTGATTGTCACATCCGGCAATCGGGAGCCCTCAGCCAGCAGCCCCGCCTTCAGTAAACACGCGGGGCATAGATCCGAAGGGGCATCCGAGGGTCGTTTCGCTCCGCAACCTCGGCAGCGATCCGTATCATCCATCACAAAGTCTCCCGAGAGCGAACCACGATCCCACTACATTCTCATGACGAACCAATCGCAAAAGGTTACAGCGAATTCTTCACTCGGCGTCGGAATCACGACAATGCCCGTACGAGATCGGCGATCTCAGCATCGATTTCAGCCGGATCGGCGACGGTCCGGGCGACTTCTTCACGAAGAATTTGCCGGTAGCGACCGCGGAAGCGGTGGGCGGCGACCTTGACGGAACCTTCGCTCATTTGCAGCGATGCGCCGATCTCACTGTAGGATTCGACCATGTCGTCCCCCTCGAGCATGGGTCGCAGGCGGTCGAATAAATCGGACTTGCCGGCCCGGGTTGCCTCTGATTCCAGGCGAGCCAGAACGTGTTCGAGCAGTACCAACGCCCAGCGCCGCTCGAAGAGACGTTCGGCCGTCAGGTCGTGGGCCGGTTCGTTGATGTAGCGTCCTTCGGCATCATGCGCGTCGATCGAGACGGGAGTTCGGCCTCCTCCTCGCTTCATTGCACGGTCTTGATCGCGAGTGTGGGACAGAAAGTGGCTACAGGCGGTCCTCAGAAACGAGCGAAACCGGCCACGAGAGGGGTCCGCTTTCGTCAGGTCACGGCGCTCAATCAAATCGGCAAGAAAACCCTGTACGAGGTCGCCGGCTTCCTCTCGATCGAGCCCCTGACGGCGGGCAAAGGCATAGAGCGGATACCAGTAATCGCGGCATAGTTGCTCTAATGCGTTTCGGCCTTCCCGATCGGTCGGATCGGCGGCGCGCAGAACACGGCTCCAGTGAGTCGTCGGAAATCCCGCCGCTGACAGATACTCCGACATGGCTTTCTCCTTTGCCGCACCTGTTCGATGATAATGGGAAACGTTGGGCTTGGACAGGCTCAGGACATAAGGGCGTTTCACCGTGGCATACCTGCTCACGCATGAGGCCACGCCCGAGCGTGAGGTTCCCTCCACCACCGCCGCGACGAGATTTTACGTGTCTCACAAAGATGGAACACGCATGCACAGGTAAGAGAGGGGAAGAATGACGCGAGCTACCGGTCCGTTCCGAATTCTTGAACCCGGAATTGGTGCGGGAGCGAGATCGGGTATACATGCGTTTTCGTCTGATGGTTCATCGGGTCACAGCCGTGGCAAACCGCTGACCGGACCTGACTGCACTGACAATAATGCGAAGAGTGCGACCAGAGCGCGATCGCCGGGCTCTACGGTTGACATGAGCTTTCGTGCATGGAAGGAGTCAAATAACCTGTTGAGCCCAGTTGTCAGGACGTGGCATCGACTCACTGAAGGACTCGGTAGCAGGACCAGAGCACCGCCGGCACTGCGATCAGCAAGGTTGGCTCCGGATGTTAGCCGGTGTGGTCCTATACCCGATATCAAACCCACGAACAGATTGTGACACACACCGGCACCCGGCGGGGCGCAGGTTGAACACGCCCCGTGTATCACGCGGGCACGCACGCTACCGCGGGGAGAGGTGTATGTCTTCGGGCGTTGAGCGGGAGTCGTCGATCGCCGCTTCCAATAGATGGATCTCTTCGATCGCCTGTGCCCGAGTCAAGATGACAAGAACCCTTGGTTTCGCAATAATAGGCAGTGCTTTCGTTCCTGTTCTTCTCGGTGGATTGGGCGAGATCGGGGCGGGCTCATCAAGTTTGTCTCTTTCGTGAGCGCGCGAAAAGCGCCTCTGCCGCCGTACGAGGGAATTCGCATGAGCCAGCCGAGCCCTCAGGGCGATCAACTGCGTGAGCTGGTACCGGAACCTGTGGTGACCACCACATCCGCCGCGCTCTCGGCAATTACTCTTGAAACGCGGAACTTTCGGGCGTTGCGCTCGACCAACTGGATGCCTTCCCGGGTCTGCGTCGTGGTCGGCCCGAACGGTGCCGGCAAAACGACTTTGCTAACGCTTCTCGAGTTTCTGCGTAATGCCTATCTCCGCAGCGCTCCGAATGCGATCGAACACATCGGCGGCGTGTATGGATTGCGTTCATGGGGAGCGCCGGACGTGGAACCAGTGGTCCTGGCAGTTACGGTCGGCGATTTGCGCTGGGAATTGCAGTTGACTGCCCAAGGGCCGACGCTTTCGGACCGGCTTGGGGAGCGAGTGACGCAAGGGGGAGAGGTCATTCTGTCGTGCGCCGCGTTGTCGCAACGACTCGTCTACCGGGGAGAAGAGCGTCCGATCGCTGACCGTGATGAACGTCTCGGCATTCGGATTGTGGTCGACGCGGAGGATCCCGCCGAACTGGGACCGCTCGTTCGCGCCCTGACCGGCGCGCGCGTGTACCGAAGTTACAACCTCTGGGGACTACAGAACAATGGCTCGCGGCAGAGCGGCGATTTATACTTGCATCCCGCTGGGCAAAATGTGTTCTCTGTCTTGCGGAACTGGCGCGACCGCCGCGACCTTAAGCCACAGTACGAATTTGTCGTGACCCGCTTGCGGTCGGCCTTCCCCGAGGTGTTCTGGGATCTGGACTTTGATGTGGCGGGCCTGACGGTTACTGTGGACCTGATCGACGCGAACTCGAACAAGTGCCCCTTGGCGCTTGCACCCGACGGCTGGATCACGGGACTGCTTCATCTCACGGCCGTTGCCGGTGCGACGACTGGGTCGCTCATCGCCGTCGATGATTTTGGCAACGACCTGCACCCGTTCGCGATTCGCGAGTTGACCCAGGCCTTTCGGGTCTGGGCCGACGAACGCGACTTGACGGTGTGCCTGGCATCCCATTCTCCGGTCCTGCTCGATGAATTCAAGGACGAGCCCGCCTCTGTGTTTGTGATGGAGCACGGCCTGGAAAAATGCCCTGTCCCGCTCACGGACTTGTACGAAACGGACTGGCTCGCCCGTTTCTCGCTGGGCCGACTCTACGAGCACGGGGAATTCGCCGGACAGAGGCGTCGGGCCGATAACGGTGCCGCTCTCGGGCAACATGGCCATCAGGCGAAGTAACGATGGCTGTCGTTGCACTGATTCCGACCGGCAAAATGGAGCACGCCGCTCTCCCACCGGCGCTAACGAGGCTCTTTCCGGATCACGACTTCGTTGCGTGGCCGCCGGAGACGCACCTTGACGGATTCACTTCAGAAGATGTTAAACGCCTCGCCCTAGCTGAACCAGGGCCTGTTCCCACGAATCTCGACGAATTAGCCGCGGGATTGGTTAACGCGATCTTTCCCGGGCGCAAGGGTCAGCGCTTCGACTTCGCGTTCGTTGTCGAAGACTTGGAGCTCTGCAATCAAGGCCAGCCCGAGCTCGTAATCGGCCTCTTCCGTGACACAGTGTCTTCATACATTCGCCGAACCTGGCCCGAACAATCAGACAGACGATACGAGCAGGTGCGAGAGCGCTGCTCGTTTCACCTATTCAGGCCGATGACGGAAACCTACTTCTTCGGAGACAGGGACGCTTTGCGGCGCAGGGCGCGGGCCAACCGCACAAGCTACCCGCCGACTTAGACCTCGAACAATTCCGGACGATCGACCAAGCCTACTTATCTCTGCCGGCCTGGCGTGACCTCATCGCGGACAAGCCCGAGCGAGACCGGATCGTGCAGGGCCGCAATAAACGCATCGTGGACATGCCTGAACGAGAGTTCCACCCTAAATCATACCTTAACTTTCTCTGCGACCCGACACTCACGGATCGGTCGAAAAGATACAAGGAGTCGCATAACGGCGTAGCGGCCCTCGAGTCGCTCGACTGGCAGTCGGTCGTCAGCAACGCGCCACACTGCCCGTTTCTTCATGCGTTTCTTGACGACCTGGCTGAAGCGTTGAATACACCGTTAGCATTCATTAATCGCTCAGCAGCCGACCAACGAGCACGATTCCCTGGACCGATCGACCGGATCTTGCGGAATCTGTGAGGTGAGTGGCGAGCCGTT
>CAWHKI010000193.1:0-12712 GCA_963829765.1 uncultured Isosphaeraceae bacterium | reverse complement strand
GAACTGC
Organism: uncultured Isosphaeraceae bacterium; assembly: GCA_963829765.1. Classification (GTDB taxonomy): domain Bacteria; phylum Planctomycetota; class Planctomycetia; order Isosphaerales; family Isosphaeraceae; genus CAWFRS01. The sequence continues at coordinate 12,705 of CAWHKI010000193.1, read as the reverse complement.
CGACGCCGGGCAACGGCATCGGGTGTGTATGCGCGGGTTGTTGGCGCATTTAGTGGTCGACTAGGCCAAAAACTCCCCCAAACCCCCAGGTGTCGCGAGTGGATGGCCTAGGAGTTGGCTTTTCAGCGTTGAGCGTGGCCGCAGGCCTGTCGCGCGATGGCGACGGCGTCGATCGACACCCTTATTCCGTGGGCATGGGACTGAGTTGGAAGCCCATTGCCGCCGCTTTCCGCTTCAGCGTATCCAGCATCTTGGCCTTGATCTTCGCCTCGTACTCCTCCATCGACTGGGTTACATACTCCTCACCGTACTTGAGCATCCTGTAGATCAAACATGCCAACTTGTGCGCGGTTGCCTTGACGGCCCCGAGTCCACCGAGCCGACTCTTGATCCGACGGTAAAAAATGCCTAACGGCGTCATGGTCTGGCCCACCGCCCGTGCGGCCAGCCGCAAGGCGATGGTGACTCGGCTTGCCCCTTTGCGATGACCACGGTGCCTTTTGGTCTTGTTGCTTTCATCCTGGGGAGGACACAGCCGCAGCCAACTCGCGAAGTGCTTCTCCGTCGGAAAGCGACTGACGTCCACGCCGATCTCGGCCAAAATCACCAGGGCCGTTTTCACTTCGATTCCTTCGATCAATGTCAGGTCCACTCCCAATGCCCGGAACAACGGGCCCGTCGCCTCGAAGCGGATGTCGGTGCCTTTGCGGCCACTCTTGCGTGGCTTGCGGGCCCGAGTCTTCTCTCCCGCCCGGTTCGCGAACTTCGCCAGTTCCATTTCAACCTGCTGATCGCATTCGGTGATCTGTTGATGGTGGAACCGGTACAAGGCGTGTGCCTGCCGAAGCTCGAAGAGATGCTCGGGCCGCCACGTTCCTTGCAGCGCGAGGGCAATCTCGTCCTCGCTGTGCTTACAGCGCTCATCTCGCAGTTTGGCCAGTTTGATGGGGTCGCGTTCCCCTTCCAGGATGGCCTCGATGATCGACATACCGGTCAACCCCGTGATGTCGGCGACCACTCCCGTCAGTTTGACGTTCATTTGCTCCAAGGCCTTCTGCATGTGCTGGACATGGCTGGAAGCGTAGCGCACTTGCGTTTGGCGTTGCCGCCAGTAGGCACGCAGCGCCAGTACGGAATCCGGCGGCCGAAACGATGCACGCAAGAGGCCGTAGGAGTGCAACCGCTGGATCCACTGCGCGTCCAGTACGTCCGTCTTGGGGCGTGCGCCGCAACGCGAAAGTTGCCCCGGTTCCACCAGGTAGACCTGGAAGCCTTCGGATTCCAGGAGCTCGAACAGAGGAATCCAGTAAATGCCGGTGGATTCCAGAGCGATCGTTGTCACGCCGCACTTCTTTAACCACGCGGCGATCTCCTGAAGATCGGCGGTGTTAGCGCCGAACTGCCGGACTGGGTTGGCGTCGCGGTCAGCGGGGACGCAGACCATATGCATGTCGGAATGGACATCGATTCCGGCCGCGCCTGGGTTGACAAGGCTGAGCCCCGCTGACGAAGCGGGGACGGGGATGGCAAGCGATCCTTCCCGTGTCTTGTTGGGTTTGGCCGGCTTCTTGGGCTTCCCTGATTTTTTCGGCTCGTCATTTGGAACTACCATGGATGGCTCCGGTTGGTGGCTGCGAACGGTGAAAACAAGACGGCGCTGCGAGCCAAGAGGGGTATCGGGAACGTTTGTAGTCTCCCCAACGGGATCAATACCTTGCCGGGAAAACCCGGCATGGCAAGTCACCAATGACAAGGTCAATGCCTCTCGGGCCATGCTATGTGTCGGGCACGAAGCACCAGTTGATTTACGGCCACTGACCCGCGTCGCCGGACGCCAGTCTAGACACAAAGACCGGTAGCAGCCACATGCCCCCGAGCCACAGTTCACGGGCCGTGAGGGCACCGCCAAAGGCGGCTCGTCCTGTTATGTGCCATCTCCCCATGAACTGCCGACGCCGGGCAACGGCATCGGGTGTGTATGGGCGGGTTGTTGGCGCATTTAGTGGTCGACTAGGCCAAAAACTCCCCCAAACCCCCAGGTGTCGCGAGTGGATGGCCTAGGAGTTGGCTTTTCAGCGTTGAGCGTGGCCGCAGGCCTGTCGCGCGATGGCGACGGCGTCGATCGACACCCTTATTCCGTGGGCATGGGACTGAGTTGGAAGCCCATTGCCGCCGCTTTCCGCTTCAGCGTATCCAGCATCTTGGCCTTGATCTTCGCCTCGTACTCCTCCATCGACTGGGTTACATACTCCTCACCGTACTTGAGCATCCTGTAGATCAAACATGCCAACTTGTGCGCGGTTGCCTTGACGGCCCCGAGTCCACCGAGCCGACTCTTGATCCGACGGTAAAAAATGCCTAACGGCGTCATGGTCTGGCCCACCGCCCGTGCGGCCAGCCGCAAGGCGATGGTGACTCGGCTTGCCCCTTTGCGATGACCACGGTGCCTTTTGGTCTTGTTGCTTTCATCCTGGGGAGGACACAGCCGCAGCCAACTCGCGAAGTGCTTCTCCGTCGGAAAGCGACTGACGTCCACGCCGATCTCGGCCAAAATCACCAGGGCCGTTTTCACTTCGATTCCTTCGATCAATGTCAGGTCCACTCCCAATGCCCGGAACAACGGGCCCGTCGCCTCGAAGCGGATGTCGGTGCCTTTGCGGCCACTCTTGCGTGGCTTGCGGGCCCGAGTCTTCTCTCCCGCCCGGTTCGCGAACTTCGCCAGTTCCATTTCAACCTGCTGATCGCATTCGGTGATCTGTTGATGGTGGAACCGGTACAAGGCGTGTGCCTGCCGAAGCTCGAAGAGATGCTCGGGCCGCCACGTTCCTTGCAGCGCGAGGGCAATCTCGTCCTCGCTGTGCTTACAGCGCTCATCTCGCAGTTTGGCCAGTTTGATGGGGTCGCGTTCCCCTTCCAGGATGGCCTCGATGATCGACATACCGGTCAACCCCGTGATGTCGGCGACCACTCCCGTCAGTTTGACGTTCATTTGCTCCAAGGCCTTCTGCATGTGCTGGACATGGCTGGAAGCGTAGCGCACTTGCGTTTGGCGTTGCCGCCAGTAGGCACGCAGCGCCAGTACGGAATCCGGCGGCCGAAACGATGCACGCAAGAGGCCGTAGGAGTGCAACCGCTGGATCCACTGCGCGTCCAGTACGTCCGTCTTGGGGCGTGCGCCGCAACGCGAAAGTTGCCCCGGTTCCACCAGGTAGACCTGGAAGCCTTCGGATTCCAGGAGCTCGAACAGAGGAATCCAGTAAATGCCGGTGGATTCCAGAGCGATCGTTGTCACGCCGCACTTCTTTAACCACGCGGCGATCTCCTGAAGATCGGCGGTGTTAGCGCCGAACTGCCGGACTGGGTTGGCGTCGCGGTCAGCGGGGACGCAGACCATATGCATGTCGGAATGGACATCGATTCCGGCCGCGCCTGGGTTGACAAGGCTGAGCCCCGCTGACGAAGCGGGGACGGGGATGGCAAGCGATCCTTCCCGTGTCTTGTTGGGTTTGGCCGGCTTCTTGGGCTTCCCTGATTTTTTCGGCTCGTCATTTGGAACTACCATGGATGGCTCCGGTTGGTGGCTGCGAACGGTGAAAACAAGACGGCGCTGCGAGCCAAGAGGGGTATCGGGAACGTTTGTAGTCTCCCCAACGGGATCAATACCTTGCCGGGAAAACCCGGCATGGCAAGTCACCAATGACAAGGTCAATGCCTCTCGGGCCATGCTATGTGTCGGGCACGAAGCACCAGTTGATTTACGGCCACTGACCCGCGTCGCCGGACGCCAGTCTAGACACAAAGACCGGTAGCAGCCACATGCCCCCGAGCCACAGTTCACGGGCCGTGAGGGCACCGCCAAAGGCGGCTCGTCCTGTTATGTGCCGCCTATGGCTGCGGCCGGTGGGGTTGTGCATGGGCGTCGGAGTTCCCAGTACAGGCGCGATCCCGGTCCGAAGCCCTCACGGCACGACGTCGCGCCGATGCGTTCCGATGCGGGGATCGGGTGAGGACAGCGTGGTCGCTGGTGCCCCGCAGGTGCGCCTGCCCCTTTGCCGAATTGTCCTAGCTCGTCTCTCAGATGGGCCTTCTGAGAAGGACGCCCGCTGAAACGGTGGCAATTTGTGCCAAAAAGTGCCATTTCAATGAAGAGCATGGAAAATTCCGGACGGGGTTTAAAGCGACGTGACGAGAGCCGAACTTTTCGCCGAATTCCGCCGCGCCGCGGAAGCCATATCAACCCGATGCGCCCGAGGGTATTGCGGTGAGTTATTCGCGGCGCCGGTTGCGTCCCGTACCCGTGAAGGAAACGAAAACCTGATCGCCGGACATGTCGGCAAGAGTTCCCACCCCCTTCGTGTATTTGATGACGTGGCTCTCGCCACTTGACGTTGCTTGGTTCGGGCCGTCATCCTGATGGGGGCGATTTTGCTCAGGTGTGGCCGCGTCGTTACCGGACCGATAGAGGCACAGATTGTTATACGCGACGAGAATCCTGCTTGCCGCGGCGCTATTAATTGGTATCCAGACCAACGGTGAAGCGGGTGCGATTCTGAAGCTCGATCTCATCGCAGACGGCTCAACCCAACCGCCGGGCGATGTCGTGAACGTCTCGGTGCTGTTGTTCCCGGGCGAGCAAATGATCACGCTCGAACTGCGGGCCTTCACGAGGAGCGGGGCGCCGCCGGTGAAGTCGTCGCGGTGATGGCCAACGGTGATGCTGATCGCGATGAGACTGGCCGCTGGTTGAAACGAGTCACGCTCGAGCGTGGCAAAGACGGCAATGCGCTCGATGCGCGGATCGTCGTGCCATTCGCAAGCCTCAAGCTCGCACCGGGCCGATATGAGCTGGCCTACGAGCTGCGCGGGCTCCGCGAAGGGCAAATCGAATTTGCTCGAGCGACGGCCATGACACCGCTTGTGGTTTCTGAGCACACCCGGATTAAGACCGCTCAGCGCGAGGAGCTCGGTTCCGCTCGCACGAAGCGCGAATCTCGGAAGGCCTTTCTGCTCAAGGACGGCAAGATGATCTCTCGGGACGTCGAAATTGAAACGGGCGTGACCGACGTTCGCCGTGAGAAACGGAGCGTGAGGGTCGAAATTCCGGGCGAGTTTTCCAGGCCGGTCGTGGGCCCGACCCGGGGCCTCACCCTGCCGGCTGATGAGAGCGGAACCCAGTCGTCCGCGAAGGCGCTCGAAGGCAAGCCATGGACCAGCCTTGCCGAGTCATCCGGCAAGTCGAAGCGCGTGGTGTCATTTGCGACCAACCGCGTGGTGGCCGTGCCCGGGGAGGCGGGAGCATCGCGGTTCGGGAATGAAGCGGGCCCGCAGGTGACGTATGGGTCGTGCCTGGTGAACATTCCGGTCGAGCACCACACCCGCGGTGAAATCGAAGTGCCGAGCCACTGGTGGCAGAGCCGCGACCCGCGAAAGTTCTTCCTGGTCGAGGCCCTCACAACCCTCGAGCCGGCTAGGTTTCTCCAGACCCTGGCCGCGGACGACGTCTTGCTCTTTGTCCACGGCTATTACACCACCTTCGAAGACGCCATCCTGCGAACCGCGCAGCTTATGCACGACCTCAATTTTCCCGGAAAGGGCGTGACGTTTAGCTGGCCATCGCAGGGCTCGTTCGACGGCTACGCGCATGACGAGGTCCAGAATGCGGGTAGCACTGGTGCGCTCGTGGAAGTTCTCAAGCAACTGATACGGCCGGCCGGGCCGTCGGGGAAGACCCGGAAGATTCACGTCATTGCTCATAGCATGGGCAACCGCCTTTTTCTCCAGGCAGCGCGCCAGCTTGAGCTGGAGCAGAACGGAAACGATGCCCACAGGCCCTTTGGCCACGTGGCGTTGGCGGCTCCGGACGTCGACGCCACCACCTTCAGCGCACTGGTGCCTGGGGCGATCCGCCAGAGCGTTTCGACCACGCTGTATTATTGCCAGTCCGACCGCGCTCCTGGCATCGCGCACCTTGCACATGGACAAGCCGGTGGGGCTGGGCCCTTTTTTCGCCGAGGGGCTCGACACCATCAATGCCGACCAGGTGAACACATCGATTCTGGGGCACGGTTACTATGCTTCGGCGCACGCGCTTTTGATCGACCTCCAGCTCACGATCTTGTACAACCAGAAACCCGACGGCCGCCGCCCGCCGCTGGGGCACTTCAGCAAGGTTTTGGGATATCCCCACTGGTCGCTGCTGGATTTCCCGACGCTGGGCGTGAGTGTTAGGAGATGAGCGATGCCGCGACCGCCATTATCCGGGCCAAGCTATCTGCTCGTGTGCCTCGTGATAGCAACGCAGGCGGGGGCCCAGCAGGGCAAAGGACCCAAGCCGCAGGCCAAAGGGCCGCCGTCGCAGGTCAAGGCGCAGCCCAAACCGCGAACGCTTGCGCAAGTAGCCCAGGAATTGACGTCGCTCGGGGCGAGATGCCGCGAGCTGACGGCCGCCGGCCGACATGAAGAGGCGGATGCGGTTGCGGGGCGAATGGAAGCATGCCAGCGGGAAGCACTCGCGCGGATCGGGGCCGACGTGGCGAGCCTCGAGTCGCTGCGGAACACGTTTCGGAGTTATCTCGCGGGCACACTGGCGATCCGCGCCGATGCCGCGGAGGATCGGGACGACGTTGATGCCGCCCTGGACGCCCGCCGCGAGATCCTGCAAATCAAATCGCGGTTGCTCGGCGATCAGAACTGGGAGGCTGCCGACGCCCGGCGCGACCTTTCCGAGCTCGAGCGCAAAAGCCGACGCACGCCGGAGGAGCGCCGCCAGCTCGTCGAGGCTGAGCGGCTGCGCAAGCACGCCCAAGATCTATGCGGTCAGGGCAAGTGGCCGGACGCGCTGCTCGCGGCCGAGAAAAGCGTCGCGATCCGCGAGCTGCTTCTCGGCAAGGATTCCCCCGGTTACGCAGCCAGCCTGAGCAAGCTAGCCGATGCCTGCGCCGGGCTGGGCCAAGCCGATCGGCGCTCGCCCTCTACGGTCAAGTGGTCGAGATCCGGCGGCGCTGCCTGGGCGTGAACCACCCGATCTATGCGCAGGGGCTGCACAACCTCGGTGCGGCGCTGTTCAACGTAGGTGATGATGGCCGAGCCCTTGCCCTCTATGTGGAGGCACTCGGTATCAAGGAACGCGTGCTCGGCAAGACGAATCTCATGACCATCGATACCCGGAGCAATCTCGGCGTCCTCTACTTGACTCATGGCGACTACGAAAAGGCGGAGCCGTTGCTCAAGCAGTCGCTCGAGTTAGCCAAAGCCGTCTACGGTGCTTCCAGCCTGGAAAGCGGCGCGCTGCTCGTCAATCTGGCCGCTGCTCGAGCTTGCCCGGGGTGACGACGTCCGGGCCGAGTCGCTCTATCGCGAAGTTCTGGCGATCCGCAAGAAGTTGCTGGGAGTCAAGAATCCGTCGTACGCGGCAGTCTTGAACGACCTGGGTGCGCTTAACTATTCGCGAGCGGATTACGCGAAGGCCGAGCCCTTCTTCGTGGAAGTGCGCGATATCTTCAAGGCGGTGCTCGGAGAGAACCACCCGTCCCACGCGCGCAGCCTGCACAACCTCGCCTGGCTGTTCCAGGCGCGGGGCGAGCTTGCCCGCGCCCTACCGCTGTATCGCCAGGCGCGAGCCATCCGGATGAAGACCCTGGGCCCAGCGCACATGCTCTGTGCGCAGACGCATGAGGAGCTCGCGATCCTCTATGCCGCGCAGGGGCGCTACGGCGAGGCGATCGACGACGAGGATCGGGCGCGGTGGGCCTTTCGCGCGCACATTCAGCACGTCTTGCCGTCGCTATCGGAACGCGAGCAACTCGTTTTCCTGGCCGAGGTCGATCGCTCATCGCTTTGGACCGCCTACTCGCTCGGCCGTTGTGTCGTGATGAGCCCGCGCGGTGCGCAAGTCGACTGACTGGATCTTAAACGGAAAGGGTGTGGCCCAGCAGATCCTGGCAGAACGGGCTCTCTTGCGCGGGCAAAGTCGCGACTCGGGCCTGGTTCAAATGGTCCGGCAGCTCGAGGCTGTCCGTTCACGACTTGCGCAGGCGATACTTTCGACGAGCGAGGTCGCGCCCGCGGCAACAGGCGGCCAGGCGACGCTCGTCGAATCCCTGAGCCGGCAGGAGCAAGAGCTAGCCGCGCGGGTGAGCCAGTCTCGCGGCATCACGCTGCCGGACAACCCGTGGATCACCGCCCTTGACGTGCAGCGTGTGCTGCCACGGGACAGTGTGCTGGTGGAGATCGCGCGTTTCGGCATATTCGACTTCCGTCACGGCAATGAAGCGAACTGGTGGCGGCCGCCGCGATATGGGGCGTGGGTGGTTCCGCCTGCAGGCATGGGCGATGTGCGAATCATCGATCTGGGCCCGGCCGAAGAGATCGAACGAGCGGTGTCTGAATACCGGAAGGCGATGCGCGGCTCCGGCGAATCGATCACGCGCAAGGGCGAGCCCGAAGCCGAGGCCGAGATTCAAAAGCTGCTGGCCGCGCTGGCGCGGCGAGTGCTGCGCCGAATCGAGCCGCTCCTGGCAGGGTTTCCGAGCTGGCAGATCAGCCCCGATGCTACGCTGTGGCTTTTACCCTGGGGCGCGCTGCCTCTTGAGGGTGGCGCGTACGCGCTCGAGAAACACACGATCAATTATCTGGTCAGCGGCAGAGACCTGGTGTCATCCTCCGGCGCCAGGCGGCCCGACGGACCGGGGCTAGTGGTGGCCGATCCCGATTTCGACCTGGCGTCCGCCGGGCCGGCGCCTGCCATAGCCGACGGAGGATCGAGGGACCGCGGTGGCGGCGTGCGGGCGTCGGCCAGCGCGATCTCCACGAGTTGGCCGCGTTTGCCCGGCACGGCGGAGGAGGCCGAGGCGATTCTTCCCAGCCTGACGCGTTTTCTCAAAGCCAAGCCTGAGCTGCTCACCGGCGAGCTGGCGGTCGAGGCGACCGTGAAGCGAGCGCAGCGGCCACGCGTACTCTTGCTTTCCACGCACGGTTTCTTCCTGCCCGATCAGCGGTTCCAGGCTTCCGCGAAACGGCTGGATGGCGGCGTCTCTAGCCCGAAGTCACGCGCGATGGAAAATCCGCTGCTTCGCTGCGGGCTCGTCTTGGCCGGCGCGAACCACGCCTTCTGACCTCGACGGCGAACGGGGATGACGGAATCCTCACGGGACTTGAGGTCGTGGGCATCGATCTCCGCGGTACCGAGCTGGTTGTCTTGAGCTGCGAGACCGGGCTAGGCGACATTCACCAGGGCGAGGGGGTTTCCGGCCTCCGTCAAGCCTTTCAGCTTGCCGGAGCAGACGCGGTGATCGCATCGCTCTGGCAGATTCCTGATGAGGAGACGGTCGACTTAATGGGCAGACACTGGGACGAGCTTGCCGCAGGGCGAAACGTCTGCGATGCGCTGCATGCCGCACAGCGAGCCGTGATCAAGGCCCGCCGCGAAGCGGGACGCGCCGCACATCCATTCTACTGGGCTGCATTCACGCTGACCGCGCCATTGCGGTCGAAGGCGGCCGCGGCGAAACAGTGATCAAGTCTGCGCGATATCGCTGGTGAAGATAATTCCGACAAGCCCGTTTGTGTCTGGTGACCCGTCGGCTGGTGCGAGAAATGAGTCGATTCCCGCTGGGCTTTCCGCGCCCGGTGTCGCGGCCGAGGAAAACGCGCTGACCGGATTGCAGTTGCCGTCGAGGTAAAAGTATTGGGTGATCTGATCCCAGGTGACGTTGAGGATTCCCGGAGCGTTGGTGTTGTTCCAGCCCCAGGGATTCATGAGCGTGAATGTCTGGTTCGAGGCATTGTAACCGATCACCGCATAGGAGTGACTGTACACGATCCCAATTGAGTTCGTCGTTCCCGAGCCGCTCGTGTTTGAGAACGACCCGAGGACGAGCAGCGTTCCCGCGGAGACGGCGCTGGCGAAACTGCCCGCGCTGCTCATTGGGGAGCCGGAGCTTTCCGGAAAGCCCGTGATGACCGGGAGGGCCGTTGATGCATTGCCGGAGCTCAGTGATGCATAGGCATCAGACTGCGGCCGACCGTTCCATCCCGATGCGCAGAGCTGGGCGTAAGCTTTTTCGAGTAGCGGGGCCCAGAGCACGTTGCTCGAGTTACTGATCGATTGGAAACCGCCCGCGTACACAAAATCGCCATTCTCGGCCGGCAACTCATTGTTGACCGTGAGGTATGTCGTGACACCGTCATTGTAGAAGCGAACCGTCCAGACATGAACCTGAACCCCGTTTTCCAGCGCCGTGCCGTCGTCGGTGAACATGCTTTGAATGACGGAGGGGTCCATGGCGGCCGTTTCCGCGAAGGCGGCCAGCAGCCAGCAGTCGCCTTCAGTTCCCTGGGCCACGTCTTTGTAACTGGGACCGCCGCTGCCGAAGAGCTTGCCGGCGGCGGGCACGAAGCTAATCGACGAATTCGGAGTCAGTGCGCCGGGAGGTCCTCGCCCAGGAACCATTTGTCAACCAGGTCTTCCAACTGAGTCGGCGAACTGCCCACCGCGAGATTGCCGAGGCCACCCCCAGGTATTGAGCGTTCGCCGGATCGCCATCGACAACCTTGTAAGTCAGGCTTTGCACCGAACGTGACATGTCCACAAAGCGGCCCCGGCGGGCGTGGCCAAGGCCCGTAGCGATTGGAGGGCCGCACCCGTGAGCGGTCCCTCCGATTCCGCTTCGGCGAAGATGTCTAACATATCATTGTAGGTGAGAGAGCCGTCTCGAGTGAAATCCGCTCGCGCCAGGTCTTGAAGGTCGGGATCGCTCATATTCTGGCTGAACCAATCGTTCATAACAGATCTCGCGCCGACGACAATGGGACCACTGGTGCCATTGATCGCTGCGCAGGAGCCGTGATCGCCACCGTGTCGGTGGTGTTTAAAGCGGCGTTCACCGTGGCTATGCCACTTGTAAACACCGGCGACGACAGAAGAACGATTGGCTGGCCGTCGCTGCTGGTGAGCGTCACGCCGCCGCTCCAGCCGGCGGCGGTATTCCCGAATACGTCCTTGGCCGTGATCGTGACGGCGAAGCCGATGCCGACTGTCGCCGGTGGCGGGGGTGCTCACGACGAATGAAGCTGCCGCCGCCGGGCTGTTGGTGATGGTGCCGCTGGTGCCGGTCGTTGAACCCGAAGTCGCCGTGAGTGCCAACGTGTCCGCGGTGTCAAGCGAGACGGTCGCGGTGGCCTTTCCCTCATCGAACACGAGTGGCGAGAGCAGATTCACGGCCTGGCCGTCCGTGCTGGAAAGCGTCACCTTACCGCCAAAGCTCGTTATCGTCTTGCCAGACTGATTCTTGGCGGACACGCTCACGGTAAACCGATGCCGGCCGTTGCGGTGAAGGGCGCAGTGACAAGAAACCATGTCGTCGGGGCCGGGTTGACGATAATCGAGCCGCTGGCTTCCTGGATCGGTCCCGAGACAGCCGTGAGCGTTACCGTATCGACCGTGTCGAGGGCGACACTCGCCACGGCCGTGCCATTCGTGAAGACCAGTGGCGACAGCAGATTCACGGTCTGGCCGTCGCTGCTTTTGAGCACTGCACTGCCGTCGTAGCTGGTCGCCGTATTGCCGAAGAATCTTTAGCGGTCACTGTCACGACGAAACCGGTGATGGCCACCGCCGTGCTCGGCACGCTCACGGTGAACGTCGACGCGGCGGCCGGGCTGACCGTGATCTTATTGCTTGTGCCTTCTACGGTCCCCCACGAAGCCACGACCGTCAACGTGCTAGCCACCGTGAGATCGATCGTCGCGTCCGCGGTGCCTTCGTTGAAGACCAAAGGCGACTTGGATTGCAAGGGCTCGCCGTCGCTGCTGGTCAGCGTGACGTCGCCGTCGAAGCCGGTCACCGTGTCGCCGACCGCATCCTCGGCCGTGAGCATTACCGGAAAGCTAACGCCAGCCGTGGTTGAGGCCGGCACACTGACAACAAACTTGGAAACAGATGCCGGATTGTTGATGATGGTGTTGCTCACGCCATAGACGTTTCCCGCGGCGGCCGTGAGTGTTAAGGTGTCTGCCCTGGTGAGCCCGACAGTCACCACGGCCGTGCCGTCTTTGAATACGGGGGACGCCGCCAGATCGATGCTCTGGCCATCGCTGGTGGTCAGTGCCACGCTTCCATCGTAGTTGGTTACGGTGTTGCCAAAGGCATCCTTGGCCGTCACCGTGACCGGGCAGTCGACGCCCGTCGTGCTGGTCCTGGTTGTGCTGACCACGAAGTCGGAGACCATCGCCGGGCTATTGGCGAAAAGGCCACTGGTCCCCCGGATCTTGCCCGAGATAGCGGTGAGCGAGACCACGTCCGCCGTGTCAGGCTCACCCATACATCAGCGGTGCCCTGAACAAACTGGGATGGCTCGGTCACCTGGACGGTCTGACCGTCACTGCTGACGAACGTCAGGCCGCCGCTGTAGCCGGCCACTTTATCGCCCGCTGCATCTTCGGCCGTCACGCTCACGAGAAAGGGGTGCCGGCCATGACCGCCGCCGCCGTGGTCACGCTCAACCGTGACACTGGCCCTGGCGCTGACGTTGTGCCTGCGCGATCGCCAGCGTGGGGCTGACGGTCATCGAGAACCATCGAAGATTGCCTTTTCCACCATGACCCGGTTTCATCACTTGAATGGCGAATCGATACGTCCCGCTGGCCATGGCCTCGCCGGCCAATACGCCGAACTTGCTCAGCGAATAGCTTACCGGCAGCTCGCCC
>CAWHKI010000192.1:0-11422 GCA_963829765.1 uncultured Isosphaeraceae bacterium | reverse complement strand
CCTCGAGCCGGACGACCAGCGGGACGCGGAAATCAAGCTCGTCGTAGGCCGCCAAGAGGGCCGTCGCGATTGTGTCGCACTTCATGATGCCGCCGAAAATGTTGACCAGCACCGCTTTCACCCGTGCTTCGGAAAGCAAGATCCGAAAGCCCTCAAGTACCTGGTCTTTGTTGGCGCCGCCGCCGACGTCGAGAAAATTGGCCGGTTCGCCGCCGTGATACTTGATCAGGTCCATGGTGCTCATGGCCAATCCCGCGCCGTTAACCAGGCAGGCGATGTCACCGTCTAAGTTCACGAAGCTCAGACCGCTCTTGCCGGCCCGCAGCTCGGCGGGATCTTCTTCGGCCGGGTCAAGGAGGGCAGCGATGTCGGGGTGTCGGAAAAGCGCGTTATCGTCGAAATTAAGCTTGCAGTCGAGGGCCAAGACGTCGCCGCTGGCCGTCACGATGAGCGGATTGATCTCGGCGAGTGACGCGTCGGTGTCGATAAAGAGCTTGACGAAGTTCTTGAGAAACGTCGCCCCCTTTTTTGCCGAATCGCCCGCGAGGCCCAGGGCCTTGCAGATCTTCCTCGCCTGGAAATCGGCCAGGCCCAAGCCGACGTCGACGGGAACGCGCAGAATCTTTTCGGGGGTGTTGTGGGCGACGATCTCGATATCGACTCCCCCTTCGGTCGTGGCCATCACAACCGGGCACTGCAAGCCGCGGTCGATTGCCAGGCCGAGGTAAAGCTCGCGGGCGATGTCGTGCCCGACAGTGACCAACACCTTGGAGATGGGGCTGCCCTGCGCGCCGGTCTGGTAAGTCACCAATGTCTTACCGAGCAGACTGGCGGCGGCCTTCTCCGCGTCAGCGGCCGACTTGACGAGTTGCACCCCCTTGGCCATCGATTCAGGCCGCGGCTTGTGCCCACTGGCGATTTCGAGCGCCAGTCCGCGATCGTCGTCCGGACCGACGGCCACCCCCTTGCCCCGACCGCCGGCGTGCACCTGGGCCTTGACGACAATCAAGCCGCCTCCGAGCGCATCGTAGGCCCGGGCGGTCTCCGCGGGAGTTGTCGCCACGATCCCTTCCGGAACCGCGACACCGGCTTTCTTGAGAAGCTCTTTCGCCTGATATTCGTGAACCTTCATCGCGCAAGTATCCTGGTTCTTGAGTGGGAAACCCTTTCTCCGTCTTGTTCGCGGTGAAAGGACCTTGAATTACTTGGTTTTACCACTGTGGCCGTGATGTTTCCAGGAGGGGCAGGCGAATGGCTACGATTATAAGGCATCTTGAATCAGGGCCTGGTATCGAGTAGCTTATTGGTTAACAGTGTTACGCTAATTCGATTTTCTGGTAAAGGAGATCGTATGTTCCGCGCTTTGGAATCACTTCGCTTGGTAATGCTGCCATTGGTGCTTGGGCTCGTTATTTTTCAAGTGGCGGTCCCAACGGTCAGAGCGGACGAGTTGCCGATCGATCGCGGTCTTAAGCAGCGTCTCAACGATTTCACGCTGAAAGACGTCACCACCGGCCGAAACCGTAGTCTTTATGGTATGCATGGAAAAAAGGCGATCGTGATCGCTTGGCTCGGAATTGAATGCCCGGTTGGAAATCTGTACGTCGGGCGACTGAACGATCTGTACAAAGAGTTTCGCGACAAAGGTGTCGGTTTCCTAGGAATCAACTCCAACGAGCACGAGACGGAGCAAGACATTGCGAAATACGTCGCCGATCGAGGCATTGAATTTCCCGTTCTTAAGGACCCGCGCAACGTCGTCGCCGACAGCGCGTTGATTGAGCGCACTTGCGAAGTGATCGTGCTCGACGAGTTCGCTCAAATGCGCTACCGAGGCGCGATTGACGATCAATACAGTCAAGGCAAGGCCAAAGACGCACCCGACCATCACTATCTGCGCGACGCGGTAACGGCGGTCCTGGGTCGTCGGAAAGTCGACGTACCGGCCACCAAGGTCACGGGTTGTTTGATCGACCGCGTCCCGGTCACGTCGATCGCGAAGGCCAAGGGGCCGCGCATCCATGCGGCCGCTCCCGATGTGGCTCGCGTGCTGGCGGAGAAGGAAAAGGAACACCCGGTCGAGGTCGGCAAAGTGACTTACGCCGCAGATGTCGCCAAGATCATTCAGGACAAGTGCCAGACATGCCACAGGCCCGGCGAGGTCGGTCCGTTTCCACTGTTGACCTACGACGATGCGATCAAGCACACTGAGATGATCCGCGAGGTGGTCGACAATCGCCGGATGCCACCTTGGCACGCCGACCCGCGGTACGGGCATTTTTCCAACGATCGCAGTTTGTCGGCCAAGGAGCGAAACACGCTTCTGGCGTGGGTCGACCAAGGGGCCCCGCTGGGTGACGCGCGGCAACTGCCGCCCCCTCGCAATTTCACCGAGGGATGGAAAATCGGCAAGCCCGACGCGGTTTTTGAGCTTGAAGAGACATACTACGTGCCCGCCCAGGGTGTCGTTCCATACATCTACTCCAAGGTGCATACGAATCTCACCGAAGACATGTGGGTTCAGTCGGCGGAGGTCATGCCGGGCGACCGATCGGTCGTCCACCACATCATCGTTTTCATCCTCGATCCGAAAGCGCCGAGGGTGGCGGGGCGCATGCAGCCGGTGCATTTCACCGCTTATGTTCCCGGCGAGACGCCCTCGATCTTTCCCGAAGGGACCGCCAAACGAATACCGGTCGGCGCAGACCTCCTGTTCCAGATCCACTATACACCTGTCGGCAAGGTGAAAGGCGACCGCTCGAAGCTCGGCTTGGTTCTTGCCAAAACCAAGCCCAAGCGCGAGGCGTTTACAGTGGGCGTCGCCAACTCAGACCTGTTGATCCCCGCCCATCGCCCCAATGTGGCCGCGGGTTCCTCGTGGGTATTGCCCGAGGCCGCGCGGCTCTTGAAGTTGGCCCCTCACATGCACGTGCGGGGCAAGGACTTTAAGTTCACGATCACTCGGCCAGGTGAATCCCCCCAGGTTGTGCTGTCGGTGCCTGCCTATGATTTCAATTGGCAGATCTACTATACGTTGGCCGAACCGATGGACCTGCCCAAGGGGACGCGAATCGATTGCCTCGCCCACTTCGACAACTCGGCAAACAACCCTTATAATCCCGACCCCAGCAAGCTGGTGCGATGGGGCGAGCAGACGTACGAAGAAATGCTTATTGGTTATTGTGACCTGGATATCGCCGTCGGCGCCCCGATGCCGAAGCCGCGTGACGCGTTGTTTCTTTCAACGTTTGAGACCGCTTTCTTTGGGATGGCCGATGCGTTTTCCCGCAGCGCGAAACCGAAGGCGAAACCCAAGGTGCCGCGCACCGATCTCCCGGTCGAGCTCGAGATCCTCGGGATCGACCCTGACTAAATAACCGTGCCGCGGAAGGAGCACACTCCGAAGCGGCAGCGAGGTTCTCCCTGATCTTAATCTTAGACGCCATCGAATCACAACTCACGCTGGACTTCGCGCTCGATCTCGGCGATCTCGGCATCGGTCAAAAGTGGGTCGTTGGGCTTGAGGGCATCGTGAAATCCCGGCAGCTCGTGGATTGCTCGGAAGGCCTCGAGCCAGTAAGCCGTGTCGTCGGCCGCCGAGTGCTCTTCGCCGCCGTGAGGATTGGGTCGGGGCGGAGCCTCGAGCTTGGGTTTCGACCGCCTGCGCTCGTTGAGGTCGTCGATCAGCTCCCAAAACTGGTCCGCCGTGACGGATTTGGTCTTGCGCCGCACGGCCGCCTGGCGGATGCGGCGATCGGATGAGACGACCGCAAGTGTCTTGGGATTGGAATCGGCGGCGATGAGCTGCTCGATCCGGGCGTCCGCATTTTCATCGCCCAGGGCAAACAGTATGCCCAATCCTCGATACTGGGTATTGAGGGAAAAGTCGCCTGGATGCACCGAGGCATCGAAAACCACGGTTGTTTGTCGGGCAAGCTGGGGCCCCATCGCATCTGCAACGTCGTCAAGAAAACGCCGGCGTGCGCGGCGGAATCCCTCGCGGCCAAGCTTTGTTGGTCCGAGCCGGCCGCCTGCGTACATCACATTGTATCCATCGATGAGCCAACGCATGGCCTGCCACGAAGCCAAACCGAAATTCCCAATCCTGTCCTGACTTCATCATAGGGAGGCCTTGCCGCGATTCAAGTTTTTCCGCCGCCACCCGAGCTGGCGGTATGGCTGGCCCACCAGCGGTAGCCCAGGGGCCCACTGGATCGAGCAGGCCGTGGGCGACGAAGAGTTTGGGATACTGCTTCAAGCCATCGCTGATTCTAGACCAGTGCGCCCGCCCCGGCCTGCTGCACGATTCCTCCCCGCGTGAACCGCACCTCGCCGCCGACGATGACCGTGTGTGCGCGGCCGCGGACCTCCCAGCCGCCAAAGGGGGTGTTCTGGCTCTTGGAGCGGAACCGCGTCGGGTCGATCGTCCACCGCGCGGCCGGGTCGATGATCGTGACGTCGGCATCGGCGCCGCCGCGCAAGGTCCCTTTAGGGATCCCCAAGAGCTGGGCGGCGCTCACGGTCAACTTACGAATTGCCTCGGGCCAGGTCAGATGGCCGGGCTCGATCAAGCTCGTCACGGTGATCGGGATCAAGGTCTCCAGGCCGACGATGCCGAACGGCGCCTGGTCGATCTCGCGCATCTTCTTTTCCCGGGCGTGGGGCGCATGGTCGGTGGCGATGATCTCGATCGTCCCGTCCTTGAGCCCACCGATCACGGCCTCGACGTCGCTCCACGTTCGCAAGGGCGGGTTCATCTTGAAGTTGGAATCGAAGGTCCTCAGTTTTTCATCGGTCAGGGTGAAGTGATGCGGGCAGGCCTCGGCCGTCACGCGCACACCGCGCCTCTGCCCCTCTCGCACGAGGTCGACCGAGCGCGCGGTCGAGATGTGCTGGATGTGCAGCCGGCCGCCGGTGATCTCCGCGAGGCGAATGTCGCGCGCGACCATGATGTCTTCCGCGGCCGCGGGCATGCCCCCAAGGCCCAGACGCATCGATTCGAAGCCTTCATTCATGACCCCGCCCGTTGTCAGGTCGGGCACCTGGCAATGTTGCATGATCACCCGGTCGAACATCTTGGCATATTGCAGGGCGCGGCGCATCAAGGCGGCCGAGGCGACCGGTGCCCCATCGTCGGTGAAAGCGACCGCTCCGCCATCCACAAGCTGACCAAGCTCGGCCAGCTCTTCCCCTTTGCGTCCCTTGCTGACGGCTCCGACCGGGTAGACATTGGCTTGCCGCGCCCGCTGTGCTTGCAGCACGACAAACTCGGCGGCGGCCTGCGTATCAATCGCCGGAATGGTGTTGGGCATGCAGGCGACTGACGTCACGCCGCCGGCCAAGGCGGCGCTCGCCCCGGTCGCGATCGTCTCGTCCTCTTCGTTGCCGGGCTCGCGCAGATGGACATGAACGTCGATCAGTCCCGGACAAACAATCATTCCTTGAGCATCGATAACCATCTCGGGCTCTTCGTATCCCGCGCCTATCGGCAAAATCCGCCCTCGGCTGATCCAGAGGTCGCCAATTTGGTCGACGTCGTGATCGGGATCAATGATCCGGCCACCCGTGATCTGAATGGTCCTCAAGGCATGTACCCCCTCTGTGGCAACTCCAGCCAATGGAGATCACCGAAAACACTCCCGACTACTTGCGACCCGACGCAAGGCTCTTCGGTTCGGTCCTGACACCCAGAAGGTACAGCACGGCCATCCGCACCGCCAGGCCGTTGGTCACCTGCTCCAGAATCGCCGAGTGCTTGCCGTCGGCAACCTCTGGCGTCAGCTCGACGCCGCGATTGATCGGGCCCGGCGCCAGCAAGAGCAAGTCATGCTTGGCGAGCCTAATCGTTCCTGAGTCATCATGTAAAAATGCGAGTATTCAGCCACCGACGGAAACATCCCCCCCTGCTGGCGCTCGAACTGGATGCGCAAGACGTTGACGACATCGCACCGCGGCAACACCTTTTCGAGATGATAGGCCACCTCGCAACCGAGCCGTTCCCATCCCGTGGGGACCAAAGTCGGCGGCCCGCAGAGGATGACCTTGGCCCCCAGCTTGAGCAGGCCCCAGATATTGGACCGGGCCACGCGGGAGTGGGCGATGTCGCCGAGCAGGCCGACGGTGAGTCCCTCGATCCGTCCCTTTGCGCGGCGAATCGTCATCAAGTCCAAGAGGCCCTGGGTCGGGTGTTCGTGGGCACCGTCGCCCGCATTGATGATCGAGCACTTGAGGTGCTGGGCGAGCAGATGGGGGGTGCCCGGCGTCGGGTGGCGGATGACAACCACATCGGCCCCCATCGCCTCGATGTTTCGGGCGGTGTCGATGAACGACTCTCCCTTCGACAGGCTCGAGCCGCCCGGCGAGAAGTCTTGCGTGTCCGCCGACAGCCGCTTGGCCGCAAGGCTAAAGCTGGTTCGCGTGCGGGTCGAGTTTTCAAAGAACAGGTTGAAGACGATCCGCCCCTGCAAGGCGGGGACTTTCTTACGGCTGCGGGTCGAGATCTCGGCGAACGACTCCGCGGTATCCAGGATCGCCAGGATCTCCTCGCGCGACAGTTCTTCCAGACCGAGCAGATGTTTCCGGTTCCAGGGAGCCGCTCTGTCCGCGAGGCCCAGGGCCGAAGTGCTGGTCACGGCTGGCCGCTCCTTTCGGAGTGCGATTCGCGGCGGGAAGCGGCGATCTTCACGATTTCCTCGACCGAATCGACCGGGTGCAGCCGGACGCGAACATGGTCGCCCCGATCGGTCGCGACGCTCAGTCCCACGACGTCGGCGTGGACGGGGATCTCACGATGGCCTCGATCCACCAACACCGCGAGGCGAATGCAGGCCGGCCGACCCAAATCGCAGATCGCATTCAGGGCGGCGCGAACGGTCCGACCAGTGTACAAAACGTCGTCAACGAGCACGATTTCGGCCCCGTCGACGTCGAACGGGATCTCGGTGCCCCTCAGGACGGGCCAGCGGTCGACGTGCTCGAGATCGTCGCGATAAAGCGTGATATCGACGGCCCCGACTTCGACATCCTGCCCGAGCAACCGTTGCAGTTCCTGAGCGAGCCGATGGGCCAGCGGAACTCCGCGCGAGCGAACGCCCACCAGCCGAAGCGGAACATCCACGCGCCGAACGCCCGCGAGCTTGCGAGCCATCGAGGCAATCAGACCATTGATTTCGTGGTCATCGCATATCCTTTGCTCGCCTGGGTTCATCTCCGCCAACCTTCCGACAAGTTAAAAGACCACCTTGATGTCGGAAGCGGATGGTAGCAGAGTTTCGCGCCGGCTTTCAAGCCCTGGGCCGACGGCTCACCGCCGCCGGATTTCGCCCCCTTCTAACCGTTCTTCGTATTCCGTCACACGATCGAGGTAATTCTCCACTTTAGCCAGCGCGCCCTCTAGTCGCGCGAACAATTACGAGCCCAAGCGGCGCGGGGCTCGCGGGCGGTGTAATGCGGCCGCCGTGGAACGGCGCCTGGTGGCTGCCGAGCTAACCCATCCGACGATCCCTGTGAGAGCCGCGACAGTCATTAATGTCAGCGTGGAAGGCTCGGGTATTGGACTCTCTGCAAACATATAGTAGATGTAAGGCTTTTCGTAGTCCTTGACCGAAAAGCCGCCCAGCATGATACCATCGCGTGTAAAGGTCGCGCTGACCCATTCGCCTTCCTTCGCTTTACTCGTTGTACCAGGGCCCACGCCCCCACCCGCCCGTGGCGCGTTCGGATCGATGATTTCGAGATACATTTTATCGTTGGTCGTGTCGATCGCATAGCCCATGACTGTCGTCATGTGGTCGAAAATCCCTAATTCCACATCCTCGCCGGCCTTGATCTGTTGCGTGAGCCATGTCCACATTTGCTGCGGGGTTGCGTCAAACTTCACGGCGTCTCGGTCTTCTTTGTACGACTTTCCTTGGGGGGTCTTCGCGCCAGTCATTGTAATCGCGGAAAAGGTCGTCGTGCCGGAAGCATACTTGTTGACCCAGGCCACCTTCGCATTCCAATAATTACCCGCGCGATGGACACCCCCAACACTTGCGTCAAGATCATCGCGCGCTTGGGTCGGTGTCACGGCCCCGTTCTCAGTGGTGAGCTTGGTACCGTAAATCTTCGGGTACATCTCCTGAAGGTACAGAAACGAGTTGGTCATGGAAGTCGAAGCACACTGCCCACCGAATTTCCCGGTGCCATTCGTTAGAAGACCATTGACGATGTTGTCGTATCCACTCTCCCTGTCGATCGTATAAACATCAGCCCGCCCCGCGGACGATAAGAGCAGCACGATGGCCAACCCGCCGGCAACACGAATCCTCGGAGTCATAGCGCGTCTCCCTTGGCAACAGGTGCGATCAGTTCCCAGTCGTCGGAGGTCACCCTCCCGCCGCTATTTCTTCGGACCAATCAGGCCACGCGTGCCAAGACCCCGACCCTCCGCGTTCGCCAGCCATAGCCGAGCAGGCCAACAAGAGCGGTCGACATCAGGATCCAGGTGCTCGGTTCGGGTAACAGGGACGCCGGGCCGACGACGATGTCGCCGGGACCGTTGTTCTTGCTATTGGTGGTCCAATTGCCCGTCGCAAACTTCGGTTCCGTCACACAGTCAATCGTGAAGCTTACTTTGCCGCCGACCGCCAAGCCGCCGGTCCAACTGAGTGTGATCATGTTACCATCAATGTCGGGTTGCTGCCCGCCCGTGCCATCATCAGAAACGATGTTGACCTTGTTAATTCCACCAGTGCCGTTCCAAGTGGTCTCGAGGTTGTAAACCGTCTGGTTTGTGTTGTTCTGGAATGCGTAAGGGCCGTACACCGGATCAGCCTCGGCGGTAACCGCACCCGAAGTGTCACCAACGCTATCAAGCAATTTCACCGTTCCTCCCTGTGTACGGTCAGGAAAAATAGCGCCACCGACCGACAGAACCAGCAATAACGGTATGGAACGTTTCATCGAAGGTCCTCCAAAAACACCTCGCTGGTAAAACTTAATGGAACCAGGAGAATTCGGCTTACCTCATTCGCCCTTCGCCCAGCCTTTTACTTGTCACGGGCTCCGGGGGCACCATCATGGATGAGCAATCCGGAGACCGGTGGGCCGTGCCTTGTCCCAGGCAGAGGCAACGAGTCCTCCGCTACCATAACTAACGCGAAAACTCGCCAGCGGCAAGCATGATTATTGTCCGGGACTCTGATTTTCTTGCCGAGTCCCGCAGCTGATCGCTCCAGAGGGGAACCAGGTCCGCCGGTTGAGTCGCGGTCATTGCCCGCACTCGAGAACATTTGCCCGAGGCGTCAGGGGCCGATGTCGCAGGGATTCCCGATCGCCAGTCTGCCCAGAATATGCCGGATCACCGCGAGCTTTCGTCGGATCGACCGCGTGGTCAGACCCAGGTGATGGGTGATCTCGTTTGTCGTGTATTCCTCCGCCCCTCATGGTGGCGACTGATTTCAGCGGCGGGTCGTGAAGGAGACCGAGGAGTCGCTCGACCTCCTCGCTCGCGAGCGTCAAGACGTTCGGCGGAAGCAGTTCGGAGCACATATCGTCTGGGATCGCCTCCCGACGATGGAAGCCCGGACCGTCACGCTTGAGCCTCGCCGAATGGTCTCGGACATCCAGGATGTTCCGTCGCAAGCTCGTGCAGAGCAGTTTCCAGAAATCGGCCACGGAGCCGACCGATGCTTCCATCGGCCTGTTGGCACGCCAATCTCTATCAAAGGGAAATTAGTGTCAGTGTACGTCCTTAGATGACTTCCCTTTTGTTCTGGAAGTTGCGGGGGCGCGGGCGGGCTCGAGCCGGTCAAGCCACGCTTGGGCCTCCTTGCGGAACACAAAGCGGCCGGAGGCACTCAAGCTTACCTTGAGCAATTGCGGAACCTCGTCGTTCTTGCCCAGGTGCGCTAAGACACTCGCCAAATAGAAGGCGGTCTCCGAAGTCCCCCTTCCTGTCGCCAAGGCCGTGCGCAAGCTGCTCACGGCTTGGTCGGACTTCCCCATTCGAAAAGCGATCCAACCGTAGGTCGTCAGAGCCTCGGCTGTGGGAAGGCATCGACGTTTTCCTGGGCGAGTTTCCAGGCCTGGCCGCGTTTCCTCCGATTGGCCCTCGGCAAGACACAAGGCCAACATGTTACTTGCGGCGAAGCTGTCGGGGCGTTTCGCATACATATCCTGAAAGATCTGTGCGGCGGTCGCGTAATCCTTCAAGGACCGCGCGACTAGCCCGCGCAGGCCGTTGGCTTGAAGGTTGCCGGGGTCGAGGCGGAGAACAGTCTCGGCCTCGCTCCGGGCTTGAATCGCATCGCCGTACTCGAAGAGCCACGTTGCATAGCTCAAATGTGCCATCGGATCATTGGGCGCACGTTCGACGAGCTCCTGCATATCGCGCGAGGCCATTTCAAGGTCGCCCTCGTCGGTGCAGAAGCGTCCCATGAGGATCGGCGCTGAGCCCAGGCTCGGATTGTCTTTCACTGCCTGCTCCAATTCGAGGCGTGCCCTGGCACGCGCTCGCTGGTGGAACAACGCTTCAGCCATTCGCGCCCGGGCTTGTCCGTTCTTGGGCTCGAGCTTCAACCACGCGTCAGAGTTGGCGGCCGCGGAGGCCCAGTCCTTGCGCCTTACGGCCACGGCGAGCAAGCCTTCGTAAACCTGAATAAGCAATCGTTCTCGGGTTGGGCCGCTCCAGCGATCCCAGGCCGCGATGGCCGCCGCCTTGTCAAACTGAAGCTGCACATCTGTTAAATGATTGTCTTCAAGGGCGAATCGACCGAAAAGCAGGTAAAGTTCCGGAAAGTCGGAGCACTGCACGGCGGCATCTTCGAGCGCGACGCGGCCCATCGCCGGTTGATCCAGGCGAATGCACAGCTTGGCAAACATGAGTGGCGCGGGCGGGAACTCGGGATGGTTCGCGGCGGCGGATTTGAGCAAGACCTGGCACTGTTCGTAATCGCGATGCTTGAACTTTTCGATCGCCTGTTTGACCTCGGCGATTCCCTCGGGAAGCTGAACCGGCGCGATGCCCCCGGACGTCCACGTGACGGGGCCGCCGCGGGCGGCCCCATAAACCGCGATCGACATCGCCGCGGCTATGAGCAGTCGCATACCACGTTGCGTCATTGCTGGCGTACCGCCGATTCTCGCATGAGGTGAAGGCCCCGTCGCACGCGCTCCGTACATTCGCTCAGGTTTCGTCCGTCAGCGTCCGCCTTTGCTTTGGACCCGCCGTCTTGCCAAGAAAACACCGCTCATGCCAATGGCGAGCAGCGCCACGTCGCGGGCTCGGGGACGCTTGCCATAAACGTATTGCAACTCTGCATAATCCAGATTAAGTCCTCATCAGTGAGAGCCACGCCACCTTCGATGCTCTTCGCAGTGAGGGTGACAGGCTCGTCGCGGGGACCCCACGTCACAACACCGAATAAAGTAGCAATTGTGC
>CAWHKI010000191.1:0-10619 GCA_963829765.1 uncultured Isosphaeraceae bacterium | reverse complement strand
CGGGGCCTTTACACCTTCACCAAACGCACCGCGCCGTTCGCCATGGCGACGACGTTCGATGCACCCAGCGGCGAGGTCTGCGTCGCCCGGCGTGAGGTCTCGAATACACCGCTCCAGGCGCTGACGCTCTTGAACGACCCGGTGTTTCGAGGAGGCCGCGCAGGCGCTGGGCCGGTCGATGGCCGCGCGGGCGGGCCCGTGGAAGAGCGGGTCGAAGCCCTGTTCCGGCGCTGCCTTACCCGAACTCCCGGATCGCGACGAGGTGTCCCAGCTCGCGCGTTTTTTCCAACGCAAAAACGGCGGTTCGAGCTCAAAGAGCTCGACGCCGCCAAGATCGCCGGCCCCGGCGAGGGCGACGCCAGCGAACGCGCGGCCTGGACCGTGCTGGCGCGAGTGCTTCTCAATCTCGACGAGGCCGTTACCAAGGGCTAATAACCCATGACATCGCAACCCATTCCAGCCGAATCCGTGTCCCGCCGCCATTTCTTTCGGGAGTGCGGGATCGGCGTCGGCAAGATCGCCCTGGCCGGCCTGCTGACCGACGCTTTCACCGCGAGCACGTTCGGCTGCCGTCGGCGCGGGCCACAATCCGCTGGCACCGAAACCGCCGCACTTCGCACCCAAGGCGAAGCGGGTCATCCATCTGTTCATGGCCGGCACGCCAGCCAGCTCGATCTTTTCGACCCCAAGCCTGCGCTGACCAAGCTCGAAGGCAAACCACTCCCTCCCTCGGTCATTGGCGGTCAGCGGTATGCGTTTATCCGCCCGGACGCCGCCGTGCTCGGCCCGCGATTCAAATTCGCCAGGTACGGCCAAGCGGCGCCGAGCTCTCGGAGATGCTGCCGCACCTGGCCCAGGTGGTCGATGAGATCGCCATCATCAAATCGGTCCACACCGACCAGTTCGATCATGCGCCGCGCAGATCTTCTTCAACTCAGGTTTCTCGCAGCCAGGCCGGCCCAGCCTGGGTTCGTGGGTCATCTACGGCCTGGGCTCGGAGCGCAGGACCTGCCCGCCTTCGTCGTGATGTCGACCGGCAGCGGGATCAGCGGAGGCTCGGCCAACTGGTCGAGCGGGTTCTTGCCGACCATCTACACCGGCATTCGCCTGCGCAACCAGGGAGACCCGATCCTGAACGTGTCGAGCCCGCCTGGCGTGGATGCCGGACTTCAGCGCGACTCGCTCGACCTGATCGGTTCTCTGAACAACCGCCGGCTTCAGGCCGTCGCCGACCCCGAGATCGGCACGCGAATCGCCGCGTACGAGATGGCCTTCCGGCTGCAAACGTCGGCCCCCGAGTTGATGGATTTGAAGAGCGAACGCAAAACCACGCTCGCGGTTACGGTGCCGATCCCGACAAGCCGTCGTTCGCGCGGCCTGCCTGCTGGCGCGGCGGATGATCGAGCGCGGTGTGCGGTTCGTCAACATTTACCACGAGGGTTGGGACGCACACTCCGACGTCGCGGGGAACCTCCGGACCAACTGCGGCATCACCGATCGGGCCACCGCCGCGCTCGTCATGGACCTCAAGCAGCGCGGGCTGCTCGACGACACACTGGTGATCTGGGGAGGCGAGTTCGGCCGGACACCGATGGTCGAAAGCAACCGGCCCTCGGCCGCAGCCTGGGTCGCGACCATCATCCCCAAGCCTTCACGATGTGGATGGCCGGCGGCGGCATCAAACCCGGGTTCGACCTATGGCGCGACCGACGACCTGGGCTTTCACATCGCCGAGAACCCGGTTCACGTGCACGACCTCCAGGCGACGATTCTTCACCTTCTTGGCTTTGACCATGAGAGGCTCACGTTTCACCACGCCGGCCGCGACTTTCGCCTTACCGACGTCCATGGGAAGGTGATCAAGGGAATCCTCGCCTGAGATGCTGGTAGCCGATCGCGCCCGTTGCATGTGCCGGGAAAATGTGCCAGCTTGAATGAGTGACCATCTCGTTGACTATGTTCAAAACCGCCTCGCGATCTTCGGATTTTTTTGGACGAACGCTCAAAACTTCGCTGGGAGATTGACGGATGACTAAACTTGAACTCATGAGCCGGCTCTTGGTCGGTGCCGCGGTGCTCACCCCGGTGCTGGCTCTGGCCCAGCCGCCGGGGCCCCCTGACGATGGCTCGCCGCCGTCGCGTGGACGTCGCGGCGGATCAGACAGAGGTTCCGGCGACAACCGATTCCGACCTCCCGAGCCGCCCCTCTTTGTTGCGCTCGACACCAATCGCGATGGCGAGCTCTCCGCCGAGGAGATCCAGAACGCCCCGGCCGCGCTCAAACGGCTCGACCGCAACCATGACGGAATTATTGAGCGCCTCCGAACTTCAACCACGACGGCGCGGCCCTGGTGGGCCCGATGGACCATCGGATGGGCCTCCACGCGGCAGGCGGTTTGGCGGACGACCCGCCGATGGACCCGACGGACCGCCGGACGGTGGACGGCCCCCGGCGCTGATCGTGGTCGACCGGGGATCGGTCATGTTCTTCCACCATTCGTTCGGGCTGAGCTCTCACTGACCGACCGCCAGCAGAAGCAGATCGCCGAGCTTGAAAAGGAAGTCAAGGGCAAGCTTGGGTCGATCCTCACTGCAGATCAGCTCAAAGAGTTTCGCGCTCTCCTGCAACGCGGCCCTGGTGGGCCCGGTGGTTTTGATCGGCCCGGCGGTCCCCGCGGTCGGGGTCCTGCGGATCCTCCGGGCGCCGGCCCGGACGACGAGGAGGGGCCGCCAACCCGGCCGCGGCGTCCTGATCGCTCGTAATCCGCCCTCATTTTGCTGGCCCGTTTCCGGTGCGGTTTTCGGGCTAACTCGGGAACGGATTTGATGGCGTGGATGTGAGAAGTTCGAAGCCCAGTCTTGTTTTCGATCAAAAGCCCGGGGGTGCCGTTTCTCATGTCTGGACATCGGGTAAGAAGGAACGATCGGTGGATCGCAGCCCTGATTTTCGCCGCCGCGTGCCAAGCCCCCATTTGGGCCGATGAATCCGTCGTGAAAAAACCCGCTGCGCCCGCCGTCCTCGATTCGGCCGCCGGACTCAAGCCAATTGGTGGGCGCTGGTACGTGCGCAACGGCAAACCTCCTACGTATGTATTTAAGGACGGCGACACCTATGTTGACCTGTTCGGCTATCACGTGGCCGACTCGAACACGGACGGCATACCCAATCTGGCGATTCGGCATGACGACCAGGCGCTCATCATGGATAGCCAGGGCTATCCCAACCACCCCACGGCGATCTTCCCGAACAGCCGCAATCCGAACCGGATCCGCGTTCAGGATTTTCACTTCCGTTTGCCTCTGGAGCCCAAGCGGGCAGACACGATCACGCAGGTGCCGATGGGGTCAGCCTTTGTTTGTTGTTAGCGGCTTGCAACCCAATTGACCACACGTCCACCTACGCAATCCAGTTCTCGACGGCTAAGTCCGACAGTGCCTCAAAATCCTGATCCGCGGTCAGAACGATGAGCTTATGCTGGCGAGCGAGGGCCGAAAGCATCATGTCGACTTGCAACAACGCCCGGCGGCGGCGGCGCAATTCAATGTAAACCGCGCCATAGAGCCGGGTCGTCTCGGCATCCATCCGGCATCAGGCGACGCCCATCTGTCGGAGAACCGGCTCTTTGGCCTCGCGACGCGCCTTCTGAAGCTGCCCGGTCCAACTCATCTGAAGTAGGCTGGAACGCCTGCCGGCTGCGGTTTTATGATAACCCCAAACTTTTCTTGCGGCGGCAAGGACATGGGCGGCAAGGACATGAATCGCAACGCCAGCCGTTTCCCCGCGAGCCGCTCAGGTACGACACGTAACCTACTTACAGAGAAGTGGTTCGGAATTACGGGTGATGGCCCAGTTCGCCTTGTCCGCGTGCCGTCAGCCACAGTTTTCGAGTTCGCCTCGCAGAGAGATCCGGGGCCGGGCGTATTCGATTGAGACGCCTTTCGCGCCCGCGAAAACTCGGATCGATCTAGGACTGCGATGCGTGTCCTCCGACCACGAAAGAGCCCCCGTCAGCCGTCGACTGAAGCCAGTCCAATCCCACCGACAGCGCGACCCATGCCTCCAGTCCCGCGTCAGAGCAGGCGTTTAGAACGGGCCCGAGATCTTCGTATTCGTCATGGATTTTCTCCCACACTGGCGAGCACCTGGGCGCGAACCGGGGCATCGAGAAAGAAACCCGCCTGTTGCAGTTGATTCAGCAACGGCAGAACCGCGGTCACCCGGCTGATCCGCCGAGCTTTAATGAGGACGCCTAGCGTCCCCGTGAAACGAATGCCAAGCGCCTTCGCTTGTTTACGGGCTTCGGCGTCGTCCAGAAGCACGACAGTACCCTGAGTTTGCAGGGCCCAGCACAGAACCTCGCGCTCGCCGTGGCCCAGTTTGGCAGGGACGCGACTGTCCGCGGCGCGGAGGTTGTTTGGATCATGACCCAGGCCAATTGACGCAAGTCGGGAAGGTCCACTCCCTGCTGGGCCCCCCGCTGAATCTCCTGAGCGACGCCGGCCGGGACGATCACCCGCTGAAACAGATCGGCGAGGAGCCCCAGGCATCCGATCTGATGCAGGTATTGCAGCGGCGACGTGTCAGAAATGACACTAGGCATTCGCGATCTCTTCTCCCAGTTCCGCCTCGGTCTGCCTAAACGTCGCGACGCCGTACGCACCCAGGCGTTGCAGAAACACGGGCTTGGGGATGCCGGCGAATTCGGCCGCCGCTCCCGAGGAGAGCCGGCCTAATTCATAGAGCTTGACCGCCGCCAACATCCGCACTTCGTCGGCGGCCGATTCGGCCGGGATCTGCGAGGCCGCGAGCGATCGGTCGGGGATTTCCAGCGTGATACGCACATGGCGAACTCCTGCCTCGTGAACACAACTTCAGGAAAAGCGAGCCTCCTGCTCGAAACCTTCCTCGATCATCTAAGTTCCACATCATAGCCGCCAGACAGCAGTTGCCGCACTCGTTGATCCAGTTTCTTGCTGAGTTGCTCCCAACTAGACAATCCAGTTCTCGAAGGCTAAGTCCGACAGTGCCTCAAAATCCTGATCCGGGGTCAGAATGATGAGTTTATGCTGGCGAGCGAGGGCCGAAAGCATCATGTCGACTTGCGACAACGTCCGGTCCCGGCGGCGCAGTTCAATGTAAACCGCGCCATCGAGCCGGGTCGTCTCGGCATCCGTCCGGCATCAGGCGAGGCCCATCTGCTCGTCATTGCAGGCAACGGAAAGGTGGGTCATAATGGATGCTAGTGTGAGGAAGTGCGCGGAACACGAGGGGGAAGATCGAAATGTCCTTGACCGTCACCGATCTCGCCGAGGAAGTCCGGGAATCGAACCGGCGTCTCACGGAGGCGATTCAGGAACTGCGGGTGGAATTTCACGCCCTGCGCGGAGACATCATCGAGATTAAGACCAGCCTCAAATTGGCCAAGTGGATTGGTGCCATCTTGGTCGGTGCCGCGCTGACCGGGCTTTGGCACAGCTATCAGGCGGTTCGGCTCGTCACTCGGATCGAGAGCGATGTCGTGGCCTTGCGGCGCGACTTTGCCCGGATCGAAGGCGCGGTTGGAACGCTCCAGCAGGACAACGTGGAGACAAAGTCGAATCTGGCCGGGCTCAAGTCCGATGTAGCCAGCCTCAAGAGCAACACCGCGGAAATGGGGGCCGACATCAAGAACCAAGCCGGTCAGTCCGCGAAGGTCTTAGAGTCCCTCGATCGCATCGAGAAGCGACTTGCCCAAACTCGTCCGGCCAATCTGGAGTGATCGCGGGTCGATCAGCGGACGCCGGCGTTTCCGCCCGCCTAAGAGTGAAACCCGTAAGCGTCCGTGCTGGGTTTCTCGTCCCGTGCGCTCCACCCTTCGCGGCTTAACCTGTAGACAAATACGGACATCATTGCGTTTTTGTTCCATCAATGACGTTCTTCTTCGGCAATCACTTTGAAACCTAGCTTGTCATGCAAACGTTGTGAGCCCATGTTCTGGCGGCGAACACAAGAGTCCAAGAAAGATATCCTTCTTTCGTGAAAGCGTGGGCCACGACCGCGGCTACGGCTTCCGTCGTGTAGCCATTGCCCTCATGAGAGTGCACTTGACTCGCCCTGCTCGTGATGGTCATACTCAGGCAACTGGAACTGCTCGCGACGGGCAGTCACCTCTGGCTACGATCGCCCCGTTGTGCGTACCCTCGCATGCCGGGTTTTTTATTGCGCTGATGTTCGGCGACTTGCGTTGGCATGGTCGCTTTGATCAAACAATCGCTTTCTCGCAAAGCGTAAGGCACCTACAAACTCGCTTGAAAAGGGAGACGAGCCATGACACGTACTTGGTCCGGTTTAACAGTCGCGTTGCTTTCCGTAACGGTGAGCGCCAGTTTCGCGGCGGAGGGAGCGCAGCCCACTTCCGCGGCAAGCAAGAACCAGTCGCAGCCACGCATCACATCCCAGGTCGACGTCCATCCGATGGCGCCGCTGACCGACCGCGAGGAAGTCGAGGTCTCGTTCGCGGCCGGGCGGATACTCAAGCACATCGCCCAGGCTCGCCAAGCGATCGGGCAAAAGAAGAACGACGCAGCCGCCAGTCACATCGCTCAAGGCCTCAAGCTCGTCGCCATCATCGAAAGCGTGTTGCCGCACGCGAAAGTGAAGGCCGAGATCAAGTCGGGCGACCTCGTATATACCGATGAAGATGATGTGACAGCGCGGTATATCACGCTGTTTGACGAACTGGAACGCCGCGACATCATCTCGCCCGTCATGCAGGCCAAGAAGGAAGCCGAGCAGAAGCACTCTCAGGGAAACGCCTCAGCGCCGTCGCGGGCCCCCGTGCCCATCGCGGTGAGCCGTGCCGACATCGCCTACTCGAGTGCCAAGCTCGACATCGTCTCACCGCGCAGGAGGCCGAGTACGCGAAGCAAGACCTGGCGATGGGTAAACCCGAAGCCGCCGACGAGGCGCTCTTGGCAATCCAGTCTGACGGTGTCATGTTCGAGCATGAAGAAATCGAAATGCCGCTTGAGGAAGTCGCGGATAACCTCAAACTCGCCGAGGCCGAGCTGAAAGATGGCGATCCCGAAGACGCCAAGGCCGCGCTGCACGTGGCAATGGACGAACTAAAACGCTACGAGAAGATGGTCGGCGAGAAACGAGGCAGCGAGGTTAAAGCCTTGCATCAGGAAATCGACAAGCTCGCCGTCGAACTCGGAAAGGGAACTCTTTCCGAGGCTGAGCGACAACAGCAAGCGTCCAAAATCACGGAGTGGTGGCACACCGCCATCAAATGGTTGAAGAGCAAGACGAAGTAAACAGGTGCAGTCGCGTCGGCTTGCAGCTCGCCACCAAGGGACGTAGGTGCTCGCGGCCCTCGGCGCCGCGGTGGGCCCGAGCGTCAAGTCGGCGAGCTCACTGCGCCGTCACGTGGTTGGCCAGACCGCGGCGAGCTCGGCGATCAGTTCGGCGGCAAGGGGTGATTGAGACGCGGGACGCCGCGCCAGCCGGCGAGCCAAATCAGGGGCATCGAGCTGCGGAATCTGACTCGCCTCGGCTGAGCGCCGCAGCCGCGTCCCGGCGTGTCCCCTGACGGCGGCCCGAACCGTTACACGCCTCGGAGGCGGTCCGCCCCCGAGGACCAGCGTCAAGCCGCCCGCGCCAGTCAAGATCAACTGGCGCCGGTTAACAACTCGGGCGAGTGGCCCAAAACTCGCGTGCAATCCGCCGCCGCTGGGCTCGCGCGGCGGGATCGCCTTCAATGACGCGCCGATCTTCGCGTTGCTCTTGGGTCGTCGTCTGCAGCATCGACTCGAACCGCCGGTACCGGAGCCCGTAGTCGACCACGCCGAGGACCACAAGGACCACGGCGAGCACGCAGGAAAGCTGGAGTATGATCTCGCCGGTACTTCGCGCCAATGTCAGCCCTTCGAGGCTGCTTAGCCTCAAGAGCTCGGCCCAGCCCACGCGGATCGTCCAGGCCGAGGCCACGACAAGGATGACTGCCTTGGCCATTGACCAGCCCATGCGCTCGACACCGATCGGCGAATCCCGGCCCGCTCGAAAAGGCCCAAAGCCGCGAGAGATCGGGAACCAAGAGCCCAGGGGCCCACAACCCGCGAACCTGTACTTGATGAGCAGCCAGCGCACCGGCTGCGAAACCGAGCACGATCGAACCCAGCGGCCAGCCCAGACCGAGAATCAGCCCCCGCACTTTGGCCGCCACGGCGATGGGGTCGGCCGTCATCAGCGCGGTTCGGTCAGCGAGCTGGTGACTAGCTTGCCAAGCCCCAGGCCCCAGATCATCTCCCATGAACCAGAGCGCCACGATCGCCGTCACCCATCCCACGGCCGCCGTCAGCTCCGGGGCTGTGCGCGGCCTGCCCGTGCTGACGCGCGAGCTGTCTGCGTCGCTTCGACGGCGGTTGTGTTCGATCCTCGGACATGACGGGCCCTCCGTCAGAAATGAAATGTGTCCCACGTGCCGGCGAGCGTGGCGACCAGTGTGGTCAAACTGAGCACGATCAACACGACACCGAGAACAGTGCGGATTGGCAATGCCAGCGCGACAAACGGCAGCGACGGCGCGGCCCGGCTTAACCAGCCCAGCACGAGGCCCGCCAAGATCAAGGCCAGCGCGGCAGGCGCGGCCGCTCGCAACGATAGCCCCATCGCCAGGCCCACCTGCTGGAAGGCCATTTCGGCGGTCTCGCGAAATCAAAAGCCCGCTCGCCGGAACGGCCCGGTAACTCTCGACCAATGCACCTACCAGAATGAGGGGACCGTTAAGCACCAAGAACACCGCCAGAGCGATCCAGCCGTAAAGCCTGCCCAATACAGTCGTCTCTTCGCCACTTTCGGGGTCGAAGAGCGACGCGGTTGAGAGCCCGGCCTGAGCGGCGACCAGCTCGCCCCCCAGGCGAGCTCCCGCAATAACAAGTGCGGCCGACCAGCCGAGAATGCCCCCCGTAAGCACCTCCAGGAGCAGCCCCCATCCGGCACTTGGCAAGTCAACGGGGCTCGCGATCATGGGCTCCAATACAGGGATCAATACGGCGCTCAGCAACATTGTCAGCACCAGGCGAAACCGCCAGTCCAGCTCTGGGATCGCCAGCACCGGGGCCGTGAAGCACAAACCCATCACACGCGCCGCCACCATGGCCCATACCGCGGCATGGCCAAGTACCCACGCCCAGTTTTCGTCGCCGATTAGCTCGCCCATGAGCGATCACTCATTCGAGAGTTCAAAGCAAGCTGGGAATGGAAACGATTAAATCCCTGGCGAACGAGACCCAGCGGTCCAGCAGCCAGGGAAGAATCAAGAGCAGGATCAGCGCCACCGCGGCAATGCGCGGGATCAGTCCCACCACGGGCTCGTGCAACTGGGTCAGGGTCTGCCCGACATTGACCAAGAGCCCAACAATAAGCGCGATCGCCAGGAGCGGCCCCCCCAAGGTCAAAGACATCCGCAGCGCCTCGCGCGACCAGTCGATCACATGAGTCACGTCCACGGCCGGACCTCCCTTCTGTCTGCCTGACACGCCGGTGGTTTTGTCCGGTCTAGCTCACCGACCGCCCGGTACGAAGCTTGAGAGCAACATGGTCGCGATCAAGAGCCAGCCATCGGCAAGCACAAACACGATCAGCTTGATCGGCATCGACACAAGGGCCGGCGGAAGCATAAAGAGCCCCGTCGCCGCGAGCACCGATGAGACCACCAAGTCAATCACCAAAAATGGTAGATAAACGTAAAATCCGATCATGAGCGCCGTCGTGAGCTCACTGAGCAGATAGGCCGGCGCCACCACGCGGAGCGGGAATTCTTGAGCGCGAGCAGGCGCTGGATCAGCCTGGCCGGGGCTAGGAGGAACCGCGTATTCGTGCAGCGTCTGCAAGTACTCTTCATGATTGGTCCGTTTGATCTGGTCGATCATGAAGCCCTTGACTGGCCCGGAACCGGCCGTCCAGGCATGGGCAAGGTCAATTTTTTCTGATGTGTAAGGTAGTATCGCATCATGATAAACCTTGTCGGCCAGCGGTGCATCACTAAGGCGGTGAGCAGGAGGGCCAGCGCGGTGAGCACCTGGTTGCCCGGCACCTGAGGGCTTCCCAGGGCCTGGCGGAGCAAGAGCAGAACGATGTTTATTCGCACGAAGGCCGTCACCATGAGCAAGCCCATGGGTGCCAGCGAGATGAGGCCGAAGAGCGCGACGGTTTGCACGGTTTTCATGGCGTCGCCGCGATCGAGCGAGGGCATCCGCAAGGGACCGGCGGGTATTGGCGTCTCTTGGTCGATGGGCTTGTTGATGCCAACGGCGTCATGGCGCGAGGCCGGAGCGAGGTCGGCTGCGCCGGGATCTTTGGCGACGGAGAACTTGAAAAGACGGTCGGCGCACGAGGGGCTGGTTGGTCGGCGGCGCTGCGCTGTGCTGGGAGTGGCGAGAGAAGTCAATGAGCGCGCACAGCACGATGGGCAGGCCGAGTTTCTCGCGTAGCCCCGTCATAGCTGTTCTCCGCCGGGCGGTTCTGGCTGGATCTCGGCAAGATCATCCAGCTCGCTGATCAGCGATGGTGAGCCCTGGGGCCCTGTACCAACGAGCAAGACGCGCCGGCCGACCTGAAGCAAATAGACCGAGTGCTT
>CAWHKI010000190.1:0-11069 GCA_963829765.1 uncultured Isosphaeraceae bacterium | reverse complement strand
GTGTTATGCATACCTTCGTTAAGATTACGTCATATACTAAACATCAAGAACTTTCTTCTTCCATGCCTCCCTGGGACCTCAGCGGATTTGCGCCCGCAGCAGGGCTCTCATCCTCTGCGGGATGATGCTTATGATGAGTTATCCGAATTTTCTAGCTTTTCTTGTCCTGCACGCGATAATGATTGATCCCAGTAATCCGAGTCTTCCGTGCTGGCAAACCTATTTGCCAAAAAACGGCCATCCACCCAGGCTTTCCGCCGGTCCCAGTAAACTCTGGGATTTTGCGTCCTTTGCAGTTGCGCACCGCCCGTTCATAATCTATTAAGTGCACGTGACTTATGCGTGCGCACAAAATCTCGATGCTCGCCGCCGAGATGAGCATTTTCGCGAGTTCGCGCACAAGGAGCGGTGTTCGGAATGCGAAGATCACTGGGATCGCCGCCCGAATATGGCTGGATTTGACGATCGACGCGACTCTGCCGATTTGTCCTATCAGGCTCGCGATGACGATTGGTCGGCCCTCTCAAAGATCGTCCCATTCCTGCCAATGCACATTGAGCATCTCTCTGGCGCCGGTCTCGGGGCGTCGATCGGAAGTTCTCCCTCGAGCGGCGTGCGCTCGATAGTGACGATACGCTTGTTACCGACCAGTTCAAATTTAATGTTTATAACAATTGTCCGGAGCTGCGGTGCCAGGCGGCGCAAATTGTATGAGAGTGACCGCGGCGTCTTCGGCCAATCGCTCGGTGGAGACATTCGCGGCCTGTTTTTCGTGAGCACGGGCAAGAGCTGGACCATCATGCCGACGAATGGACCCGTCCGCCTGAGCTGGCGAAGGACGGCATCGGCCACGAGAGAGTCCTCCAGCGCCGAGGAACATTGAGTGAAAACGCCAACTATAGCGCTTTATATTGATACTGGAAGACCGCCGAAGCGTGGGAAGCCGCGGTTGACGCGGCATGCGAGGAAACGCGGTACGGCAATCATTCGTAATGCGGGTCGTCATCGACACCAACGTGTTGGTGCGAGCCACGCCAGCTTCGCCGCGAGCGTCTCAGTGTCGCAATCACTTGCTCCCCTTGCCCGTGATGTAGCCCACCCCGCCCGCGACGATGGCCGTGATGATGCCCATTGCCTTGTCCGGCAATCCACTGTTCGGGTCCCCCGCCACCGCGATGTCGGGCTGGCCAGAAAAGCGACAGCCACGATGGCCATGACGAAGATGTGCACCCACCAGTTGGTCCGTCTCTTGTGAGTATCCTCTGCCTCCTGGGTTCGGTGCTGGTGTTCGGCCTCAAGCTCGGCAAGCTTGAGGCGTGATCGGATTTCGTCCGGCGTCTCGGCAGACTTGAGTTCGAAATTGACCTTCTTCGGATCGAGCAGTTTTCCCAAGTCGAGATACTTTGGGTCCTCACGTTCGGCCATTCGACGTTGCCTCAGAATCCGACCAGTTCGGTGTCAAGCACGTCGGGTGTGTTGGTGACGCCGAGGTGCTTCCCTTGCTCTTTGGCATCGACCGCTGTCTTGAACATTCCGAGAGCCAGGCGGAGCACGTTCCCCTCGCTCAGCCCCATTCTCCGCGCGAGATCGGCGAGCAACTCATCCGCCTCGGGCGTCATAGCGAGGTTCCTCACGATGCGAGCCTTCGCCGTGGCGTCGAGCGAGAGACCGGTGGAACCATGTATTTCGTGCGTTTTGCCCATGGAATTGCCTTTCCGAGTGCTTGACGTTTCTTCGCGCCGCTAGCCACTCTCATCCTATCCGGCCAACGCCCCCGATGGAATTGGAACTGAGTTCCTCGACGCTTTGGTCCAGCATTACAACGCCAAGGCCAGGGTTCTAAGCGACGTGATGGCGAACCGGGTGCGCGTTGATCAGACCCACTGATGGTTGGCGAGATGCTCACCCAGGTAAACCACTTAGCGCCAAAAAGTGCCATTTCGGCGGATGCGAATTTCAGCGAGCCCAAACTCGGGTGCGCGGTGGGCCATGCCCACCGTTTCTGAAGGTTGAACTCGGCGTCGGTGGGAAGTGCCACCCATCCCACTTGTTTCTCTCCTTAGAGGGCATGCCGGCCAGACTGGGCCCCGGGCTGAGAACCGTGAGTGCGTCAAACAAAACTCTCGATCTGGCGGCCTGACTCGGCTAGTTTGATTGAGGCCCGGTCGATCGTGTCGATGGGATGATCGATCGTTCGTGACAGTTTGGTGCAGGTGAGCGAGGACTTCCGGTGATGCTTCACGTCTTTGGTTTGGTCGCTCTGGTTCTTCCCCTGGTGGGTCAGGTTCCCGGCAAGACGGCCGCGTTGCCAACGGTTGCCGAGCAAAGCGATTTTCGCGCAACCGCCCGATACGACGACGTGTCGGACTGGTGCCGCGATTTCGCCAAAGCGACGTCCAACGCTTATCTCACCGAGCTGGGCCGCTCGTCGGAAGGGCGATCCATTCCCCTGTTGATCGTCGCCGACCCGCCGGTGAAGACCGCCGCCGAGGCCGCGAGCTCGGGCAAGCTGGTCTGTCTGATGATTGGCAATAGTCACGCCGGCGAGGTCTGCGGCAAGGAGGCGCTGCCGATCTTGCTACGCGAGGTGTTCGGCGTCCCTCATCCCGCTCTTCTGAAGGACGTGATCCTGGCGGTTGCGCCGATTTACAACACCGACGGCAATGAGCGAGTCTCGAAAACGAACAGGCCAAGCCAGGTGGGCCCCGAGGAGGGGATGGGACAAAGGGCCAATGCGCGCGGGCTCGACCTGAATCGGGACTTCATCAAGCTGGAAGCACCCGAAACCCGGGGACTGGTGCGTTTTCTGAACGAGTGGAATCCCCATCTTTTCATCGATACGCATACGACGAATGGTTCCTACCACCGCTATACGATGACCTACGAGGGGCCCAAGAATCCGGCCGGCGATCACGGGATCATGGAGTTCATGCGGAACGTTTTTTCCGGAGCTCAGCGCGTTGTTCGAAAAGCAGACGGGCCATCGATCGTTTTATTACGGGAATTTTAACCGCGATCACACGCAGTGGACGTCTTATCCGGCGGAGGGGCGATATGGCACGACCTACGTGGGGCTGAGAAATCGGCTCTCCATTCTGGCCGAGGCTTATTCGCGCGCCCCGTACAAAACGCGAGTGCTCGCCACTCGCGACTTCGTGCTGGAATGTCTGCGAACGGCGGTGCGTCACAAGGCCGCGATCGTGAAGCTGTTGGCCCAGGCAGGGCCGACTTCGGGGCGAGGCCGGGGGGCCGCCGAGTGCGCGGAAGCGGTTTCGGTACCGATCCGCTCGCGGCCGAAGAAGGCCGAGAAACCCGCGAAATTGCTCGGCTTTGTCGAGCGTGAAGAGAACGGCCGGCGACTCAAAACCGATATTCCCAAAGACTACACCGTGCAGGTGATGAACGAGTTTGAGGCGACCGAGTCGGTGACGCCTCCGGCGGCTTACCTGATTCCCGCTTCGTGCACCGAAGTGATCGCGACTCTGCAGCGGCACGGATTGGCCCTGCAGGAATTGCGCGAGGATATCGAGCTGGACCTCGAAGCTTACAAGATCGACGTTGTTGAGAAATCCCCCAGACGATTTGAGGGGCACAACATGGTCGAGTTGACCGTGAGCGCACGCA
Organism: uncultured Isosphaeraceae bacterium; assembly: GCA_963829765.1. GTDB lineage: Bacteria > Planctomycetota > Planctomycetia > Isosphaerales > Isosphaeraceae > CAWFRS01. Next base: position 7,445 of record CAWHKI010000190.1, on the reverse strand, counting down.
CTGAGGCGCGGATGGTCCCCGCGGGCACCATCATGGTTCGTACCGCCGGGCCGCTGGGAACGCTGGCGGTGTATCTGCTCGAGCCGCGGTCGGAAGATGGTCTGGCGGCCTGGAACTTCTTCGACACGGCCCTGAAGCCAGGCGCCGATTTCCCGGTGGCGCGGCTGATGAAAATGGTGCCAATCACGCTCTCGGAAGCCTCGCCGCTCGCCGAAACCGTGGGGCCGCCGCGACCAATCACCTTCGACACACCCGGTGCTGGTGGTGGCCGCCGGCGCCGGGGTTTTGATGAGGCACCGCCGTGGTTGGACGGCGAACATTGGCTGGCTGTTCGGGGGGCCGGCTGATGAAAGTCCACGCCGCGACCGGCCGGTCGCGGCCCTTTATCGACACCAAGGCGCTGGCCAAGGGCCTATCTCGATTGACCTCGCTCGACCAGAGGACGGCGCAATCCATTGCCGCCAGAACGTCGTTCGATATGGACCCGGCCAAGCGAGGATTCTTGTTTGAGAACGGGCAAGACCTTTACTACGCAACGTTTGATGGCTCGGTGGCGGTTCGTCTCACGACTGATCCCGGGCAGGAGCAGTTCCCGCAGTTCAGTCCCGACGGCAAGTTTGTTGCCTTTGTGCGTGATTTTGACCTTTTCGTCGTGGAAATCGCCGGGCCGTCCGAACGGCGGCTGACCACCGGGGGTCGCGACGATCTGCGCCACGGACACGCTGACTGGGTTTATTACGAGGAGATCTTCAACCGCAACTGGCCGGCGTTCTGGTGGAGCCCCGACTCCAAGCAAATTGCCTTCATGGAGTTTGACGACGCCGGTGTGCCGCTGCACACGGTGATGGACGACACGGCCACGCCACGGCGGCTAGAGCAAACGCATTATCCCCGCTCGGGTGAGGCAAACCCGAAGGTTCGATTTGGCGTGGTCGCCCGCGCCGGCGGTCCGGTCCGGTGGGCCGACTTGTCGGATTACTCGGCCGACTCGTTTCTGATCAGCGACGTGGGCTGGTGGTCCGACAGTTCGGCCGCCTATTGCTATGTGCAGAATCGCACCCAGACGTGGCTCGATTTCGTCAAGTTCACACCCGGTGGAGAGAAGGGCTCGATCAAGCGACTCTTTCGAGATCAGACCAGGGCCTGGATCGAGAGCTCTGGCCCGGTGCATTGGCTGCGCGACGGCACCTTTTTGTGGCTCTCCGAACGCAGTGGGTGGAAACATCTTTATCACTATGACGCCGCGGGCCAACAGAAGGCCCAGCTCACTGCGGGGCCGTGGGAAGTTGGCGGCATCGAGCAAGTCGATCCCAACAACGGCTGGGTCTACTTCAGCGGCACGCGCGACAATCTGTCGGCGACAAACTTCTATCGTGTGAAGCCCGGTACCCCGGTCGCGCGGCTGACGCAGACATCCGGCAGCCATGATGTGAGCATGAGCCCGGACGGGAAACTCTTTCTATCAAGCTGGTCCGATCTCAAGACGCCGCCGCGTCAGCGGCTCTACGAAGCGGACGGACGGCTTGTCCGAACGGTGGACTCAAACCCGTCTTACGAGCTGAAACGCTTACGATTTGGCCCGCGCCAGCGCGTGCAGATCCCGGCCAAGGACGGTTTCCTTCTCGAGGCCGAGCTGATCTTGCCCCCCGACCTCGACAGTGACAACGGCAAAAGGTACCCGGTTTGGTTCAAGACGTACGGCGGGCCCCATGCTCCCACCGTCACGGATTCCTGGGCCGGAGGCCGGATGTGGGACCAGGCGCTGGCTCACGAAGGCTTTGTGGTCTTCCTCATGGACCCAAGGACCGCCAGCGGCAAGGGAGCGATCTCGGCCTGGTCGGCTTACAAGCACCTGGGCGTCCAGGAGCTCGAGGATATTAAAGACGCGATCAACTGGCTCAAGCAAAAGCCGTATGTCGACGGCTCGCGCATCGGCATGGCCGGGCATAGCTATGGCGGTTATATCACCTCGTACGCGATGACCCACTGCGACCTATTCGCCGCCGGCATCGCCGGAGCTCCAGTGACCGATTGGCGCGATTACGATTCGATCTACACCGAGCGGTACATGGCACTGCCCCAGGACAACCTGGAAGGTTACGACGTTTCATCGGTGGTGCGGGCCGCCGCCAAGCTGCATGGCAAGTTGCTGATCCTGCACGGTGCGATCGACGACAATGTGTCGTTGCGGAATACGCTGAGGCTGGTCAACGCTTTGGAAAACGCCAACAAGACCTTCGAGCTAATGATCTATCCGGCATCGCGCCACGGGATCTTGGGCCCACATTATACCCGGCTCCAGGTCGATTTCATCCGGCGCACGCTCGGGGGAACGAAACCCGAGAAAGCGATTTCGCCCAGCGATCTGGCCGAGGGAGCCAAGAACGAGTCGGGTGCCGCGGTGGCGAAGCCCGCGAGGCGGGGCGAGCGGGGCCGCTAGGTGACAGCCACTAACCACTCAGAATCCCAGATGTTGCAACAGCCCGCGGGCCGGTTCGAACCCCGAGATGTAGATGGCGTCACCGACCCATTCGCCGAACGGGCGGCGATGGCCGACGGCAATGACGCGGATTCCGGCGGCACGGGCGGATGCCAAACCGGCGGGCGAATCCTCGATGGCAACTGTCGAACTCGCCGCGAGCCGGAGGCGCTCGAGGGCGAGCTGGTAGGCATCAGGGGCCGGTTTGGCCGCCGTCACGTCCTCTTTGGCGACAATCAGATCGAACGAGCCCGCCAGGCCCGCGGCGTCGAGCACGGTCTTGATGTTCTCGCGCCAGGTACCCGAAACCACGCCGAGACGGACGATCCCCTGAAGCTCTTGAATCAGGCCAACGACGCCTGGAAAGACCCGGGGAGCATCATTGAGAAGTTGAACGGCCAGAACCTGCTTTTTGCGAACCCAGTCGTCAATCGGGCCCTCGGCGATTCCACGCTCGGCGAAAAGCTCGGCCAGGAATTCGCGGTCGTCGACCTCCGCCGACCGCGCCGCGACCTCGTCGGCGATTTGCCATCCCATGACGGCCAGCGTCCGCTGCCAGGCGGCGATATGGTGGTTGGCGGTGTCGGCGATCACGCCGTCGAAATCAAAGAGAATGGCTTTCGGAGGCATGAGTCGAGGTGAATCCGCCGATTGAAAAGGGTGCAAGCTCTCACCCCTTTTAGTATGGTGAAGTGACCAACGGGCCGTCAAATTATTGACAAGCTCAGCCATCAGCCCTATCTTGCGCTCCGGGGATTCCTTTCTCTTTTGGTCAGTTTGACGGGTTCGGTCTCCTCGCACGCCCTCTAGCCCACGCGATCGACCTGATGGCGCTTTCTGTCCACTCCTATTGAAATGATTGATGAAATTCGGAGAACGCATGATGGCACGACCCACGACACTCTTCACCGGGCAGTTTGCCGATCTGACGCTGGAGGTCATCGCCGAGAAGGCGAGCCGATGGGGTTACGACGGCATTGAGCTGCCCTGCTGGGGTGACCACTTCAGTGTGCAAAAAGCCCTAAGCGACCCCCGTTATTGCAAGGGGAGGCATGAGCTGCTCGGCAAGCACGGGCTAAAATGCTGGGCGATCTCTAACCATTTGACGGGCCAGCTTGTACTCGACCACAACGACGCGCGCACCGATGATTGGGTGCCGGCCGAGGTACGGGGCGACGCCAAGAAGAAGACCGAGTGGGCGATTCAGGAGATGAAAGACACGGCGCGAGCCGCCCAACGGTTGGGTGTGAAAGTCGTGAACGGCTTCACGGGCTCTTCGATCTGGCATTTGTTGTATTCTTTCCCGCCGGTCTCCGAGGCCATGATTGACGCTGGCTTCGAGCTCTTCGCTGAACGCTGGAACCCGATCCTCGACGAATTCAGGGAATGCGGCGTGAAATTCGCGCTCGAAGTTCACCCAACCGAGATCGCTTTTGATATTTACACGGCCGAGCGAGCGCTGAAGGCGCTCAACCACCGGCCTGAGTTCGGGTTTAACTTCGACCCGAGCCACCTCCACTGGCAGATGGTCGACCCGGTTGAATTTATCCGGGCGTTTCCGGATCGGATCTATCACGTTCACGTTAAGGATGCGGCCCGCACGCTCGATGGACGGACCAGCATCCTGTCCTCGCACCTCAATTTCGGCGATCCGCACCGGGGGTGGGACTTCCGGTCCCCCGGCCGGGGCCAGGTCAACTTCGAGGAAATCGCGCGGCGCCCTCAACCACATCGGTTACGAGGGACCGCTCTCGGTCGAGTGGGAAGACTCCGGCATGGACCGCGAATATGGGGCCGCCGAGGCGGCACGATTCGTGAAGGAAAAGATGGGCTTCAAGTCGGCCGGCCGGCTCTTCGATTCGGCTTTTGCCGAGGCGCAGGCGAGGTCGTGAAAATTCCGTAACGATGTCCGAGTCCTAAACGCCTTTTCACGATCCTGGGAGGGCGAGCCTCCTGGCGAGCCGCAGCACCATCCAGCTCGGACGGAGCCTCGCCCTCCCAGAATCACGCAAGGTCATTTAGCTAATCCATCAAGGGAGTCGCGCCATGAGCGGTCCAATCGTCCGGAAGTATGGCTTCCCGAACTTCGAGAAGATATTCGGCGACCGCCCCCTCGAACACGGCGTCGAGGAAGGGGAACAGGCCACTGAGCCGGCCCAAGAGCCCGGTTCGGGCGAATCGGCCAAGAAGTCCACGACAAAGAAAAAGAGCACAAAGCCCAAGAAAACGTAGCGGCCATTTGACTCGGTCCGCCACGATCGAATCGGGTTTGTTGGCTTTCTTTAAGTCTACTACTAAGCGCTGAGGCGAGAGTCTCACTTGAGGATTTCGTTGAGCAGTGAGGCCAGCCGCACACCGGACCGGGCGACCCGGTCGGTGACCAGGGGCAAGTTGGCTTTTTCATAGTCGCGGCCGATGGAATCGCCGGTGCGAAGCGACTGGTTCGACCCCGGGATTAAATACGCGCGACGGCCGACAGCCAGGCTTTCGTCGGCCCAGTCTTCGATGCGTCCCTCGAGCCAGTTGCCCGATTCAGGCTGGGTGGCCAAGTTATCGAGCACGTGAACAAGCTCGGTCTCATTGCGAAAGCCGTGGTAGACCAAGCCGGAATCCCAGACCTGGTGCAGGTTGGTGTTGTCGTAGCGTCCGTACCGGAGCTGGAGATTGTTGCCCCCTCGATCGTTTCGGTCCGCGATGTGCATCGGCTGGTGCAAGTCTTGGATGAGATGAACGTAAAACCGCAGCGCCGTCCGCCGCCGCGAGCGTGAAGCGTGGGGATCGAGCAGGGTCGAGCGAAATTCGGCGATCTTCGAGATCACGCACCCGCCCCGGCGGCAATCGCGGGGATCGTAATGCTGGGCGGAAATCGGCACGTTGACAAAATGCCAACCCGCGCTTCCGGGAATATCGCGGCTGTTTTCGTCGGCCCAGGTCGATGCGTCCGCCAGCGATTCGCCGGGTTCGAGCAAGTCGCGAATGATGGCCTTGGCTCGCGGGGAAAGTCGCGATTCGGCGATTCGGGCCGAAGCCCGATGGCCCATCCGCCCCCAGGCCAAGGCGGACTGCGCCAGGCCCAGCGGAAGTACCGCGGCCACGACGGCGGGCATCAAAATTCCCAGCGACAGGCGCGGCGCCCTTTCTCGGGCGGCCAATCCGGGTGAATCGCGACCAGGAGCTTAGCCGCCGCCCGCGAAATGAGGTGAAAACGCTTAAACCGGTGATGCCGGCTGGCAACCCGCCGTGCGGTCTGGAATGACATGGCATAACTTCAACCTGATCTTTTCGGCGAACGCCTTACCGCGTTTCCTATCGCGAAGGCGACTCTGGCTTCGACTCCCGTCGGCCCCAACTTCAGATCGCATCAGCATAGACGGCCCGCGCGGGCTTTTGCTAGTGTGACCTAGTGGTCATAAGAACGCGACAGGACTTTAGCGAGAAAGCCCCACGATGGCCTTGGTCGACTCCTATGCGCCGTGCCCCTGCGGCAGCGGACAAAAGTACAAGTGGTGCTGCCAGAAGGTCGAATCATACGCCGAGCGAGCGCAACGGCTCATCGAGAATGGCCAGTACGAGTCGGCCATCAAGCCATTAGACGAAGGACTCGCCAAGGTCCCAGCCAATCCCTGGCTGTCAACGCGGAAGGCGCTCGTCCAGCTCCAGCTCAAACAGTTTGACGGCGCAAGATGACCCTACGCGAGTTGCTGGCCAAGCATCCTGACAGCCTCCCTGGAGGGATCGTGCTGACGCGGGCTGTATTACAAACCGAAGGCCCCGTCAACGCGGCTGCCCAGTTTCAGCAAGCCTTGTCGGCTCGGCCCGCGGACCAACGAGGGGTGCTTGCGTCGTTAGCTTCGCTGATCGGGTCGACGCTCGGCCAGTCGGGATCTTTCCCAGCCGCAATCAAGCATCTCGAGCTCGGCGGCGAACTCGGGGGAGCCGAAGAACTGAAGCGAAACTCATCGTTGGTCCGCACCCTCAGGGTGAGCCCAACGATTTCACTCTGGGAAAAAAATCCGCATCGTCTCTCGCCGGCCCCCGATCAAGCGCCCGAGTCGTTTCGCGAACCTTTCGAGCGGGCACTAGGGTGGGCCAACGAGGGACTTTGGTCGGCGGCGGCGGCGGCGTTTGAGTTGCTGGCCGCGGGTTCCCCTTCCGGTGCGATCGCCGATCGCAATCGGGGCTTGTGTTGCCTTTGGATTGCCGATCACGAGGGGGCCATCGCCGCGCTCCGACGCTACATCGCGCGTACCGGCCCCACGCTCGACGCGATCGAGCTTGAGTGCCTGTGCCAGAAAATCGAGCGTGGCGCACCCTACGATCAGGTCGAATTCGTTCACCTCAGTTGGCCGATCCGCAATCGAACCGGTTTGCTGGCCGCGCTGCGAGGCCATCAGTCGATTGACGAAGGGCCCAAACGGCCACTTGATCCCAACGATCCCAAGTCGCCCGAGGTCGAGCGGTTCTTTCTGCTGGATCGTCCGCGGATCGCGGCGAAAACCGGGCTGAAGACACAAGAGATTCCCTTGGTTCTCGGCGAACTCCTTTGCAACGACGATACCGTCATCCTCGAGACCTACGACGACGGACGGCTCGACCGCCTGGTCGATCGATTCACGGCGGTGGCTGGCTCGAATATCCCGCCCGCGCATCCGCGGACCAAGATCATCGGCAAGGAGCAGCGGCATGTACTCGCCCTCTCCTGGCGGTGGCGAGTCCCGGCAGGTGTCTCCGAAGACGAGATTGAGCGACTCAATAACGAGCAAGTTGCTCATCTCATTCGCGACATATGGCCCGAGGCACGCCATCCGGCCTTGCGTTGGCGAACACCGTCGCGGGCAGCCAAGGCGGGCGACGCCGAGACAGCGCTACGCGCGGCCGTCCTGCTGCTCCAAGAGGCCCCTGACGGATGGGTTGATCACTTCGATTGGGACGAGTTCCGCGCGAGATTTAACCTCCCGCCCGAGCC
>CAWHKI010000189.1:0-27981 GCA_963829765.1 uncultured Isosphaeraceae bacterium | reverse complement strand
ACTGGAAGGTGCTCAGGTCGAGGTTCGGATCGAGGGTGTCGGTGATGACGACCTGCTGGGCAGGCGCGGTGGCAGTGGGCGAGTTCTCAAAGTTGATCTGGTAGGGGAAGAGGGTCATGGCCGATCCCAGCACGAAATTTTGGCCGCCGTAGCCCGTCGGGCCGATCAGCGAGTTGGGATCGTACGAAACTGCAAATGCGCGATTATTGCCTCCTAGATTATGACCGCCGTTGGTGTTTCTAAGAACAACACCGCCTGCACTGCTGCTGCTCGCCCAGGGCCGCCGTGCTTCCGAGCGAACCACTGAAAAAACCATAGCCAGTGTCGGACTCCGACAGCGGTTTGCAGACGATGACAACTGGGGGCGTCGGGACTGACCTCCCTTCCGGCCCCTGCAAATGGGTCAACACCTGCTCCTCCCATGCCATGAGAGCCGCATTACTGTTCGCCAGCGAGTTGGAATTGTCGTCCGCAGTGATTTCACCGCCCTTCATCGAGTTCGGGCTTGCGGTTTCGTTCGACTCCGGTGCGCCAGTCTCGAGCGGACCAAGAGGGTTGCCCGTCGCCGCCAGACCACTCGGATCAAGGAGGTTGACAGGGTCGTTGCCCGCGTATTCCCTTAGGTTTGACTGGCCCCCATTGAGGCCAATCGGGTCATTCGACACGAATTGCTCGGTGCTCGGGTTATAAGACCGGTTCCTCATGTCGAGGAGCCCGCTCCCATCGCTCGTCACCCCGTACTCGCCGATGAACGTGAATGGGTTGGCGATGCTCCCCGTACCCACGAGCAAGCCGCCCGAGGGCAAGTAGGAGTAGGTGGCGACCACTCCTCCCGTCGCGTTTGTCAGCCCCGCCGTCGAGCCCAGTGCGTCGAATTGGTAGTAGTTGGTCCCGCTGGGCGTGACCTGGCTCCCGAGCCCCAATCCATAGGTATAACCGGCGATCAGGCTCCCCGATGTCGTGTATTGCCCAACCAGGTTCCCCAGCCCGGTCGGGTCGACCAGGTTGTCGGTCGTCTGGCCGTCCGCGGTCGTGGCGACAAGGTTCCCGAGCGCATCATACTCATACGTCCAGCTTCCGGACGGCGAGGTCACGCCCGTGAGCTGGTTAAGGGAATTGTAGCTGTAAGTCGTGGTTCCCGACGCATCGGTCATCGAGATCAGATTGCCGTCGGCGTCATACTCGTAGGTCGTACCGCCGACCGTCGTGTATTCGTTGACGGTGTTGCTGGTGTAATCGGTCGTCACGCCGTTGATGATCGTCTGCGTGCGATCGCCTGCCGCGTTGTAGATGTAAGTCAGGTTTTGATTGGGGATGGCGTAATCAGTCGAAGCAAAAGACGCAGTGACGAGCTCGCCGTCGTTGTCGTACCCATAGGTCCACGTGCCGTCGATGGTCACCATGCTGGTCACTTCTTCCAGCGCGTTGTACGTGTACACGAAGCTGCTGTCGACTGTGCCGTTGGCGGCGTAGTTCACCAGGTCCACGACATTCCCGTCTGCATCGTAGGTATAGGTCGAATAAGTGCCATCTCCCATTTCCTCGCGAGTCAACTCGCCGATGTTGTTGTATGTGTACTCAACGATGTTCGCGCCCGTGCCGTCGGTGAGCTGGATCAATTGACCGAGCGCATTATAGCTGTAATTGACCGTGTAAGTGACTGTCGAGCCCGACATCTCGACCATCTGCGTGCGCTGGCCGCCGGCGTTGTATGTGTACTCCAGGGACAAGGCCAGTCGGATAGACGATGCTGGTGAGCTCGTCGGCCGAATTGTAGGTGAGTGTCGTGACGCCGGTTGAATCGGTTGTTTCGATCAAATTTCCTTGGTTATTGTATGTGCAGGCCATCGTTGACCCGCCAGCGAGCGTTTCGCTGGTGACTTGCCCGGCCGCGTTGTACGTGTAATTGGTGACCTCGCCGTCCTGGTTCGTGAGCGAAAGCGGATCTCCCATCGCATCGTACGCGACCGTTTCCACCGTATCGTTCGGGTATTCGGTCGAGGTCAGATCGCCGCTGGAGTTGTAATTGTAATTGGTCGTGTCTCCCTGGGGGTTGGTCACGCTGGCGAGCAGATTATCTGAGGACGTGTATGTGTACGAGGTGATTTGCCCAAGCGCGTCCGTGCTGCTGATTAGGTTCCCGTTGGCATCGTACGCATAAGTCGTGGTCAGACCGGTCGGACCGGTCAGGCTCGAGAGGTTGCCATTGCTGTCGTACGCGGCGAACGTGACGTTGCCCAGCGGATCGACCGTCTTGACCAGGTTTCCATTGTCGTCGAAATAATACTGGCTTGCGTCGCCGGCCGCGTCGGCGACGGTCACCTCGCCGATATTGTAGCTATAGGTCACGGGCTCGGCGCCGCCCGCCTGTGATGCTCCAGTAAGTTGACCGGACGAGTTATACATAAAGTCTTGCGACGTACCATCCGGATTGGTAACCGAGGTCAATGCGTTTGCCGTTGCCGCGTCAGAGCCAGACTCATACGTGTACTGCGTCACCTCGCCGCCGTAGCTTTGCACCGAAACTAACTGCTCAGCGGAATTGTAGGTGTAGTTGACGGTTTGCCCATCGGAGCTGGTAACCGACGCGATCAGGTTCCCCGTGTTATATGTAATCGACAGGAATGCTCCCGACGTATCGGTGAGACTGCTGAGCAGTCCGCTCGAGCTGTAGGCCGCCGTGATCCTGTTGCCGTTCGTATCCTGGACGTAGTCGAGCGTGCCGTTAGCGTTGAATTCCTCGATCTGACCGTCCGTCTCTTGTAGTGAAAAGGTTCCCCCGGCTCCTTCGGTGAGGATGCCGTAATCGCCCGGCTGGTCGAAGTAGTCGCTGCCCCGACTGTCGGGCTGGAAGACTCGCTGTTCGCCAGAAGGCATGGTGACGGTGACAGTTCCGTCGGAGGCGACGCTCAGCGAGTACTGCCAGTCGTCCGTCCAGCCATAGCCGAGCGGTCCGAGCGCCTCGCGCGAGCTGATCGGCTCCTGGTAAATGCGCGTGAAATCGAGGGACAAATCCCCCGGAACGGCCACATCCAGATCGGTTATGCTTGTCAGCTCCCGCGTCGGCGAGAGCCCATCGGCCTGCATCACCGCGAACGACCACAGATCGCTGACGTCCGTGACGTCCTCGCCCAACTGGCCGAGATAGTTGGCCTCGTCGTCGAGCATCTTGACGTAGTCGCCCCAGGTGGCGCCGATCTGAGTGGTGAGGCCGCTGTAAATGGCCGACCAGGCGGCGTTCGAAACTCCCGACGGCTGAAGGCTTGTTTGCAGACTGCTCCAATCAATGGTTGTCGTGTCTTTTTGGGTGTAGGCGTCGAGGTTGAACTGGAATGAGGTCTCGGACAAATTCCAGGGCCGCTGCATGCCGGCGTAATAAACCGGAACGGTGATCGATTCGCCCGGCTCGAGCCAGCCGGGAACCTCGGTGCCGCTGGCCAGGATCTCAATGGTGTTGGAGTACCCTTCCGGAATGGCTGACGTCCAGTAGCCGGAGACCACGAGCGCCGGGTTGAGCGTCATGAGCGGCAGGTCGTCCGCCACGGACGACGAAAGCACGAGGAGCGGCGCCGGCATGGCCTCGTTCCCGGTGTTGGAGTACTCGACATAGAAGGTCGAGGAAATGTGCCGGCCAACCTCCGCGGGAAGGATCAACTGCGATACAAAGTGGGCCTCCTCGGGCGCGGTCACGCTGAATGCCCCCGCCAGCGAGGCACTCTGGCGCCGGGGTTCCTCACCACGACCGAGTACGTCCCTTCGGGCACGTTGCTCAAATCGAACGTGGCCGTCAGTTGCGTGAACGTGTCGAGCGTCACGCTGGCGGCCTCGTAGGCCGTGCTCCCCGCGGAAACTAGCTCGACCGACGTTGCATTGCTGAACCCGGAACCATGCAGCGTCAACGTAGCGGTGCTTCCGGTAGCGGACTGGGCGGGGGCAACGGTGGTCAGGGTGATAGGCACCCCGGCTGCCGTCAGCGTGAACGTGCTGGCCGAGGGAACCGACACGGAATAGACAAGGAGGTACCAGTCGCCCGGCGCCGCCGAGGGGACGAGCAGTTGCGGGCTGGAGGTCGCCCCGTTAACCGAGCTGTATTGGAAATCCCCCGGAGTCGGCGGCGAGCCAAGGCTGGCGTAAAGCTGATTGACATCGTCTGAGCTGTCCTGGAGTGTGACCACAAGTGCCTGCGTGGCAGGCAAACTCACCTCGAAGACCTGGGCCTGCCCGCTGCCAGCCAGACTGCCGCGATAAGGCGTGCCCAGCGTAAGATCCGTGACCGAGGTCTGCTCAAGTTCGAACGCGTAGCCACCTCCCTCTCCGCCCGTTCCTTGCGCGGTCAGAACGTAATTGCCGCTGGAAGGTAACGTGATCGGGCCGGAGTCGGACTCCTCGTTTGTAAAAGCCGTGTAGCCGCCAGGGCCGGTGAGGTCGAACGCGACTGCGTCGCTGGATGTGCTGATCACGCTGAGCTGGACCTGCTCGCTGGCTTCGCCGGTAAACGTCCACTGGTCCACACCATAGCCGCTGTGGATGGTGCCGGTGGATGTCTGATTGACGGTCAGGGGATAGACGTTAGGCGTGACATTATACGCCGAGAGGACGTAGTTGCCGGTGCTGGAAGCGTGCGCGGCCGGGGCCTGGACCTGGATCGTGTACGTCTCGTTCGCGGGCAGACTGAAGCCGCTGATTGTCGCTATCGCGCCGCTACTGCTGCTTGTGGCCGACGCCAGAACATCGTTGTTCGGATCGAGCAGCTCGATCTCACCCCAACCGAGTAGTGGGGAGATCGCGGGCTCCGATCCGCTGCCGCCGGGATTGAGCTGCACAGTGATTGATTCGCCGTTCGTTCCGTAGAACGTCCAGTCATTGACCGCGCCCGCGGGTGTGAGTGTCCCGGGCGTTGGGGCATTGAGAGCGATCGTGCCGCCCGACGGGACGACGGTGACCGTCCCACCGACGATCGTGCCGCTGATCTGATCGCCGCGGACGTAGAGGTGCAGGTTGTTGAGATTGAGGGTGGCGCCGCTCGGCACGATCAGCTCATTGGCGTAGACGGCCTCGGGGCCCGTGCTCGTCGTGTTCTGTGACAGGTTGACCAGCTCCACCGACGTGCCGCTGGTCAGGCTGATTGTCCCAAACGCGAAATCGTCGACAAAACCGGCCTGTGCGGCCCCGAGATCGTCTGACATGGCCTCGAGTTCTTGCGGCGGATTGCTCGTGCCGGTATCGCTGTCGAGCTCGACTGTCCCCAGGGGATTGAAGTCGTCGGCGTTCTGGGTGGTGCCGAGCAGGTTGCCGCTGATCTCAATCGTGCTACCCGGTGCGCTGGAGAGAATTCCGGAGCCGTTGACAGACAAGCCAGCTTCGATGTTGAGCGTAGCGCCAGGCTGAACGTTCAGGTTGCCCTCATCGATCAGCGTTCCGGTTTGGACGGTGCTTGTCCCCGCGGAGACGGAAAGCCCGAGGCTGGCAGATAAGGTGAAACTACCCGTGGCGTCCCCGACGAGGCTCACACCGCTAATCGCCGAGAGGTCGGTATCAGTCACGGTGCCGCCGTTGGTGATCTGAAGCGACGAGTAGTCGGTTATGGTCCCTCTTCCTTGAAAGCTGATCAAGGCGGACACGCTGAGTTGGCTCCCTGTTCCATCGCTCTCGAGTTGCACCGGTCCGCCGCTGAGCTGCGTCAGGGCGGGCAATTGCACGTCTCCCCCGGCCAAGGCCTGGACCTTGGTCAAGGAGTAGAAGCTCGTATTCTCGGTGATCGAGGCCAGATTGGGCAATGAAAGCACGCTGCCGGTGCCCGTCGCCTCGAGGGTGTCGGAGTATCCGTTACCCCCGGTATAGGCAGTCAATGCCGGCACTGTGAGCGAAGCGCCGCCGCTGACCTCGAAACTGGGACCGGTGGCGCTGGTGACGGCCGGCAGGGTGAACGTGACCGCGCCGCTGACCTGGAACGCGGAGCCGTCGATATCCGTCAATGCCGACAGGTTGACGGCTCCGGCGGTGAGACTCAGCGTGCCGCTGGTGTAGCTGGTGATCTGGGAGGTGGCGATCGTGCCCGTACCGTCGAGAGTCAAGTTGGTGCCACTCAGACTGGTCAGGCTGCCGTCGAGCACCGTGCCGTGGTTGGTGACCTGGAGCGACGACTTGTCGGTGATGGTGTTTTGGGCCTGGACGCTGGTCAACGCCGAGACGTTGAGTTGGCTTCCCGTGCCGTCGCTCTCCAACTGGAACGGTCCGCCGCTGAGCTGGGTCAACGCGGGCGATTGCACGTCTCCGCCGGCCAGGGCCTCGACTGTGGTCAAGGAGTAGTAGCTCGTATTTTCGGTAATCGACGTTAGATCGGGAAGTGAGAGCAGGCTGCCGGCGCCCGTGGCCTCCAATGTGTCGGCGTAGCCATTGCCCCCGCTATAAGTGGTCAGGGCGGGCACTGTGAGCGAGGCGCTCTCCGCTGGCCTCGAAACTGGTGCCGGTGGCGCTGGTGACGGCTGGCAGGGTGACCGTGACCGCGCCGCTGACCTCGAACGCGGAACCGTCGATATCGGTCAATCCCGAGAGGTTGACCGTTCCCGCAGTGAGACTCAGCGTGCCGCTTGTGTAGGTGGTGATCTGGGAAGTGGCGATCGTGCCCGTGCCGTCGAGAGTCAAGTTGGTGTTGTTTAGACTGGTCAGGCTGCCGTCGAGCACCGTGCCGTGGTTGGTGACCTGGAGTGACGACTTGTCGGTGATGGTGTTTTGGGCCTGGACGCTCGTCAACGCCGAGACGTTGAGTTGGCTTCCCGTGCCGTCGCTCTCCAGCTGGAACGGTCCGCCGCTGAGCTGGGCCAACGCGGGCGATTGCACGTCTCCACCGGCCAGGGCCTGGACTGTGGTCAAGGAGTAGAAGCTCGTATTTTCGGTAATCGACGTTAGATCGGGGAGTGAGAGCACGCTGCCGGCGCCCGTAGCCTCCAATGTGTCGGCGTAGCCCGTGCCTCCTATGAACGCGGCCAGTTGCGTGAGGCTCAGCGTTGCCCCATCTTCCGCGTACAGGTTTCCTCCGGTATCCGTCGTGGCGCCCGCGACCGTCAGCGTGATACCCGACCCATTGGCCGTCAGCGACCCGCCCGTCATGTTTAATCCGTCGCTGATGGTCGAACTCGCCGCGACCGTCAATCCGCCACCCGAGATGACCAGGGGATCATCTGCCGTGATGCTGTTCACCGATTCGACCTTCGAGCTGATGGTCACGGTCACCCCGGGCACGTTGATGGTCACATCGTCACCAGTGCCTGGGACGATAGCGGGGCTCCAATTGCTGGCCGTATCCCACGAGCCGCTCGACGCTGACGTCCAGGAAACGGACGTGGCCAGCAGCCGTCGTGATTCGAGCGGTTCCAAGAGGGGCCGCAAGACAGGTCGGGAACGGAAAATGCGGCGATGCCCGCGCTGCGCGGCTTGGCGGCTCATGGTGCGTGTCTCCCAGGTCGGTCGTCAAGGAGTCGTCTTGTTTGGCGTGGACAGAGCTCAGTCAGACCTCAAGATCACGAGGTTGTTTCAAAGAAGATTTGAACCGCCGCATCCTCGCGGCGAGAATCAACGGGCGGGCCGAATCCTGGCATCATTACCTCGGCCATGTTCCCCAGCACTGCGAAAAGTCGCGAGTCGTTCCTTGTAACACAGCGCGGCCTGCGGCCGCAACCAAATTGGACGGCGCAACGTTCGGTCTTGCCCAGTTTGACAATCCTGCTCGGCGTGAAAGATTCTCGAAGTTGGTAGGATAGAGGGACCATTGAAAGATAACGCGGGCAAAGTGCAGACCCACAGCGTAAAATGTGGTGAGGCGATGGGCCAGTGCGGCGACCTCTCGCCCGCGGGGAACGTTTAGGACATTTGGGAGGGCGAGCCGAGTGTCAATGGTGGCTCGGGCGCGGCCTCGCCCCCCCCACGGGCGACCTCGCGGTTTAGGCCGCCAAGGTTGAGAGCGGCGGTTTCGATTAAGCGAGGACGACGATGAATCGCACGGTTCTTCATTCACGGGTCGGCGCGGACGGCATTCTTCACATCAGGGTGCCGATCGGCAAGGAAGACGCGGACCGGGAGGTGCAAGTGACGATCGACCCGGTACGTGAAGACTCGCCGTCGATGACACGGGAAGAATGGCGTCAGTTCGTCATGGAGACGGCCGGTGCCTGGCAGGGCGACCTGAAGCGCCCCGAACCGTTGGAATACGAGCAACGGGACGAAATGCCGTGATTTACCTCCTGGACACGAACGCCTGGATCGCCTACCTGCGGCAAAACAACGCGCGGCTGGTCCAACGATTCCTCCAGGTCGTGCCGACGGATATCCTTTTGAACTCGGTCGTACTCGCCGAGCTTTTCTACGGAGCCCATCATGGCGCTGTCAACCATCGAGCCGCCAACATGGCCTTGATCAGCCGTTTACAGCAACGTTTCACGTCCCTGCCGTTCGATGACCGCGCCGCGGCGGATTATGGAGAAATTCTGCGCATATCTGAACGCCAAGGGGACACCCATCGGGGCAAACGACCTGATGATCGCCTCGATCGCGGTCGCGAACGGTTTGACACTGGTGACGAATAACACGAGCGAATTCAGCCGCGTTCCCGGCCTGAAGCTGGAAGATTGGTCGTGACGTTTAGCCGGAGCAAAGAATGGCATGGCAAGCCGATCAAGAGTGGCGCGGCAGAAATATGCCATCTTTGCTGATTGTGACGACTGTTAATAGCATTAAGATTGCTAAGGTTGCACGCGCGGCCAGTCTGCAATCTTAACTATCTTAGCGTCAATCTTTGAGGGAATCGGTCTCTTGTGCGATCTTTGAATGATCGCAATGGTTGGAATCGCCGCCCGATGACCGCCATTCTTTTCCAAAAAAACCTTAACCCGCGGGGATCGGGTGACACGCATGCATCAGTATGACAAGAGCAGCAAGTGGCTGATCCAGCGTCACGGTGACTCGATCCCGCGGCTGGCCGGCGTGCGCAACATCGTCGCTTGGCGGCCGCTCCAGGCTGAGTTGGTCCAATCCCGCCGCCTTCCGGACGGGCTCATCGAGGTCCGGCACCGACGAGAGACCGAGCTCGACTACTACGTTGTGGAGATCGCGACTTACCCGGAGGACCGCGTCGCCAAGCAGATCGTCGACGACACGGCACTGGTCTACCTCGACCGCGGGGTCCTACCTCAAGGTTGTTCCAGATTCTGGGGGGCCGTAAAGCCGTGATTGAATCGCCGTTAATTCAGGAACTCATCGCGGAAGCCACGCACGAAACGTTGATTAGGGCCGTTATCGACGTACTTGTCGCCCGCTTCGGCGCCAAGGCCGAAGGGCTGGAGACCGAGCTCGAGGCTATCGACGACGAAGCGCGATTGAAGGAGTTGGTCAAGCACGCTGCCACCTGCCGCGCACTCGGGTCGTTCCGCAAACGCCTCTCGTCCTGAATCGGAGATCGAACTCGGCGGGATCGCCAACTCCGTCACCTCACCCCGACGGTTATGTCAGCGACTCGCCCCGCCCGCCAGCCTCCAAGAATGGTACAATCGAGCCGGGCCTCCGCGGGCGAGTGGGTGGATTGCGTTCTCGTTCTCTCCCAGCGGGTACCCCAATTGAGGAGGAGCGAATCATGGCGACGGTTCCGAAGCAGCGGCGAATGCGTGAAATTGAGTATCCAACCGGAGATGGAAAGCCCGTGGCCGAGACCGGACTTCACGTGGCGGAGGTCCTGGGCGCGTTCGAGACGCTCGACGATCATTTCGCGGGTCACCGGACGTTTTGTCGGCGCCAACATGTTTGAAGAAGTTCGGCCTTTATCGCGACGTCTTGCGAGTGTCAGAGTACTGTCGATTCCGGCATCCGTCGGAAGGGGCGACTCAATTTTGACGCGTTGTAGCGATTATTCTGCTGACACGCTGTAATGTCTTTGCAATTATGGAGATACGTCCTTTTTTCCAATTTTTCCGATTATACAGCCGACACGCCGTAACATTTTGATGTGTAAGGAGATTCGGCATTTTTTCCGATCATGACGATTATTCTGCTGACACGCGCAACACCAATGATAGCATCAACTTATAACTAAGCGAAAGTTCCGATTGTAGGGCCGACACGCGGAAGTCGCACGTACGGAAGCAGTTGCGTCACGCACCATTTTTGTGGCCAGCGAGGTATCGTGTGCGGGCTTGTCGGTGCCGGGGTTTCCACCCCGGCCGTTATGATTTCGCCGCTCACGCGGCTTGGATACACCAACAATTGGTGGGGTACGAGAGGTACCGGGGTTTACACCCCGGCCTGTATGATTTCGCCGCTCACGCGGCTTGGATACCTTCGTTATCTTCCGTTAAAATCTCTTAGCGAGCGACATCTCTATGTCGGGCGCGGTTCGTCAGATCCGTGGCGCTGGCATGCACGGCCTCTGGGTCGCGTCGGCAAGCTCCTCGCCCGAAAACGGCGCCCGAGATTTTTCTCACCCTCGAGTGCCAAGAAGGTCGGCTGACATAAGGGCGTCTGCATCAATGGCTTGTGTTTAGGGGCCTTGGCTCCAGTGACCGAAAAATGGCGCTTTTGGCCTTCGAAAAAACGCCATTCTCCGCCATTTTTTCCCCTGTCCGTCCAGATGAGTAGCAACCAAGTTCTGGTGGACCGCGGCTTCGTCAACGGCCGTGAAATCCGTCGGCTGAATGGCCAATACACGGGGGCCAGTGCAGGACGCTCCGCCCCGCGATGGCGACCCCGGCCCCACGCAGCCCCCGCCCCGGGATGGCCCGCCCGCTCACGTCTGAATTGCGGTTGAATGCCATTCCAACGCAGCGAGCTCGCGATGACGACCCCCGACGTCATGTCAAGGAGCAAACGGCTCGACGGGTTTCCGATTGACCCTCGCCGCCCCCTGAGCTTGAAGTGCTTTGATCTCGGCTTCGGCTCTGGCGACGGCCTCGGCCGTGGCGAGCACCTCGAGGCTTGTCTCGGCAACGTATCGGCCGTCGACCGGCAGGGTCACGACCCGCCCATGGGCCTTCTCAAACGGCCGAGCGTTCGGGTAGTTCGTCCCCGGCTCGAGGCCGGTTACGTAGCCGTCGCGCAATCCGCCGGTGTTTTTCCAGAGTGTGAATGCCGGGAGCTGCTCTTTGCGGAATGCAGAACCACCCCCTTATCGCCGGCCTCGTTGCGGAGCATGGTGAGGGTACGCGAATCTCCGGACGGTCCGGCATGCAGCTCATGGTAATACACTTGCTCGGTCGAGCCGGGTTCGGGAACCCCGTAAAGATCGTGCTGGCTCGAGCCCTTGCTGTGCCCGCGCGTTGCGCGGTGTCACCGAATGGATCGGTGCGACGAAACGCGAACCCGGGCCCAGAAACGGCGGGCCGAAGTTCCAGTGGTACAGCACCTGAATCTCGACCGGCTGGTCCTTGAGGTTGACGAACTCATCACGAACGACCAATGAGTTCGAGCCGGGAACCGTCGCGATTGTCGTGACCATGCGGACCTGAGGGCCGAACAAGCGAGCTTCCTCGACGTGCCCTTCCACGACGATTTCGTGTGGTGGTTCCGGTGCGATGTGAACGGCCACATACGAGGCCGGAATATTGGCGATCTTACCGTGGAGTCCGAAAGTCGTGTTGGTTTCGGAACCGTCGGGCTTAACCGTCTTTACCTCGAAGGGGGCGCCGTTGTTTTCCAGTCCGCATCGGGCCAAGAGCTCGTCGAAACCGTCGAGCCATCCCAGCCCGCCGGCCGCGGCCAGGTTGACGAGCGATGGGTGAACCGGCCCATCAGTGACCGGCGAGTCCCAGCCTAGCCGGTTGCCATCGTACCAGCCTTTCCACAGCCCCATTCCGCGGGTCGGCACGATCGAAAACCGCAGTGCCCCATTGTCGACAACCACCAAGTCGACGCCCTCGCGGCGGCCACCGCGCAGCCGGTGTTTCTTCACCGACCAAGGGTACGCTTCGGCCAATCCCATGGCGGTGGCGTCGATGGAAAAGCTTTCCTGCCACTGCTCACTCGAAACATCGGTCAGCACAAAGGTGGACATGGTCGAAGGATTCCCCGGCCTCTTTCGAGGTTCGCTCGCTCGGCAGCACCACGTCGTCAGAATATACTCGGGCGCTCACGATCGCAACGCACGGCTTCGAATCGTTCCGCGCCGGCGTGACTACGGCCTGAACGACCAGTTGCGAAAGTCGCCGGGCCCAGTTGACGGGGCGATCTCAGGCGTTTAGCCTGAACTAAAGACTGAAGGCGGGTTTGCGTTTCGGTTCGGTTCCCGGGTCGGTGGAAAAGTTCCTTCCTTTGGTCGGTCGTGCTCGAGGTCCTTCCACGCTCGCAAGCTCACTTTTAAAGGAGATTGGCTCCCATGGCAGAGGTCAACGACCGGAAATCGATGGCGTCGGAATGCTCGATTTGCTCGTCCGTTTCGCGCCGCGACTTTGTCAAGACGGTGGCCGCCGGCGCCTTCGCCGGGACGGTTCCCATGATCGGCCGAACCGCGGCCGCGGCCGCTCCGGCCCAGGCGGGCCCGAGCCCTTCGGCAGCCGCCGAGACGGCCGTCGCGCGGTTCTACAAGACGCTGAACCCGGAACAACGCAAAATCCTCTGCTTCCCGTTCGACCATCCTCTGCGGAAGAAGGTCGGCAACAACTGGAACATCGTCAAGCCGTCGATCGACGACCTGACTTCCGAGCAGAAAGCCCTCTGCCAGGAGATCATGAAGAAACTTTGCAGCGAGGATGGCTACGAGCGATTCATGAAACAGATGGACGACGACAACGGGGGCTTCGACAACTACCACGTGGCCGTTTTCGGCGAGCCGGGTACCGACAAGCCTTTTGAATGGGTTTTGACCGGTCGCCACGACACGCTCCGCGCCGATGGCAACAGCGTCGAGGGGGCGGCTTTCGGCGGGCCCATCTTCTACGGTCATGCCGCCGACGGCCACTTCAACGAGGACGCCAAGCACACCAACAACGTCTGGTGGTACCAGGGCGAGAAGGCCAACATCATCTTCCGGACCCTGGATGACAAGCAACAAGCGCAAGCCCTTGTGGTCAAAGCCGAGGCCGACGATCAGAAGAGCATCAAGCTCAAGGGTAACCAACTCCCGCAGACCGGCCTGGCGATCGGCGGGCTCGACGGTCAGCAAAAGGCGATGGTGAGCCAGCTTATCGAGAGGAGGCTGAGTCCTTTCCGCGCGTTCGACGCCGAGGAAGTGCGGGCCTGTCTCGATAGCAACGGCGGCATCGACAATCTACGGCTGACCTTCTTCAAGGAAGGCGATATCGGCAACGACAATGTCTGGGACATCTGGAAGCTGGAGGGGCCGGCGTTCTCGTGGTTTTTCCGGGGTTCGCCCCACGTCCATACCTGGCTCAATGTCGCCGAAGGGCGTGACCCTATGCATGTTGTTCATTGCCGCGTACTTCGGCGAAGCGAAAGCCGACAAGGGGCCATCACGGCAGCAGGTCGTTGACGGCGATCTCGCCAATCTGCTGACCGTCGACCACAATCGGTACGGTCTGGCCGGATCGGAAGACCTCGCACGACTGATAGCCGCCTGGTCCCGGGCTGGTGTAGACCTCGACCTGACGCTCGACCAAGTTGACGATCCAGTAAACCGGTAGCCTCGCGGGCCCATACACCTTGGTGCCTAGTTCGCGATCGTCCGCCAGGCTGGAGTCGGCAACTTCGACGACCAGGACGACGTCGGCCGGGCCGGGATGTTGTCCCAGGTAATTGCGTGCCGGGCCCCGCACGACGCAGCGATCGGGCTCGTTCATGGTGGCCTGACCCGGAAGCCGAAGCGGCTTGGCCGGGCGGATATACCAGCCGGCCAGGGCGCGGGCCAGCGCCTGGCCGCAGAGATCGTCTGAAATCGTGTGAAGCGGGTTCTGTGTCATCTTGGCCACCAGTAAACCATCAATGAGCTGGAAGCGATTCCGGCCCTTGAACGCCGCCCGACGCCACCATCGCCTCATATTCCTCCAAGGTCATCCGGTAGAGCGGCGATGGGACCCAGGCCGAGGCCCCGGGCTGCGCTGATGTGATCGTCGACATGCGATGGCTCCGTCTCAAGAAGGTCCTTTCCGGCGTCTCACATCGATCATTGGACTTGACCTTCAATCAGGCCCGCGAGAAAGACAACTCGGTGACGCTAGCCAGTCGTCTTCTTAATCCTCATCTTAATCTCTATCGGAGGATGTAAACCGTGGGCTTTGCGTCGCGTGGCGACGCAAAGCCCTCGCTGCTATTTTGCCATTTCCCTGAGCGCGGCGACTCCGCGATCACGAACACCCCATGCTGTTGCCGCAATTGAAGCAGCGGTAGCAGGTGCCGCACCGGACCGTGATCGCGCCGCAGTTGTCGCATGCCGGGGCGTCGCTCTGGAAGTGGGCGAACTGGCGATCTTGCTCGACTAGGCCGTCGCCAATCGCCTTTTCAGCGGCCTGCGCGGCGGTGGGCGGATCGCCGTCGATGGCCCGTGCCTCCATCACGGCCTCGGCGTGCTCGAGGTCGGCGATGGTCGCGGTGCGGTGCCCGTTGACCTTGAGCATCGGCGGAGCGGGCGAAACCGGCTCGACCGCAGTTTCAGCCGCGGGTCGCTTCGGGGCATTGGCCTCGCGGTAGCCGGGGATAAACTCCATGCCCATCCAGCGGAAGATGTAGTCGGCCACGCTCTTGGCGATGGGGATGTCCGGGTTCTTGGTGAAACCGGCCGGCTCAAAACGGCTGTGCGCGAACTTGTTGACGAATACCTCCAGCGGCACGCCATATTGCAGCCCGATCGAAATGGCTGTCCCCAGGACATCCATGAGCCCGCCGATGGTCGAGCCCTCTTTCGCCATGGTGATAAAGAGCTCGCCGGGCCGCCCGTCGGGATAGAAGCCGACGTTGATATAACCTTCGTGCCCCTGAATGTCGAACTTGTGGGTCAAGCTGCGACGGGTATGGGGCAGCCGCTCGCGCCGCGGTTGATTGGCCGGTGCCGCACCGGACGCGACCCGTTCGCCCCGGTGCGCCTCGCTTGCGGCCGGCAAGGAACCGGCGTCCGAAGCAGGTCGTATTTCCGAGACCGACGCCGCCGTGTCGCGCGTGCCGGCTTCGTCGTTTGACTCGGCCTTGGTGCTCACGGGCTGACTCCCCTTCGAACCGTCGCGATAAATCGCCAGGGCCTTGAGCCCCAGCTTCCAGCCTTCCAAATAGGCGGCCCGGATATCAGCGATCGTGGCTTCGTTCGGTACGTTACACGTCTTGGAGATCGCGCCCGACAAAAATGGCTGCACGGCCGCCATCATCCGTAAATGCCCCCGGAAATGAATGCTCCGCCCTCCTTGGGGCGGGACAAACGCACAGTCAAACACCGGCAGGTGCTCATCCTTTAGCCCCGGTGCCCCCTCGATTGTGTCGTGCTCATCGACGTAGTCGAGGACGCCGCGAATCACCGGCTCGTCGTACCCGAGCTTGCGCAGTGCCATCGGCACCGTCCGGTTAATAATCTTGAGCATGCCGCCGCCAGCCAGTTGCTTGTACTTGACCAGCGCGATGTCGGGCTCGATGCCCGTGGTATCGCAATCCATCATGAACGCGATCGTGCCCGTGGGGGCCAAGACCGTGACTTGGCTGTTGCGATAGCCGTGCTTTCGCCCCATGTCGAGGCACTCGGACCATACGGTCCGCGCTTCGGCCAACAGGTCGGCCGGCGCCAAGTCGTCGATCACCACGGCGGCATCGCGGTGCATCTCCATGACCCGAAGCATCGGCTCGCGATTGACGGCGAAACCCTCGAACGCGCCGACGTGCGCCGCGTGCTCGGAACTCGTCAAATAAGCCTGCCCGTGCATGATCGCCGTGATGGCCGCCGCCAGCGATCGCCCTTCCCGCGAGTCGTACGGCAACCCGGCGGCCATGAGCAGGCTCCCCAAGTTGGCGTAGCCCAGCCCCAGCGGCCGGAACTTGTGGCTATTGGCCGCAATCCGATCGGTCGGGTAGCTGGCATGGTCGACCAGAATCTCCTGCGCGGTGATGAAAATTCGCACCGCCGCGCGAAACCGCTCGGCGTCGAAGCTGCCGTCGTCGCGGCGGAACTTCATCAGGTTGATCGATGATAAGTTGCATGCTGAATCATCGATGAACATGTATTCGCTACACGGATTCGATGAATTGATGGGGGCGGTATTGGGGCACGTGTGCCAGCGCTGAATCGTGTCTTCGTATTGGACGCCGGGGTCGCCGCAAAGCCAGGTTCCTTCGGCGATCTTGTCCATGAGGACGCGTGCCTTGTACGTCTGCATTGGCCGGCCGGTCGTGACGGCGCGGGTGGTCCACTCGCCATCGGCCTCGACCGCGGTCAAGAACGCATCGGTGCAGCGCACCGACAGGTTGGCGTTTTGAAACATCACCGAGCTGTACGCTTCGCCGTTGAAATTGGCCTCATAACCCGACCGGATCAATGACTGGGCCTTCTTCTCTTCCTTGGTTTTGCATTCGATGAATTCGAGGATATCGGGGTGCCAGCACTTGAGCGTCTGCATCTTGGCGGCACGTCGGGTCTTGCCGCCGGACTTGACCACGCTGGCGATCGCATCGTACACCCTCATGAAGCTGACCGGGCCCGACGGTTTGCCGCCGCCAGAGAGTTTCTCGCTGCTGGACCGCAAGCTCGAAAGGTCTGTGCCGGTCCCCGAGCCGAACTTGAAGAGCATCGCCTCGCTCTTCGCCAACGCCATGATCCCTTCCATGTCGTCGCCGACGCTCTGGATGAAGCACGCCGAAGCCTGGGGATACTGGTAGGCGCTCGTGGCCCTCGCCACTGTTCGGGTTTCTTCGTCCCATCGCCAATTGTTGGCTGGCCCCGAAATCCCATAGTGATGAAACAAGCCGACGTTGAACCAGACCGGCGAGTTGAACGAGCCGTACTGATTCACGCAGAGCGATGTCAGCTCGTCGTGGAACCGTCGCCGCATCCTCGGCGGTGGCAAAGTAACCGTCGGCCTTTCCCCAGTCGGAAATGGTCCGCGTGACGCGGTCGATCAACTGGCGAACCGAGTACTCACGCTTGCCGTCTGAGGGGCTGCCGTTGCCGCTGGCCACGTCTCCGTAGAAGTACTTGCTGGCAACCACGTTGGTGGCCAGTTGGCTCCAGTTCCGCGGAACTTCGCAGTCGATTTGTTGAAAGATGGCGCGCCCGCGCTCGTCCTTGATTTCCGCCGTCCGAAGGTCCCACTCGACCTCATCGAACGGGTTGGAGCCCTCTCTGCTGAAGACCCGTGGGACAACCATCCCACGCCGTCCTCGCCCGCGGTCTTTGGCCCCGTCCCATAGCGTCTCCGGCTTCTCCGACGCCATCACGATCCCCGCATGCTCGCTCACTGTTGCCATGTCCATTCTCCGTACCTCGCCTAACCCAGGTTTGGCCATGGAAGACGCCTTATCTGAGTATAGTCGATTTCTGTTCAAAAATCCATAGGTGTACCGAAGTCGAGTTACACTTCGGTGGAAACAAACCCCCCAATTGGGCAGTGCGGCGCCCGTGGTCTGGCGACGAGGTCTTGCATCGGCAGAACCCAGCGATGAGGTGCACAGGGAATACCCAGCCGCGTAACGACCCTACACAAGCCGTACCGACCGGCTTCCACGACGAGCTGAAAAGTGCCGGAATTGCTCGAGCACGCCGCGCGTCATCTTTCTCACGTCGATCCATCGGACCCTCCCTCGCGACTTCCCTGCCACCGGTCACTCAGCGCCGACTATGGTAACATCCCCGGCGCGGATGGAAACGGGGTACCCGCCAAAAATGAAAAAACCGCTCGGTTGCCGTGAAGATCGACAACATAGAGCGGCATAAGTAAGTTGGACAGGATTCTTGAAACCGAGGGGTTTCGGCTGTTCAGGCATGAACAACGCTGGTGATCTGAACCATCGTGTAAGGTTGGCGATGGCCGTTGCGACGACGAACATTTTTGCGCCGGCGGAACTTCTGAATGATGATCTTCTTCGCCCGGAATTGATTGACGATCTTGCCCACAACACGCGCGCCATCCACTGCGGGAGATCCGATCGTGGGGTTGCCGTTTTGCTCGGAAAGGAGCAAGACCTTTGAAAAAACCAACTCGTCACCGGCCTTGCCGTCTCGGCGATCCACCCGGATCCGGTCACCTTCACGAACCCGGAATTGGTGACTGCCATCTTCAATAATCGCATACATTGAATAAAACTCCTTCGCGGGGACTGGCCGCGTCATTTCCATCGGGCCGAACCGAAATCGTTTGCGCGGCCCTATCGATCCCCTTGCCGCGAGCAGGTCGCTCTGCTTCTCTTTGTTCTGTTCATTGTTGGTCTCGGCGCATCCAGGACTCAACACTGTAATCCGTGCTCTTTCAAAAGAAAAGAGCCGTCGACGGCCGATTCTATTCGGGGATGTCAATCACTCCCTTTTCATTGGGTGCGGTATGTCCGCCGTCGACGTTGCTCCTCCAATCATCGATCATCGCAAGTTGGCCGGTTATTGCCGCGCGGCAGTGAGCCTTTCGTGCGTGCAACCAACCGCCCTGCCAACCCATTCTTCCGTTCGCGACGACAAACCCAAAAGCGCAAGAAGCCTGCGGCTTAAAGTTTCCATGCGACCTGTCACGCTTGCTTGGCTCTTGTTGGCCACGTGCGGCGAGGTGCTGGCTCAACGAGGGCAGGAATCGGGCGCGGCCACTGCCAAAGCGACTCAAGAACCCGTTCGAGCGCAGTTTGACGCGAGACGAACAATTCGCTCAAGCAGCTCGAACGATCGAGACGATTCTCGCGCAGAGTCATCGCCGCGACCAGGAAGTCGCCGAGGTCGAGCGGCGCGTGGCGGCGGCCAGCCGCGCCCATGCGCGGGCGTTCCGTGCCAGGGGCTACGTGCAGGCATCGACCGAAATGATCGATGGCCGAAAGCTTCACATCTTGATCGCCAACGACGGGTCAACGATTGCTTATCTCGACGTCCCCCCGGGGCTTGACGTCGATCCTCTGCTCTCTCAGCGCGTTGGGGTACGCGGACAAGCCCACTTCAATGAAGAACTCGGCGCACGGCTTATCACCGTAACTGATGTCGAACAGATCGGGGCGCGGCGGTGAACGCCCGCCTACGACTTCCCCTTCTCCTTGGGCGCGCCAGCGACTTCCCTTGCAGCAAGTTATCAATCTCTTTGGCGAGGGTCTTGCTCAGCGGTTCGGCCGCGCCGGATTAAAGCCAACATGGACTGCCTGGACGAGCCCCTTGCCGTCGAGGATCACCAGCGTGGGATATCCCTCCAACTCGAAGGCCGTGCCGACGGACTTGCTCGGGTCTAGGCCGATCCGCCCCACCGAGTTGGCGGTCAAATTGATCTTCTTGTCCGCGAGGGTCTTCTCGACGAGCGTGCGCACTTGCGTTAATTCAGAGGGTTCGTCGTCTTGACTCAACGCAACGATGATGACCTCTTTTTTCGTGTTCGCGTAAGATTCGATGAGCTTCTGAATCTCGGGCAATTCCTGCAGGCAGGGCCCGCACCAGGTCGCCCAAAAGTCGATCACGACCACCTTGCCGGCGAGCTCGGACTTGGTGATCGTCTTCGTTTTTCCCGCTCCATCCAAGAGCGTCAGCGTGAAGTCGGGGGCGGGTTTGCCGACGCGCGGATCGGTCGCGTGCGCTGCTTGCTGTGCCTCAAGAGACGTGTCGACTTTCGTGAAACCTTTCGGGACCACGAAAGCGAATGACCGATCCCGGGGTACCTGGGTAGAAACAGCGCCCGACGACCAGCCGAACTTTTCGATCAATGTATTTTTATCTTTAAGCATCTCAGGGGCGATCTTCAAATCGATGCTGGAGAGCAGCTTGGTTGCCGGATCAACAGCCAGCAACACGCCCGGCGCGTTCTTGCCGAGATCGATTAAGATCGCCGTGTTGGCCACTTTGACGGCGTCGGCTTTCGTACCGCTGGGCCCAGCGAGCTGCAACGAGCCGCCAAGCTGCGTGATCGCGGCCGCTGGGTTTTCCGCGGTCAACAGATTAAGCAAAACGAACATCGGCACGCCGCTCGGCCCACCGAACAAACTGGCACCGATGGGCCCTTCCCGAAACGTCGCGATGTCGACTTTCTGCGGTGCCGGACCGGTCATATACCGCTTCAGGGGGAGCACCGAGCTCGTCAGCGTTGAGCCGTCGCAAATGAGCGTGACCAGGTTGGTGGAGATTTCAAACTTGTTGGGACGCACAAGGGTTATCTTGAGAGGCATGGCCTGTCTATTGGACTTGCCCGCGGCGGTGATCGCCACGATGAACTCACCCTGGTCGGCATACGACGACAACGCCTTGTAAGCCGTGCACAGCTCACTGAAAACGGCGCGGGCCTTCGGGTCGTCGGGCTTTCTGGCCGGACCAGCGGCATCCAGTTCGACCGTCTTCGACTTGGGGGCCTGCGCCACAGAGGTCGCACCGAGTTCCAACCCGATGGCCACGGCCACACCGATCGTTGCCCAAGACAGCGGGCGCGGGTTATTCCGCCAATTCAACGACATGAGCATTCCTCTAGAAAAGTTAAGTGACAGAGGGCAGGAGATGGCCCATCTTGCTGCGTTTCGCCTCCATGTAACGCTGCCGCTCGGCCACCGGCGCGGCGACGATGGAAACTTGGTCCACGACCACGAGGTCGTATCCATAATAGACGAACGCGTCGGTCTTCTTGGGATTATTGGTCAAAAGGCGAACGCGGGAAAGACCAAGGTCCTTAAGGATTTGCAAGCCGATCCCATAATCACGCGGGTCGGCCTGAAAGCCGAGCGCGGTGTTGGCCTGAACGGTGTCGAGCCCTTCGTCTTGAAGGCGATAGGCCCGAATTTTCTCGATCAAACCAATTCCTCGCCCTTCTTGAGGTAGGTAAATCAAGGCCCCGACTCCCTCGTCGCCGATCATCTGGAGGGCCATGTGAAGCTGATCGCCGCAATCGCACCGCAGCGAGTCGAGCAGGTCCCCCGTGAAACAAGACGAATGCAGTCGCACCAAGGGCGCGCTCACCGATTGCAGGTCGCCCATGACGATCGCCACCGGCTCGTTGCCCGGCTCGTGCCGTACTCGGTAGCCGATGATCCGGCTCGGGCCGTAGCGCGTCGGCAAATCGGCTTCGGCTACTCGGTTTACCAGCTTTTCGCGCAGGCGGCGGTATCTGATCAGCGCCTCGATCGAAACGATCGGCAATCCGTGCTCGCGTGAAATCTCATGAAGCCGATCGCGGCTGGCGACACCCGTGCCGTCGAGAATCTCGCACAAGACGCCAGCCGGGGTCAGACCCGCGAGTCGGGCCAGGTCAACGGTCGCCTCGGTGTGCCCGGCGCGGCGAAGCACCCCTCCATCTTTCGACACCAGGGGAAACAGGTGGCCAGGGCGGGCCAGGTCATCGGGCGAGGTCGTCGGATCAATGATCGCACGCACCGTCCTGGCCCGCTCCTCGGCGCTGATTCCCGTACGGCACGTTCTGTGATCGACGGGCACGGTATACGGCGTCTGGTGTGGGGCCGTGTTGCGTTCCACCATCGGGGCGAGATGAAGCCGAGCCGCAAGCTCAGGCAAGATCGGCATGCACACCTGACCGCGTCCATGAGTGATCATAAAGGCGATCAGCTCGGGCGTGACCTTTTCAGCGGCCGCGACAAAATCCCCCTCATTTTCCCGGTCTTCATCGTCAACGACGATAATCACCCGCCCTTCCTTAAGCGCCTGGATTGCATCGTCGATTTTCGAGAGTTCATGGTGCATGGCCGATTCCTAAGGTTCGGAAAAATCGAGCGCCAGCGCAAACTCAGCAAGCGGGTGCTGGAAGCTTCTGTCTCAGCTTCAAGTGCATTATATCCGTTGTGTATCATCCTGTCGTGGCTCCGGGACGGCCAGGATGAGTTTCGCTGCTTGTCAATCACACCAGAGGGCCCTATCCTGCACAGTGCCGATCGATTGAAATCTCAACGAACCGCGACACGGCGAGAAAGGTCGCCGGACTGCGATACGGCGAGAAAGGTCGCCGGACGGAGCAGGCACCTACAGGTTTTGTAGGAGGGAGCTCCGTCTCCCGATCCTCGTTCTAGCCTTGTGTCGAGCCGTTGTGGGATTTCGATGCGGCATAGGGGTGCAACGAGCATGGATAACAGAGCGAGCGACTTGCCGGGGCCTGATGCCGTGCGACGGTGGGGCTTTATCGGTTCAGGAAAAATGGCGACTGCGCTCATCAAGGGGATGCTGCGCGCCGGAATCGCGCCGATCCAGTCGATCCGAGCCAGTGACCCGCTGCCCTTGGCGCGTAACTTGCTCGAGAGCGAAACCGGCTTGGCCGTTTACGACTCGAACCACCCCGTGGTTGAGCACAGCGACGTGGTGGTGCTGGCCGTCAAGCCGCAGAGTATGCGTCATGTGCTCGAGGAGCTTCGCCCGATCGTCACGCCTGAGCACCTGGTGATTTCCGTGGCGGCGGGGATCACAATCGCATCGATCGCTCAAGGGCTGTTGCCTGGCGTGCGTGTGGTGCGCGTCATGCCCAACACGCCGCGCGCTCGTCGGTGAGGGGGCCTCGGCCTATTCGCTTGGCCCCGGCGTTGGTCCCGACGATGAGCGGGTCGTCAAGTCTTTTCTCGACTCGGTCGGACAGACGGTCGGTGTCGCCGAAAGCTTGCTCGACGCCGTCACCGGCCTTTCCGGCAGCGGGCCAGCTTTCGTGTACTTAATGATCGAAGCACTGTCTGACGGTGGCGTTCGCGCCGGCCTGCCGCGCGACGTGGCCACGCTCTTGGCGGCACAGACGGTGCTCGGCGCGGCCCGGATGGTGCGTGACACGGGTTTGCACCCTGGAGTGCTCAAAGACCAGGTGGCCTCGCCCGGCGGTACGACCATCGCCGGGCTGCATGCTCTGGAACGATCGGCGGTACGCGGTGCCTTGATCGACGCCGTCGAAGCAGCCACTCGCCGATCGGCCGAGCTAGCGGCCCTGGCCGGCCCGCCGCCCGCTGGCGCCGGGGGCTAGTCCCGGCGATGAAGCTTGGACACCGAAGACAGCCATGTGGGAGATGGCGGAACGGGGTGGCTGCGCCGCCAATCGCCCGTCCGGAACCTCGCGGAAATCGAATCCATTCGCGGTCGCCGTGAATGGTTCGAGCCCGACCCATGCGGAATACGACCGAGGCCGATGGAAGCGCGACTGAGCGGGAGAATGACGCATCATGGCAAGCCGGTCGAGGCATTTAGTCCAAGCTGCGGTTGCGGCGTCTGAGGCCCTTCAGGGCACATAGAGTCGGCCGGTGCCGCGGACATCATCGATTCGAATCAAGTAGTCGAGCAAACTCTCGGCGACCTTCTCGGCATAGTCACGATCGCGGAGGACGCGATCGGCGTCACCGATGGTAATAACGGGCAGGCTGCTCGGCTGATTCTCGGCCCGGATCGTCGCCTGCAGGGAATCTGGAACGTCTTCGTTCCGGTTTCCGGTGACCAGTACAAGCTCCTCGCGCTGGCAGGTTCTCCATATCAAGTCATCCGGCGAATCGAATGGCAGCCCCAGGGTTTGGAAGCTTACCACGGACAACGCAAGCGGCGTCCAAAGGTCGCACCAGGCGTCGGCGGTCCAAATCGCCAGGATCGCCCTTTGCTGCCTTCCCACATTAATGTCCGCGAGAATGCCCTTCATCCGCGGCCTCTGATCTTTTTGATCGGCGAAGCTCCTCGAGCTTTGCTCTTGCGGTCCCTCGCAAAGCGTCCAGCTTAGCTTTGAGCTCAGGGGGATTACCCCGAGCATCGCGTGCCAGGATCCGCGCGTAGACTTCCATCACCTCGTCCCGATGTTCGTCGATGTAACGGATCGCGACTTCGACCTGTTGAGAGCTGAGCGACAGCGTGTCCGCGATCATGTCACGGTGCCATCCCGTCTTGTGATAATCGAGCACGTCGTAGACCGTGATCCGCGTCCCCGCGATTTCGGGCCCTCGGCCGCGGTCGATGATCTTCGCTTCCAACATGGTTCCAGCCCTCCTCTCTTGAGATACGACGGTTTTATTGTACACTCATCCGGTACTCGAGAGAAGCACCGGCGGCGCCGAAGATGCCCACGCCGATCCCGAAAAAACTAACTTGCCGTTGGTTACTGGCTGTCGCGACGGCGCGACCTGGATAACGTACCGTCGATACTCGCTCCCGCGCGATGTCTTGTCCGCGCACTCAGAATTGCCGAAGCTGGCGGAGCGTCGCAGACGGTAAACTTCGGGTTCTGGATCGGCTGGTCGGATGCCGGTCGCCGTGGGATGATCGGCCTATGCCCAAGCCCAACCCCGAACGCCAGCACGTTGGCACGGATTCGGAGGTGGACGTTTTCGGGCTGGCGAATCTCTTGATCGCCCAGGGTGGGCAGGACGCCCAGGCACACGCCACCCGACCGATGGAAGCAGCCATTCGGGATGATGACCCGCTGGCCGCCGCTGACTGGCGAGCCGTCGAGGCCGCTATCGGGTTGTTAAGCAACGATTCTGCGGCCACCAGGCATTAAGACCTCACTCAGACTCAACTCGGAAGCGTCCGGTAAGCGGAGTTATGTTTCTTGGCCCGACCCACGACGTCACCGTGGCCGTCAGCGTCCTGTAAGCGATCTTATGTTCGTTTGGCGGGACCTGACGGCCGTATCCGGCGAGGATGGCCACACTGCCGGCCGAACGGTCTGACAACGATGTGAGGGCGTTGGTGAACCACGAGCGACGATACAGACGACTCGCTTACATCCGCGGCGTGATCCGCTCCAGGGTCCTGATCGATGCTTTGACCTACGGTGGACATCAGCTTATCATGCTGAGATCGCGACATGACGTCGCTTTGGACGCGAGGTGAAGCTAGTCTGCGCGGTCGAGGCCGTCAGACCTTGCCGGGCGCGTTGTCCGCAGCAACGATGGAGATCGGATAGTTCCTGTTTGCCGGACCAAGACCTCATGGAGATGACCCATGACTCTTATTGCCTCACACCTCGATCGAAACGGCATCGTGCTAGCGACCGACTCCAACCTGACCGACGGAACGGACCGGTTCGCCGGGGTCTCCCGCAAGAATTTCGAGTTGCCGCACCTCCGTGGGGGGCTAAGCATCGCGGGCTGCTGGAGCGTCGCGCGGCGCCGATGAACGAGTGGATGCCGCGGTTCATCGCCCGCCCGGCGACCTATGCTGGCGGCTCGCTCGACGGCTTCGTCGTCTGCCTCCGCGACGCCCTGCAAGACGAGATGTTCGCCGACGAGAAAGATATTGGGACCATTATCCATATCGCTGGCTACGTCACCGACCCGGCGCTTGGGTTCCATCCCGTGCATTGGACGGTTTCAAACATCCCAAGCATGGATAACGAGGGCAACTATCGAACCCCCGTCAGAATGTTCCATCACCATGAGGACTTCTGGGGTAGAGACTGCCTACATAAGGGCTTTCCGAGCGGTTTCGCTCCGGATGAAATTGGCTGGTCAGTCTATGCGAACGGCTTCGCCCCCGGCAGGATCGCCTATATGGGCGTCAGGCATCATATCCAGCAGTTCCTTCGCGATCTATGGAGTAACCACGGGAACCCCGGCTGGCACTTCCGACCTCCGAAGTCGCTCGAAGAGTCTATGAGGTTGATGCGCCTCTACATGGGACTTGTGAACGGGCTGTTCGAGATCAGCAACGCGCCGGCACCTTACGTCGGTGGCGAGGTCCAGATCATTGGGATTCCGCTCCCGACAACCTAGCGAACGTTTTAACGGGGTCGGCAGCGGTCAGAAAGGCACCGCGAGGCTTGCCCGAATGTATTCCGTTTCATGCTCAGAATTATTTGTATGTCCGCTTACCGTACTATGGGGCTAAGGACGAAAACCTCCCGAATTCCCGAGGAGTGACCCTTCTTAGTTGACTTCGATGCCGCGAAAACCGGGGAAGGCACAGCTACCACGCTTTTTTTGGATACCTACGTCCGATTGGTGCACACCCCCCCAGTCACTTGGTAGGCCTCCGTTTCTGGCCAAACTCTGCCGAAGTCTTATTGGCACCGACAACCACCTTCATATCATTGATGAATCGTCGCCTCAGCGCGTAGGCACACGTTCTATATCGTGAAAGGGGGAATTCACATGGACCAAACCCCTGGAGTTAGGTTCAACGTGTTCTATTCCTGGCAGTCGGACTCCGACGAGTCAAGCAATAAAAACTTTCTCAGGGGCTGCCTTAAGCAAGCGTGCGTGAAGCTCGAATCAGCAAAACAGCATGCTGGCATTTCGTTCAATGTAGATGAAGCGACCCGTGATGAACCTGGGAGTCCCAATATACCGCTCACAATCCTAAGAAAAATCGCTCAAAGCGATGCATTCGTGGCCGACGTGACGACTATCAATCCTGCGGAACTGGAGCCTCGCCTACGAAATCCAAATTCGAATGTGGTGTTCGAGCTCGGTTATGCCGTCGCTCAGCTCGGATGGGAACGAATTATTCTTGTTTGCCTCGTTAGCAGAATCTGTGGGTGCGTTTTGGCTCGGGAAGTTGACCGAGGTTATGTAAAAGAGCCAGTTTTGCGACTTTCGCGGTCCGAAAACCGTATGACCTCCTCGTTACCAATTTCACTTTGTTGTTGAGGCCTTCAACGGCTCCGGCCGAGACCTGTCCTCGGGCCCGGAACCAGTTCAGAATTAGCGGCCGGTGATTCCGAATACTGCGGGCGATCTTCTTCATCGGCTCCAACCGCGACCGCATCACTCGGCCCGTCCACTCGTCCAGAAACTTCCCTGCCCACCACGCGCTGCTGTATTCCCAGAGACGCTGGAATTCCTCGCGAAGGAGGTAAGCACGCACCGTCCGAAGGTTGTACTTCAGGATCTCGGACAACTTGACCGTCTGCTTGTCCGTCAGGTTCTGCGGGCGCTTCAGGAAACACCACCGCGACTTCTTCAAGACCGGCTCATAGCCATCACGCACCAACCGCTTCGCCTCCTCCGCTCGGACCTCGTCCAACGCTTTGCTGAACATTTGCATGATATGGAACCGATCCAGGACATGAAGCGCGTGGCCGAGTTTGTCAGCGATCACGTTCAGGTAAGGCTTCCACATGTCACTACACACGTACTTCACTCCCAGGCAGACCGACTGGCCGAGACTATCCAGGCAGCACCGCAGGCTCGCTTCGCCCCGATTCTCAGCCACGGCCAACAGTCTCTTCGTCTCACCGCCGATGTCGTACACCAGCGTCAGGTACGCGTGCCCCCGCGCCCAAGCGATCTCGTCCACGCCCACAGCCGTCACGTCACTCAGGTCTCGATGCGCCAGACCCCACTCGACCGCGTGCTCCACGGCCCGGCACACGCTGTCCCAGGACGTGCGGAAGATCGAGCCAACTTCGCTCCAGCTCAACCTTTTGGCCCAGGTCGCCAAGTACCAGCGGTAGGTGGTCGTCAGTTGGTTCTTGCCATCACCCCACGGCACCAGCTCCACGGTCACCCCACACCGTTTGCAGTCAACTCGTCGCATCCGGTAGGCCCAGAAGACCAAAATTCCCCAGATGGGCACGAACTCGAATCGCCGTTCCTCAAGGCGGTCGTAAGGTCGACCCCGTTGACCACAACCCGAGCAGAACGGACGGCTGTTCTTCCGAGGCTCGATTTGGATCACCAGCGCTGGCCCATCGTCATGCTCCTCCAAGCGCGCCTCGCCATGGGTAAACGACTTGAACTTCTCTACTCGATTGAGGATCGTCTGGATACGCATTCTGGGGCACTCCCGGTTTTGACGAAATGTGGTAACTCCATCTTGACCGACGGGTGTCTCAGGATGCGATCTCCTCTGAGTGGTTCCGAGTTAACCTTTGCCTTCCCTCCCGCCTTCACCATCGCCTCGCCCTCAACCGACCGGGGCGAGGCGATGGTGAAGGTGGGAGGGAACACCCTCCTGTCGAGCCGGAGCTGAGCCCGCTCACCGATTTAGCGCCCACAGATTCTGCGGAAGAC
>CAWHKI010000188.1:0-19732 GCA_963829765.1 uncultured Isosphaeraceae bacterium | reverse complement strand
CTCTCCGAGCCGACCGAGCACCCCGAGCACCTCAAGATCCTCGAGGCCTGGATGCGCGGTTACCGGCCCGAGGAGCTCTTCGACGAGGCCGGCCGTCTGATCCCCGAGCTGCGCGAGCTTCGCCAAGGGCGAGCGCCGGACGGGCGCCAACCCGCGCGCCAACGGCGGCATCCTGCTGCGTGATTTGAGGTTGCCCGACTTCCGCGACTACGCGATCGACGTGCCTCACCCGGGCAATTTCATGAACGAGGACGCCCGCACCCTGGGCAAGTTCCTGCGCGACGTGATCAAGCTTAACGCGGAGCGGCGCAACTTCCGGATCTTCGGCCCCGACGAGACCGCCTCCAACCGCCTCACCGCCGTGTTCGAAGCGACGAACAAGCAGTGGGAGGGCGAGGTGATCCCGACCGACGACCACCTGTCTACCGACGGCCGCGTCATCGAGATGCTCAGCGAACACCAGTGCGAGGGCTGGCTCGAGGGCTACCTTCTCACGGGCCGCCACGGGATCTTCAACACCTACGAGGCGTTCGTCCACGTGATCGACTCGATGTTCAACCAGCACGCCAAATGGCTCAAGGTCACGAGGCGTTTGCCATGGCGCCGGCCGATCGCCTCGCTGAACATCCTGCTCGCGTCGCACGTCTGGAGACAGGATCACAATGGCTTCACGCACCAGGACCCCGGGTTCATCGACCACGTGGTCAACAAGAAGGCCGAGGTGATCCGGGTCTACCTCCCGCCTGACACGAACTGCCTGCTCTCGGTGATGGACCACTGCCTGCGGAGCCGCCACTACGTCAACGTCGTGGTGGCGAGCAAGCACCCATCTCCACAGTGGCTGACGATGGACCAGGCGCTCAAGCACTGCACCGCGGGGATCGGGATCTGGGAGTGGGCCAGCAACGACCGGGACAGTGAGCCAGATGTCGTGATGGCCTGCGCCGGTGACGTGCCGACGCTGGAGACGCTGGCCGCGGTCCAGCTCCTCCGCGAACATTTCCCGGACCTAAAGATCCGCGTGGTCAACGTCGTCGACCTGATGCGGCTTCAGCCGGCGACCGAGCACCCACATGGGTTGAACGACCACGACTTCGACACGCTCTTCACCAAGGACAAACCGATTGTCTTCGCCTACCACGGGTACCCCTGGCTGGTCCACCGGCTCGACTTACCGCCGCACCAACCACAAGAACCTGCACGTGCGCGGCTACAAGGAGGAAGGGACGATCAGCACGGCGTTCGACATGACGGTGATGAACGACCTCGACCGGTTTCATCTGGTAGCGGACGTGATCGACCGCCTGCCGCAGCTCGGGGGCAAGGCCGCGTACGCCAAACAGGCTGTGCGCGACAAGCTGATCGAGCACAAGCAGTACATCGCCAGGTACGGAGACGACATGCCCGAGATCCGGGACTGGAAGTGGACCCTAACCACGAAAACCTGAGCACTGCCCGCAGAGCCTCGGGGTGACGCTCCATACGGACGCTCGCAAGCTGATCGACGACTGCAAACCAACGACTACGCGAAGAAACCGGCTTGAGCAACCGACGGAGATGGACTCCGCGCGGTCTGCGACGGGCACAACGGCAGGACCAATTCATGAGCGACTCGCTCCCGGAAGTCTACCTGGCACGGCACGGCGAGACGGCGTGGACGATCTCGCGGCAGCATACTGGCCGGACCACGGCCGAGATCCGCGTGGAGCGACCCGGGTGGTACCTGTTCCGCGACGGCTGTCCCGGGGGTGAGTCGGTGGAGGCTGTCGGCGCCCGCGCCGACCGCGTCGTGGCTCGCCTCAGAAAAGGCCGGGGCCGCATCATCCTCTTCGGCCATAGCCACCTTTTTCCGCGTCCTGGCCGCGCGGCGGCTGGGCCTGCCGGCGGCCGACGCGCGTCACTTCTTGCTCGGCACTGCGGCACTCTCGGTCCTCAGCGACGAGCACACCCTGGACGAACTGGCCGTCGCCCTCTGGAATGACGACCGATACGCCGTCCCGTGAGGGGTCGGAGCGGGCGCTCAAGCCCCCGGTCGCGATCGTCGGTTTTACACCGCAAAGAAGGACTCGATCACATGGCAACGCGTCGCACGGCCGTCGTGGAAACCAAAAACACCGCGTCTCCACAAGGGGAAGATTCTTCACCTCGAATGCTCCTCGAGCAGTACGCATGCGGCACGATCCCATTCTGCGGGACGCCGGCTGCCTCCTACGAGCGGCGGCTGGTATTCGACCACGTCGTCCGGCCGGCGCAGGCCGACCCGCGTGAGCGCTTCGAGGCCGTGGCGTGGGCGCTGCGCGACCTGCTGTCGCAGCGCTGGCTCGAGACGGACGGGACCTATGATCGGGCCAACCCCAAGCAGGTCTATTACCTCTCATTGGAGTTCCTGATCGGGCGGTCCCTGGCCAATAACATCCTCAACCTCCGAGTCGAGCCGATCGTGAGGGAGGCGATGGAACGCGAGAAGCTCGACTGGGGGCAGCTCGTCGAGGCGGAGCCCGACGCCGGGTTAGGCAACGGCGGCCTGGGCCGCCTCGCAGCCTGCTTCCTGGACTCGATGGCCACGCTCGAGCTCCCCGCAATCGGTTACGGCCTGCGGTACGAGTACGGGATCTTCCGCCAGGAGATCGCAGGCGGCCGCCAAGTCGAGCACCCCGACCACTGGCTACGCCGGCCCGACCCCTGGGAGGTCATCCGACCGAGGGAGGCCGCGGAGGTTGGATTGAACTGCGCCTTCCGGTTGAAGGACGGCACGCTCGAGGTCATCCGGGACGTCCCTACGGTCCTCGTCGGAACGCCTCACGATCGCCCAGTCGTCGGTTATGGCGGCCGGACCATCAACACACTGCGGCTTTGGGGGCAGCGACACACCACGACTTCAATTTTCTGGAATTCAGCCGGGGCGACTTCTTCGACGCCGTCCACGAAAAAGTCGCGGCCGAGTCGCTCACGCGGGTTCTTTACCCCGACGACTCGACGCCCCGCGGCAAGGGCTTGCGGTTCGTCCAGGAGTATTTTCTGGTGGCATGCTCTCTGGCCGACATCGTGGCGCGGTTTCGCCGCCGCGGCAACGACTGGCCCTCCCTGCCCGACAAGGTCGCGATCCAGCTCAACGACACCCACCCGGCGCTCGCTGTCGCCGAGCTGATGCGCATCCTGCTAGAT
The DNA here is from genome assembly GCA_963829765.1 of uncultured Isosphaeraceae bacterium. GTDB lineage: Bacteria > Planctomycetota > Planctomycetia > Isosphaerales > Isosphaeraceae > CAWFRS01. Next base: position 16,567 of record CAWHKI010000188.1, on the reverse strand, counting down.
CAGGCCCACCTCGGCTGGGACGATGCCTGGGACCTGACTGTGCGCACCTTGGCCTATACCAACCACACGCTGTTGCCGGAAGCGCTCGAGACCTGGCCGATCGCCCTCTTCGAGATTGGATTACCCCGGCACCTCGAGATCATCTATGAAGTGAACCGCCGCTTCCTGAACGACGTGCGTGCGCGTTATCCCGGCGACGAGCACCGTGTGCAGCGCGTCAGCCTCATCGAGGAGAGTCCCGAGAGGCGAGTGCGGATGGCGCATCTGGCCGTCGTCGGATCGCACAGCACCAACGGGGTGGCCGCGATCCACTCCGACCTGCTGCGGAAGACGGTCCTCAAGGACCTGGCCGACCAGTTTCCCGGTCGTTTCAACAACAAGACCAACGGCGTGACGCCGAGGCGTTGGCTTCTGCTGGCGAACCCCGACCTCGCCGGCCTCATCACCGACGCGATCGGCCAGGGTTGGGTCGTCGACCTGTCTCATCTCGAAAAGATCCTACCCCTGGCCGAAGACGCCCCCTTCCGCGACGGCTTCCGTCGCGCCAAGCGGGCGGCAAAAGCCCGCTTCGTCGATTGGCTGCGAACCGCGACCGGGCAGACGGTCGACCCGGAATCGATCTTCGACTGTCAGATCAAGCGGATCCATGAGTACAAGCGCCAACTGCTCAACCTACTGAATGTGCTGGTGCTCTACAATCGCCTGCGTGACGATCCCGGCCTGGGTGTGCCACCACGCACCGTCTTTTTCGCCGGTAAGGCGGCGCCGGCCTACACTCTGGCGAAGCGAATCATCCACCTGATCAACAACGTGGCGGCGGTGATCGACGCCGACCCGGCGGTCCGCGGGCGGTTGAAAGTGCTGTTCCTCCCCGAGTACAACGTCAGCCTGGCGCAGCGACTGATCCCGGCCAGCGACATCTCGGAGCAGATCTCCACCGCCGGTTACGAGGCCAGCGGCACGAGCAACATGAAGTTCATGATGAACGGCGCCCTGACTGTCGGCACTCGTGACGGGGCGACGATCGAGATGGCCGAGGCGGCCGGCGAGGAGAACTTCTTCCTCTTCGGCCTGACCGCCGAGCAGGTCCAGGACAGCCGTAGCTGGTATGATCCCCGGTGGCACGACGAGCATGAGCCCGAGACGCATCGCGCCCTGGACCTGATCTGTTCCGGTGCCTTCGACCGGGGCGACCCGGGCGTCTTTGGGCCGATCGTGGACGCGCTCCTGGCCCAGGGTGATCACTACCTGCACCTCGCCGACCTGACCGCTTACGTCAAGACCCAGGAGCAGGCGAGCGCACTGTACCGACACCCCGACGCCTGGGCGAGCCGGGCCATCGTCAACGTGGGGCATTCCGGTAAGTTCTCCAGCGACCGCACGATCATGGAGTACGCCCGCGGTATCTGGGGGGCCGTGGCGTGTCCGGTGGACCAACCCTGAGGAGCCGTCTCCATCCTTTGTCACTGTCAACCTATCGAGAAGGGAGCAGACCATGCCAGCCTCAAACGAGATCTCTGCGAGGGTATCGAAAGTGCTCGTTCAAGCACTGGGCGTAGAGGACGACGACATCAGGCCGTCGGCCACCTTACAAGGGGATCTGGGCGCCGAATCGATCGACTTCCTGGACATCGTGTTCCGTCTGGAGCGTGAGTCATGACCATCGGATACGACAAACCGCTCTACATCCTGCCCTTTGATCACCGGGGGACGTTTCAGAAGAACATGTTCGGCTGGACGGGCGCGCTGACTGCCGAACAGACGGCCAAGATCGTCGCCATGAAGTGGGCGATCTACGACGGCTTTCAGGCGGCCTTGGGCGACGGGGTCCGCGAGGGAAACGCGGGGATCCTGGTGGACGAGCAGTTCGGCGCCGACATCCTCCACGACGCGGCGCAGCGCGGCTTCGTCACGGCGTGTCCGGCCGAGAAGAGCGGCCAGGACGAGTTCGACTTCGAATACGGCGACGACTTCGCCCGCCACATCGACGCGTTCGGTCCGACTTTCTGCAAGGTCCTGGTTCGCTACAACCCCGAGGGCGATAAGGCTATGAACGGTCGCCAGGCGGAGCGGCTGAAGCGGCTAGGTGAATACCTGCATTCCCGCGGCCCCAGCCGGTTGATGTTCGAGCTCTTGGTGCCCGCGACGGCGGCACAGCTCCAGCGCTCCGGCGGCGATAAGAAGGAATACGACCGCGAGCTGCGGCCCGAGCTGATGGTGCGGGCGATCACCGAGCTCCAAGACGCGGGCATCGAGCCCGATGTCTGGAAGATCGAGGGGATCGACCGGCCCGACGACTGTGCCACGGTCGTCGCGGCCGTGCGGCGCGGCGGGCGGGATCGGGTCGGCTGCATCGTCCTGGGTCGGGGCGAAGACGACACGAAGGTTCGCGAATGGCTCAAGACCGCCGCGGCTGTGCCGGGCTTCATCGGCTTCGCCGTGGGCCGGACGAGCTTCTGGGGACCGCTGACTGAGTGGAAAGACGGCCGGATGACGCGGGAGGCCGCGGTTAGCGAGATCGCTCGCCGCTATCGAGAGTGGGTCGACATCTTCGAGTCGGCCCGCTTGGCGGGCGGGGCGGCCGCCGCCCAAGGGGGTGGAGCAAAATGAAGATTGCACTGGCCGCCGACCACGGCAGATTCGAGATGAAGGAACTGCTGATCGCGAGGCTCCGCCAGGCTGGACAGGAAGTGACCGACTTCGGTGCCCGCGCACTCGATCCCAGTGACGACCGAGTCCTCTGCCTGGGCGGGCGGGTCATGGGTATCGAGGTCGCCTGGGACCAGGTGCAGACGTTCATTTCAACGACCTTCAGCGGAGCCGAGCGACATCGCCGGCGCCTTTCCAAAGCGGCCCGACTCGAGGATTTAACGACTTCGTAGCCTTCGTTCTCGTTCAACCCTCGACGGTCAGCGCTCCCTACCCCAGCTTGTCCTGGGCGGATTCGCCGGGACCGTCGCGTTCGCTCTGATCATGTACTTCCTCGAACCCGGTCTCTGAGCCGGAGTTCGGACCCCACGCGGGCCCTCGGCGCGGCGATCAGCACCCCCCAACGGCACCCGTCCAAGCCATCCCCGAATCCCGCACGGGCCGCGCTCTCTCGTAGGCTCGGTGCCGGCAATCAAAGTCCCTCTGCCCTGAGCGCCTTCTCCACAGCGCACTACGCCCCCTCGATTCTCGAGTGCCGTGATCTGGCCGTCTTGAGACACTACGAATGCCACGACACCTTCTTCACGCATCCGAATGACAATGCAGATTGATGCCTTATACCTTTGTTCTCGATTATGCTCGCATGGCTAATAATATTGTCATTCCCATCAATGAATCTCAATTTGGTGCTGTCCATGGGAGCGTTGACGATCATGGCACCAAAACCATGCAGACTAAAGTCAGTTCCGAGGATGATGGCTCCATCGGTTCCGGCGAGCTGCACCGTGGCGGCTATGTATTCTCTCAGTGACGACCCTCCGTGGAACGATGGGGCCCCAGCCGATTGGCCCGGTGGGACAGGTGACGTGCCGAGGTCATCCTCGGCCACAACACGCCAATACCTCACCATCGCTTTTTGAAGTCGTCTCTGTGATATCGGATATTGATAAGACAATGACGGACTTTGTGGGCGGTCGGTCACGATCAGCAGGCCTCCATGGCCCAACTCGGCAATTCGCCATACGAGCTCCGCGATGATCAACTGGAGCCTACTATCCGTCGGCACCTCGGTTTTAACGCCCTTCCGAAGCAGTTCACCGATCGCAAGGCCCTTCCGAAGCAATTCACCGATCGCCGGGGCCTGGTCGCCAGCGAGGCGACTTTCCGCGTCCTTCTTCGACGCGAATTCACCGCCCACCAAGCGGGTAAGGCGACGGTCCGCCTCAGCGGCAAGCCGCTCCAGGACCTTGCTCGAGAGGATCGACGCATAGGATTCAACCCGGCCACCTCGGTAGCTGAATGCTCCCCGGTCACAAAGCACATCGATATGTCCTGGACCCCGAATCGTCACCTTGAATGACGGGACAAGATTGCGCTTTGGTGGGCCGCTACGGTCACGCTTGGTAACGAAAGTGCCGAGGCCGAAACCCATGGAGGGAAGGATTCCGACGAGCATCGGAGAACCATCAATTTCTGCGCAGGCCAGACGACTCCATGGACTGACAGCGTGGGCCAGCTTGGCGATCGAAACCGCATCGGCCGTCACGGGTGGGTCGAACGACGCGATCGTGGCTTTCGGCTTCGAGCTGCAACCTGACAGGGCGACCTTCGGCCATCTTCCTTCGTCGCTGATCAGGCTGGCATAGAATGCAGCCTTCATCATGTAAGCTGCAAGCTTGTCACCGATTCCCAACGGAGACCAGGGTTCCAGGACGACCTTCTTCAACGTCCGGGTGACTTTCGGAAGCCCAAGCGTCCGCTTGACGAACTCGTCGATTCCCACCAACGGAGGCTCATCGGCCATGAGAGTCGCCCTCGGCCAGTCAAATGATGCCTATGCTACCGGAGGTTTTCGCAGTCTTGGGGCCGCTACCCGTTTATGGCTGTCTGAGTTCCTCGGGATCTAGCGTATCTTTCATCCGTAACTCGGTCAACGCGTCGTCCATCGGCTGGGCGTCGTCTTAAGCCTCTCATCGATGCCCGTCATTCGCTTTTCAAACTGTTGGATCGCTTCCACCAATTCGGCCTTCCGTTTTGCCCATTTCGCCTGCGCCAACGCGCTGAAGGCCTTGCTGATCAAACTGACCTGGTGCCCACTCTCGGTCAGCTTGCGGGTCCCCTCGCACCCAAAGCCCGTCCTTCTTGTCCAGCGACCGGAGCGCACGAACAACACGACCAGGAGTAATGGCAAGCATTTCGCGGTAACCGACTGTTCCGCCAACAACCACCTTTGAATCACCTTCGCGAACAGCGCGAATTCAAGCTTGTTATTCGCCAGGTCCGGTCGATACTCTGAGGAATATGGCGAGCACTGCAGTCGACCCACGTGAATGAGCTAAGCCGGTGGTCGGCTGGTGATACAATTGGAACAAATGCTCTTCTTTTGCGGCGCATCCGCACAGAAACGATGGCACGAGGAGGAAGGACGAGCATGCCAAGCGCAAGTGATCCGCCTGCTGACGTGAGCACGGTCGCCAGTCCAGCCCACGGCCCCATTGGCCCTGCGGAAATGCCTCCTTCCCAAACCCAGCCGGAGCCACCCAAGCCGCGGTCGCACCCCATTCGAAAATGGTTGCTTATCCACGGGATCATTGCCAGCCTGGTCATCGTGGGGTACTTGCTCTATCCCAGGGTGGTAACCATGCTCAACACGGTTTCCACGGATGACGCTTACGTCAACGGGCATGTGACCTTCGTTGCCCCGCGGGTTGCGGGCCAGGTAACGCGGGTTTTGGTGGACGACAATTATCGTGTGAAGGAGGGAGACTTGCTGATCCAGCTCGACAAGGAACCCTACCAGGTTCAACTCGACATCAAAAAAGCCGCAGTAGTGGCCGCTGAAACGGACCTCGCGGCTGCTCTAGCACGTGCGCGTAGCTTGGCGGCCCAGGCCCGCGCCTATCGGTTCGGACTCGAGCACGTCATCGAGGACGTCCACACCCAGATCGCCAACCTGCGGGCTAACGTCGCGACCTACGAGAGCCGCAAAGCGATGCTGACCTTGGCGCAGGCGAACCTGAAACGGGGTGAGGAGCTCGCGCCGAGCGGGGGCATCAGCAAGGAAGAGCTCGATCAGCGCAGGCAAACGGTCAAGGTCGACGAGGCGGCGGTCGAGCAGGCTCTCCAGGCCGTTTACGCCACTCGCGTCGGCTTAGGGCTTCCTCTTCAACCCACGCAGGGCCACGACCTAGGCGAGGTGCCGGCCGAACTCGACCAGAATTTCTCCTCCGTCCGCCAGGCGCTCTTCCAATTATCTCAGAGTGCGGCCGAGTTAGGCTACTCGCCAGCCACGTGGGACGCGACGCCCAAGAAGATCATCGAGGATTTCTACAAGCAGGACCCCGAGGGCAACGTCGACAAAATCTTCGCTCGGTTGGTGCCTAACGCTCCGGCTGTCAAGCAAGCCGAGGCCAAGCTAGAGCAGGCCCGGGCCGACTTAGAGCAGGCCCTTTTGAACCTTCGCTACTGCGACGTCGTCAGTGAGATCGACGGCGTCGTGACCCGCCGCAACGTCAACCCTGGCAACAACGTCTCCGTCGGACAAAGCTTGATGGCAGTCCGCTCGCTCACTGAGATCTGGATTGAGTGCAACTTCAAGGAAACCCAGCTCGCCGACCTGCGCATCGGCCACCGGGTGCGCTGCGAGGTCGACATGTACGGCGGTCGGCGCGAGTACGAGGGCCGGATCACGGGATTCACCATGGGGACCGGTCAAACCTTGTCCCTGTTACCGCCGCAAAATGCGACCGGCAACTTCGTGAAGATCGTCCAGCGGCTGCCCGTGCGGGTCGAGCTCACCGACTACAACCCCGACAAGAATCCGCTCTTCATCGGTCTGTCGGTCGTTCCGTACGTGTACTACAAGGAACGCCCGACGGGCCCGCACGCTGGTGACGTCCTTCAGCCAGTCTACCCGCTTCCCCGCGGGCGCACCTCGCCCAAGGCCCGGGAAGCGTCGCGACCGATCGCGCCGCTTCCCAAAGGTTCCAGCGGTCCGTGAAGTAAAACGGCTGAAAGGCGAGGGTTCTGCGAGTCATCCTACGCAGACTCTGCCATCCTAGGAGCCCCCCGCATGAGCAGCGCAACCGTGGCGACGAGCACCCTCACCCGCCCGGTAATCAATCCCTGGTTCGTCGCGGCGGCGGTGGTCATACCGACCTTTATGGAAGTGCTGGATACGACGATCGCCAATGTCGCACTGCGGTACATCGCCGGCGGCCTGTCGGCGTCGAATGTGGATAGCGAATGGGTTCTCACCAGCTACCTGGCGGCGAATGCCACGATTCTGCCGATCACCGGCTGGCTGTCGGCCCACCTCGGGCGTCGCAACTACTTTCTCCTGTCGATTGCCGTGTTCACGATCGCCTCGGGGCTGTGCGGCATGGCCACCAGCCTCGAGCAATTAATCCTGTTTCGGGTGATCCAGGGCTTAGGCGGCGGCGGACTCCAACCTTCCAGCCAGGCGATCCTCCTGGATAGCTTCCCGCCCGAGAAACAAGGGGCCGCCCAGACGATGTTCGGCATCGCGGCGCTGCTGGCACCGGTCGTCGGGCCGACGCTGGGCGGTTATCTTACGGTCACCTACGATTGGCGCTGGATCTTTTACATTAATCTTCCCGTCGGCGCGATCGGCTTTCTCGCGTCTTTTCTTCTGGTCGCCGACCCCGATTACCTCAAGAAAGAGCGGGCCGAACTGCGTACGCGACCGCTCAATTTCGATTACATCGGGCTGGCACTGCTCACCCTGATCATGGCGAGTTGGGAAGTGATGCTCAGCAAGGGGCAAGAGTGGGATTGGTACAATGACCCGTTCTGGCGGGTCCAGACGCTTTTCCTCGTGTTCGTTCTCGGACTGGCCTGCCTGATCTTCCGCGAGCTGCGAATCGCCAACCCCGTCGTCGACTTCCGGCCGCTCTCCGAGCGGAACTTCGCGGCATGCTGCGTCATCATCTTCTGTGCCTACGGCATCCTTTACGGCGCCAGCACGTCGCTTCCGGGCCTGCTCCAGTCGTTGTTCGGTTACGACGCCTATGTCTCGGGTTTGGTGCAGTCGCCGTCAGGCGTTTTCTCCATTATGGGACTGATCGCTGTCGGCGCCTGATCGGCCGGGGAGTCGACGCCCGCTGGTTGATCGCCCTGGGCCTCTTGGTCATGGCGGGCGGGAACTACTGGATGGCGCTCATGAATCTGCACATCAGTCCCGGACAGGTCATCTGGCCGCGGGTGGTGTTGATCGTTGGCCTGTCGATGCTCTTCGTTTCGATCAACGTGGCCGCCTTCAAATACATCCCTCCCCAGCTTCGCGGAGCCGCCGTAGGCCTCTTCGCCCTGCTGCGCAACGAGGGAGGCAGCGTCGGTACCTCGCATGGCCCAGGCCCTCGAGTGGCGGCGCGACAATTTCCACACGGCACGGGTGGGCGAGTTCCTCGACCCCCTAAACCCCTACGTGAACACCTTCCTTGAAGCGAGCAGCGCGTTCTTCTTCCAGCAAACGGGTGACCCGTCCGCGGCGCAGCAGATGGCCGTGCAAGCACTCGCGAACCTGCGTGACCAGCAGGCGTCGTCCCTGGCTTATTTCGACGACTTCTGGCTCTTCGGCGTTCTGGCGTTGGCGCTTGTGTGCCTGGTGCCGCTCATGAAACGGTCCGTGGCCGAGAAGGGTGAACGCATTGGGGCGGAGTAGGCCGGCCCAAGCGAGCCGGACGCGCGGCACAAGCGGGGGGCGCCGAGCGACTCCGGCGTTGAGTTGCGGCGGGCGATATTTTAACCCGTTGCGCCAGCGATGTTTCCGTCGACACTTCCCTCAATGGCGCGTCGGGTTGGTATGGACCAACGGGGAAACGCATGTGACTGCGGCTGTGTCGGGAGCGTTCGCCGGAATCTGTTGGCGCACCCGAACCGCGGCGTCACTGCACGCCCGTTCTTGGTTTTTGTTCGAGCGGCTGGACGGTATTTGCCGATAATGCCGAAAGTGTGGATTATTTTCGATCTGGCGATCGCGTTATCTTTAGTCCTCTTGCCGACGAAGCCACTTATCTCAGGGAATGACGTATGAATCGGCGACTCGAAGCAGGGCATGATGCCCGACCTGCGCGGTTGGATCGCCGATCGCGCTGGATCGCGCTCTCCGTGATGTTTGTCGCGGTCTGGTTCAGCAACGGGTGTGTCATGACGGGCCCTCGCCAGTGGGTCCACAATGGTTTCAAGGTTGGACCCAATTATTGTCCGCCGCCCGCGCCGGTGGCTGCGGAGTGGATTTATGCCAACGAGCCGGAGGTTCAGTCCCGGCGCGTGGAAGATTGGTGGGCGGTGTTCCAGGATCCAACGCTCAACTTCTTAATCGTTAAGGCCTACGAACAGAACCCGACCCTGAGGATCGCGGGCACGCGCGTGCTCCAAGCCCGGGCCGGCCAGGCGATCGCCGTGGGTAACATCTTTCCCCAAACGCAGCAAGCCTCTGCGTCGTACAGCCGTTCAATCTTAACTCCAACATGCCCTTGATCGGCCCCCTTTTGAACGCGGCCCCAGCCTGCTGACCGGTCGGCGGCGTTCTCCAACTGGTTCGATGGCTTCAACTTGAGCTGGGAGCTCGATTTGTGGGGCCGCCTCCGCAGAAACATCGAGTCTAATAACGCCAGCATGGATGCGTCGGTGGAAGACTATGACGCGGCCCTCGTGACCTTACTGGCTGATGTTGCCAAGAATTATGTGCAATATCGGGTCGCCCAACAGCGCATCAAGATCGCTCGCGACAATGTCCGAATCCAGGAGGGCGTGTTGGCGCTCGCCCAAGAGAAATTCCGAGTGGGCACCACCACCAAACTTGATGTGGAGCAGGCGAGAACTGTTCTCGAGCAGACCCGTTCGACAATCCCTGCATTGCAAATCCAACTTGGGCTAGCCAACGACACGCTCTGCACGTTGGTTGGCTTCCCGCCACGCGATCTGGAGCCCGAGTTGGGGCCTGGGCCAGCGCTGGGGAGCCCACCGATGCCGAACACGCCGGCGTGGGTCGCCACGGGCATCCCGGCTGATTTGCTGCGCCGCCGCCCCGACGTCCGCAGCGCTGAGCGCAAGGTGGCTGCCCAGTCCGCGCAGATCGGCGTGGCCGAGGCCGCCCTCTACCCGACGCTCGCGATCAACGGTTTGATCGGTTGGGACGCCGCCGATTTCTCTCAGTTTTTCGAGACCAAGAGCTTCATCGGGGCCGTCTTTCCGAGCTTCACCTGGAACATCCTGAATTACGGCCGGATCAAGAACAATGTGCGCCTGCAGATGGCCAAGACGCAGGAGCTCATTGCGAGCTATCAGAACACGGTTCTATCGGCCGGCCGAGAAGTCCAGACTCCGCTACGAGGCTTCTTGCGGTCGCGCGAACAGGCCGATGACCTCGACCGCAGCGTCAAGGCCGCCACGTCGGCCACTCAGCTCGGCGTGCAGCAGTACCGCACCGGCGTCATCGACTTTAACCGCGTTTTCAACCTCGAAACCACGCAGGTCCAACAGCAGGACCAACTGGCGGTCGCCGCGGGCAATATCGCACTGAACTTGATCGATGCTTATCGAGCTTTGGGAGGAGGCTGGGAGCTGCGGCTTCAGAACGAAAGTCACGGCGAGGCACCGAGGCCCATGGCGGAGCCGCCCCGCGCGGCAGGCGCGGCGCCACCCGCACCGGGAACGCCGATGTTGCCGCAACCGTTACCGCCCCCGGTGCCCGTGCCATGAGCAAGGTCCGGCTTGGTACCCAGGGAGTCATGAGCGATGACACCTGGCTTCCCGAGAATGACTGCGAATGCAAGGGAGAGACGACGGCATGAAAAGCCAAATCGCGACGTGGACACTCGTGCTGAGCCTGATCGCGACGGGCCGAGCACTCGGCGGAGATCGCGAATACTGTCCGCCACCCGAGCACAGCCTTTGCAAACGCGTGTGTCCGGTGGGTGGCTGGAACCCGTATGGCGGCGGCTTGCTTCACTGGTGGAAACGCGACTGTTTTCCGCGCTGCGGCGGCCCCGACGATTACTGTCGCAAACCATGTCCCAACGTGTGTTGGCCGGCGTACCCGCCCTATTACATTTGGGGCCCGCCGGAAGTTGGTCACCGAGTTGGTCAGTAAGCGGATGAGGGGTCGTCGAGACGACACCGGCGGCCGGCGGTGCGAGAGATCACTTCGCGCGGCGCTTGACTGCGTATCCGTAGGGAATTGGCCATGATGGTTCTTCGCCCAGCTCGGCTTGGGCCTTGAGCGCCCAATACGGTTCGCGCAGCAGCTCGCGGGCGATGAACACGAGGTCGGCGTCGCCGCTGGTGATAATCTCGTTGGCGTGCCCGGGCTCGGTGATCAGCCCGACCGCGCCCGTCATGATCTTGGCCTCGTCGCGAATTCGCCGCGCGAGTGGCACCTGATAACCTTTGCCGACGGGAATGCGAGCCTTGGGCGTCAGCGCACCTGATGAGACATCGATTAAGTCGATTCCCAACTCGCATAAACGCTGGGCGAGAATGACGGACTGATCAACGTCCCAGCCTCCCTCGACCCAATCTGTTGCCGATATCCGCACGAACACAGGCAGCTCGTCGGCAACCAGAGCCCGCACTCGCTCGCAGACTCGCAGGGGGAGGCGCATTCGGTTCTCCAGGCTCACTCCGTATTGATCCGTGCGAACGTTGCTCAGCGGAGACAGGAACTCGTGCAGCAAGTAACCGTGAGCAGCATGCACTTCGATGAGTTTGAAGCCCGCGGCGAGGGCGCGGTGGACTGCACTTTCGAATGCAGCGACGATGGCAGTGATCCCGGCTTCGTCGAGCTCCACGGGCGGTGGGTCCCCTTCGTTGAACGGGATCGGACTGGGGCCGACCGCCGTCCAGCCGCCGGCCTCGGGAGTCTTCGGGCGAGCCCCGCCCAGCCAAGGAGGCTCGCAGCTTGCCTTGCGGCCCGCGTGTGCCAACTGAATGCCGGCGACGGCTCCCTGGGAGTGCACGAATCGGGCAATGCGCGCGAGCGGTTCGACGTGCTGCTCGGCCCAGATGCCCATGTCCTTTGGGGTGATCCGTCCCTCGGCAGTGACTGCGGTCGCTTCCACCATGACGAGTCCTACCCCGCCCGCGGCTCGGCTGCCCAGGTGAACGAGATGCCAGTCGTTGGCGAGGCCATCGGTCGCGCTATACTGACACATGGGCGACATCACGATCCGATTGCGAAACGTGACGCCCCGAATCGTCAGCGGGCTGAGCAGGTCGATGTCGGGAACTTCGCGGTCGTGGTCAGCCCCCGCAGGGCATCCGTGATGAGTGGCAGCCGCGTTCTGAATGGATCCGCCTGCCGAGTCGATGGCTGCTTTCGGTTCCCTAGCCGCGATTGCGCCGTCCGGTCCAAGCGGTTTCATCGTTTTTCTCTCCAAAGATGAGCGAGCGATTCAATTGGCAGCCCCCCCTTAGACGTACCCCCGCTGCGCTCGCGACACAAGAGCCAGGCCGACAAACTTTCCGCGATTGAGCGAGTAGACCGGCGCGTTGTTTGCATATGCACTCGGCTAAACTCCTTTGCACGATCCTGGGAGGGCGAGCCTCCTGGCGAGCCGTAGCACCATCCGGCTCGGACGGAGCCTCGCCCTCCCGGAATCACGCAAGGTCATTTCGGACGCGCGACGTCGCCTTGCATGGTGTCCCGGTGTAGAGTGAATCGCGGGCACGAAACGCGGCGGCGCACGACATTCGGGTCTACGACGCCAATCACGAGTAGTTCATCCTGCGCAAGAAAGACTGAGGTAAGACAGCCATGTGTTCACTCCAGAAACGGCAATTTCCGGGCAGGTTACTTCCGACGAACGGCTCGGCCGTCTCGGTCGTGTTGGCGGCGGCGACAATCTTGCAAGCCGTCTCGATTGCTCGGGCTGCGACTCCCAACGATGAGCCCGGCGCGCCAGCCTGCGAAGACTAGCTACGACCAGGTCTGCGCCGGTGCTGTTAGGCAAGGAGACGCTTCGAGATAGGATCGCTCAAGATAAGGCCGAACGGCCCACGGTTGGGGCCCGCCAGCAGCAGTTACTCGAGTCGCGGTACGACCTAACGGCGAAGCCCGATCCCAAAGTGCGGATGTCTCGCGGCAAGCCGGTGCAGGTCGGTCCAGCGACCAAGCTCCCTCAAAATATGACATGGGAACAACTTGCGGCGATGGCGCCGGAAGATATACGAGCCAAAGGACTGTTCCCGAAGGGCTTCCTTCCGCTGCCGCACCCCAAACATAACGTTGGCGGCATGGTCTTCCCACAAACAGAGATCAAGCAGTTGCCCAGGCTCGAGCGGTTTGACGTCGACTTCGATTTGCCGGACTACTTCCTTCCCGAGTTCCCGCCTGCGCTCTACTTGACAACACGGCCGGACTTGGGCGATGTCTCGCAGGGCAAGATGATCACCGTCGACAACTTTCAGGAGATGTTCGCGGGCATCCTCAACGCAAAAGACCTGGAGGGGATGCGCTCTTGGTCACGCAGTTTCCGCAGCAACAGTTTAACGCCACGGCCGACCGCAAAACGGAGAGCCCGCTGGGCATGCAGGGCGTGGGGTGCTTCGACTGCCATGTCAACGGCCACACATCTGGAGCGACCCACCTGGTTGGTGACATCCGGCCGCAATCGCATCGCCGCCGACTCGATACCACAAGCCTGCGGGGCGTGAATATTCAGCGCCTTTTCGGCTCTCAACGGGCCCTCAAGACGGTCGAGGACTTCACCGAGTTCGAGCAGCGCGCGGCGTATTTCGACGGCGACCAGGTAACGGCCGCCGCGAAGGGGATCAACCCGCTCGAACGCGGCAGCCAGGTCCACTTCATGGCCGAGGTGCAGGAGCTAATCGACTTCCCACCCGCTCCCGGGCTGGACCTTTTCGGCAAGCTCGATGGGCGGAAATTCGAGCCCGATTCGCCGGAAATGCGCGGCCAAGCCCTCTTTACGGGCAAGGCCCAGTGCGCCAGTTGTCACCCGGCCCCGTACTATACCGACAACTCGATGCACAACCTGAGGGTCGAGCGTTTTTATGCAACGGAGACAGTGAACGGCCTGGTGGCCACCAGCCAGGGGCCGATCAAGACATTTACGTTGCGCGGCATCAAGGAGTCGCCTCCCTATTTTCATGACGGCCGGCTCCTTACGCTCGAGGACACCGTGGAATTCTTCAACCTGATTCTGGAGCTGCGCCTCACACCGCGAGAAAAGGCCGATATCGTAGCATTCATGAGGCAGTTGTAAGTACGGGTCGATCGAACTAGCCCATCGATTCCTGTAACACGACTCTTGATGGTAGGATGGATTCGCCGACTGTCGTACTGTCAACTCGCTTGCGCCGGTCGTCGTACAGAGGCTAGTTTCAGCATGGTTATCAGCTTTACGTGCGAAAAGTGCGGCAAGCACTTTCAAGTCGAGGAACACTTGCACGGTAAGCGGGGGCGATGCTCGCAGTGCGGGCATGTTATGAAGATTCCCGAAAGCGCGGGCGGCCAGCATGCACCTCTCCGATCGGGCGAGCAGCAGGCAGATTCACCGTTTAAGCTGAGTCCGCCCGAGCCGCATCCAGGCGCCCGCGACCCAGGTCCAACCCATGCCGCTGATGCCGCCGGGCATCCGACCGTGGAAGCGCGTCACTCGGTTTTCGCGGTGACGGCACCGATTCCCGGCACGCAACGGCCGCACGTCAACGAGCGTCACGCTCATTTTGAACTGCTCAACGACGATGCTGATCTCGCTACCGTCGGTCTCGCCTCCCCGGAGGTCGCGCGCGGGCTACAAGAGATCGCCGAGTTCGAGAAAGAGCGCCGAGGATACAAGATCGACGAACAAGGGGGCGGGAGCCAGTCAATCCTGGGACGCCAAAACTCGGGACCCGCGGGCTGGCTGTACACGAAATGGCGGGGTGGCGTGGGCTCGGTGCTCAAGCTATTTCGTTGGATCGATACCTGGGCTTATCTCCTTTCCGTGCCGTTCCTCGTACTGATGATCTTCGGAATCGTCGCTGAGAACCGGGTTTTTGTGCACACGGGGGCCGTCGTCGTCGTTTTGGCGAATTACGGGCGATTTTGGGCGGACTTACTCGCGTTCTTCGTCCGCCCGTTCAAAGACGGGCCATTTCAAGGGCTGGCGTTCCTGTTTCCACCCTATACGATTTACTATCTGGTTACTCGCTGGCACCATATGCGGAGAATTGTCCGACGAATCGCCATGTCGTGTATTCCGATCCTGGGCGTGATCTTGATCTACGCGTTCGTTCCAAGAGCGAACCCCGAGATCCAGAACGTAAAAGGCATTGGGGCGAAGCTCCGCGCTGGAGAACAGGAGCTCAACAGGGAAATCACAAGCGACTTCAAGGGCCTCGAAGAGAAGTTGATCCCGCTGCAAAAACGAACCCCGAGCATCCGAAATCCCAACCTTGATGGTGCCGAACGAACGCCGTCCCTTGATCCCGACCGCTCTGCAACCAGGCCGAACCTTGAAGATTTACCTGCTCTTGATCGAACATTCGCGGTTTTTCTTTTATTCAGACGAGTCGGAGGCTTCAGACGATCACGACGAATCTGATCAGTCGTTGCAGCCACCCCTCTCTGGGGTACGCGGCTGGTTTCACGTTCGATACAACAGATTTCTCTCGAACTGGCAACACGCCGATTCCGGGGCCTTGCTCTGGATGAAGCGGCTGTGGAATTGGCTGCACTCATGGACGCACCCCGATGAAGCGATGCTGGCGCGGCTTTGGTCAGCCCGAAGAGTCGATCTGCACTACCCAGCAACCCGGCCAGGAAATGAGGTCCAGACCACCTGGAGGGATTACCTCAAGACACAGCAGCGGCGCCATCTGGTCTGGCTGACTGTCAATGGGGCGGTTTCGCCCTTCGCGTTGGCCCTCGCCCCCTTGCCAGGTCCGAACCTGATCGGCTATTGGTTTGCTTACCGAGCGATTCACCACTTGCTGGTTGTTTGGGGGATTCGAAGGGTGCGGTACGAGAAGATCCCGACCGAGCTACATCCCATCGCCGGCCTCGATGTGCCGATTGAACGCGATGACGAAGGCAGGGTCGGTCATCCGGTACTGACCGGCCAAGCGGCCCGGCTCGCCGAACACGTGGATTGGCACAGCGAAACCCGTGGGGAGCGACGCAAAACGAAACCCCCTGGCAGACCAAAACCAGGCGATTCCAAACCGGCTGATTTCCAGGCTGAGACCTCCCAAGATAGGTAATCATGCGCCTACTCAGTTACAACATCCATAAAGGAATTGGTGGTCGTGATCGCCGTTACCGGCTTGACCGGATCATCCAGGTCATCGAGGCGGAGAATCCCGACTTGATCTGCCTGCAGGAGGTCGACCGTCACGTGGCACGAACACGTCGCGACGATCAGCCCAGGGAGCTCAGTGAGGCGTTCCACGCGACGGCCCACCTCTATCAGCTTAACGTGCGGTTCAAGAGCGGCGGCTACGGCAACCTGGTCCTCTCGCGTTGGCCCCTACGCTGTCATCACCAGGTCTCGATCAGACTCAAACAGAGAAAACCCCGCGGGGCTCAGTTTGCGGTCGTCGAATCGCCAGAGGGCCCTCTTCACCTGGTGCACTGGCATTTAGGCCTGGCCGAACGCGAACGTCAATGGCAAGTCCGACACGTGCTCGAGCACACGCTCTTCCACGAGTCGGCTCACCTGCCGACCTTGATCGTCGGCGACTTTAACGACTGGCTCAATACGCTCGCTCGCGGCCCTTTTGCTTCACATGGCTTTGCCCAGGTGACCGCCCCGCGATCACGGTTCCGCTCGTTTCCGGCCTACTGGCCCGTGGTCTCGCTGGACAAAGCGTTCGCCCGCGGCCCGCTTACGATCCGCCACGCCCGGATCGTTCATTGAGGCTAGCGAACGCCTCCGACCACCTGCCGCTCGTG
>CAWHKI010000187.1:0-74162 GCA_963829765.1 uncultured Isosphaeraceae bacterium | reverse complement strand
GTCTTCCGCAGAATCTCTGGCCTAAATCGGTGAGCGGGCTCAGCTCCGGCTCGACAGGAGGGTGTTCCCTCCCACCTTCACCATCGCCTCGCCCCGGTCGGTTGAGGGCGAGGCGATGGTGAAGGCGGGAGGGAAGGCAAAGGTTAAACTCGGAACCACTCAGAGGAGATCGCATCCTGAGACACCCGTCGGTCAAGATGGAGTTACCACATTTCGTCAAAACCGGGAGTGCCCCAGAATGCGTATCCAGACGATCCTCAATCGAGTAGAGAAGTTCAAGTCGTTTACCCATGGCGAGGCGCGCTTGGAGGAGCATGACGATGGGCCAGCGCTGGTGATCCAAATCGAGCCTCGGAAGAACAGCCGTCCGTTCTGCTCGGGTTGTGGTCAACGGGGTCGACCTTACGACCGCCTTGAGGAACGGCGATTCGAGTTCGTGCCCATCTGGGGAATTTTGGTCTTCTGGGCCTACCGGATGCGACGAGTTGACTGCAAACGGTGTGGGGTGACCGTGGAGCTGGTGCCGTGGGGTGATGGCAAGAACCAACTGACGACCACCTACCGCTGGTACTTGGCGACCTGGGCCAAAAGGTTGAGCTGGAGCGAAGTTGGCTCGATCTTCCGCACGTCCTGGGACAGCGTGTGCCGGGCCGTGGAGCACGCGGTCGAGTGGGGTCTGGCGCATCGAGACCTGAGTGACGTGACGGCTGTGGGCGTGGACGAGATCGCTTGGGCGGGGGGCACGCGTACCTGACGCTGGTGTACGACATCGGCGGTGAGACGAAGAGACTGTTGGCCGTGGCTGAGAATCGGGGCGAAGCGAGCCTGCGGTGCTGCCTGGATAGTCTCGGCCAGTCGGTCTGCCTGGGAGTGAAGTACGTGTGTAGTGACATGTGGAAGCCTTACCTGAACGTGATCGCTGACAAACTCGGCCACGCGCTTCATGTCCTGGATCGGTTCCATATCATGCAAATGTTCAGCAAAGCGTTGGACGAGGTCCGAGCGGAGGAGGCGAAGCGGTTGGTGCGTGATGGCTATGAGCCGGTCTTGAAGAAGTCGCGGTGGTGTTTCCTGAAGCGCCCGCAGAACCTGACGGACAAGCAGACGGTCAAGTTGTCCGAGATCCTGAAGTACAACCTTCGGACGGTGCGTGCTTACCTCCTTCGCGAGGAATTCCAGCGTCTCTGGGAATACAGCAGCGCGTGGTGGGCAGGGAAGTTTCTGGACGAGTGGACGGGCCGAGTGATGCGGTCGCGGTTGGAGCCGATGAAGAAGATCGCCCGCAGTATTCGGAATCACCGGCCGCTAATTCTGAACTGGTTCCGGGCCCGAGGACAGGTCTCGGCCGGAGCCGTTGAAGGCCTCAACAACAAAGTGAAATTGGTAACGAGGAGGTCATACGGTTTTCGGACCGCGAAAGTCGCAAAACTGGCTCTTTTACATAACCTCGGTCAACTTCCCGAGCCAAAACGCACCCACAGATTCTGCTAACGAGGCCTAATTCGTTGGGCGTCCGCCTCCTCCGTGGCGCCCAGACGCGGATTTCACGGAGAAATCGTGCCGTCCACGTCGTTGTCCAGGCTTGAGGCGAAATTTCCTGTGATGCTGGTGAAGTCAATGGTCGCCGTGGCAACCGTAAAGATTCCACCGCCCGCGCCAATACTCAAGGGATGAGGGAGACCGCTGGCGCCTGGCGTGGGGGTGCCGTTGGCCCCGTTCGGACTGCCCCCCATTCCCGCGGTCGCGGAGCCACCGGTACCCGGTGCGCCTCCCGAGCCCATCAGGGCCTTGTTGAGCGTAATGAGGTCGGTCGCTTTTGACTGCGCGGATCGCTTCTTCGCATGCAGTCGCGGGTTGATCACAAGATTCCCGGTATTCGCGTTGAAGATACCGCCGCCGATGCCGAAGCTGCTGAAGCCGCCGTCGCCTCCCGCTCCGCCATTGGCGTCACCCCCTCGGCCGCCGTTGGTTCCGTTGCCGCCGAACCCGCCGGCGGCGGTACCGCCTGCGGCACCGGACCCACCGCTGCCGCTCATCACTGCGTTCGATGTGAAGTTGACGGTGACACCGGTAAACGAAGCCGTGCCAAAATTGGAGAGACCGCCGCCGTCGCCGTCACCGCCCCCGCCCCCTTCTCCGCCCGCGCCGCCGAAGGCCGATCCACCGGAACCACCGGTGGCATTCTGCCCCCCGCCGCCGTCGCCGCCCGAGGCATTCCCACCATTGCTCCCAGCACCGCCATTGCCGCCCGTCGCGACGTTTGATACGAACGAGCTCGCCGTGGTTTTCCTGGAATTCTTCAAAGGTGAGAAAATCACCGTACCACTGACGGCGTTGTACAGCCCACCGCCGAATGCCTCGCCGCCCAAGCCGCCGTAGCCGCCGTTGTTAGCGAAGGCCTCGCCGCCCGCTCCACCGTTGGCACCAGCGTTTCCTCCGCCATTGCCCCCCTGGAAACTGAGTGCCCCGCCGCCGGCACCGCCGTTGCCGCCGCCGCTTCCGTGCGCTCCGTTAAACGAAATCACAAGCCCCGTCGTGCTTGTGAGCGCGGCATTGCCGCCGTTGAAGATGGCGCCCCCCATGCGCATCCCACCCCCGCCGCCTGGTCCTCCGAGTCCTCCCGTACTCAGGCCGCCGGCTCCGCCGGAGTCGCTAGTGCTTCCGTTGCCCCCTCGCGCCCCAATCCCCTCGCCACCAGCGCCGCCATTCGCGCCCGTGCCGCCGAGCACCGTGTTAAACGTCAGGGTGGACGATTTTCCTGAGAAGAGCATCTTTCCGAGGTTGTAAACTCCGCCCCCGAGGCCCGTCCCGCCGGCGCCGCCAACGCCACCGTTCCCTCCCGTTCCACTCCCGCCCGCGCCGACGGTACCATTCAGGTCGGCTCCTCCATTCCCGCCGCTACCGAGGAAGCCGGCGCCTCCCTGTCCCCCCGCGCCGCCAATCGCGATATTCGCGGAGATCGTGGTTTCCATAATGAGAAGCGTGGCGCCTGGAGCATTAAAAACACCACCTCCCATAGCAGACCCGCCGGTTCCCCCGGCGGCGCCAGCGCCACCGATTCCTCCCTGGCCGTTCATGCCGGCGGCACCGATGCCTCCGCCGCCGAACCCCCCTTCACCGCCGTTCCCACCCGCGCCGCCACGAGCGATATTGCCGCTGATCGTGCTCTTGGTGATCGTCATCGATCCGGCCGCATTGAAAATACCACCTCCCTCGGCCAGGGCTCCATTTGCGCCAGCGGTGCCATTGCCCCCAATCGCGCCGCCGCCCGACCCATCGGTCCCGTTCAGGCCGGAACCGCCCACCGCGAAATTGCTCATGACGCGAACGGATGAAAGCGTGACCCGTCCGCCGGAGTTCAGAATGCCCGCGCCCTCGGTGGCGAACCCGTCCTGAATCGTCAGCTTCGAGATCGTCACGGCGCCACTCAGGACCTGGAAGACTCGATCGAGCTGATCGCCGTCGACGATCGTGCTCGTCTCGCCCGCGCCTTTGATCGTGATCTTCCCCTTCACGTCGAGATCGCCGGTCGCACTGGCGTCTTCATTGGCTCCGGGAATCGTCAGTTTGAACATGCCGGCCGGCACGATAATCGTATTGGACCCGCCGTGGGCGTCGGCGGCCATGATGGCCGACCGCAGCGAAATATGGCCTGTGGAATCTTTGCCGTTATGGAAGTTGACCGCCACCGTATCGAGCGTCGTGTTGACCCTGAAGGTGGAAAGTTGCAGCCGCCGCTCGAGTACTTCCAGAGCGGGGCGAGCTCGCATCGAACGGCGATTCATAACCCCAGTTCGATTGGATAGACGCAGCAACATCGATAGTCCCCTTACCAAGAGTTGTATTTTCCTGCCCTTGCTCGCGAAAACACGCCCCGACAGCCTCGCGCGCGAAACCTGTCGCTCTTTGGCTTCGCTCCATCAGCCCCCTCGGCTGATCCGACGCACTGCAACCGATTGTCGACCCGAACCGAGTACAAGCAAATGACGCGCCGAACGACGCGCCGGCGATTCCAGGACAACCTTGATGCGTCCGGCCTGGCGGACCGCGTGCTGGTCCTGTGCTTCAGCGAGTTCGGGCGGCGAGCGCACGAGAACGCCTCGGCCGGGACGGACCACGGCACGGCCGGGCCCGTCTTCCTCGTCGGCAAGTATGCGCGGGCCAGCCTGGTCGGTGAGACCCCGACCCTCCTCGACCTCGCGGACGGCGACCCGAAGATGGCCGTCGACTTCCGACGGATCGACGCCGCCGTGCTCCAGGACTGGCTGGCGCTGCCGGCCACCGGCTCGCTCGGTGGGCGGTTCGACCCAATTCCCGTGATCAGGATGTAGCGGCCCGCTCCACGCGTACAACCCCGGCGCACCTGTCTGCGGCCCTTCACTGAGCCGGCTTATCTCAGCGGAGGTCTGTCAGCCCGTTCAGCCGAGCGTGGTGTACGCGATCGCCCCCAATGCTACGAGGAACACCAATGCCGCTAGGATTTGGGCCGGCTGACTGGGGATCGGGGGACACCATACTGATCGGGGGACACCATACTCAATTCCGTCGGGGGGATCGGTGGACACCATCCTCATTTCCGCCGGGACACGAGGCGAAAAGACACGCATCGCGCGGCGGGTATTGAGCCGAGCCCTAGGCCAGCTCTACCGCAAAGCGCCGGTTGTCGCCGGACTTTGCTCGTGTCGTTTTGGGACCGGATCAGCGCTATGACGTGACATTCGGGGCTCTGTCCCGAACCGTGGAAGGGAAATGCGAGTTTCTTCGCTTATCCAGCGCGACGGTTTCGGCGGATGCGCTGGCACCTTGGTCGAAGGCTTGATTAGATCCGGTTGAGCGCGAGACCAGTGGCGGCGGGCGGGAGTCGGCGATCAGGTTGGACTATCGCAAATCCTACGAACATCCCTTCGCGCGACGAATCGAAACCACGCCGATCCTCGATCGGGCACAGCCACAGCGATTCTTCCAGGCCGCCGGACACGGCCGACGCCCCAACGCTCAGTCAGGCGCACATGGGCGCCGGCCTGGCGCGTGATCTGATAGCCAAGACGTCCCAGGGCAGTGATGAGATCGTCCCCTGAAACGTCTCGTGGAAGCTTCATACGGCGAAGGCGTCCTCACGCACGTAATGGAGCCGGATGACCCTGGGCGCGTGGCCGGGCTCGAAGTGACAGAGCACCGCTTCGCGGACCTGGCTTTGGAACTCGGTCTAATCGCTCGCCTGGGTGAAAATCGACGCTCCGATGTGCGCGAGTGGTGAATCCGCCTTCGGGCACTCCTCGACCATAAAGATCAATTCGTGCATCTCGTTGATCATGGATGAGTTTGTCAAGACGAACCTCCTAACACTACGGGAAACGGATCGAGATGGACCCAGATCTCGACCGAACGCGTCGATTATTCGTACCCAACCGTACTGGCGCGTCACAGCCGATGTCTGTCGATCAGGTCGCAGCGACTGCTGGCGATCAGTTTCTCGATCACGGACGATATTTGGACGCGCTGTTGACTGCGACTAAAAAAGGAGCCATATTTTCATTTGCGATTGGATCGATGTGGGCACCTGCCGATTCTTTTCCTGATACGGTTAGGTGGTCGGGCCGGTCCCCAAGGGTTTCACTGGAACGGGAAAAGCCGAGGTTGACAAAGGGGCGCCCATGCCGCTTATGTTGACGGTCGACGCCTCGCGTCCCGAGCCTTGGATGGGGCGCAGTTGTAGGATGCCGCCGCATCCGCGGCTGAAGACGGTCGTAGGGCTGTCTCGAGTCACGCCAGTATGGCGTCGACCACATGCCCGTGGACGTCGGTTAGCCGGCGGTCGATGCCGTTGTGGCGGAACGTGAGCTTCGTGTGGTCGATCCCCATGAGGTGGAGGATTGTCGCGTGCAGGTCATAGCAATAGGTCTGCCCCGTGGCGGCCCTCCAGCCCCAGGGGTCGCTCTCGCCGTGGGCCGCACCCCCTTTGATGCCTGCGCCGGCGAGCCACGCGATCGACGTGCCGCCGTTGTGGTCGCGGCCCGTGGCCCCTTGCGTGAACGGCTGGCGGCCGAACTCGGTGCTGAAGACGACAAGCGTGTCGTCCATCAGGCCGCGAGCTTTGAGATCGCGGAGCAATGCCGCGATCGGCCGGTCGACGCTGCGGGCCATCGGCGGCAACTGGTTGGGAATGTCCGTGTGGTTGTCCCAATTGTTCGTCGCTCCGCCCGCCCCGCTCCAAACCTGGACGAACCGCACACCACGCTCCAGCAGCCTGCGAGCCAGCAAGCACCGGCGTCCGTAGTCGGCCGTGGCCGGATCGTCCAGGCCATAAAGCACACGGGTGACCGGCGTCTCGCCGGCCAAGTCGAGGGCCTCGGGCGCGGTGCGCTGCATGCGGGCCGCCAGCTCGTAGGCGGCGATCCGAGACTCGAGGCGTGAGTCTCCTTCATTTTCCGATGCGTGGCGACGGTTCAGCCGTTCGAGGACCTCCCGGCCGTCGCGCTCGCTCGCCGGCGTCACGTAGCCGGCCGAAGCCGGAGGAAACAACTCGGGAATCGGCCGGGCGGCGCCGGCTTCGAGAATGACGCCCTGGTGCGATTGCGGCAAGAAGCCCGACGTGAAATTTCCCTTCGCGTTGTAGGGAAGCCCCTTCGGATCAGGCAAGACTACAAAGGTCGGCAGGTTGTCCGACAGTGAGCCCATCCCGTAAGAAAGCCACGACCCCAGGCACGGAAACCCGGGCATCAGAAAGCCGGTGTTCATCATGAAGCTGGCTGGTCCGTGCACGTTGGTTTTTGACGAAATCGCCATTAGAAACGCCAGTTCGTCAACGCAGGTGGCGATCTGTGGAAACACGCTGCTGACCCATCGCCCACACTCGCCATATCGCTGGAATGGGAACGCGCTCTCGCATCAACTTTCCCGGAGCACTCGTGGGAGCCTCGACATGGCTGCCCGGGTCAAACGTCTGTCCGTGGCGGCGATGGAGCTCGGGCTTAAAGTCAAACGTGTCCACCTGGCTGACGCCGCCGTTCATGAAGAGCTGGATCACCCGGCGCGCCTTCGCGCGATGATGCAGTCCTCCGTTATAGTCGGCACGCGGCTCGCGGCCTAACCGCCGGGCCCACGGTGCCCGCCAAGAGGCCTTCGTGTCCCAGCATCGAAGCCAGGGCGATACCCCCCAGGCCGCCGCCCAACCGCCAGAGAAGCTCGCGCCGGGGTACCTGATCAGTCATAGCGTCGCTCCCGTATCGGTCAATTGACGTACGAAAACTCATTGCTGTTGATAATTAACCGGCATACATTCATCAGGCCGTGTCGAGCCGCGTATTCGCAGAGAAGCTTGACTTCATAGGGGGCAGCCTCACGCCCGTAGGCGAGCTCGATGGCCGCGCACCTGTTTGTCGATACGGCCCTTATGGTCGCGTTCGAGCTGTCGTGCAAACTCCTCACACCGGCGGAGAACGAACGGGCTATTCAAGAGTTCGAGGGCCTGGAGGGGCGTGGTCGATTCGGTGCGCACGGCGGTCAGTTGCGAGGCGTCGGCCGAATCGAGGGCATCGAAAAACGGGTCGGGGAGCGTGCGGAAAATGAAGCGATAGACACTTCGACGGCACGGGCCGGGGCTATTCCAATCGTACTGGCTATAGTCGACGACCGGCGTGACGTGCACGCCCGGGCGCAGCGAAAACTGCTGCGTCGAAGGGCCCCGCATCGTGCGGTCAAGCTGGCCGGAGATCGCGAGGATCGCGTCGTGGATGCTCTCGGCGTCGAGTCGGCGGCGGTTCTGCCGCCAGAGCCACTGGTTGTCGCCATCGATCGCGGCGAATGCGGCGTCATACCGCACGCTTTGGCGATAGACCGCGCTGGTGACGATCAGTCGATGCAATGACTTGAGCGAGCCGCCGCTTTCGAGAAATCGGGTCGCCAGCCAGTCGAGCAATTCAGGATGCGACGGCCGACTGCCCATGCGGCCGAAATCGCTGGGGGTCGATGCCAGCCCGCGGCCGAAATGCCATTGCCAAACTCGGTTGACGATCGACCGCCACGTGAGTGGGTTGCGGGAATCGGTGATCCAGCGGGCAAGGGCCGCCCGGCGCGTCGATTCGTCGTCACCGCCGCTGGAAAACCGCGCCGGCAGACCATTGACGCAGCTCAAAGTCCCGGGGCTGGCCGCCTTGCCGGGCTGGCGGATGTCGCCCCGCCTGAGGACGTGTACCGGCCGCGGCTTGCCCGGGGGTACGTGGCTGGCGTCGGGAGCGAAGTCGCTCGCCGCGCTGAACACCAGGGCTTGGGGAGGCAAGGCGGCCAGCTCAACCTTGAGCCACGCGGCCAGTCCGGGGTTGCGCGGCTCGGTCCGCTTGATTTCGGCCTTGAGCCGGCGCCGCAATTGGTCGAGCGCGGGGTCGGGGTCATAACCTCGCTCGGCCTTGTCGACCCCGGCGAAGACCGCCTGCAAGAGTAATAGTCTTCCTGCGAGATCGGATCGAACTTGTGGTCGTGACAGCGGGCACAATGAACGGTCGCGCTGCAAAATGTCGACATCACCGTCGTGACCATGTCGTCGCGGTCGATGTAATAGCCGATCAAGCGGTCGATACTGTCGTCGCGGATGTCGCGTAGCGAGCTCTCGTCCCAGGGCCCGGCCGCGAGCATCCCCTGCGCGACCGCCAGCCGCGGCTCGTCCGGAAACAGGGCGTCGGCCGCAACTTGTTCGTGGACGAAGCGGGCATACGGCGTGTCGCGGTTGAATGACTCGATCAAGTAATCGCGGTACGGCCAGGCGTTGGGCCTGATCCGATCCTGGTCGTGCCCGTGAGTCTCGGCGAAATGCACCAGGTCCATCCAGTATCTGGCCACGCGCTCACCGTAATGGGGACTCGCAAGCAGACGCTCGACGAGCCGTTCATAAGCATCGGGTGATTGATCGAGCAAGAATCGGGTCAATTCTTGAGGACTTGGGGGCAAGCCGAGTAGATCATACGAGAGGCGGCGGATTAGGGTACGGCGCTCGGCCTCCGAGGCCGGCTCGAGGTTCTTGTCCTTGAGCGTGGCGAGAACGAAGGCGTCGATCGGGTTTTTGGCCCAGTGTCGCATTGCCGGTTCAACGGGGGGGACCGCTGCACTCCAGAGTGGCTTGAGTGACCACCATTCGCGGCTGTTGGCCGCCGTGGCGGGAGTGGCTGGTTCGTATTTTGTCCCGTCGCGCGGGTCGGGTGCACCAATGGTGATCCACTGGCGGAAATCGGCGACAACCGAGCCGGGGAGCTTGCCCTTGGGGGGCATCGGCTCGACCCCGCCGGCGCCGGAGATTGCCTGGTAAAGGAGGCTGCCCTCAAAATCGCCGGGAACAACGGCGGGCCCGGAATTCCCCCCGCGCGGATCGATGCCCGGCTGTCGACCTTGAGCCCCCCTTTTAGCTTCTTGGCCTGGCTGGAGTGGCATTCCTGGCACTTCTCGACAAGCACGGGCCGAATCCTGCTCTCAAAGAAGGCGACCCCCTTCGCATCCTCCTCGCCGTGCGCAGCCCGGCCAGCCCCACGACGAACAAAAGGCCCGACGCCAATACACGGCTGTGCCTTAATAGACAAGGACACATTCGCTGATTTACCCATATAAATGAGCATGGGTGGTTCAAAAACGAGAAGCCGCCCAGTTGTTGAACAAGAATGTAACACAGTCGGAGGCAGCCGTCAGTATCAAATTAAACGTCCGGCAGACCGTCGTGACGCCGGAACCGGTCCTTTTTGCATGGTGACAAAAAGCATCATTTCAGCCTATAGTTCGGCTTACTTGGTTGTGATAGACTTTAGAGCTGCGTTGGGGGCGTGCGACGGGTGCGATGGCAGTAGGCGGCTAGCCTTAGTCAGAGAATGGGGGATCGGGGGTGATGCGACTGACCAGCCGCGGTGGGCGAAATCGGTGGCTGCGCAACGCCATCAAACTGGCCTTGGGCGCGAACTGGCTAGAGAGCATGACCGCCGTGATCCGGCGACGGCCCCGTCTGGTGATTACCACCGCGTTGCCCGGCTTAGGATTTTGGGTGCTCGTCCTGACCGCCCTTTTCGATATCGCGTGGCTGGTGACCTGGTCGCTGATAGCAATCCGGTACAGGTTTTCGCTCGCGATCTTTCTCGCGTCCTTTCCCGTTTTGAAGTGGTTGCTCTTGCTGGCCGCTAACCACTCGGGCCACACCAGCCGGAACGATCCTGCCCCTGTACCGGCCGCGATCCCTCCACCGAGCGCGTTTTGGCAGCACTCGACAGTCGCGGTACAGCCTGGTTTCGGCTCTGAAGAGCCGAGTCATCACAATTTGGGCGAACGGGGCCCTGGCGAAGACGTTTTCCGTGTTTTGGTCCAGGACTAGCGGGGCGAGTTGATCAATCTCATTCCTCTTCGCCTGGTGAACGCCGGTCCCGCCCACTACTCCGAACCTCTTGCCGCTGGAGACAGACGAAATGACCCTGCCGAGGCTGCTTCTCGCAATGTTCCTCTTGCCGAGCCTACTCTTTGCCGATGAGTCGCAGGTCGTGCCGCTCTGGCCGGGCGGGGCTCCGGGAGCAACTGCCAAGAACCGGAAAGAGAAGGAGAAGGTCGTCGAGTCCGGCAAAGGAACAGATTCACCGGCGCAGCGTATCCAGCATCCACGAGCCGTCGCTGACAATCTTCATGCCCCCCAAGGAAAAGGCTACCGGGGCGGCCGTCGTGATCTGCCCGGGAGGCGGGCATCGCTATTTGTCGATCGACCATGAGGGATACGACGTCGCCAACTGGCTTGCGAGCCAGGGAATCGCCGGCTTCGTGCTCAAGTACCGCCTCGCCAATGAGGAGGGGTCGAGCTACAAGGTTGATGTCCACGCCTTAGCCGACGCCCGTCGCGCCGTCCGACTGGTCCGGTCGCGCGGCAAGGAATGGGGCGTCGACCCAACTCGCGTAGGCCTTTTGGGTTTCTCGGCCGGCGGCGAGCTGGCGATCATGGCCGGGACGGAATTCGAATCCGAACGGTCGGATGCCGGTGATCCGGTCGATCGCCTTAGCTCGCGTCCCGATTTTCTCATGCTCATCTACCCGGGGTTCCGAGGGACGCTTTTCCACGTCACCAAGGACACGCCGCCGACATTTCTGGCCGTTGCCCGCGACGACAAGCGGTGCACGGGCATCTGCATGGCCTACTACCAAGAGCTCCTGAAGGCTGGGGTCCCTGGGGAGATGCACATTTACGCTCGCGGCGGCCACGGCTTTGGCATGAACAATCGGCCCATGCCAGTGACCGGCTGGACGGCGAGGCTCAAAGACTGGCTCGATGACAGCGGTTATACCACCCTCGTAAAGACACCCGCTGTCGCCGCCAGACGTCCCACAGTCGCAAGCCCCCCGCCGAAGACCGTTTCTCCGCCGGCGGCACGGATCAAGGCGCCCAAGGGGTTCCTGGTCGATCTGATCTATTCCGTGCCCCAGGAGACCCAAGGCTCGTGGGTGAACATGACCGTCGATCCCAAGGGCCGGCTGATCGTCTCGGACCAACACGGCAAGCTGTACCGGGTGTCGCTGCCGTCGGTTGACCGCAAGGGTGCGAAGATCGGCGTCGACGCCATCGACGCGCCGATTGGCGAGGCGCACGGCTTGTTGTGGGCGTTTGACAGCCTCTACGTTGTCGTAAACCGGGGCAAGCGGTATGTGAGCGGGCTGTACCGCGTTACCGACACGAACAACGACGACCGGCTCGACAAGGTCGAACATGTTGCGGAAGCTCGACGGCGGCGGGGAGCACGGTCCACACGCGGTGATCCTGGCTCCCGATGGCAAGTCGCTTTATGTGGTCGCCGGCAATGCCACCCAGCTCACGGCGATCGATGGCTCGCTGGTTCCTCGTGTCTGGGGTGAGGATAACCTGCTCCCTCGAATGGTCGACGGCGCGGGGTTCATGACGAGCGAGAAGGCCCCTGGAGGCCACATCTACCGCGTCAGCCCCGACGGTAAGCACTGGGAGTTGGTGGCCATTGGCTACCGCAATCCGTTCGACATCGCCTTCAATCGCGCGGGAGATCTGTTTACGTACGACTCCGACATGGAGTGGGACGTTCACATGCCGTGGTACCGACCGACCCGCGTGCTGCACGTCACCAGTGGCGGCGACTATGGCTACCGCAACGGCTCCGGTAAATGGCCCGCTTATTACATCGATAGCTTGCCCCCGGTGGTCAATGTCGGGCCCGGTTCGCCCACCGGCGTGACCTTCGGCTACGGAGCGAAGTTCCCGGTGAAGTATCAGGAGGCCCTTTACCTCTGCGACTGGAGTTATGGCAAGCTGTACGCGCTTCACCTCGCGCCTGAGGGCTCGACTTACGCGGGCCAGCTCGAGGAGTTCCTGACCGGGACACCGCTGGCCTTGACCGACGTTGTCGTCAATCCCAAGGACGGCGCGATGTATTTCACGGTCGGCGGCCGGAATACGCAATCGGGCCTTTATCGCGTGACTTATCGCGGTGACGAGCCGACCGCTCCCGCGGGGCCAAGCGATAGATCGGCGTCTGTCGATGCCCGCGGCTTGCGGCATAAGCTGGAGGCGTTTCATGGCCATGCTGATCCGAAGGCCGTCGAGACCGCCTGGCCATACCTTGGCCATCCAGATCGATTCGTCCGCTGGGCCGCGCGGCTGGCGATCGAGTTTCAATCCACGTGTTCATGGCGTGAAAAAGCCCTCGCCGAGACGTCGTCACCAGAAGCAGCCCTCAATGCCCTTCTGGCCCTGACCCACGTGACCGCTTCAGACCCGGCCCATCGCCCGGACAAAGCTCCCGCTCCAGACACCGCGACTCGCGACCAAATCTTGGCGGCCCTCGACCGAATCGCGTGGAACTCACTCAGTGTCGCCCAGCAACTCGACTTGATCCGCGTGTACCAGGTCGTCTTGAATCGCTTCGGCCGGCCCGACGCGTCGACCGCGCGGCGTTTGATCAGCCCGGTTTGACCCCTATTACCCTTCACGCGTGCGAGAGCTGAATGCCGAGCTTTGCCAGCTTCTCATCTACCTGAACGCTCCAAACGCCGCCGCGAAGACGGTCGCGCTTCTCGAGCATGCGCCGACCCAGGAAGAACAGATCCATTACGCCCAGGCGCTGCGCACGCTCAACGTAGGCTGGACGCCCGCGCTTCGCCAGACGTATTTCTCGTGGATCGCGAAATCGGGCCAGTTTAAGGGGGGCAATAGCCTTCGCGGTTTTATGGGTAATATCAAACGAGATGCCTTAATCGCCCTTAGCGAATCAGACAAAACCGCACTAAAACCGATTTTAGACGCCAAGCCCGCGGAGACCGCTTCGGCCGCGGCGACGGTCGAGCGGCCGTTCGTGAAGGAATGGACGATCGACGAGTTGGTACCGGCCCTCGAGACGGGCCTGAAAGGTCGCGACTTCGACAGGGGCCGGACCGTTTTCGCGTCGGCGAAGTGCTTCGCGTGCCATCGCTGTAATGACGAAGGGGGCGGTCTCGGCCCTGATCTCTCGGGCATTGCCGGGCGTTTCAGCAGCTCGCGACCTGCTCGAGTCGATCATCCTGCCCAACAAAACAATCAGCGACCAGTACGAGTCGGTAACCGTCGCTACGAACGACGGCCGCGTTATCACCGGCCGGATTGTCAATCTGAACGGCGACAATCTGCTCGATCAGCACCGATATGCTCGATCCCAACAAAATGGTCAGTGTGCCGCGCAGCCATATCGAGGAGATCAAACGGTCTCCCGTCTCGATGATGCCCGTCGGGCTTCTGAACACGCTCAAGAAGGAAGAGGTCCTCGATCTCTTTGCTTATCTGCTTTCACGCGGGGACAGGCAGAATCCCATGTTTCGGACTGGAAATCGCCTGACAGGGAGCGTCTCTTCGGCGAGGTGAAAAACACGGAAGATCATATCCGTGGAACCGGCTGGGTGCCAAGACAACCGATGAAACTTGTCCGGAGCTAGAGATCTATTCTATGTTCACACCGTTCTTCGAGATCGAAATGACCGCATTGCTCCCCGTCTGGCTGTTGTCGGCTCCATCGAGATAACGGCCGACGACGTCCTCCAGCCCTGATGGTGACGTTCCGTCAATGACGAGATCGAGTGCCCTCGCCTTGAGCGCGAACGGCTGGCCTGGTGTCAGGGTCACGGTGTCGGTCGCCGCGTCATATTTCGCCGCGCGTATTTTGACGGCCGCCGGTTCCGCCATAGAAGCCGCCCCTGATTTGTTCGGATGAACAAGCCGGTAGATGTTGGACTTGCCAGCGAGACTTGCGTTCAAAGGTCCACTGAAGGTCACATCGATTTGCTTTACCAGGTCCTTCTTGTTGGTCGTGAGCGTGACATTTTGGACGTTGACGACCGGAGGCGTCGGTGCGACATCGACGGTGACGGTCGTGGGCGGACTGGCCGCCGGGGCGGCCGTCGAATCGGGACCGTACGCCGTCACCAAATACTGGAACGTATCGGTGCCGACGTACCCAGGGTCCGGCGTGTAAGTAAACGAGCCCGTCGTCGCGTCAAAGTCGGTGATCGTGCCGTGACTCGGGTCCGAGGCCAGCGAGTAAGTGAGCGGTACCTTGACGGTACTGTCTGGATAAGTGTTCTGGGCCGATAACTGACCGTTGACCGCGATGTTTTGATACGTCGACTCCGATATCGGGTTGGCGTAGGGTGCGAAATTGATGTTGCCGATTTCGCTGGAAGTCGTTGGCCCCACATAGTCGCCGACTGCGACGTTAAACGACTCGGTCGCCGTTGTTCCGTCGGTTGGGTCGGTGGCTGTCACGGTGATGGTGGCCGTTTCGCCTGGCTTCGCCTGCGTTGTGTTCACGATGACGACGCCGTCGGGACTTGTGGACGCCAGCGAGGCCGAGGTGATGGTCAGGGGCTCGGTCGGCTGCGAATCTTCGCCGGTCACGGGGTTATCCTGGACGGCCACCTGCGTGGCCATCTGGTTGAGCGTGGCCTGCCCGGCGACAAGCTGGCCGAAGACGGTGTAGTTGTAGCCGAGCGAGTCGGCCGGGCCGGTATTGATGAAAAATTGCGTATCGTTCGAGTCAGTTCCGCCCGAATTCGCCAGCGCCAGTTGATCAGAGCCGGTGAGTGCCAGCTCTTGAACATTTTCGTTGGCATAGGGCGTGTTAGGCTGACCGCTTGAGCCAGTACCGTCGATGTTGGACGCGCCCCCCTGGATGACGGTCGTGAGCGGTGAGTCAAAGTCGGCCACGATCCGGGGAAAATAGTCACCCGTTTTCACGTAGTAGCCGTCGTTGGTGAACTCCTCGATCATACTCACCGTATTCGGCGTCAAGTTCTGAAAGAGCTGGAATGTCAGCGACCCCGTGAAGTTCTCGGCGGAGTTCGCCGGATCGCTGTACGACACGCCGAGCGTCCAGAACGGGCCCTGGGCGATCGATGCGGTGACATCGGGGTTGCTCGAAGTGACTGTGAAAGTCTGGGCGTCGGTGGCCCCACTGTCCGCGAGCAAAGGGATCGTCTCGCCTTGAAGAGCCGGTACGCTGACATTGGCGATGGGCTGCAATGACGCCGTCATGAGCGCGCGGCCTTCCAGCGCGAGAAGAGAAGGGCGATATGACATCCGGGCGCCCGGCCTCGCGCTCGCGCCAATCCACGGCCTGGCCCTGAAAAAGCGACGTTCATGCCTACATTCCCACATAAAACACCTTCCGTGGCTCACGGTTTTCTGCGATGGTTTTCTCCAGCGCAAACCGTTCGACCGAAATCGCGCGCAGTTCCTCATGAACGCGAGCTTGGCGTTCCCATTCGAATCGAGACCGAACACGCCGGACGTATGATCTGAGCAGAAGGGCTATTGACCTGAGAACCGGAGGAAAACCCGGCGGATTCGCGGGGTTGTGATCCTATGGCGCCTAGTGTAGCATCGGCAAGGGATTGTGAGAATGCGGATTTCGGATCGGTGGGCGAGGGGGGGCGCCAACGGATTCCGGCGTTTGCGGGGCGGCGACCGATACCAACCCGACGCGCCAGCGAGGGTCCCGTCGGCACTCTCCTCGCTGACGCGTCGGGTTGGTATGTTCAGCATAGACTCCGATCTCTCTACGGCGCTTTCCTCTGCGTTGACCAGAATCGGTTGGCGCACCCTGCGAGAGGGGTGGTGGTGGTTTCATGCAAGGCTGCACGCGACTCGCGCTTTTCGCGCTGATTCCTTGTCTTTGGAGCGACTCGGCCAGTGCGACCTCACGCAGAGCGGCCGATTCGCGTCCCAACATCGTGGTGATCATCACCGACGACCAGGGCTACGGCGACTTAGGGGTGCACGGAAATCCCAAGATCAAGACGCCAAACCTCGACGAATTCGCCCGGCGTAGTGTCGCGCTACGGAACTTTTACGTTTCACCCGTGTGTTCGCCGACACGGGCCGCGCTTTTGACTGGGCGATACTCGTATCGTACCGGCGTGGTCGACACCTATGCGGGGCGGTCGATGATGCACCCCAAAGAGGTCACCCTTGCCGAAATGCTGGCCGCGACCGGCTATCGGACCGGAATCTTCGGCAAGTGGCACCTAGGAGACAACGCTCCGATGCGACCGATCGACCAAGGGTTTCAGCAAGCGCTGGTGCTCAAAGGGGGCGGAATCGGCCAGGCGTCCGATCCGCCGGGCGGCAGTAGTTATGTCGATCCGATCTTGCAGCGTAACGGCGAACCAAAACGCATGAAGGGTTATTGCAGCGACATCTTCGCCCAGGCCTTGATCGACTTCGTGAGCGAGCCCAAGGCCAGTCCTTTTTTTGCCTACCTCGCCTTTAATTGCCCGCACACTCCGCTTTTAGCGCCCGAGGCCGAATTGACCGCGTACCGGGGGATGAACCTCACACTCAAGGAGTTTCCTCAGCTCGGGAAAGAGATCCCGGCTCGGTTCGCGGAGCCTGCCGAAATGGTCGCCCGGGTCTATGCCATGGTCACCAACATCGACACCAACGTCGGCAGGGTCTTGAAGGCGCTTGAAGCGAAAAAACTCGCCGATAACACGATCGTCGTCTTCCTGACTGACAATGGCCCGGCCCACCCGAGGTGGAACGCCGGCCTGCGCGGTTGGAAAGGGTCGGTGTACGACGGCGGAATTCGCGTTCCTTGCTACATCCGTTGGCCCGGGCACCTGCCGGCCGGCGGCGTGGTCGACCGCATCGCCGCGCACATCGACCTGGCGCCCACGTTGCTCGACGCTTGCGGAGTGACTCCTCCGCCCGGCGTTCGCTTCGACGGCAAAAGCCTGCTTCCCCTGCTGATGGGCACGCAGACCGCCGGCTGGCCCGACCGGGCCCTGTTTGTCCAGTGGCACCGCGGCGACCGGCCGGAACTCGGGCGGGCCTTTGCCGTGCGCACGCAATCGTACAAGCTATTACGGCGCGAGCCGCCGCTGGGCGTCACCAAGGTACCGCCGATTGAGCTTTTTGACATGGAACACGACCCGCTCGAACTGCACGACATTGCCAAAAAGCATCCCGACATCGTGTCCCGGATGTACGCCGAATACAAGGCGTGGTTTCAGGACGTGACGTCCACCCGCGGGTTCGATCCGGTTCGGATCGCCGTGGGCACTCCGCGTGAGAACCCCACGACATTGACCCCGCAAGACTGGCGCGGGCCCCGCGCGGCGGACGACGCCAATCCGCTTGGCTTCTGGGAAGTCGACGTCCCGCGGGCCGGGCGGTTCGACATCACGCTCCGCCTCAGGCCCCGCGAATTTCCCTCGACAGCCAAGATCGCCCTGGGAAAACCGATAGGGGAAAAGGCCGTGCCGCCGCGTCAAACCGAATGCTCATTCCCAGGGGTCGAGCTCCCCGCGGGACCGGGACGCCTGGAAGCCTGGATCGCGGGCAACCAAATCACCGGCGGCGTCCTCGGTGTCACAGTCCGGCGCCTGCCGGACTGACGTGACGAGTGTCGCCGCGTAGACTGAAAACAGAGGAATGAAAGTCGGGGCCGAATAAGGAATCGCGCGATGAAGTTGAGAGCGGTTGAGATCGGCATCGTCGTTTTACTCGTGCTCGCGGTAGGGGCATGGATGGCGCCTGTCGTACGCGGGCCGCTTGGAGCAGCCATCGCCCCAGGGTCGAAAACCGCTGAGATCGAGCACCCGCGGTCGGCGCCGAACCCAATCGAGGCAGGCCCTCGCCAACCAGCCGAGCCCGCGGAAGGACCGACGAAGCCTGCCGCCCGCCCCGCCCCCGATGGGATGGCCTGGATTCCAGGCGGCACGTTCTGGATGGGTGCCGACGATGCGTCGATGCCCGACGCCAGGCCGATACACGAGGTAACCGTTTCCGGGTTTTGGATGGATCGAACCGAGGTCACCAACCGCCAGTTCGCCAGGTTCGTGAGCGAGACCGCATATCTCACCATCGCCGAGCGCCCGCCCGACCCCAAAGATTTTCCTGATGCGCCGCCGGAGAAGCTCGTCCCGGGCTCGATCGTCTTCACTCCGCCGGCAGGCCGGGTCTCTCTTGAAAATCCCTTGGTGTGGTGGCGCTACGTTCCCGGTGCCAACTGGCGGCATCCCGAGGGACCGCAGACCAATATCGAAGGGAAAGACGACTATCCGGTGGTGCAGATTTGCTGGTACGACGTCGTCGCCTACGCCAACTGGGCCGGTAAGCGGCTGCCTACGGAAGCGGAATGGGAGCTGGCGGCGCGCGGCGGCAAAGTACGCTCGCGCTACGTTTGGGGCGACGACCTGCTCCCTGGCGGCAAGTGGCAGGCCAATACTTGGCAAGGGCACTTTCCCGACCAGAACAGCAGCGACGATGGATTCGCCCGCACCGCTCCGGTCGCGACCTTTCCCCCTAATGGGTTCGGCCTGTACGATATCGCCGGCAACGTCTGGGAATGGTGCGGCGATTGGTATCGTCCTGGTTACCAGACGACCGAAGCTCACAACCCCACCGGGCCAACGTCGAGCTACGATCCCGACGAACCCGGCGTGGACAAACGTGTGCAGCGGGGAGGATCGTATTTGTGCAGTGACCAATATTGCACACGCTACCTGCCAGGGCGAGGGGCAAAGGTGCCTGCGACAGCGCGGCCTCGCATGTGGGATTTCGGTGCGTGCTTTCGCCCAGCCGCAAGCCTTGAAAAGGCGCTGAACTGAGCCCGCCCCGGCCCCGGAGTCTCATGCACGTGCCAAGTTGGCTTGTTTATGTCCACGACTGGCTCTTCTCAGAGTTTCTCACTCATCTCGGCTTCCTGATGGCCTTGGTGCTCATGGCCGGTCTGCTCCGCCAGCGGCGGTCACCGAGCAGCACGATCGCCTGGCTGCTGGTGATCCTGCTCCTTCCTTATATCGGCGTGCCGCTTTACATCATGATCGGCGGCCGCAAGTTTCAGCGTATGGCTCAGCGAAAGGAACCCATCTTCCACCCGGGGTCAGAGGCCCTTGGTGGCAACCAGAGCGGGACCGTCGAACGGCTGCTGGCCTCGTACGGCGTGCCCCCGCCCACTGCCTGGAACCGGCTCGATCTGGTTACCTCGGGAGTGGATGCCTATCAGCGGGTGATGAGGTTGATCGAGCAAGCTCACTCAACCATTTACATCACCACTTATATCCTGGGACCTGACGAAGGAAGCCAGGCCCTGGTCGCTTGTCTGACGCGCCGGGCTGCGGAAGGGGTGTCCGTTCGCTTGCTGCTGGACGACGTCGGTTCGTGGCGTCTGCGACGGCGAACACTAACGCCCTTAATCGAGGCAGGCACCAGATCGCCTATTTCATGCCGATGCTTCGTATCCCGTTTCGCGGTCGCGCGAACCTCAGGAACCATCGCAAGCTGATCGTCGTTGACAGCAAGTTCGCGCTGGTCGGCGGCATGAACATTGCCTGGCCGTATATCGGGCCGCCGGGATCGCGAGGTCTTTGGCGAGACCTATCCATGGTTGTCGAGGGACCGGCGGTGTCGGAGATCGAGACGCTATTCGCATCGGATTGGCGGTTCACCACCGGCCAAGAACCGACCGGCCTGCACCAACCGGGTGACGATCGCCGTACGGCTGGGACGGGTTCGAGCGTGGTTCAAGTCGTGCCCAGCGGACCGGATGTCGCCGGCGACCCCCTCTACGAATCGCTGCTCGCACTGATCTTCGCCGCTCGCGACCGGATCTGGATCGTCACACCGTACTTCGTGCCCGATGAAATGCTCGCCAGGGCACTTTCACTGGCCGCCCGGCGCGGGGTCGATGTACGTTTGATCGTACCGATGCGCTCGAATCACATCACGGCCGACCTCGCCCGGGCCGGCTACATGCGCGATCTCCACACGGCCGGGGGACGCGTCTTGCTCTACACCCCGGTTATGCTTCACGCCAAGGCTGTCATCTTCGATGATCACCTCGCCGTCATTGGCTCGGCCAACATGGACATGCGCAGCCTTTTTCTTAATTACGAGGTGGCGCTGTATGTTTCTTCTCGTGTTCATGTGGTCGAGGTCGCCAACTGGGCCGAGTCGCTCATGGCCGACTCGAAGCCGCCAGCTGCCGGCCCCCGGCTGGGCCCGTGAGCTCTTTGAGAACGTCGTAAGGCTGCTATCGCCACTTCTCTAAATCTTCTCGAACATCGAGCGAAAAATGCGGGGAACCGACAGCCTCTGGTACAAAGACGCGATTTTTTACGAAGTTTACACTCGCGGTTTCTATGATGCCAACGGCGACGGCGACGGAGATTTGGCTGGCCTGACCGCCAAGCTCGACTATTTCCAGGAGTTGGGCGTCGATTGTCTCTGGCTCATGCCGATCTACGCGTCACCCCTCAAGGACGACGGCTACGACATCGCCGAGTTCCGCCAGATCCATCCCACGATCGGCACCGTCGCCGATTTCGAGGCACTTAGCAAGGCCGCCCACGCGCGCGGCATCCGCATCATCGCCGACCTCGTGATTAACCACACCTCCGACCAGCACCCCTGGTTTCAAGAAGCCAGGCGCGACCCCACCTCGGCCAAACGAAAGTACTACGTTTGGAGCGATACCGACCAGATGTATCAAGGGACTCGTGTCATCTTCCGCGACACCGAGACCTCGAACTGGACCTGGGACCCGGTCGCCCGCCAATACTTCTGGCACCGATTCTATAGCCATCAGCCCGATCTCAATTTCGACAATCCGGCCGTCAAACAAGAGATGCTCGACATCATGGCGTTCTGGCTCGACCGCGGAATTGACGGGTTCCGCGTCGACGCTGTCCCTTATTTGATTGAACGCGAGGGGACCACCTGCGAAAACCTGCCCGAAACCCACGACGTGCTCAGGGAAATGCGCCAGTTCGTCGACGCACGCTACCCCGGCACCTTGCTTCTTGCCGAGGCCAACCAGTGGCCCTCCGACCTTTTGCCTTACTTTGGCCAGGGGGACGAATTTCACATGGCGTTTAACTTCCCCTTGATGCCCAGGCTGTTCATGGCCATACGCCGCGAAGACCAGCGGCCGATCGTCGACATCATCAATCAGATGCCCGAAATTCCTGAGTCTTGCCAATGGGCCCTCTTCTTGCGCAACCACGATGAGCTGACTCTCGAAATGGTGACGGATGAGGAACGCGATTACATGTACACAGAATATGCCAGAGATCCGCGCATGCGGTTGAACCTAGGGATTCGCCGCCGGTTGGCCCCCTTGATGGACAACGGCCGCCGGCAGATCGAGCTCTTGCACAGCCTGCTCTTCACACTGCCCGGCAGCCCGGTGCTCTATTACGGCGACGAGATCGGCATGGGCGACAACGTCTATCTGGGTGACCGCCGTGGCGTGCGCACCCCGATGCAATGGACTGGCGACCGCAATTCCGGGTTTTCCCGATCCAACCCGTCGGCCCTCTACCAGCCAGTCATTCTCGACCCGATTTATCACTACCAGGCCGTCAATGTCGAGGCCCAGCTCGCGTCGTCGACGTCGCTGCTCAACTGGTTGCGCCAGTTAATCAAGGTCCGCCGCGAACACAAGGTTTTCAGCCGGGGAGGCCTCGAATTCATCGCCTGCCACAATCGTCACGTCGTGGCCTATGTGCGATCCTATCAAGATCAGGCCGCTCTTGTCGTCAACAACCTCTCGCGGTTCGCGCAGCCGGTCGAGCTTGACCTGAGCCGCTACCAGGGGATGGCGCTGACCGAGATGAGGGGCAATATCGCGTTCCCCACGGTCGGTGCGCTTCCTTACCTGGTTACCCTGGGGCCGCATGGGTTTTATTGGTTCCGGCTGGAACCGAGGGCGTAGCTCTTAAGATTGAGTTGACCGGCCCGCGGTAAAGAGCTTGGTTGCTGGTGGACATCACTCTTGGAATCGCTCCGGATCAACCGGCAAGGAGCACGTCGCGGTGGTCCTTCGTGAGCTAGCGGCAGGCGCAGCTCAGCGGGGTAAACCTCGGCTGACTCCAAATTAGGCTTAACGTGACAATCTGGGTTTTCGGTGCGTCTCCGCCCCGTCGTGCCCGATATCGATACTGATTACGGCCCATGTTTCCAGGCCCGCGAAACCCACATCAGAAAATCTCTGACATCATCAGGGCTCTCGAGGCGGTACCTGGCCGCAGTTGGTCTTTGGGGATCAACGCAGATGGTAATCGCGTCGGTGAAAGCGGAAAATGCTTGCTCGTCAGTCACGTCGTCGCCCACGACGATCGGCAGTCCTCGATGCTGGCCGAGCTGCTCACGGATCCAGGCGACGGCCTTCCCTTTGTCCCAGTCCACTCGCGGGCGGATCTCGAACACCATCTTCCCTTTTCGGACCTCAATATTCGGGTGATCGGGCGCGACAAGATCTCGTAGCGAAGCCTCAATAGAGATCTCCGCGGAACGCGACGCACGCCGATAGTGCACTGAGGACGTCAATCCTTTCCATTCGATCTCAACTCCGTCGAGGGAAGCGGTGTGCACCGCGATTCGCTCGGTGATTTCGCGAATCGCTCCCTTTGAGCACCATCGCCTCGGGATGCTCGAAGGCAAGGCCTCGTCCTTCGATCTCAAGCCCGTGGTTGCCCGCGTAAATCAAGTTCGGCAACCCCACTCGCCCTTTGACGTCGCCCACCGCTCGGCCGCTGATGATCGCGATCGCGATCGTGTTGTGCGCGGCCAGATCATTCAGGACTTGACGCGTGGCGCCGGGCAGCACGGCCAGCATGGGCTCCGCAACGATCGGGGCCAGTGTGCCGTCGAAATCCAGGAACAGCAGGAGCCCGCACGCGTTCTCAACACGGGCTCGCACCTCCTCCCAGTTCTCAAGCACCGGCTGCCTGAGCGGTTCCATTCAGGACACCTCACCAGAATCGAGCTTGGGCAGTCTTTCCTCCGTCCTCAGTCCTCCGTCCTCAGTCTTGTTCCATTCACGGCGCCTCGCCAGAATCGAGCTTGAGCAGGGCGGACAGGATCTTCCCCGCCCAGCGGTAGACGTTGTTGTCTTGAACGGTCGATCGCATGCGTTGCATTCGCTTTTTGCGTTCGGCGGGAGCCATGACCACTGCCTGGTAAATCGCCTCGGCCATTTCGTCGATCGCGAACGGGTTGAAGAGCACGGCATCAGTCAACTCGACCGCCGCTCCGGCAAACTGGCTCAAGACCAAGACGCCATCCTCATCCAATCTGCTCGCCACGAACTCCTTGGCGACCAGGTTCATCCCATCATGCAGCGAGCTGACGACACAAAAATCGGCCATCCGGTGGAGGGCGGTCATTTCGACCACGGTGAAATTGCGCTTGAAGTAGATAATGGGGCGCCACCTTGAGGTGCCCCATTTCCCGTTGATTCGCTCAACCAGACGGTCGATCTCCTGGTCGGTCGCGCGGTAGCTAGGAATGCTGCCGCGGCTCGGCACGCCAACCTGGATGAAGGTCAGCCGCTCGCGATATTGGGCGAAGCGATCGAAAAAACGGTCGAGCGCCTGCAAACGCTCCGGGATACCCTTGGTGTAATCGATCCTGTCGATCCCGATGCCGATCTGGGCACCCCGCTGGCCGAGCTGCCGCTGTAGCTTTTTGATTTCCTGCTCGACCTCCGTGCTCACGCCGACCGTCCCCTGGCGCTCGAAGTCGATGCTGATCGGAAATGGTCGCACCAGTGTCGACTTGCTGTTTCGGACGATCTCGGCCTGTTCATGATCGATCCGGGCCTCGATCGTGCGGTCGACGGTCTCGATGAAGTTTTGGCAGTGAT
Organism: uncultured Isosphaeraceae bacterium; assembly: GCA_963829765.1. Taxonomy (GTDB): domain Bacteria; phylum Planctomycetota; class Planctomycetia; order Isosphaerales; family Isosphaeraceae; genus CAWFRS01. The sequence goes on along the minus strand of CAWHKI010000187.1, from coordinate 50,013 downwards.
ACCGGAGATGGAAACCAAGGAGGTCGTTCCCCAGCAGGCCATCGAGCAGGTCTTCCTTCCAGGGAAAAGTGCGAAACGTCTCGCGGTTCGGCCAAGGGATGTGCCAGAATTGGGCGACGATCAGGTTGGGATTGCGATCCTTGAGATAGCGCGCCAACAGCCCGAAGTGGTAGTCTTGAATGAACACGAACGTGGGCCGATCGCCGGCCTCTTCGAGCACCGCATCGCCGAAGAGGGCGTTCACGTTGCGGTACGTCTCCCAGTCCTTGAGCTGAAACTCCGGCCGGGTGAACGTGATATGACAGAGCGGCCACAAGCCTCCGTTGGCCAGCCCTTGGTAATAGCCCTCCTCTTCATCTTTAGTCAACCACACCCTCCGTAACGTATAGGCCGGGTCTTCCGGAGGAACGGCGACGTGGTCCGACCCATCCACCGTCGCCCGATCCGCGTCTCCCGAGCCGTGTCCGACCCAGACCCCGCCGGCGGCCCGCATCACCGGGTCAAGCGCCGTGGCCATGCCACTCGCCGGTCGTTGGCACTCGATTGACCCGTCGGAATATCGATGCACGTACGGTTCGCGATTCGCAACCACGATCATCTGATAACCCGACATCTTCGTGGCGATAAGCTCATGCAGCGATGCTTTGTCCCACATTTGCGACCCTTTGTATTGAGAGTTGCAGGCCGCGGCAGATCGCGTTCGAATCACACTGCGGTCCTCTGTCTCTCTGCAAATGTTCAATGTGCAAATCGGATACCAAGTTCGGGCAAAGCCAATCGGCGATTAGATTGGTTTAAGCCCGATTGGATTCGGGATCGGCCCCACGGGACGTGCGCCATGGTTAGGCCGGAACGCCGACCGCTTGCCTGCTACGGCCTACCGCCTATTCTTGGATGCGGCTCAGGCTTCCGTGACGAGGTCTTCAATGCCCTCGAGCTCATAGTCAGGTCGCAAACCCGTCGCGGACCCGAGCAACAGCTTCAAGCAGGGAGGGGCGAGCAATGTGGTGGCAATCACCATCAGAGTGACGGCACCGAAGAGACCGGCATCGAACACGTTGGTGGCGAGCCCCATCTGAGCGAAGATCAAGCCCACTTCGCCGCGCGGCACCATGCCGACTCCAATCACCGTCTTGTTGCCGCGAAACCAGAAAGGAGCGTAACCGGCGGCCAACTTGCCGGCCACGCCCGCCACGATGAGCACCCCCCCCGTGAGAAGCGCGAATCGGCTGGCGGGCTGGAAAGGATCGAGGGCCCTCAAGTCGACCGATGCACCCACCGCCACAAAAAAGAGGGGAACGAAAAAATGGCCGATCTCAGTAATTCCGCGCTCGATCTCGTGGGCTTGCGGGGCTGAAACGACCAGCAATCCCCCGGCGAACGCGCCGATGATAGTTTTCGGAGCCGCACTGCTTCGCCAGCCAGGCTAACCCGAAGGCCGTCATCAAGGCCATCCCCGTCGCCGTCCCAGGGAGTTCGATCCGGCTCCCCCAGCGAAAGAGCACCGGCACGACGAGCTTGCCAACCAGAATCGTCGCCACGAGAAAGCCAAACGCACTTCCGGCCGTCATCACGACTCCCCAAAGCGAGATCTCCTTACCCTCGGTCACCCCCACCACGACCGTCAGGATCATCAGGCCCAGGATGTCGTCGATCACCGCGGCGCCGAGAATGATTTGTCCCTCGGGTTGCGCAGCCGCCCGAGGTCGGCGAGCACGCGGGCGGTGATCCCCACGCTCGTGGCGGTCAACGTCGCACCGGCCATGATCGACACGACCGTCGAGAGCCCCAAGAGCAGACACGCGACGAAACCCAGCAAAAAAGGGAGCACGACCCCGACGACGGCCACGGTGAGCGAGGTGACGCCGACCTTGATAAGCTGCCACAGGTTGGTCTCCAGACCGATGGCGAACAGCAGGATCACAACCCCCAACTCCGACAGGAGATGGATCGTCTCATTTTCCGGATTCACCAAGCCTAGCCACGATCGGCCCACCACAACCCCGCCCACCAATTCGCCGAGCACCGCCGGTTGACCCAGTCGCTGCACCAGAAAGCCGCCCGCCTTGGCCACCGCCAACATCACCACCAGCATTCCCAGAAACTCGCTAAGACTCACTGGCGCGTTACTCAAATGTTCCATAATGCATGGCACCATGCTAAGCGGACTTGTCCAAAATGGTGGGCATCCGATAAGATAGCATAAGCCCCTGACGGATCGGGATCTAGCATTCCACCGCGACCCGCCCCGCTGCCCACGACCTTGAAACAGGCCCGCCTTGAGATAGGCGGACAAAAAATCCATGAAGCGACGAGACGACATCCGAAACTTGGCCATCATTGCCCACGTTGACCATGGCAAGACCACGCTGGTCGACGCAATGCTTCGCCAATCTGGGCAGTTCCGCGCGTCACAGCTCCAGGGCGAGCGAATCCTCGACTCCAACGATCTGGAGCGCGAGCGAGGCATCACCATTTTGGCCAAGAACATCGCGATCAACTATGGCTCGACGAAGATCAACATTATCGACACGCCGGGCCACGCCGACTTCGGAGGTGAGGTCGAGCGGACGCTGCAAATGGCCGACGGCGCGCTCGTCTTGGTCGACGCCTTCGAGGGCCCGATGCCACAAACCAAGTTCGTCTTGCGCAAGGCGTTTGCCTGCCACATCCGGCCGATCGTCGTGATCAACAAGATCGACCGCCCGGATGCGCGCCCAATGAAGTGTTGAATGAGATCTTCGACACCTTCGTCGAGCAAGGGGCCAGTGAAGACCAGCTTGATTTTCCCTATATATTCGCTTCCGGCAAGGGAGGATTCGCCTCACATGACCCTCACGCCGCCTCGGGCGACGTCAAGCCCTTGCTCGACTTGATCGTCAGCAAGGTGCCCGGTCCCGTCGTCGATACGGATAGCCCGTTCCGCATGCTTTGCACGACGCTCGACTTTTCGGAGTACGTCGGCCGGATCGCGATTGGCCGGATTTATTCCGGGCAAGTCAGGCGCGGGCAAAAGGCCGTCCTCATCAAAAAGGGCGACGTGAATGTGAGCGGTACGATCGACGGCGTCATGGTCTTTGACAAGCTGGGGCGAACCGAGGTCGAGATCGCCGAGGCCGGCGACATCGTCGCGATCGTCGGACAGAGTGTCGTCGACATCGGCGACACGATTGCCGATCCTGAGCAACCGGTGGCCTTGCCGCGAATCGAGGTCGACGAGCCGACGCTCTCGATGCTCTTCACCGTCAACGACTCGCCCCTTTGCGGCGAGGGACAGTATATCACCACCCGGCACTTGAACGATCGGCTCGAGCGCGAGCTCAAGTCGAACGTGGCCCTGCGGGTCGAGCCCAGCGACGACCGCGATGCCTTCATCGTCTCGGGCCGTGGCTTGCTCCACCTTTCCGTCCTGATCGAAACCATGAGGCGTGAGGGCTACGAGCTGGCCGTAGGCAAGCCCGAAGTGATTTTCCGCGAGATCAACGGCGAGCTGTGCGAGCCCTACGAATTCCTGGTGGTCGACGTGCCGCACAGTCACATCGGGCCCGTGATCGAGCTCTCGGGTGCCCGTCGCGGCGAGATGGCCAAGATGGACGTGAAGGGGGCCTACGCTCACCTCGAATTCCTGATCCCGGCACGGGGATTGATCGGCCTGCGTAATCGCCTGATGAGCGCCACGCAGGGCGAAGCCATCATGCACCATAACTTCCACGAATACCGCCCGACAAAGGGGGACGTCCCGCGCCGGGGCAACGGCGTCATGATCAGCCTGGTTCAGGGACAGATCGTCGCTTTCGCGCTTGATAACCTGCAGCAGCGCGGGACCATGTTTGTCAGACCGGGAGACGAGGTCTATCAGGGGATGATCGTCGGCGAGAACGCCCGCGGCGACGACATGGTTGTCAACCCCTGCAAGGAAAAGAAGCTCACCAACATGCGGGCCTCCGGGTCCGATAAAAACGTCCTGCTCAAGCCCCCCCGCGAGCTCACCCTCGAGCTGGCCCTGGAATACATCGAAGACGATGAGCTGGTTGAAGTCACGCCCTCCAAAATCCGCCTCCGCAAGAAGGTCTTGAGCGAAGAAGGACGCCGGCGGTCGGAGCGGAGTGGCAAAAAGGTTAGCGTGTAATCGACGTTTTCGGGGAGGAAAAACCGCCCGAATTGATCGATCGGAATCATTTCGACTCGTATCTTCTTTGGGAAGGAAACTTGTCGCGTGCTGGTTTCTCTCCCTCGGCCATCTCGCTTCCTCATCGTCGTCGACACGCTCCGCTGGCACTCGTTCCGACGCTCCTGCGTCGGAATGCCGTCTTCGACGCTCTGCGTCGTTTTCTAGAAACCGCTCGAAAAGGCAGACTCACTCGACGAAGCCTCATGGAACGCCTCGTGGACGAAGCTTTGCCGCGCTTGTGCAGCTCGATCGTCCCGAAAATCGGGAGGCTCGATACCTCGATTTGCGTGCTTTCAGGCCAACGATCCCAGGGTCGCACACGACGCTGAGCGTCGAGGACGGCATTCCTACGCGGAGCGTAGGAACGAGTTGGGAGACGTTCGGCGGCATCTTTCCCGCCCATCAGATTCAGCCATCGCCAGAATGCCAGAATCTGTTCGGCGCCCCGTTGCCACCGGCCCATGGGCGAAAATTTCTCGCTCAGAGGTTGACTCCAATGGGGCGATCGGGCTACAAATTAAATGAACGATTTGGACGATTTACCTCGTTTGTGTTTCGCCGGGGCCGTCCGCGACAGTCTTGCGGAGCGTTCGCCTGGCTTGAGCGGAGTTCGGGAGTGGTCGCCGTCTTCCCCAGAACAACTGGAAGGAGCTCGCATGCGTGGGGTTGCAAAGTTGGACGTCTCAGACGCACTTGGAAATCTGGATGGCCCCTTCGGGGCGATGCTCCGCCCGATGCGAGAGCGCCAGTTGCTCGAGGAGCTGGGCCGGTGCAGGCGAAAGCTGGCCGAGGTACTTGCCCACGATCCGGGGCTGGTCATCCCGGACGCGGCCGACGGTCCGGCCGCGATCAGCCGGTTGATCGGCGAGGTTTACGCCAGCCGCGCTGAGGTGGCGAGGCGGAATGAAGCTTTCGCTTAGCAAGGTCGGCGAGGTCCTGGGCATCTCCAAAGAGCGTGTCCGCCAAATCCAGGAAGTTGCCTTGAAAGTGCTTCGGACGAACGTGTCGCGAGACACGCTGCTCGAAGCCCGTTCAGACGTGAATTGACCAGAAAATTGCGGACGTTTTGTCGCTTTTCACGGCCACCAACGCACGGGATTCCAATTCGGCGTCAAGGGTGTCCAACGTCCTCGGGACTTGGCGGATCCATGAACGACACAACGCTGCTCTGGTTTCGACTGGACCTGCGTCTGACCGACAATCCGGCACTGGAGGCGGCCATCCGTCAAGGCGGGCCGGTGATCCCAGTCTTCATCTGGTCGCCCGAAGAAGAGGGCCCCTGGGAACCGGGAGCCGCGTCGCGCTGGTGGTTGCACCACTCCCTGACTCAGTTGGAAGAGTCGCTACGCGAACTGGGCTCGCGCCTGGTCGTCCGCCGAGGCCCGACCATTGAGACGATTCGGGAGCTGATCGAGGAGTCGGGCGCCACGTCCGTGCTCTGGAACCGACGATACGAACCGGCATGCATCGACCGCGACCGCCGTGTCCTGGCGGCGCTGCATCATGACGGACGATTCGCGGAGAGCTTCAACGGCTCCTTGCTCTTCGAGCCCCCGAATGTGCTTACGCGACAAGGTGCGCCCTACCAGGTGTTCTCGCCGTTCTGGAAGGCCTGCCTGGCGCAACCGGGCCCTCCGTCTCCCAAACCAGTGCCCGAGAATATCAATAGTCCGCGATGCTGGCCGACCACGCTACGGTTGCGCGAGCTTGATCTGGAGCCAACCAAAAACTGGGCCGACGGCTTTTGTTCACGCTGGCGTCCGGGCGAGGCGGGCGCCTGGGAAGCATTCCATCGTTTCCTGGACGAGGTGCTGTCCCAGTACGCCACCGAGCGAGACCGTCCCGACCGCGTGGGAACGTCGCGCATCTCGCCCCATCTTCATTTCGGTGAAATCAATATACGTCAGATCTGGTCCACAGTCCGGGCCCGGCTGGGCGATGATGCTTTAGGAGGGGGCCAGTGCTACCTGAGGGAACTCGGCTGGCGGGAATTCGCCCATCATCTCCTCTTTCACTTTTCGCACACGACAAGGCAGCCGTTACGACAAGACTTTGCCGCCTTTCCCTGGGCGCACGCCCCAGAGAACTTGCGTGCCTGGCAGAGAGGGTTAACCGGCTATCCCATCGTAGACGCCGGCATGCGCGAGCTGTGGCATACGGGCTGGGTCCACAATCGAGTGCGGATGATCGTGGCGTCGTTCCTGGTGAAAGACTTGTTGATTGACTGGCAAGAAGGGGCGGCGTGGTTTTGGGACACGCTTGTCGATGCGGACCTGGCAAACAACACTCTGGGTTGGCAGTGGACGGCGGGATGTGGCGCGGATGCCGCCCCCTACTTTCGCATCTTCAATCCCGTGCGCCAGGGCGAGACATTCGACCCGAACGGAGACTATGTCCGTCGCTGGGTGCCCGAGTTGGGTCAGGTGTCGAGCGAGTGGATTCACAGACCTTGGGAAGCTCCTCCAAGCCTGCTGGCCAATGCGGGAGTCGAGCTCGGGACCACTTATCCACGGCCGATTGTTGACCATCGCGAGGCTCGTGCTCGCGCGATGGAGGCCCTTCAACGAAGCAAGATCTAGGTCGCTCGACCGCAGTCGGTCGTGATCGAATTCGGATGGCACGAGCGACTCTGTTCACCATTCCGAAAAATACTGCAATTCAGACGTAAGCCGCGGGGCCGGCGGGAGGGCGCGGGCGCCGCCGCTGGCAGCGCGGGCCGGTCCCTCGTACTTCGCCCCGTTTTCTCACTCCGGATCTTCCGGGGCATTCGCGGCGACCAATCCCCCCGACACGATCGCGATTTCACCCGGGCTGACTTTTTTCAGCTTTTTCGGGCCGGCACCGAAACTTTCGCCGGTGGCTTGCCACCGGAATCCGGCCAGGGATTTACATCCGCGGACATACGAATAGAGCGTGAGCCTCGCACCCGGGTCCAATCTCTCGATCGCCGCGGGCGTCTTCCGAGATTCGTCAGCGGGCACCCTCCGATCATCCTCGCCGTAAAATGCCCGGATCGGCAGTGCTTTCACGCGATCGGCCGTCGCAAAGGCGCCGCCTCCACAGATCGGCGTGACCGCCGCGAACCGCTTGGGACGGGCTGCCGGGAACCCCCCGGTAGTTCAGTATGGTGTCCCCCGAACCCCGGGAGCGGGGCTTTCGCGACGTGAACATACCAGCGCCAGGGTGTTGGAGATAGGTTCGCGTCTCCTCACGCAGAACCGAGGAATGCAAAACGTCTCTGCTTCCAGTCCGCTCGTAAGAGCCGGGGTGAGGGGGCCTAGAAATTGAGTCCCGTCAGAATCGAGCCCCACTACCTCTAACCTAGAGATCCCAACCGCCCGCTCACGAACCCGAGCTTCGGCTCTTACCACGACGCGCGGCGATTCCGATCGAATAGACGATCAGCATCTGCCCCGGCCCGTAGGTGAGCCAAACGGCGTGGCCCGCCAGCGGAAAATCGCCGCGAAACATGCGGAACGCCAGGATCAAGTCGCTGGCGAGAAACAGCACCGCTCCCGTGGCCAAGGGCAAAAATCGAACGTCCGTGAGCGCCAAATAACTCGCCACGCCGGCTGTCCCCGCCAATAATAGCGAATAAGGCAGCGCCGGCCAAACCAGCAAGCCGCTCCGATGTTCGTTCCACAATAGACCACAAAGAACCAGGCCACAGTCCCTACCGCCTGCCAGAATCCGATCGCCGCCAGCCATCGCCCTCGCGAACGAAAATCCCCCTCGCGACTCACCCGCACGCAGCCGGCAATGTACGCGACATGCCCGAGCGCAAACGCGGCCATCCCTCCCAAAACCGGATCAGGCAGTTTGATCAAATCCTGCAGCACGCCTGCGTTGAAAAAGTCGCCAATTGCCCCCAGCGTCATTCCCGCCGCAAACAGAGCAACCGTTCCCGCCGCAGCCGACCGGCCGAACCCCAAAAACCAAACCCAACCCGCCGCGACCAAAAGCACCGACGACCCCAAATGCGAGACCAGCGTGATGGCATCTTTCGAGGCACCGTTCAAGGCCCGCTTCGAAGCCCCATCCGCCCCCAACTCGCTCAGTAACGTCCCGCCGAACAAGAGGACGGCCCAAAGCATCCAGATGCCGAAAACAAAGCGACGCACGGTCGCCAAATTCAAGAGCCCCATTCGTCCCACCACTGTCCCCGCCCCGACCCCTGAACCGGCGGTCCCAGCCTCGTTGTAATCATCGCTCGCGAACATCATGGACACAGAGTACCAATCGCCTGGTCGCGTCGATAGACTGGCCCACTCGTCAACATCGTAACCGGCCTCGCCAATTCTGGCTCTCGAAGATCTCGAAAAACAAACCGCGGCGAGCGCCCCCGGCCCGCGGCAGGCAACGCCCATTCAAATCCGGTCGCCACGACTATTTGTAGAAATGAGCCCTTCGGCGGAAATGTCGAAGGGCTTTCTCATTTCCCCGTACTGCCTTGTGGTGGATCTTGGGTCGGCTGCCACCGAATTGGGGAGAGCGATCAATTGTGGCCACAATCTGACACAAGGCATTACCAATCTTCGAGTTTTCCAAGTTCAACTCCAGTTGCCATTCGGGTGACGGTAAGCGAGTATCAAGAACAGCGATCTCACATCCAATCAGGCTGTAGACGCGTTCGCCGATTTTTCGGACCGATGAAGGTGGGAATTGAGCCTTTCACCCGTGGGCGCGGATGCCGTCGCTGCAGCGAGATTCGTCATCGGCGTCAACTGGCGGTAGACCGGCTGCCAAAATGACACATGTGGCGACACAAAGATTTGATAAAGGTGTCTTACCCATTTTATCCTTCAAAGATTTAATAACGGTGTCTGACCCCTTTCATCCTCCTCATGCTCTGACAGGGAACACGGGTGTCTGAAAGCCCCCTTAAATAATTCCTGACCCCTTTTCAATTCCTGACCCCTTTTCTTAAATAATTCCTGACCCCTTTTCTGACCCCTTTTCCCTCCCCGATGGTCACCGCGGGAACGCACTCGCTGGCGCGTCGTGCTGGTATCTGAGCGTTCGCCAGAATCTGTTGGCGCACCCGAGCCGACCGCCTTGAAAAGCAGCCTTAAAGGCGCTTCCCCCGTCGCCGCGACACCTAGATCGCTATAATGAGCGTTTCGACTCAAGTATCGCGCCTACACAAGCCGACTAGTCGCTATAACGAGTCCCTTGAGCCGTTCGGCGAAACGCGGGAGGCGACATGTTTGGTGCGCGATGAGGTCGCGAATATCGTTATCAGGCTCCGCGAGTGCGGGTTCGATCCGCGGAGGGTCGGTGACGACGCCTGGGAATCTCGCTGTCCCGGGCACGGGGGCAGTGAAAACGCTCTGTGCATTACGCGTAGTGAGCGGAACCAGGCCCTGCTCGAATGTCGCGCCACCCAGAATTGTCATCGAAGCAAAATCATCGGTTCGCTCGGCTTCAACAATGACGACGTCTGTGCTCAAACCCCCGAATGGCTGATCACCAGTTTGAGGCGCACCGAAGTCGAAGAACCGTGGTTCACGACCGTGGCGGCCAGTTCTGCGCCAAAGGATGCGGTTGCCGCAACGGCCGGCGAATTCACGTCATGGGAGGCACAAGCTGGACCAATCGACAACGTAAAGGTTGCCGCTCCGCTGCCGACGGCGACACCTCACGCATCCGCACGTCGCAATCGGCGAAATCGCGCGTGCGGAACCGCCGACCGAGGGCAGTACAGATCCGGCTCCGGATCGATCGGAGAATTCAGCAAGTTTGAACGCCGAGACTTCCTCCTCTGGCTCGGACGGCGGGTTACCGGCCCTCGGCGCTGACGCGAGCGACCTGCCCGTCGAGGCCGTGGGGGAAACGCCCACGGACGCCATGATGCGCATCGCGGGCATCGAGCGCGTGATTTTTGGGACTGACGGCCGGTCTTACGCGGTGGTCCGCGTGAACGGGCACGCGCAGTGTCGCGAACTCAAGAGCAAGGCGCTTAGGCATTTGATGACCCGCGCGGCTTTGAAGGCGACGGGGAAGTTGCCGGGACCTGAGGCCATTTCCGCGGTCGTCAGCGCCCTCGAAGCCATCGCGGAGTTTGAGGGGGAGCAGGAGGACGTGTTCTTCAGGGTCGCGTGCGGCTCGGGAGGGTTGTCGTATTTCCTCGACCTCGCCGATCGCGATGGATGGGTGATCGAAATCACGGCCGATGGCTGGCGGCCCGTGCTCGATTCACCCGTGCTGATGCGCCGCGCCCGCGGTCAGCTCGCTCTGCCGATGCCGCAGCGCGGCGGCTCGATCGAGCTATTGAAGACGTACGTCAATATTCAAGAAAGCGACTGGCCCCTCTTCATTGGCTGGCTGACGGCGGCGGTTCGGCCGGTGGGGCCGCACCCGATTTTGGTGGTTACCGGCGAGCAGGGCTCGGCCAAGACCACGCTGCTTAAGGTTTGCCGGCGGCTGATCGACCCTAATTCGTCGCCCGTGCGCTCTCCGCCCAAGGAGACCCGCGACCTAATGATCGCGGCCCGCAAGAGCTGGTTGATGGTGTACCACAACCTGACCACGCTGCCGACGTGGTTTTCCAATGGATTGTGCGGGTTGGCGACGGGGACGGGCTTTACGATCCGTTCGCTCGGCACCGACGATGAAGAAAGCATTCTCGTCGCGGAGCGGCCGATCATGCTGGATGGAATCGGCGATTTCGTGGTCGAACCCGATCTGGCGGATCGCTCCTTCTTTTTGCATGTACCGCCAATTACCCGCCTGACCCGCCGGACGGAAGAAGCGTTCTGGGCGGCATTCGATGGCGACTGGCCCAAGATGCATGGCGGCTTACTCGATGCCGTCTCGGCGGGGATGCGGATGTTGCCCAACGTCCGATTGAAAGAGATGTCGCGAATGGCCGACGCCGAGCTGGGGCGAGGCGGTCGTCCGCGGGCTTGGCTGGCCGCCGGGAACTTTCACTGACGCCCTCGAATCGAACCGCGCCGTCGCGTGCTCATCGGCGCTGGAGGATTCCCTTCTGGCCGATGCCTTGGTTCGGCGGCTGAAAAGCGACGGTCCGTTCGCCGGGATGATGGTCGATCTCTTGGGCGTACTCGCGAACAACAGGCCGCGGCAGGCGTCGTCGTCCGATTGGCCGACGACGCCGCGGGCACTTTCATGCAAGTTGCGCCGTCTGGCGCCGCAACTCCGGACAATTGGTATCGACGTTAAATTCGACCGCATCGGCAACAAACGCATCGTCACCATCGAGGCGCAATCAGCCTAATTCGAGCGGCCATCCGGCGGTCGCCGCACGCCCAAAACGGCTTCGTGTGCGCAAACAGCGAGTTACGCGACTATCGCGGCGAACTTCGCGGTTTTGCGCACAAAACATAAGTCGTACTGACTTAGTGGATTATGAAAAGGGCTGTGCGCAATGCGCAAAAACGCAAAATCCCGGAGTTTGCCGGCCCCGCCGGCCGGCTGGGCACCGAGGGTCGTTCGCCCGAGAGCCTTTGCTCGATGGCCGCGCGACGGTTGTGCATTACCTCGGTCCCCGTCAGTGGCGCGCTTGTCCTCGATCGCAGCGGCGAACGGCTGGGTAAGCGGGCCGGCCGGATTGCGAATGGCGAAGGGTGATGTCCGCCGGAAGTGATCAGATCCGTAGCGCTGGCATGCGCGGCCTCCGCGTCACGTTGACAAGGTCCTCGCCGAAAAATGGCGCCCGCCATTTTCCTCGCCCTCGGGCGCAAAAAGTCGGCCGACATAAGAGCGGCTAGATCAATGGTTTGTGTTTAGGGGCCTTGGCTCCAGTGACCGAAAAATGGCGCTTTTGGCCTTCGAAAAAGCGCCATTCTCCGCCATTTTTTCCTAGCGCTCGCCAGTTGGTGCGCGACGAGAGGGAAAATACACAAGGTAGGAAGAGTGTTTTCTTGGGTGATTCCGCTCTGGGGTAGCGACGTTGCGCCCAATTGATAAAAAAGCACGCAGGATGGACCCCATAGTTCCAGTATGGAGACACACCATGCGTGCCACGAACGGCCTTCAGACTACCATCACTCTCGGGCCCGTCAATGGTGACGGTCAGACAATCTCGCTCGGACTGCTGCTGGACATGTCCTTGCCCATGCCCAACCAGGACGAGCATCTCCCCGACCAGATCGAAGCGTCCGTTCATCGGGTCGGTCTCGACATTCAACGCCAGCTCTACAAGGCCCTCATGGAGAAGGCCGACCAAGAACTGGTCCTACAACGCCGCCACGGCAAAGGCGGCGCAGGCATCCAGCGCCGAGGAACACGCCCCTTCACCTTCAAGACGGTCTTCGGTAATGTCACCGTTCAGCGGTCACGAATCTGCCACAAGTACGACGAGACGATGGAGGTACCGTCGGCGATCGCCTGGAACACATCTCACCAACTCCACATCACCCAGAACCTCCGCGACGACGTCTGTGACCAGATGAGGGATCAATCCGCGGGGAAGACGCGCCGACATCTGTCTGTACGCAGGAGACGAGAACCTGCTGGGGCGGAGCACGATCATCGAAATCGTGCATCATGAGGGGGAGCAACTGATCGGCGCGCAGCGCGAGCGAGCCCGCTCGACTTTGATCGGAGCAACGGAGTCCCAACTGGCCTTGCTCGGCCCCGCCGCGGCCGACCCTGACATCGTGACAGGGCTGTTCGATGACGACCCCCCGTTCGGCGACAGCGAGGAAGCCCAGGCCGAGTGGGAACAGACCGAGGCCGAGTGGATCGCCACGGGCTTTCCCGGATGCGAACCGGCTTGCCCAGTGGCCCAGGACAAGCCCCGCATGGTGGACGAGGGGTTCGTGGTCGTCGAGCCCGACGAGGTGAAGACCAAGGCGCAACCATCCACGGGCCGCAAGGAAGTATGGACGTTCACGGCGGTGGTGCTGGTGGCTGGGCTGCGGTATGCATTCGCGGAAGAAACAGTCGAGGGCCTATGGTTGCAAGTCTCGGCGATGCTGCTGGAGTTGGGGGTCCTCACCGGCGAGCGTCGGTTGCTGGTTCTGGGCGACGGCGCTGACGTGGATCCGAACTTGGTTCGAGGGCCTGGGGATTTGCCCAAAAGCGATGATCTTGTGCTGGTGGCACCTTCGGAAACGATGTTATGAACAGATGAGTTCCGCGGGCGGCTCGAAGGATCGTCGCCGCGCGTTCGAGAAGGAACTGCTGGGGCAGTTGTGGGAAGGAAAGGTGGATGCGGCGATCGAACTTCTCAAGGGGGCCTTGGAGTGGGTGAGGAACCCGGCGACAGTGGAGGAACTGATCGCGTACCTGGAGAAGCGGCGAGGATATATCCCCGATTACCAGCAACGGAAACGAGCGGGGTTATGGATCGCGAGCACACGGGTGGAGAAGTACAACGACTGGGCCGTGTCGGGACGATGCAAGCACCAGGGGATGAGTTGGTCGCCACAAGGGGTGCTAGCCCTGGCCGCGTTGGAAGCCGCGCGACGCAATGGTGAACTTGTGGTCTGGCGTGAAGAACGGGCGCTTCCGGAGCAAGCGTTGCCAGACGCGCTTGAGCAGGCCGCCTGATTGCGGAGCCGGCGCACCAACTGGCGAGCGCCAGGCATTTTTTCCCTGTCTATTCAGATGAGCAGCAACCAAGTCAATGTGGCGCCCGAGACGGCCGATGGCGCGATCGTTGCGGGCCCAGGACCTAAGTCGTGTTTGGCGAAAGAGATCGGCAACGGGGCCATCCGAAAGAGCGCCAAAACATAGTACGAACTTGACCACTTCCCCGCCCAAAGTTTAGAATTGTGTGGGGCTTGAGTTAACGAGGCAACGTCATTTCGTCCGTGGTTTCCCACGGGAACGACACGAGGCTGCAGGATGAAGAAACAGTCGCCGCCCACACGTTCCACGGGAGCGCCGCCAGTTCCCATACGCCATCAACTCGAGCACGCTGTTCCGACCGTCATTCACAACCCTGAAGACGACATGACGGCACTCGGGCGATTGACGTTCCACGTTCTTAAAGATCCGAGGAAGTACTCGACTTGGGCCCTCTCCGTGCTTCTGGGCATACTCGCGATCATCGTTGTCGTGAATTTCTCGTCCGGTGGGAATACGCAGAGCGCAGCCGCTTGGGCCAAGCTTGAGGCAGCCAAGAAGGTTGAGCAGCGGATCGAAGTGGCCAAGGAATTTCCGAAAACGACAGCGGCGACGTGGGCGCTCTTGCAGGCCGCGAGCGAGTATTACGTGGGGGCCTTCAACGACCTTCCCAGGAATCCCGAGGTCGCGCATCAAGGCTTCAAGAAATCGCTTGACTTGTTCAACCAGGTCTATCGCGAGGCTCCGAAGGATTCGTTCCAGGCTCGGGTCGCTCTTCTCGGCACGGCTCGATCGTTGGAGGCGAGCAACGATCTTCCCAAGGCCATCGAAAATTATGAGCTCGTCGTCAAGAACTGGCCGGGGACCCCGGAAGCCGAACAGGCGAAACAACTGGCGGATTCGCTCCGAAATTCGGATGCCGCCAGCTTCTACAAGCAGCTTTATGCCTACTCGCCCCCGCGGGTAACCTTGCCGCCGATGGGCACGCAAGAGATTCCGCTGCCTTCAACCGGCATCAGCTTCCCCGCCGAGAACACGGCAGTTCCCGCCATGCCGACTCCCTTGATCGATATGCCGGTCAATCTGCCTGCGCCGACCCCTTTCAAGGAGAAGACGCTCGACGACACGAAGACAACGTCGTCCCGGCCCTCGCCCAAGGCCGAGCCAGCGAAGAGCCCGACTACAAAGATCGATCTTCCGAACCAAATTTTCGCTCCTGACGCCGCCGCGGCCAAGAAGAAGAACTAGCGTCCCGTAGCGAGTCAAATCGGATATCGGTTTCGACTGGCTCTCCTCGATGCTCCTTTGGCTAACCCGAAGCTCGACTCATGTGGCCGCCGCCGCTGTCGGAAATACCCCTGCAATTCGAGGTCAAGGCGCGAACCGAAGGCAAGCGGCTCGACGTCTATCTTGCCGGCAGATTTTCTGACTACTCACGTCAGGTGATCCAGAAGATCATCGATGCCGATGCCGTCTTGGTGAATGGGCGGATCGTCAAAGCGTCTTATCGCGTACGCCCCGGCGATCAGGTAAGCATTCGGCTCCCCGATCTCCCCGACACCACGCCGAAGCCCGAAGACATCCCCATCGAGGTCGTGCACGAAGACGAGTTCTTGACGGTCGTCAACAAGCCCGCCAACATGGTAACCCACCCCGCGCGCGGCAATTGGCGAGGGACCCTGGTGAACGCCCTCCAGTTCCACTACGATACGCTCTCGACATTGGCTGGCGAACATCGGCCCGGCATTGTTCATCGTCTGGACCGCGATACGACAGGCTTACTGGTCGTGGTCAAGAATGAGTTGGCGCATCGCAAGCTGGCGGTGCAATTTGAGCAGCGCGAGGTCCAGAAAGAGTATTTGGCTCTGGTCTACGGCGTCCCTGATCGCCACAGCGACTACATCGAGCAGCCGATTGGCTTCCATCCGATGTCGCGCGAAAAAATGGCCATTCGGGCCGTTGCCGACGGCGCCCGCGAGGCCGTGACATTTTACGAAGTCGAGGAAAAGTTCCGCGGCTTCGCCTTGGTGCGCTGCAAGCCCCAGAGCGGTCGGACCCATCAGATCCGCGTCCATCTCACTCACATCGGCAATCCCATTCTAGCGGACAAGATGTACTCAGGTCGTGACCGCGTCACCCTGGGCGAGCTGCGCGGCCACGAACGTCTGACGCCAGCCTCGGAACCAGCGGATATCACGCTGATCGACCGCCAGGCACTTCATGCTCATCGGCTGCGGTTTCGTCACCCCATCACGGAGCGCGAGCTCGATCTGACGGCGCCCCTTCACAAAGACATGGTGGTCACTTTGGAGGCACTTCGAACGCATCGGGCAGTCTGACTTCGCCGCGATCCGATATCCCGGTTCAGTCGAAAAAGGGACGCGACGGTTTCTCAGTCACGAGCGATGGTGTTTGTCGTGTTAACTGGCACCGAACAATAGTTACGGCTCCGTTTCAATGGATCCGGCCGGTGACAATCCATGAGCGGCCACCTCGTGCGCGAGGCTCTTGGCCAGGACACTGTGGTGAATACCATAAGAGAAGTAAATCATGAAGCCGAGACCCAGCCAGACGACCAGTCGCAACCAGTTTTCCCAGGGGAGCGACAACATGAGGATGAGGCACGTGACGATCCCCAGGATGGGTGTGACCGGCATGAAGGGAACCTTAAAGGGCCGGACGGCGTCGGGGTTGGTCCGGCGCATGATCAAAACAGCCGCGCAAACCATCAAGAACGCCAAAAGCGTGCCAATGTTGACCAGCTCGGCGAGCACGTTGAGAGGAAGCAACGCCGCCAAGGTCGCGACGAAAATCCCGGTCAGGATCGTCGATTTCCAGGGAGTCTTGAATTTTTCATGGATGGCGCCGAAGAAGCTGGGAGGAACCAGGCCGTCGCGGGCCATCGCCAGCAGCACCCGTGGCTGGCTGAGCATCATCACGAGGAGCACAGACGTGATTCCCGTGATCGCGCCGACCGCGATCAGAAACTGGGCCCAGGGCAGGCCCACCTGTGCGAACGCGTCAGAAACCGGCGCGTCGCGGTTGATCTTGTTGTAAGGCACCATGCCCGTAAGCACGGTCGCGACTGTGATATACAAGATCGTGCAGAGGATCAGCGACGCGATAATGCCGATCGGCACGTCGCGCTGGGGATTCTTGGCCTCCTCGGATTGGGTCGATACTGCGTCGAAGCCGATGTACGCGAAGAAAATCGTCGCGGCCCCGGCGAGCATTCCCGCGAGTTGGCCGTTGTGTTCCTGGCCCCAGATCGGGTAGCCGAAGAAGCCGAGCCCGCCGTATCCGTAGGGCGCATAGGGTTTCCAGTTCGCGGGATTGATATAAAACGCTCCCACGATAATCACGAAGAACACAACCGCCAGCTTGACCACCACCATAACGGCATTGAAGTTGTGCTTTCCTTGATTCCAACGACGAGAATGTTTGTGATGACGGCGACGATGAAGATCGCCGGCAGATCGATGTATGAATCGGTCCAGGTGAAATGGCCCCCCACATAGTCGAATGGGGCGTTGGACAAGAACGCGGGCCAAAGCGGCTTGCCATTATTGAAAATCTTCAAGAGATCTTGAAAATAATGCGACCAGCCATGAGCGACCGTCGAGGCGCCCACGGCATACTCAAGCACCAGGTCCCAACCGATGATCCATGCGAACAGCTCGCCGAGGGTTGCATAAGCGTAAGTATAAGCGGACCCGGCGACGGGAACCATCGCCGCGAATTCGGCGTAGCATAAGGCGGCGAAGATACACGTCATGCCGGCCGCGACCATGGAGAGCGACATAGCGGGGCCGGCCTTGTCGGCCGCCGCCACTCCGGTCAACACGAAAATGCCCGTTCCGATGATCGCGCCGACCCCCATGGCCGTCAGACCGACCGGCCCCAAGACCCGCTTGAGGCGGTTCTCACCGGCCATCTCCTCCATGAGCATTCCCAGCGGTTTCGTGCCAAAAAGCTGCTTGCGCATGCACCTTTCTCCGGATCGTCGCTTTGACCTGCAGGGAGACTTCAGGGCCTCTTCGATTCTAACACGGGTGCTTACCGCCGATATTCGGGCAGTTCTTTCACTTCGATCTTACGGATCTCGATCTTGCTTCCCGGGTCGTGTTGCTGGAAAGCGAAATAGCCCTTCTCGTACGCCTTGGTCCGCTCGATGAACAGAAAGAGGAGTTCGCCGTTAACCCAAACTCTGATGTGGGGGACCTTGAGCCCTCTCCAGTCTCTATCGGCGCACTCGACCTCGTAAGTGAACCAAGTGTCGGGCGGCACAAGTTGTTTATAGATGTGCAAAAATCCGTAGATCGAGCCCGTCCGGATCGGGTCGCGGTGCGTGCTGTCAATCTGAGCCTCATATCCGTCGGAGAAATTGCCGGTGTTGGTCGGCGACCGAAAATACAGTCCCGAGTTGCCGCGGTGGCTGATTTTCACCTCGGCCTTGAACCGGAAGTTTTTGTAATCTCCTTTCGGGCTGTAAAGCATGGACGCGTTGCCCGAACCCACAATCACCCCATCGACGACGTCCCACTTGCTCGCCGCGTTTCCCCCTCCCTTAGTCCAGCCGGAAAGGGTCTTGCCGTCGAAGAGCGAAACCCAGCCATCTTCCGCACTGGCCTTTGCCGGGTAAATCTCCGCCGCGAGAAGCATGAATGTCCCCAAGATCACG
The DNA here is from genome assembly GCA_963829765.1 of uncultured Isosphaeraceae bacterium. GTDB lineage: Bacteria > Planctomycetota > Planctomycetia > Isosphaerales > Isosphaeraceae > CAWFRS01. Next base: position 31,627 of record CAWHKI010000187.1, on the reverse strand, counting down.
AGCTTTCCCAATCGATTCATGGAAGTTTCCCTCAAACAGGGCCTTCGAAGAGACCGAAGACGAGATACCCACCGATCGTTAATGATCACGTAACTGACGACGGCGCATGTGCGCTCATCAAGCAAACCGAAAACCGCGTCGTAGTGAGTTTACGACACGAGGCAGTGCGTCGCCAGAGGCATGTGGCAACGATCTTGATGCGCGGGAAAACCCGAATAACTGGATCGGCTGACAAAAGCGAAGTACATTACTGAGAGCCCGAAGGGGAGATTCCGATCCGTTCCAATCCAGCCGCGTTGCGGTTCAAGGGAGTCGTCGATGAAGATAAGCCGCCGAAAATTCATCCAAGTGTCATACAACGTCGCGGGCACACTCGCCCTACTGGCAATCGGGATTCCCGCGTGCGCACAGGGGCCCGCCACCGTCGTTCCGCAACCTCGAGAAGGCCCCTGGATGGAAATGCACAAAAACTTCCTCGTACAAGCCAAGAAGGGCCGCGTCGATCTTTTGTTCCTCGGAGACTCGATCACGCAAGGCTGGAACGAAAATACCGTCTGGCAGAGGTTCTACGGGCCTCGGCACGCGGCCAATTTCGGCATCGGCGGCGACCGGACCCAGCACGTCCTGTGGCGAATTCAGCACGGAGAGCTCGATGGCATCGAGCCCAAGGTGACCGTCCTCATGATCGGTACCAACAACGTCTCCGACAATAACCCCGATGAGATCGCACTGGGGATCAAGACCATCGTGGCCGAACTTCGCTGCCGCCTGCCCAAGACCAAGGTTCTGTTGCTCGGAGTGTTTCCGAGAAGTCAAATGCCCGATGCCGTGCGCGAACGGATCAAGATGGTCAACGAGAAAATCGCCGGGCTCGACGACGGGTCCCACATACGGTATCTGGACATCACCAAGGCATTCCTGAACGCCGACGGCACCATCTCGGCCGATATCATGCCGGATTATCTGCACTTGAGCGTGAAGGGATACCGGATCTGGGCCGAGGCCATGGAACCGACTCTCTGGTCGATGCTCGATGAGCCGAAGGATGAGTGACCGTTGGCGACGGGCGAGGAGTGTCTCTTTTTCCACTAGCCGCTATTGCCGAAGAGATCGGCAGGAGTCAGCTTGGGTAAGTCGTCCCACATTCCGTGATCGTCGGCGTAGGGATGCGCCGACGCCTCGCGGCGAGGCTTTTCGAGCAGAGGGAGAATGGCGGCGGCTAATTTGAGATCTACGGGCGTCGTGATCTTGATATTAAGCGGAGAGCTTTCCACGACGGCGCAGCGCTGTCCTAGACTCTCGACGAGCTGACAGTCATCGGTGATTTTACCGGCGACTCGCGAGCGCTGCGCGTAAGCTTTGAGCAGCAACTCTCGTCGAAAAACCTGGGGCGTCTGGGCGAGGTAGAGATCTTCGCGGGGCACGGTGCCCGTGATGAAATGATCGACGTCGACCCGCTTGATGGTGTCGGCGACTCGCACGGCTAGGAGGGCCGCGCCGTGAGCACGGGCCGCTTCGAAGACCTTGTCCACCAGGTCGTGGGAGAGGCAAGGGCGGGCCGCATCGTGGATCGCGACATAGTCACATTCCTCGTTCACCGACTCAAGCGCGCGAGCAACCGTGTCGCAGCGCTCGGCCCCCCCGTCGATGACGTTGATGTTCATGAACGCGACGCTGGCGCGGTAGCGGCGCTCAAACATCTCGCGATCTTCCGAGGAGATCGCGATGATGATCTGGGCCACATCATCGCGGGTGACAAACGGCTCAACCGCCCTCAGCCAGACGGCTCGCCCCTCGAGCTCGGAGTAGATCTTTTTGTGCTTCGGGTCCCCGAACCGCGACGACTTGCCCGCGGCCGGAACGATCACGGCGAACCGCCCCTGGTCCATCACAACCTCCTTCCCGCGAGCCTTTCCCACATCAGCCCTGATTTTGAACGGGAGGACGTGAGGTGTCAACCACGGCGGGAATCGCGGGACAGCCGGACAGACAGCCGGAAATCAGTTGTCTCGCTTCTCGTGTTCGCGCATGCTAAAGCGTCTGCTCACTTCACTCACGGAGGTCCCTCGGAGATTCACCATGGCGGAGTGCCTTGGTCCAGAATGCGCGTCGATGGTCTTGGAGTGGCTCAAAGCCCGGGTGGCCGGCTCGGCACACGAAGACTCGCCGGCGAGGCCGGCGGAAGGCCAGGGTTTGCTCTGGCGACTGGTGCCGTATCAGGAGGATGCGCCGGCGATCACTTCCTCTCAGGAACTGGCCGGCGCGATCGAACATCTGCATTATGCCGTGTACCGGCGCTACGCCAACCAGTTGACCCGCGCCGAACGGGCGCGGCTCGACAACACGATCGATAACGCCCTGTTCAAGATCGATCGTTATTTGGGCCGGGCGCCCGCGGCCGAGGCCGGTCGCCACGAAGCCGAGGTGCGCGGCTTACGCCAGTCAATTCGCGACGGCCGCGAACGTCTGGAGCGGCAAGCGAGCATGGCCCGCCGCGCCGATCTCAAGCTGGCACAGCTCGCATCGCTTTCCGCCGAGTCGTTCGAGGAATTCGTGGGCGAGTTGTTTGAAATGATGGGTTTCGAAGTCGAGCACGTCGGCGGCTCCGGCGACGAAGGGGCAGATTTACGGCTTCGTCGCGATGATGGACTCATGGCCGTCGTTCAGTGCAAGTATCAAAGGCAGTCAGTGGTCGGCTCGCCGGTTTTGCAGAAGTTTCTCGGAACAATCCATCACACGCACAGCCATAAAGGCTTCTTCGTGACGACCAGCACCTTCTCGCTCGCGGCCGAGAAGTTCGCCGCCGAACACCCCATCGAGCTTATCGACGGCCCGCGCCTGGCCGAAGTGGTTGCGACCGCGCTGGGCCCCAAAGCCGGCCGAAACGCCCAGCCCGCGCTCTTTTGACTGCGCTCTTTTGACTTGACTGCGGGGTAAGACTCGGGGTAGCTTCTCGATCACGTCAAGGAAAGGATCGGACCGCCAGTCTCACCCTTGGCCACGGAGGGTTTTTTGAATGGCTACGCAGACTCGTGACGGCAAATTACAAACTTTGAATCTCCCTGACACGTTTGAAGACCTTACCGGATTGATCAGCACCGATCTCAAGGTGATCGCAACGGCCCTGGCGGAGCGAGCGGGAGACCGCCTCTTGCTCTCGCCACGGCAATGTCATCAATTGCGGCGAAAACTCTGGAGCAAACTGAACCAGGCGATCAATGAGACGATGGAATCGCTCACTGTAGATCGCCAATGAGGCTGTGTCGGCGACTATGGATCGCTCCGTAACCATTCGTTGACAACACGTGGCTCGACCATGACTCGGGTTCTCCTGGGCGTGACAGGCTCTGTCGCCGCCATTCGAACGCCGGCGCTCTTTATCGAGCTCCGTCGGGCCGGGTATCAGGTCCGAGTGGTGGCCACGAGGCCGTCGCTCTACTTTTTCGATCCGGCCGAGCTTGGCAGCTCCGAGTCCGAGGCAGAGTCAGCGGCGGTTACGAACGACGGGCCGCTCTTTCGCGATAGCGACGAATGGCCCGGAACCCGCTACGACCGCGGCGATGAAGTATTACACATCGAGTTCCGCAAGTGGGCGGACGTCTTCGTCGTCGCTCCTCTGGACGCCAATACCCTGGCGAAGTTCGCCCTGGGGATCTCTGATAACTTTCTCAGTTGCATCTTCCGCGCGTGGGATTTCACCAAGCCCGTCATCCTGGCCCCGGCGATGAACACCCTCATGTGGGACAGCCCGGTGACCTTGCGCCATTTGCGCCAATTACTGGAGGATCGAGCCGCCGGTCCGATCCCTTCCGGCTGGACTCTGGATGACGCTCCGACAGTCTTCGCTCGCCATGCTCCGCAGATCATTTTGGTTCCCCCGCAAGCCAAGCGCCTGGCCTGCGGCGATGTCGGGGTCGGCGCGATGGCCGAAGTGACCGCGATTGCCGAAGTCGTTCGGCAGTGGGCGGCATCAGACGAGTCCATCCGGTCGGATGAACGGCTCACGTAATCTTCACGCCGTTCAAAACATAGTTGGTGGGGCCGCTCGCCGGTTTACCCGGCGATGCATTAAAGCCGATGGTCACGCTTTGCCCGGGCAGTATCGTCGCGTCATACCCGACATTCTGAATCACGAACTGATCACCGCTCTGGCTCACGATGCTCGCGTTCCAGATCGAGCTGATCGATACGGCGAGATCAAACGACAACGTCCAGCCGATGATTGCCGTGGTGCCCGTGTTCGTGATCGTGATATTTCCCGTGAACCCTGTCCCCCAGTCATCAACGTCGGCGAATGTCGCCGTCGCCTCGACAGGGCCGCGCGGAGGTACGTAGCCTGTGATCGGCTTTCCGTTGAGCAGGTACGATGTCGGCGCCGCGGGCACGCCCCCAGGGCTGCCCAGAAAGCCGAATGTGACAGTCTGACCGGGAGCGATGGTACTATTGTAGCCAGCGTTGTCAATGATGTACTCGGTCCCGCTCTGGCTGGCGATGGTCGCGTCCCAGATCGAGGTGATCGCTGCCGCGAAGTTGAACTGCAAGATCCAGTTGGTGATCGCTAACGTGCCCGTGTTGGCGATGGTGATTTCGCCTTCGAACCCCGTGCCCCAGACCGAGACGAGCGAGAAGGTCGCCGTCGCCCCGCGACTCGCCGGCGGCGAGACAGTGATGCTCGCCGTGCCGGTGATGCCGCCGCTGACGGCTTGCACCGTGGCCGTACCGGCCGCGGACGGGGCCGTGTAGAGACCACTGCTGGCGCCAATCGCGCCGACACCGCTTTTCACCGACCAGGCAAGGGCCGGCTGCGTCGCCATCAGGTTGCCGAACTGGTCGTATGCTGATCCCGTGAATTGTTCTTGGGTGCCCGCTGCGAGGGTGATCGAGCTGGGGCTGACATTGATCGTCGTCAACGACTGGTTGACGACGACCGTCACACTGCTGGTGACGGCGTAGTCGCCCGGATCGGTCACGGTGACCTGGAACGTGTAGGAGCCGGCCTTCGAAAACGTGGCCGTCACGCTGTGGGCGGCATTCGTGCCATTCGCGCTCAAGGCAACCGAAGCGGGGGGCGTTCCCGTTGTGATCCACGTGTAAACCAGGCCCGAGGTCCCCAACGGGTCGCTCGCCAAGACCGACAAGACCGTGGTCTTACCCGTGACGGGGCTAGGCGTGGCCGCGGCGGCTTGGCTGATCGTCGGGCCGCTCGCGCCCGTGGAAGCCTTGCCCAGGACGAGCACCGTCATCGAGTAGGCCGGGAACGAATAGCTGAAGGTCGAGCCGCTGACAGTGAGACTGGTCGTGAAGTTGGCCAGTGCAGAGGCGCCGGTGCTCGACTCGCTCTGGGCGGTGTCCTGGGCTTCGCCGTACTGCCACACCGTGGCCTGAGTACCGGGCTGATAGTTAGCGAGCTGGAACTGGCCGGTGAGCGCACTGGTCGCGCTCTTGTTGATCACCAGCAGATCGAGTTGGCCGTTTGCTTCGAGCACGGCATACGTCGTCAAGTTCGGATCGCTGCTACTGGCCTGCACCACATTGCCGCCGGCCTGAATGATCTTGGAGGCAAGCTCCTCGGCGAAATACGTGGGATAGGGCACATACGTGCCAGATGCGGGCGGCGAACCGTCGGGACTGCCGATCAAACCATAATCGCCCTCCTGGCGCCAGCCATAGAGGCTCGATGAATCATTGCCGCCGCTCTCATACGAATTGCGCAGGTCCCAAACATCGGCTCCGTCATACGGCGTTTCGAGCAAGGTTCCCAGCGAGTCGGCCAGCCAAAGGCCGTTGACCAGGCTGGTTGTCTGCTTGCCGGGATTGGAGTAGACCGAGTTGAATTCCGTCGCCAGCAACTGAACGTTCTTGCCGGCCGCGCCTAAGTATTCGGTGAGCAGGCTCTCGTAGTCTGCCGCCCGCTGGGCCCAGTCGTAGGGATCGCCCGGGTCGGAGGGATCGCTGTCGGTGCCGGTGGTGGTATCGAGCAACAGATTCGGGTCGCTCTCGCTCCCCGGCGCCTGCACGTAGTTGTGGTCGCTCAAGAACCCAGGCATGAAGCCCTGGGCGACCGACTGTTGCAGGATATCGGCCGTCCAGTTGTCGAAGTCGGTCCCAGGGCTTCCCACGTCCAGGCCGATTGAGATTCCCGGGTCGACCTGGGCGGCGTAAGTCGCGAACTGTTTGGCAAACGCGATATAGGTCGCCGGGTCGTGCTGCGCCGTGTGGTGGTCGATCTCCCAGCTCCCGTATTCCTCGTTGCCAACCTCCCAATACTGGACATTAAAGGGCGCAGGGTGGTCGAGCCGGAGGAAGTTGAGGCCGTCGTCCTTCGGCAACGGGGCGGCGGCACGCAGGCTGGCCCAATAGCCGGCCGTCTGCCAGTTGACCGTCTGCCAAGAATTCGTCGAATCATTCCACTCCTGGCCGTCGCCGATCGGGGTCGTGTTGCCCACGGGCGCCTCCAGGTAAGCAAGGAAGGCCGCCGCCTCCTGCGGACTGCCCGATCCGTAGTCGAGCGTGGCCAACCCGACACCGTTCACTGACGCGATGAAGCTCGCCATGCTCGCATCCGTCCCCTCACCGTTATAGGTCGGAGGAGCATTGAAGTGAAAATCATCCGCGCTTGAGCCGCCGGGAAAGCGAAACATCGTCAGCCCGGCGGCCTGCACCATCTGCTGGGTTTCGCTGGTGTTCAGGTTCGGAGTCATACCACGCCACATTGACACCCAGAAGCTGCGTGTCAACAGCCCGCACGACCGAGCTGGCGTTCACCGTCACCGTCGCCAGCAACATTCGCTCTTCCAGCCCCTCGAGTTGGAGGGCCAAGATCGACCTGCGCGGTCGAGGTCCGTGCCGAAACACTTTCTTCGTCGTCCCGTTCGCTAGAGCTTTCATGAGGAGTCCTCCTGATGCGCGAGAACGTGGAGAGGGATAAGCCCGGCCCCGCAACGCGCGGACATTCAGCCGGGCGATCACATCTCCCCGATCGCAATGAAGTGTGGTTTAGATCTGATCATCATCCGCTAAAACTGCTTCGCCGCCCATGATTCCGTTCATGTCACATTGGCACGAAGCACCACTCGATTCGTTCCTTGAGCGAACTCCGATGTGTGACTGATGACGTGGCAAGCGGCGTCACCGATGCCCCTTCACCGAAACTGAGGGGCATGTGCGTCGCTCATCGAAAAAGTAACGGTACGCCGTCCGAAGCGTGACGTCGATAATAAGCATCATCTTTACTCATGATGCTATTTTGCATCAGGCGGATTTCGAGTCAGAGTTCGTGCCACGGCTCGGGCGTGCTGGACTTGGTTGGGGCCATCGCAAAGAGATCTGCGCATTTAAGAATTCCGCCTCCGGTTGTACGACAGTTGGTGGCAAGGATACCGTCGGCCTGCTCATGCGCTCGGCCAAGCTCACCCCCCCTCCGAAAAATTTTAGGTGCACCCCTCTTGACGTCCGAGAACGATCACGGTCTAGTATTTTAGTATTAGGAATTCCAATAAAGCTCTCGGGCTACTATCAAGGAAATGCCGATAGGCTAGGACTGTATGCAGCTTGAGTCGTTGCAAATCTTCTGTGATGTCGTCCGGTCGGCCAGTTTTTCGCGGGCAGCCGCGGAGAACAGGATCTCGCAGTCTTCCGCGAGCCAGGCCGTCCACCAGCTCGAGGTGCGCCTGGGGGTGAAGTTGATCGATCGTTCCAAGCGTCCGTTGGTACTTACGCCGAAGGGCAAGGTGTATTACGACGGCTGCAAGGAACTGGTCGATCGCTATCTCGAGCTCGAAAACCGGGTGAAGGCACTCGAAGACGAAGACACGATCGTGGGAACGGTCGGGGTGGCGGCGATTTATTCGGTCGGGCTCGCCCACATGAGTCAGTATGTCAAAGTCTTCGAGGAGCGTCATCCCGGGGCCAACGTGCGGCTCGAGTACTTGCATCCCAGTCGAGTCGTCGACCGCGTGACCAACAGCGAGGCCGAACTCGGCTTGCTCTCGTTCCCTCGCAAGTGGCCCGAGCTAAACGTGATCAAGTGGCGTGAAGAAATGATGGTGGTGGCGGTCCATCCGTCCCATGCCTTTGCTCGCCGGTCAAGCGTGGCGGTGGCCGAGCTTGACGGCGAACCGTTTGTCGCATTTGATCCGGATCTGTCGATCCGGCAGGCGATTGACCGCTTCCTGCGGCGCAATAACGTTCAAGTGGAAGTCGTTCTCGAGTTCGACAACATCGAGAACATCAAGCGTGCCGTCGAAATTCCCTCGGGGATCTCCGTCCTTCCCGAGCCATCCCTGACCCGCGAAGTCGAAGCCGGGACATTGGTCGCGATCCCGATCGAGTGTGACGACTCCAGCGACCGACTGATCCGCCCGCTGGCAATCATTCATCGACGGCAATCCAACCTCGAGCCCGCGGCGGCCAGGTTTTTGGAGCTGCTGGTCGGTGATGAGGTGACCGCGCCACGGGCGACTTCTCTCGAAACCAATCGCCTTACCGCGAGCGCATCACGATGAGTATCGGCCTACCAGACGCCCAAGGTCTCTACGACCCACGAAACGAACACGATAGCTGCGGGGTTGGCTTCATTGTCGACCTCAAAGGCCGGAAATCGCACCAGATTGTCCGCGACGGCCTGACCGCGCTCAACAATCTCAACCATCGTGGCGCATGTGGATGCGAAAACAATACCGGCGACGGCGCAGGCATTTTGATCCAGATTCCGCACGAGTTTCTGGTAGCTCGCTGTCGGGCCCTCGGGGTCGAGCTTCCTGACGCCGAAAATTACGGCATCGGAGCGTTCTTCACCTCGCCGGACGAATCGCAGCAAAAATATGGCATGAATCACTTTGAGCAAATAGTGGCCGCTGAAGGCCAGCGTTTTCTCGGCTGGCGCCGCATTCAGACCGACGGCAGCTTGTTAGGCGAAAGCGCCCGCCGCGTCGAGCCGGTCATGTGGCACGCGCTTGTCGGCCGCGGCCCTGCGATCGCCGATGCCGATCAGTTCGAGCGGAAGCTTTACGTCATTCGCAAGCGGTTCGAAAAAGAAATCGACGAGCTTGGGCTCGACGACCACAAGTTCTTTTACTTCTCGAGCCTGTCGTGCCGCACGCTCGTCTATAAGGGCATGCTCACCACGGATCAACTCGGGCCCTACTTCGCCGACGATCTGGGCGACCCACTCTGCACAAGCGCTCTGTGCATGTTCCACTCGCGGTTTTCCACCAACACGTTCCCGAGTTGGCAACTCGCTCACCCTCACCGCATGATCTCTCATAACGGCGAGATCAATACATTACGCGGCAATATTAACTGGATGAAAGCGCGCGAGGCCCGTTTTGAGTCCGACTTGTACGAGCCAGGCGATATCGCCAAGATCAAGCCCGTTATTCGGGAAGGCTTAAGCGATACGGCTTGCCTCGATAACGCCGTGGAGCTACTGGTTCGCTCGGGTTACAGCCTCCCGCACGCCATGATGATGCTCATTCCCGAAGCGTGGGAAAACCACGAGTCGATGTCGCGGGCCAAGAAAGACTTTTATCGATACCATAGTTGCCTGATGGAGCCGTGGGATGGCCCGGCTTCGGTCACGTTTACCGATGGCAAGACAATCGGCGCGGTCCTCGACCGCAATGGACTTCGTCCCAGCCGGTTCGTTGAAACCGACGACGGCCGGGTGATCATGGCCTCGGAAGTGGGCTCGCTCGAGATCGCGCTGAACGGATCATCAAGAAGGGCCGCCTCGAGCCGGGAAAGATGTTCTTAGTCGACCTGGGCGAAGGCCGGATTGTCGGCGACGAAGAATTGAAAAACACCCTTGCGTCAGCACATCCGTATGGAAATTGGCTCGACGAGCATATGGTTCCGCTGGCCGATCTGCCCGCGGCGCCTGACGTTCCGGGCCCAGATCACGAGACCTTGCTGCACCGGCAGATGGCGTTCGGCTATACGCTAGAGGACGTAAAGTACATCCTGGGCCCGATGGGTGTGAACGGTGAAGAGGCGATCGGCTCGATGGGGACCGACACGCCGCTCGCGGTCTTGTCGGATCAAGCTCAGCCACTTTTCAACTATTTCAAGCAGCTTTTCGCCCAGGTCACGAATCCCCCGCTGGACGCAATCCGCGAGGCCCTCGTGACGTCGGTCGTCACGGGCGCCGGCGGCGCGGGGAACTTGCTCGAACCCAAGCCCGAATCTTGCCGCCAGGTCTCGTTGGATTCGCCGATTCTCGACAACGATGAGGTGGCGCGGTTCAAGCTGCTTGACAACTGGCGCGGCTTCAAGACGGCCACGCTCCCCATGCTCTTCGTGGCCGCCGACGGGGTCAAGGGCCTCGATGCGGCGCTCACTTCGCTGATCGAAGAGGCGTGCGCGGCGATCGAGCGAGGGGCGAATTTGATCGTTCTCTCCGACCGGGGCGTCACCGATCTGCTGGCTCCGGTCCCGTCGCTCCTGGCGTGTTCGGGGTTGCATCACGAAATGGTCCGCAGGGGGCTGCGTGCGCGGGCCGGGTTGATCATCGAATGTGGTGACGCGCGCGAAGTTCATCACTTCGCCCTCCTTTTGGGATATGGCGCCGGCACGGTTAACCCGTACGTGGCCTTCGAGACGCTCGATGACATGATCCGGCAAGGTTTGATCGCCGGCATCGATCACGATGAGGCCGTCTATCGCTACCGCAAAGCAATCAAGAAGGGGGTCGTCAAGGTGATGTCCAAGATGGGCATCAGCACGATTCAAAGCTATCGCGGAGCCCAAATTTTCGAGGCGATCGGACTTCATGAGGATTTCGTTCAAAAGTATTTTGACAAGACCGCGTCGCGCGTCTCCGGAATTGGCCTGAAAGAGATCGCTGAAGAGACGCTCTACCACCATCACCGCGCGTTCTTCAGTCGCGAATCACCCTTCGGTTCGCTGCTCGAGGGGGGCCAGTACCAGTGGCGGCGCGACGGCGAATACCACCTCTTCAATCCCGAGACCGTGTTTCGGCTCCAGCATGCCACGCGGGCGGGCCGATACGACATTTTCAAGAAGTACACGCAGTTGATTGACGACCAAAGCGAGCGGCTTTGCACCTTGCGCGGCCTCTTTGAGTTCCGGTTCGGCAAGAACACGCCGGTAGCCATCGAGGAAGTCGAGCCGGTCGAGTCGATCGTGCGCGGTTCGCAACCGGCGCGATGAGTTACGGCTCAATCTCGGCCGAGGCGCACGAGACCCTGGCTATCGCGATGAACCGGATCGGGGGCAAGTCGAACACCGGCGAGGGGGGCGAGGATCCCCAGCGGTACCAGCCGCTCGCCAATGGAGACAGCAAAAAGAGTGCGATCAAACAGGTCGCCTCGGGCCGGTTCGGCGTCACGAGTGAATACTTGGTGAGCGCCAAGGAGTTGCAAATCAAGATGGCGCAAGGGGCCAAGCCTGGCGAGGGGGGCCAGCTCCCGGGCCACAAGGTCTGGCCATGGATCGCCAAGGTCCGTTACTCGACGCCCGGTGTCGGCCTGATTAGCCCGCCTCCCCATCACGACATTTATTCCATTGAAGATCTCGCCCAGTTGATCTACGACCTCAAAAACAGCAATCCCTTGGCTCGCATCAGCGTCAAGCTCGTCGCCGAGATCGGGGTGGGGACGGTGGCGGCAGGAGTGGCCAAGGCCCATAGTGACGTGGTCTTGATCAGCGGTCACGATGGCGGCACCGGCGCCAGCCCGCTGACCTCGCTCAAACACGCTGGCATCCCCTGGGAGCTCGGACTCGCCGAAACCCAGCAAACCCTGGTCATGAACCGGCTCCGCGACCGGATCATCGTCCAGACCGACGGCCAATTGAAGACGGGACGCGATGTCGTGATCGCCGCGCTCTTGGGCGCCGAGGAATACGGGTTCGCGACGGCGCCACTGGTTGTGATGGGCTGTGTGATGATGCGCGTCTGCCACCTCGATACCTGTCCGGTCGGCATCGCCACCCAGAACCCCAAGTTGCGCGAGAAGTTCCGCGGGCAGGCCGAGCATGTGATCAACTTTTTTAGGTTCGTCGCCCAAGAAGTGCGCGAGCTGATGGCCGCGCTCGGGTTTCGCACAATCGACGACATGATCGGCCGTAGCGACCTGCTCGACACCAAGAAGGCGATCGACCACTACAAAGCTCAGAGGTCTCGATTTCAGCAACATTTTCCACCGGCCGGACGCAGGACTCGGCGTCGCCGTGCGCAAGATACGCGACCAAGAGCACGGCATTGAGTCGTCGCTCGACGTGACCAAGCTCTTGCCCGCTTGCATGCCGGCCCTCGAGCACGGCGAGTCGGTCTCCCTCGAGCTGCCGATTCGCAACATCAACCGCACGGTCGGCACGATACTCGGAAGCGAGCTCACCCGCCGCCATGGTGGAGCGGGCCTTCCGGACGACACGATTCAGCTTGCATTCACGGGGACCGCTGGCCAGAGCTTTGGGGCGTTTCTGCCGCGCGGAATCACGATGACTCTGGAAGGGGACGCCAACGATTACATCGGTAAGGGATTATCCGGAGGTAAGATCGTTGTATTCCCTCCCAAGTCGGCGAGGTTCGTGGCGGAAGACAACATTTTGATCGGTAACGTCGCGCTTTATGGTGCGACCGGCGGCCGGGCGTTTTTCCGTGGTCGGGCTGGCGAGCGGTTCTGCGTCCGCAATAGCGGCGCGGCGGCCGTGGTGGAAGGGACTGGCGACCACGGTTGTGAATACATGACCGGCGGCACCGCGGTCGTGATCGGACCGACCGGCCGTAACTTCGCCGCGGGAATGAGCGGCGGAGTCGCCTTCGTGCTGGCCAAGGAACGAGAGTTTCGCAAGCTCTGCAATCTGGAGATGGTCGACCTCGAGCCCTTGGTCGAGCCCGAAGACATCGAGTTGGTTTACGATTTATTGATCCAGCACGCCGGGTACACCGCCAGTAGTGTCGCCAAGCGTCTGCTCAAAGACTGGAATCGGTCAATCAATAAGTTCGTGAAAGTCATGCCGCTTGACTATCGTCGCGTTCTCAATGAACAGAAAGCCGCCGCCGCTGCGGCCGCGGACGCAGCTACGCCAATTCGTCTACTGCAATGCTCCAGGCGGTGGAGGTGAGCCGTGGGTAAGCCGACCGGCTTTGTCGAGTTTCCTCGCGAGCTGCCCCACGCGCCGGCCGGTCCCGGAGCGCGTTCGCGATTACCGCGAGGTCTACGATCCCTTTCCCGAAGACAAGCTACGCGCCCAAGGGGCGAGGTGCATGGATTGCGGTATCCCGTTCTGTCACCAGGGCTGCCCGCTCGGCAACCTGATCCCCGACTGGAACGACCTGGTTTATCGCAACCAGTGGCAGGCCGCCATCGAACGTCTTCATGCCACCAATAACTTTCCCGAGTTTACCGGCAAGCTTTGCCCGGCTCCGTGCGAAGCTTCGTGCGTCTTGGGAATCAACAACGACCCGGTCGCGATCAAGCAGATCGAGGCCAGTATCATCGACAAAGCCTGGAACGAAGGATGGGTCCGACCACAAGTACCCGCCGTGCTGACCGGCAAGACTGTCGCCGTCGTGGGGTCGGGACCGGCTGGGCTGGCTTGTGCTCAGCAGCTCGCCCGCGCCGGCCATTCGGTGACAGTGTTCGAACGCGCCGACCGCATTGGCGGCTTGCTCCGTTACGGAATCCCTGACTTCAAGATGGAGAAACGGTTCCTTGATCGGCGACTCGACCAGATGAAGGCCGAAGGGGTCGTTTTCCGGCCGTCCACCAACATCGGCGTCGACGTCTCCGCCGATCAACTGCTCGCCCGATTCGACGCCATCTGCCTGTGCGGCGGGGCGACCCAACCACGCGACCTGCCGATCGAAGGACGCGAACTGAGCGGCGTTCACTTCGCCATGCAGTTCCTGACCGCTCAAAACCGTCGGGGAGCGGGTGACTCCATCGATGAAAACGACTTCATCTCCGCATGCGGCAAGCACGTCATCATCATCGGCGGCGGTGACACCGGGGCCGATTGCCTGGGGACCGTCCATCGCCAGAAGTGCAAGAGCGTTCATCAGTTTGAGATCGTTCCGCGGCCGCCCGACGACCGGGCGGCCACCAACCCCTGGCCCCAGTGGTCCAATATCTTCCGCACCTCCTCGGCGCACGAAGAAGGCGGTACCCGTCGAATTCTCGATCATGACCAAGAGGTTTCTGGGCAAGAACGGCCGGGTCCACGTCACTCGAGACAGTGGAAGTCGAGATGGTCTCCCAAAACGGCCGCCCTAATTTCGTCGAGAAACCGGGGAGCGAAACGGTTTACCCGGCCGACCTCGTCCTCCTGGCCATGGGCTTTGTCGGGCCCGAACGGACAGGGGATGCTCGCACAGTTCGGCGTCGAGCTCGACGCGATGGGAAACGTCAAGTCAGACCACCAACGTCAGACGAGCGTGCCCAAAGTGTTCACCGCAGGCGACATGACGCGCGGACAGAGCTTGATCGTCTGGGCCATCGCCGAAGGGAGGCACGCGGCGCACGCCGTCGACCTCTACTTGATGGGCTCGTCCGACCTACCCCAGCCTCTCGAACATGGCAACATTCAGCGGCCGTTCGCATCAGCGCCAAGCTTCAACTCGGGCGTCAATCACTTTTTCCGTTCCACCCACGATTCCGACGGGCCTATCGCGAAACGTCCTCGGTAACGCCGAAGTCCCGCTCGAAATAACGCTTCAGTCGTTGGGGATCATCAGTGAATAGGCCATCGATCCCGATCCGGGCCAGATGTTCCGCGAGGCTCCCCGAACCGTAGTCATTGACCGTGTAAACCAGGGTAGGGATATGACGCTTCTTGAATTCCGGTATCAGGTCGGTCCGTAGCGAGCGGGCCGCGGGATGTTGTCGATAAGCGATGGACCCGGAACCCACGACTTCGCTGGAGACGTGGACGGCGTCGGCACCGACCAAGTCGGTCACGTAGTCGTGGGTACGATACAGCGGCGTCGCGGTCAAAATGGCCAGTGCGTGTTCACGACCGGGGAGGTTGGCGGCGACGATGTCCGTGTGATCGAAGCTGGAGAGCAAGACCCGCGATGCGGTGCCGGTGCGTGCAACGACCTCGAGCACCCGTTCGACCAGCCCCGGAGGGCTTTCGGGGAACGACTTGATCTCGACGTTGACCAGCCAGTCGCGTTCTTTAGTGAGCATGAGCGCTTCGGTGAGCGTGGGGATGATCACCTGGCCCGACCGGTAGGTTTCGACCGAGGCCGGCCCGAGGGCGTCCAGCGTGCCAAAAGCACGCGCGGAGCGTCCCTTCCCATCGGCTGCCACGAACCACGAGCCCGCATCGAGGGACCTGACTTCGCTGAAATCAAAGTCTGAGACCCGAAAGCCCCCCTGGCCCCGTGGGTCATCTTTGAACCGCAAGGCGACGTCCGTCGTACGCAGGAGCGACTCGTCATGAAGAACGATCGGGACTCCATCGCGAGTCAACACAACGTCCAGCTCCCAGGCGGCAGCGCCGGCTCGCCAGGCGAGCTGCGCGGCCTCCAACGTATTCTCCGGAGCATGAAATGAATCGCCCCGATGTGCAACGATCACAGGATCAGGTCCGCGATCCTTCAGCAACGCCAGGAAGCGGTTCTCAAGACCGGCCATCAACGATTCTCCCAGATCGCACAACGCGTATCAGTTCAACTTGTTCGCCGTCTGATGATCGCCTTTCGGCCCGCGAAGGGCGCCTCTCATGCACATCGGCTTTCGCGGAGACTAGAGCTCGAGGAACGGCCACCTGCCTGTCTCGTCTCACCAAGCTGGACCGTCACGTTGAGAGCAAGCGTAACGCCAGTGAGGATCGCGGTCAAACGGTTGGTGCCGGGGCTAGTGTTGGGGACGAGAGCATGCTCTTTCCGGCCGTACCGTTGTCATCACAGTCGGCTTTTTGTCAAAATGACCAGATCACTTTGGCCTGATAATGCGGGCCTTGGGGACACGCCCCCTGGGCCCCGAACGCCGTCGTCCCATCGACCGAATTGACAACACGGTTAAACGGAGACTTCCTGATGGAGCAGTTCGGGCAAGATCGGTCAATGCAGGCGGCCGTGGCTCCGGTGCCGAGTTGGAGTGCTGGGCCGAGTCGGGAACCGCTGCCTGCGTGGGACCGGCGCACGTGGCTGGTGTCGATTCCCTTGGCCTTGATCGTCATCTACGCCTTCATCCCCATCCTGGACAACGGCTTCGTGACGTCGTGGGACGACGACGAAAACTTCGTCGCTAACCCCTATTTCCGTGGTCTGGGCGCAGCCCAGGTGAAGTGGGCCTGGACTACGATGTGGGTCGGCACTTACCAGCCGCTGGCATGGTTGCTCTACGAGACACAATATGTGCTGTGCCAACTCGACCCACGAGGTTACCACCTCACCAGCCTACTCCTCCAGGTTGCCAACGCCCTGGTCCTCTACCTCTTGACGGTGGCCTTGCTCGTCCGCTGCCGGACCACTTGCTGCCTCGAGAGCCCGTGGACGTGCTCCTTAAGCGCCGGGCTGGCGACCGGCCTGTTCGCGGTGCACCCGCTGCGCGTTGAGGCCGTGGCCTGGGCCTCCGCCCAAATGTATCTGCCCTGCATCCTGTTCTCCATGCTCTCGGTTCTCGCCTATCTGCGTGCATATTGGACGGATTCAAGCCCGCGGTGGGGTTGGCTGGCGGGCTCCTTTCTTCTGTTCGTGGTAGCCCTGTTGTTCCATGCAGCTGCCGGTGACCCTGCCCGCGGTATTGCTGATCCTGGACGTCTACCCACTCCGGCGACTCGGGGACAGATCCGGTCGAAGCTTCGGGACGTCGGCGCGGAGAATCTTGTTGGAGAAGGTCCCGTTCGTGATAACGAGTCTTTTCTTCATGGGCCTCGCGATCGCGGCCAAGCCGCAATCACGGTTCCCCGTTGAGCATTACGACGCCTGGGAAGGCATTGCCCAGGCGTGCTACGGGACCTGGTTCTACATCGTGAAGACCTTGTTACCGCTGGACCTCATCGCCGTGTACCCGATACCCAGGGAGCTGAATTCGCGCGCACTCCCGTTCACTTTGAGCATCCTCGGCACGGTCGCGACGACCGCTGGTTTGTTTATCCTGCGCGGCGCTGGGCCGAACTGTTGGCGGCTTGGCTATGTTACCTGGTGATCCTGGCGCCCAACTCGGGCTTCATTCGGATCAGCGTCCAGATGGCCGCGGATCGCTATAGCTACATGTCCATGCTGGGCTTCGTCACGCTCGCGGCCGCCGGTTTTTGCGGGCTTTGGCGGATGTCGTTGCGTTGGCATGCTATCGCCTCCGTCGGGATCATCGCGATTAGCCTTGGAGCACTCATGGCTCTGACCGCCCTGACGCGGCACCAGTGCCGGACCTGGCTCAACTCGGAAAGCCTGTGGACCCACGCTCTAACCCACGGGGCGACCTCTAGCTTCCTGGCACACATCGATTTTGGCAACGTCCTCTACACCCAGGGGAAGTACGAGGCCGCGGCGGCTCATTTCGCCGAGGCGCTGGTGCTCTATCCCGGCTACGACAAAGCACACAACAACCTGGGCAATGTTCTTTATACCCAAGGGAAGCACGAGGCGGCGGTGGCTCATTACACTGAGGCGCTCCGGCTCAATCCCGGCTACGCCGATGCACACAACAACTTGGGCGTCGCCCTCAAAGCCATGGGAAAGTACCAGGAGGCGGAGGCTCAGTACGCTGAGGCCATAAGGCTCGATCCCAGCGACGTCAAAGCACAAATCAACTTGGGAGCTGTTCTCTCCCGCCAAGGGAAGTACAAGGAGGCGGAGGCTCAGTACGCCGAGGCCATACGGCTTGATCCCGGCTTCGCGGGCGCATACAACGCCAGCGCGATGATCAAGGCAGCCTGTCCGGAAGCGAAGTTCCGCGACGGCAAGAAGGCGGTCCAATTCGCAACCCGCGCCTGTGAGTTGACCGAGTGGAAAAATGCAACCATTCTTGATACGCTCGCCGCGGCGCAGGCCGAGGCTGGCGACTTCGATGCGGCGGTAAGGTCGCAAAAGAGGGCGTTCGAACTTCTCACGGATGAACAGCAGCAAGCCGACTATCGCTGCCGGCTCGCGCTCTACCAGGCCAAAAAACCTTACCGTCAGGTATCCGCAGAACACTCCTTCACTGGGGCGACCCCGTAATCATGGAGACTTCCTGATGGAGGAGCTTTGGCAAGAGAGGCTCATGGCGCCGGCCGCGGCTCCGGTTCCGAGCCCGATTGCCAGGCCGAGCCGGCAGCGCCTGCCGGCCTGGGACCGGCGCACTTGGCTGGTTGCGATTCCCTTGGCCTTGATCGTCATTTACGCCTTCCTTCCCGCCCTCGACAATGGCTTCAGTCCGTTGGACGACAATCAAAGCGTTCTCGACAATCCCTACGTCCGTGGTCTCGGAGCGGCCCAAGTGAAGTGGGCGTGGAGTGCGACCTTGCTCGGCGTTTACCAGCCGCTCGCGTGGTTACTCTTCGAGATACAATATGTCTTCTGCCAACTCGACCCACGAGGTTACCACCTAACCAGTCTGCTCCTGCATGTTGCCAACGCCGTGGTCCTGTATGTCCTGACGCTGGCTTTGCTCGTCCGATGCCAGACCGATTCTTGGCTCACGGACCGGTGGACGCTCTCGTTAAGCGCTGGGCTGGCGACCGCCCTGTTCGCGGTGCACCCGCTGCGCGTTGAGGCCGTGGCCTGGGTCTCCGCCCAAATGTATCTGCCCTGCGCACTCTGCTCCATGCTGTCGGTTCTCGCCTATCTGTGTGCATTTTGGACGGATTCAAGCCCGCGGTGGGGGTGGCTGGCGGGCTCCTTTCTCCTGTTCGTGGCAGCCCTGTTGTTTCATCCGGTGCCAGTGAACCTGCCTGCGGTATTGCTGATCCTGGATGTCTACCCGCTCCGCCGATTTCCGGACGAGACCGGGCGATGGTTCGGCGCGACGGGACGGAGAGCCCTGTTGGAGAAGGTCCCGTTTGTGATGACGAGCCTTTTCTTCATGGGCCTTGCGGTCGCCGTCAGGGTGCAATCACCGTTCCTGACTGAGCATTACGATGCCTCGGTGGGCATTGCGCAGGCGTGTTATGGCACCTGGTTTTACATCCAGAAGACAGTGTTACCGCTGGACCTTACCCCCTTGTACAAGTTACCCAGAGAGCTGAATTGGCTCGCGCTCCCGGTTCAGTTTGAGCATCCTGGCCACGGTGGCGATCTCCACCGGCTTGTTTCTGCTGCGCCGCGCTGGCCTGGGCTGTTGGTGGCCTGGCTGAGTTACCTGTTAATCCTGGCGCCCAACTCGGGCCTCATTCGGAACAACAGGCAGGAGATCGCCGCGGATCGCTATAGCTACATGGCCATGCTGGGCTTGGTCCCGGTGGCTGCCGTCTGCTTTTGCCGGCTTTGGCCGATGTCCTCGCGATGGCGCCGGAGCACCGCCATCGGGATCATCGCGATTGGTCTCGGAGCACTCGTCGTTCTGACCGCCATGACGCGAATCCAGTGCCGGACCTGGCTCAACTCCGAAACCGTCTGGGCCCATGCATTTGCCCATTGGAAAGAGTTTAAGGATTTGCCACTCTACAATTTAGGCGTCCTCCTCCAAAACAAGGGGAACTACCAGGCGGCGGCCGCTCACTACGCGGAAGCGCTGCGGCTCAATCCCGCCAACTACCAAGCACAGAACAATTTGGGCAATGTCCTCTACATCCAAGGGAAGCACGAGGCGGCGGTGGCTCATTACACTGAAGCGCTGCGGCTCAATCTCGGCTACGCCGATGCGCACAACAACTTGGGCGTCGCTCTCAAAGCCATGGGAAGGTACCAGGAGGCAGAGGCTCAGTACGTTGAGGCAGTACGGCTCGATCCCAGCGACGTCAAAGCACAGATCAACCTGGGTGTCGTCCTCTCCCGCGAAGGGAAGTACGAGGAGGCTGAGGCTCATTACGCTGAGGCGATACGGCTTGGTCCCAGCTTCGCGGGTGCGTACAACGCCAGCGCGATGGTCAAGGCCGCCTGTCCCGAAGCAAAGTTCCGCGACGGCAAGAAGGCGGTCCAATTCGCAACCCGCGCCTGCGAGTTGACCAAGTGGAAAGATCCGAGCATTCTTGATACCCTCGCCGCGGCACAAGCCGAGGCCGGCGATTTCGACACGGCGGTCTCGTCGCAAAAGAAGGCGGTTGAACTTCTGACGGATGAACGACAGAAAGACGGCTATCGCTCCCGGCTGGTACTCTACCAGGCCAAAAAGCCCTACCGTCAGGTATCCCCACAAAACTCCCCGACTGAACCGCGCCCTTGATGTTGGACACAATAAGGACGGGGTAATGATTACGCTACGATTCCTTTCTTCTATCCTGGCACGAGCAGAACACGCATTGCAAGGACCGCTCGTTCCCGCCAAGCTAGGATCGCGTGTGCACGGTTCCTTTGCTAAGTGCTCAAGGCTGGTGGCAGATCCCCCGGCGGTATTCGAACGCCCGTATGGGAAATGTCCGTTGACGTTGTCGAAAGAGATTTTATGCGGCTCC
Organism: uncultured Isosphaeraceae bacterium; assembly: GCA_963829765.1. GTDB lineage: Bacteria > Planctomycetota > Planctomycetia > Isosphaerales > Isosphaeraceae > CAWFRS01. The sequence goes on along the minus strand of CAWHKI010000187.1, from coordinate 11,122 downwards.
AGGGCAAAGTGGCGATCGTGGTTGGCGCTGGGCAAACACCCGGTGACTCGATTGGCAACGGCCGAGCAACAGCGATCCTGTTTGCACGCGAGGGAGCAAAGGTGCTGCTGGTTGACCGCGATGGCGTCTCCGTTGCCGAGACGCTGGCAATGATCGAGCGTGAAGGAGGAGAGGCCAGCGTGTGCGAGGCGGATGTCACGAGCGAGGATGCCTGCCGCGCTCTGGCCGAAGTGTGCTGCGACCGTTACGGGCGCATTGACATACTGCACAACAACGTCGGCATCGGTACAGGTGATCGTGAACTGACGCAGTTGGATGAAGCGGCGTGGGATCGGATCATGAGCGTGAATTTGAAGAGTGCCTTCCTGACGTGCAAGCACGTGCTGCCAGTGATGCGGCGGCAGGAGAGCGGTGCGATAGTAAACATCTCGTCATTAGCTGCCATTGCCGCATCGACCATGCTCACGGCCTATAAAGTCTCGAAGGCAGGCCTCAACGCGCTCACTCAAATTCTTGCCATTGGCAATGCATCTTACGGAATCCGCGTCAACGCCGTCATGCCCGGTCTGATCGAAACACCGATGGCGATCGAAGGCGTGTCGCGCCAGTTGGGGGTCCACAAAGCGGACCTGATTCGCCAACGCCACGCAATGGTACCGCTGCGCGGCGGGATGGGAACTGCCTGGGACGTTGCCCAAGCGGCATTGTTTCTGGCCTCGGATGACGCGCGGTTCATCACCGGAGCCGTGCTGCCGGTGGATGGAGGACAAGGAGCGCGGATTGGATGATAGGGTTCCGCCACTTAATACGGGAGACACATCATTGAGTGCTTCCTCAGAGCACACTGCGCCCGTCCCGGTATCCCGCCCGAACCGGTCTCGGCCTGCTAAACCTCGCATCGATCCGGTCAAGAAAGAATTCTGGACCGACGCTCAAACGAAGCTGCTGACTCCATTTCGAACAGTCCGGCCATTTGCTGAACATTTTTACGACGATGGCCAACCATCCCGACCTGGCGCGCGACTGGCTGACGTTTGGTTCGCACATCTTACGGCGCAATTCGCTTCCGCCTCGCGATCGCGAGATCCTGATTCTGCGCGTCGGTTGGCTATGCCAATCTGAATATGAATGGTCTCAGCATGTGGTGATTGGCATCGGCGCCGGTCTCTCGGACGATGACGTCCGGCGGATCCGCGGCGACGCTCCTACCGCCGAACTCAGTGAGCATGACCAACGACTCGTTCGAGCCGCCGACGAGTTGTGCGAGGACGCTTGTCTCAGCGACGCGACCTGGGATGCTCTGGCGAGAACTTATAACAGGCTGCAAATGATGGACCTTGTCTTTACGGTCGGCCAGTACAACCTGGTGGCGATGGCGCTTAACAGTTTTGGCGTTCAGCTCGATCCAGGGCTGAAGGGGTTCGAGCAATCCATGGTGAGACCAGGTGGAACGTGAGAAGGTTATCCCAGAATGCGGACTGTGGCGTAGACCAACGAAATACGCCGGGTGGAGGGCCCCGGCGTGCATAGAATGAGATTGCTCAATCCATTCAATCAACCTCGGTTCAACGCTGCGTAGAGCAACCTTCTGCGCCCCTTAGCGTATCCTCGATCTCGGTGAGATCACCGACACCCATGACCTTGAACATCAGCCGATCGATTTCGGCTTCCAGGTCGTTGAGGACCATAGACCCGTTGCTTCGTGGTTGCACGTTGACCGTAGCGGCGGTTTCTTTACCGGGTCTCCCCATGACCGCGGTCTGAGTGACCCCACGAAGGTTTCCCGCCAGTCCCAAGGATGATCTCAACTGGTTGACAAGGGTGGCGCCGATTGTCCCGCTGAATCCGGCAGCCTGCCACGCTTCATTCACGGCGGCCAGATTGCCCTGAGGCTGGTCGATCAGGAACTCTTTGACGAACATCGTCTTGCCCGGATTAACCGGCGGCTTGGACGTTTTGGTGGCTGACTTTGCCTTGGCGGCCGTTGTGGGCTTCCCAGGCTGGCTGCCGATCAGTCCGATTTGCTTCCTTACCTCACTGATGACGGTGTGACTGATTGTCCCTTTCATCCCGGCAGACGTCCAAGCTTCGTTTGCGGTCCTCGTATTGCCTTGGGGATTCTTTTGGAGAAACTCCTTGACGAAACTCGTTTTGTTGGGAGTGCTGGCGGTCTTGGACGTTTTGTTGGCTGTTGCGGCCCTGGCGGCTGTTTTGGGCTTCGACGTCGTACTCAGATTTCCGACGAGTCCCATCTCCGACCTCATCTTTTGGATGAGGGTGGAGCCGATTGTCCCCTTCATCCCGGCAGCCGTCCACGCCTCGTTCACGGCTTTGACGTTGCTTTGGGGATTGTTGTTGAGGAACTTCTCTACGAAACTGGTCTTGCTGGGTGTAGCGGTTGCTGTTGCCACGATGTAGTCTCCGGAGGGTGTAAGTTTCATCCAGTTTCCACTGGAGCCAGACATAAGCTACATAGTCGCCGGAAATCACCCGAACTTCAAGAGAGTCCTGGGCCTTCTGTGGAAGCGGGATCAGTTGAAACGGATGGCAGAGCCGCAATAGAGTCTTGTTTGGTTGTGGGCTCCGACCTGAATAACTATACTGACCAGCACCGAGACACAGTGAGACCTCATTTGGAGAGTAGCTTGTCTGCTCGATTAGGCGGCCGCAGTGCAGATGACGCGAATGCGAACAATCGGCCCGAACGGTCGTGTATCCTCACGGTCAACGGCGGGTCGTCGAGCCTCAAGTTCGCGCTTTTCGGAAGGAAACCGACCTTCGCCGAGTCACCAGAGCGCATGGTCACCGGCCGGATTGAGCGGGTCGGGTTAGCCGATGCCCAGGCGACGGTTTGCAGCCCGAATGGGACAGTCAACGAGACGTGGGCCGTCAGCGCGGCCGATCTCGGCGCGGCGGCGGAATCGGTCATCGATTGGCTCGAGAGACATGTTGGTTGCAAGTCGATTGGCGGCGTCGGACACCGGGTTGTGCACGGCGGGCCGCGTTATCATCGACCGACTGCGATCACGGCCGAGCTGATTGAGGAACTGCGCCGCATTTGCTCGCTCGATGTCGACCATCTCCCGGCGGAAATCGCCTTGGTCGAGCGATTTCAGCGACTGCTGCCAGGAACGCCTCAGGTCGCTTGCTTTGACACCGGGTTTCATCACGACATGCCCCGGGTCGCTCAAATCGTGCCGATTCCGCGCCGGTATGAGGCCATCGGCGTTCGCCGTTATGGTTTTCACGGCCTGTCTTATGCCTATCTCATGGAAGATCTCGAGCGGCTTGTCGGCTCGGATGCGGCTGCCGGCCGGGTGGTGCTGGCGCATCTGGGCTCAGGGGCGAGCCTAGCCGCGGTTTACCAAGGCAAGTGTGTCGACACCACGATGGGCCTGACGCCAGCCTCGGGCGTGGTCATGGCGATGCGCACCGGCGACATTGACCCCGGCCTCCCGTGGTTTCTCGCCCAGACTTCGGGGATAACGCCAGAGCAGTTTCACTCACTTGCAAACCACGACTCGGGCCTGCTCGGCGTCTCGGAGACCAGCCCCGATCTTCGCGATCTGCTGGTGCGCCAGGACCGCGATCTCCGCGCGGCCGAGGCCGTCTCTGTGTTCTTTTACCACGCGAAGAAAGCCATCGGTGCCCTGACCGCGGCACTGGGGGGCTCGACATCCTCGTCTTTTCCGGCGGAATCGGCGAAAACTCGCCCGAGGCCAGGAGACGCATCTGCGAGGGACTCGAGTACCCTGGGAATCGAACTTTGCTTGATGCGAAACCAGGCGGCCGAAACGGTGATCACGGCCGACGGTTCGCGTGCCCGAGTGCTCGTCATCCGCACCGACGAAGAATTGATGATCGCCCGCGAAGTGGCCCGCTTGGTGGGCGTGGCCCCAACAAGTGGAACCATGGATTGATCGCAACGTTCGATTGGAGGCCCCCGCGATGTCTGACGAACTGCCGGAATTTTACCTGGCCCGGCACGGCGAGACGGCCTGGACGATTTCGCGACAGCACACCGGCCGATCCGACATCCCGCTCACGGAGCGGGGCGAGAGAAACGCCCACGCGCTGGGTCAGCGACTGTATGGCACGGTTTTCGCCAAGGTTTTCACCAGTACCCTCGACCGCGCGAGGCGGACCGCCGAGCTGGCTGGGTTTGGGGACGTCGCCCTTGCCGATCCCGACCTGATGGAGTGGGACTACGGAGATTACGATGGGAAGACGACCGCGGAGATCCTGAAAGAGAACCCCGACTGGTCGCTGTTTCGAGACGGCTGCCCCAACGGCGAGTCGGTCGCTGAGGTCGGGGCCAGGGCTGACCGCGTGATCGCCCGTCTGCGGGGCTTAAACGGCCGCGTTTTGCTCTTTGGTCATGGGCACTTTTTCCGGGTCTTGTCCGCTCGCTGGCTGGGGCTGCCTCCGTCGGACGGGCGGTTGGTCTATCTCGGTACCGCCTCTCTCAGCATCGTTGGTTACGAACATTCCCAGCATGAACCCGTGATCCGCCTGTGGAACGACGACCGGCACGTGAAACCTTTTTCTGCCCAAGTACAACGTAAGCCTGGCGCAGACACTGATTCCCGCGAGTGATGTCTCCGAACAGATCTAAGAACATTACCTGGCGGTTGCCATTGGCTACCTGTGAAGTGGCTCGGTTTGGACCACCGATAAGGATTGCGATAAGGTATACCGGCGAACCGGAAGCACGAAGTCATGAGCGGGCGAGCGGGCATCACAGCGCGGCCCGCGACGCAAGCGCCGGCCGCAACTGATCGCGTCCTATCTCGTCTCGGAGATCGAAACCGACATTGCGTACTGGCGAGAACGGATCGAGCGCAACTCATAAAGCCCCGGGCTCCCCCGAACGCGAAACAAGCCGCGGGGGGCCGGGTACGAAGTTCTTTTTTCGCAACCGCGTGGACTTCCGTTTGGTCGCCCGCGGCTTCGCCGATCGCCGATCTTCAACTGCGGTGTCGGCATCGTCAAATCGTTGCTGTACCGAGGGATCAAACCGCAGATAGGGCGCGATCTGGGCCAGGGTGACCGGCCCTAAACCTCGGACCCGGCTGCCCGCGTCGTCCAGCGATAAAATCGGCCTTTGTTCCCGGGCCGCGACGACCTGGCGCACCAGCGTTTGTCCGACGTGGGGCAAGGTCTCCAGAACACGCGCCGGCACCGTGTTTAGATCGAGCAAGAGATGGGGCGCCTTCACGATTTCCGCGCCTGGTTCCGGCACGGATTCGCTCGCGACAGCCAAGCCCAGCGCGGCCGCGATTACCATCGCCGCCAGAAGACCTCGAGTGCCAGCGGGCCAGAGCCAGTGTATGCCCCCGCGCCCTGACGCGAGTTGCTCCTCGCGCCCGATCAGGAGGGGTGCGGACATGCTGGACATCCGTCGCGTAAGCCTTGGAGCTCTATGGCGTTAAGTCTCGAACACGAGAGTTCTAGCTTACGATTCGGTGCCCGTCGAATCAATGGCTGGCCAGACGAACACGATTGCGCGTGTCGAGCCAGTGACTCCGAAAAGATGAATTAAACGGGCGCGGGCTGGGCAACCGGCCAGTGGTCGCCGCGGCGGAGAGTCGCTCGCTGAAACGCCCGTTCACGCTCGAGGCGGGTTTGCTCGTAAATCGTCAAGTACAATTGTTCCTCGGCCTACCAAACGCTCTTGCCGCGCCGGCTCGTCACGGTCCTGGCCGTCTCGAAGAGCTTCTCGATCGGGAAGCCCGGGGCGACCCGGCCATAGGAGACCGACGTGAACGAGGGAACGTGCTTGGGCAATAGGATTCCCGCTGGCAAGACATTGCACATCACGCCAATGGCCGTGCCCGTGTTGAGCATGCTCCCCATGCCGGTCCGGGTGTGGTCGCCGATGAAACAGCCCACCTTCGCCTGCCCTGTCGGAACCGGGTCCCCTTGTAAGGGCACGAAAACCTCTCCGTAGTCATTACGGAGGTCGCTGTTTGACGTGATCGCTCCCAGGTTGACCCATTCGCCGATATAGGCATGACCCAGGAACCCTTCGTGGTACTTGTTGGAATGCCCGTGCACGATCGCGGCCTCGACCTCGCCGCCTATCCGGCAGTTGGGCCCGATCGAGACGGTACCTCGGATGTTGGCTCGAAAAAGTTGCGAGTCGGCGCCGATCGAACACGGGCCCTCGACCCGTGTGAACGGCTGAACCCAGACATTGGGGCCCAGAATGATCGGCCCGTTGGTCGTATCGAAGACGGTGTACGGATCAATCCGAGCGGTTTCATGAATCCGGAGCCGGTCAACAGGGCCCACCAGTTCGAGCTTGCTCAGGTGGCGGTTACTGACGCCAACATGGTCCCGCCGCCGCGAAGTCTCGCTCCAAGTGAGCCCCGTTCTTGGTGACCAGGTCCCACGGGCGCTCGATCCATTCGCCGGCGACGTCCAGACCGCCGTGCTTGGCAGCCATCTGCTCGAACCACGAATCGACGCCAAGGGGCTCAAGCCCGACCGCGTCATCTGGCCCGACCCACGCACAAGCCGCCTGGCCCTCGCAGACACCCACCCACGGCCCAAATTTGTCTGGCGTAGCAAAGCCCGAAGGGGGCACCCATCGCCCGTTGGCCACCAGCACCGGCCCCCGCGCCAACCAGTCGCGGTCGTTGACCACCATGTGCGGGTCGCGCTGACGCTGCACCTCGATCAGACCCGAACGAATCAGGCAACTCCTGCGCTGCGGACCAGGACCCACTCCTAAAGCACGCGCGGTCTTGCTCGCCAGCGTGGTGGCGCCCAAGAGCAATTCATGAACCGGACGAGTCAATGTGAGCGGCTCGAGAGCACAGACGGCGAGATCTTCCACGAGACAAAGGCGCATAAGTCCCTCCCCATCTACCCACAATGTACGAGATGCCCGCTTATGAGGAATATACGAGATGCAAGATCGAGATGTCCGATGTGATTCGTGGTGTATTGGTCAAATATGGAAACCGACGTTGTCGCCCTCCCCAGACATTAATCTTTGGGAAGCCTGTCGCATTGTATAAAAAACGCCTCATGGGGGCTAGATCGGCTCGGTTCACCACGCATTGAAGCATTGGATGATTGAGAGGGAGGGACTTCGCCCCGTGCGCGTCACGTTCTATCCCGGCGTCGCACTGACCACGAAGTTGCGAAGCATGTGGGCATAAATCCAGACAATCGCTCCTACCACGAGAGCCAGCCCGATGCTGTGCCAGAATACGGCGCGGAGCAATTCTCCTTCTCGCCCTCCTTCTCCAGTCGCCGCCGCGGCAACCACGATCGATTGAGCGTCGATCATCTTACCCATCACGCCGCCGGTGGAATTGGCCGAGGCCATGAGGATGGGGTCGAGCCCGAGCTTCTGTGCGGTAATCTTCTGAAGGTTACCGAAGAGGACATTGCTCGATGTATCAGAGCCGGTTAGGGCGACACCCAGCCAGCCGAGCAACGTGCCGAAAATGGGATAAAACAAGGGTCCGGTCCGGGTAAACGCCAGGCCAAGGACAGCGTCCATTCCCGAATACTTGGTTACGAAGCCCAGCGCCAACATGAAAAGAATCGCGGCGATGGCGGGGATCATCCTGACGATCGTCCCCGCCATATGGCGAGCCATCTGCCTCGTTGGCAACCCGAGCAAGTAGCCACTCGCCACCGCGGCCAGAAAAACAGCGGTTCCCGTTGATGACAGGGGGACGATGTCAACTTGCGCTTTTTCGAGGTCCTGGGGTTCCGGGATCTCATGGCCGGTCACTGCCGGGCCCTTGGCGATTTTGAGGTGAAGCCAGGGCAGCTCTGGTTTCCAGGAGAGCTTCTGGTCGAGCCAGTCTTTCACTGCGGGCGTACCCCAGGGCTTGATTGCCGGGATTCCCCAAATTAGCACGGTCACGGTCAATAGCGCGAATGGCATCCACGCACGCGCGATTCGGGCGACAGTCAAATCGTCTGAGTTTTTTGATGCAGTCAAGAAGCCGCTGTGCGAAATCATCTCGTCGGACGGGACGTCACGTTCGAAACGCCAGGTACGGCGCGGACGCCAAAGGCGGATGACGATGACACCCGCCGCCATGCTAGCCACCGACGCGATGATGTCGACCAGCTCGAAACCGACGTAGTTCGACCACAGGAATTGGACCGAGGCAAACGTTCCGCCGATGACCGAGAGTGGAAACCAGACGGCCGCCGTTTCCCGCCAACCGCTCATCGTGCGAACCAGCCAGAAAGGGATGAGGAGCGACAGAATCGGCAAGATCCTGCCGGCGGTCGCGCTCAGGGCATGGACATCCAATCCCGTGACTTTACTCAGCGTCAAGATCGGCGTTCCGATCCCCCCCCAGGCCACGGGTGCCGTATTGGCGATCAAGCAAAGCAAGGCCGCCTCGAAGGGCTGAAACCCCAGGCCCACCAGAAAGGCCGCGGAAATCGCGACCGGGTGCGCCGAATCCCGCGGCCCCCTCAATGAAAGCACCAAAGCAAAACGCGACCAAGACCGCTTGCAAACGACGATCGGCCGATAGACTGGCCACTGAAGCCTTCATGATCTCGAACTGCCCCGTCGCGACGGTGATATCGTAAAGGAAGACCGCGGCCACAATCAGCCAGATGATCCGCAACAGCGCGAAGGCCACACCGACCGCCATACTGGCCACGATCATCCGGGCCGGCATGCCAAAGAAAATCCACGCCACAGCGCACGCGACAGCAAGCCCGGCCAGGGCCGCCTTCCAGGCACTAAGCCGGCCAGAGGCTAGCGATCCCAGTAGGACCAGGATCGGCAAGGCCGCAACGGATGTCGAAACCAACCAGTTTCCAAACGGATCATGACGTTGAGTCCACAACCGATCCCGAATGGTGCTGACGTATTGGACCGCCCTATGAACCATTGCCGTAAATATATGCCCGCATCGATCATGATTCGGCCGGTTGTCATCGGGTCGGCGTCCTTGACCGCGAGGTGCAAAAGCGTTACGTTCAATAGTCGTTAGCGTCGGTGAGACGACGGTAATGATCAACGACCTGCTAAGGAGCAAGTGGGTGCAAATCGAAATTTCGAGCCGTCACGGCGGGTTGGGGCCGAAGAACAGCGTTACCTGCACGATAAGGCCGAGAAGCTGACTTAAATATTTTGGCCGACTGATGGCGATCGAGGTCGCGGTAGATCACGGGAAGCACGGCTGGGAGATAGAGATCCTGGTGTCGGCAGAGCACAAACATGACTTCGTTGCGAAAGAAATGGGGGCGACTCCACAAGCGGCGATGGATCATTGTGTCCATAAGATTGAGCAGCAGCTCCGCCGGTACAAGGAAAAGGTCCAAAATCACAAAGGCGATGTCACTCATGCCGGTCCGTTTCCGCGATCGTTTGAATCACCGCCGTCCGCTCTTGAAACGACGAAAGGCGATCCCGACGAGGACTGAGCCGGCACCGAACATGAATCAATTACCGCGCACTAGCCGCGATCAGACGTACCGCCTCGCGGGTTTTTCGTTTCGTTTCGCAGTGGCGTTGACGGATTGCCACTGTGACGTAGACTGGAGGCTGGGCGGCGAAGCGTTCGATGGACGGCCCGTAGGAGGGGCGGATGAAGTTGCTGGATTTCGTGGTATCTGAGTCGGTCATTGTCGACTTGCAGGCCGTCGGAAAAGAAGACGCGATTCGTGAGATGGTCGGGAGCCTGCACCGAGCCGGCGAACTCGCCAACGACGATTTGGAAAGCGTCATTCGAGCCATTCTCGGGCGTGAGGAACTCGGTTCGACGGGCATAGGACAGGGCGTGGCGGTCCCTCATACCCGTCACCCGACGCTCCATCGCTTGATCGGCACAGTCGCCTTGTCGCGCCGTGGCGTCGATTTCGCGGCCTTGGACGGCGAGCCTGTAAACATCTTCTTCTTGCTGATTTCGCCTCAGAATCAGCCTGGCGATCACTTGAGAGCCCTGGAGAATATTTCGCGACACTTAAAAGACGAACGATTCGTGAGTATCTTGCGCCAAGCCCGAACGCGAGAAAACGTGATTGGCGTACTGACAGCGATCGCCGATGGGGGCTCTCCGTGAACGAAGACTTTTCCGCGACGCACCAAGACAAAGAAAGTGAAGACTGCCGAGCGGCTGTTCTAGTCCGGTAGTGCCCGGTGGTCGCTTGTCCCCGGCCCAGGCCGATCGAGCCGCCGATGAGCCACGAAACGACTGTCGCCTGTCGCCGAGTCGAGGTTCTCAACAGCCTTGGCTTGCACATGCGTCCCGCAAACAAGTTTGTCGAACTGGCGCTCCAGTTCCAGGCCGAATACGCGTGCATTACAACGGCAACGAATTCAACGGCAAGAGCATTCTTGATCTGACGTCCCTGGCCGCCGAGTGCGGCGCTCTCTTGATTTGGAGGCCCGCGGGCCCGACTCGGCCGCGGCCGTCGCGGCGCTGGCCGATCTTGTCTCGGCTCGCTTCAACGAAGAAGAAGATGGGAAACCGACCGAGATGCAGCCACGCACGGAGCCGGCTTCATGAATTCGAGGGACCGAGAATTGCCCGATAAGTATCGGTCGGCTCCGCGCCCCTTGATGGTCCGACGGCAAAACGACGACTCTACGACACTACTTGGGGCGAACCGCCCCGAACCGTCCTGATCCGAGATCGAACATGGTTGATTTGACGATTGGTGACGGCCAGGGATCGGCGGCCCCGAGTGGGCTTTTGTTTTTGAACGCGGCTCTCGGAGCGACCTTGGTCGTTATGGCGCCGCGAGTGAGGTTTAGCGGCGTGCGCGTCCGCGGGATATGACAGCAGTCACCAAAGTGCGACTCCGATTCGCCAAGTGTGGTGATCTCCGCCTGATCAGCCATCGTGATATCATGCGCTGTCTGGAGAGGATGCTGCGCCCTGCCGGAATCCCCATCGCCTTCACCCAGGGCTTCAACCCCAGGCCCAAGATGACCTTCGCTCTCGCGTTGGGGCTGGGGATCGAGGGTCGTTGCGAAGTGGTCGATCTCGAACTCTTCGAACTGCTCGAACCCCGCGAGGTACTCGCGCGGTTAAACGCGGCGGCTCTCGCCGGATTTGACTGGATCGACGCTCATTCGCTTCCAGCCGACGCAAAGCCGCCGCACGCCAGGACGGTCGAGTACAGT